>NZ_JBTXLT010000001.1:0-637517 GCF_054871725.1 Enterococcus sp. LJL99
AATTTTCTGGTATTCTTATCCATAGGGAACAACCTTTCTGATAATTTGTGGTTTTGGTCGATTTCATTTTATCAGTTTGTTGTTCCTTTTTTGTGTTTGAACACTCAAAAAAGTGTTGATGGGTTTTTCTTTAGGAATATCCACCAACACAAATTATTATAGAGCCATAAATAATAGTAATACAAAAATAGGCACGAATTTACAAAGATAAAAAATCTACTTTTATCTTTGTAAATTCGTGCCTATTATCTTTTAAGATTATTTCTACTTTCACAATTTTAAAAGATAGTTCAAAGAAAGTTTTTTTCAACTCTGTAATTAAGTATATCGTCACTTTTACTATGAAAAAAGAGTCGGAATAACAATTGGAATATTTATTAAAAAATGCAATAAAATCGTTGACCATAAGTTTCTACGCCACACATATAAAACATAAAGCAAACTACTTCCAAAGGCATGATAGATAAGCCACTCATAACCAAAAACTTGAATATGAGGGATAATAAAAATGACAAAACTAATACTAGCACCTAGCCATATATATCCCGTTAATTCATAGATTCTTTCCATTAGGAAACCTCGCCAAATCACTTCTTCACAAAAAGCTGTGGTTATAACCAAAAGAAGGACTAGCGGAAGTGTTAGGCTTGTTATGGTTGATATCCCCTCATTTAATTCAGATTGTGGAAAGAAAAAATTCAATACTACGTACCAAACATTTGACATTCCCCAGAAATAGAAAGCCCATTTCAAATCATCACCAGTAGGCTTTTTTAATCCAATTGATGCCACAGTTCTTTTCTCAACTCGAAAAATATAAAAAAATAGTAGCGCTACAATAAACCAATTCCAGATTATATTACCAATCATTCCGTTAATGAGTGGGGGTACATTAATAATCGTTAGAAAATCATTAAAAAAAGACAAAACTAAAATTACTAACACACCTAAAAATGACTTAATTTTCTCCTTACGTTTTTTCGCCATAAAAATCCCCTTTCACATTACATTTATATAATTTATCTTAACATATTTAACGCTTAATAAAAAAATGTGACAAAAGAAAAAGTGAAAATCATTTTTCTCCTAAACTTATTCATTGTTTTTAATTGAATAGTACCTTCCATTATTTTTCTAACTAAATACTAAAAATTCTGAATCATCTATAAAGTAAAATAGTAACAAATTCAAAACAAAAGACCGAGCTTGGCTAGCTCGGTCTTCCTTTGTGTGACAAAACATGCTATTAGATATGAATTGGCAAACCTAAAGCCAATTCAGAAGCATCCATCGTAATTTCTCCTAGAGAAGGATGTGGGTGGATTGTTAAAGCAATATCTTCGGCATTCATACCAGATTCAATCGCAAGTGCTAATTCTGAAATCATATCACTTGCACCAACTCCAGCAATTTGAGCGCCAATAATTACGTTATCTTCTTTAGTTGTTACTAGACGAACAAAGCCTTCTGTTTTACCTAAAGAAATCGCACGTCCATTTCCAGCGAATGGGAATTTATATCCTGTTGCTTCTAATCCAGCTTCTTTTGCTTCTGCAACAGTCATTCCTACACTAGCTAATTCTGGATCAGTAAAAGCAACTGCAGGCATTGCCTTATAATCGACTTCTACTTTTTTACCAGAAATTGCTTCTGCAGCAATTTTCGCTTCGTAGCTTGCTTTATGAGCCAAAGCAGCACCAGGAACGATATCACCGATAGCGAAAATATTCGATACGTTGGTTCTACCTTGTTTATCCACTGGTACTAAGCCACGTTCCCCAACTTCTACACCTGCTTGTTCTAAGCCAAGATCATCAGTATTTGGACGACGACCAACTGTTACCATTACATAATCAGCAGTCACAGATTCTTCTTTCCCATCCACTTCATACTTAACTGTAATGCTGTTCCCATTGTCGATGGCTTCTTTTGCCATTGCTTTTGTCACAACAGTTACATTTTTCTTCGCAAAGTCATCTGTAACTAATTTAACCATATCTTTTTCATATGTTGGTAAAATTGAAGGTGAACCTTCTAAAATGGTTACTTCTGAGCCAAGATTCGCATACGCTCCACCAAGTTCAGCACCGATGACACCGCCACCGATAATAACAAATTTTTTCGGTACTTCTTTCAAGTTTAAACCACCAGTAGAATCTAAGACACGTCCACCAAATTTAAACCCTGGGATTTCAATTGGTCGAGAACCAGTTGCTACGATTGCATTATTGAATGAGTATGTTTGAGCAGAATCTGGATGAATTACACGCAACGTGTTTTCATCAACAAAAAATGCTTCTCCTTCTATAATTTCAACTTTGTGTTTTTTAAGCAGCATTCCTACGCCGCCAGTCAACGTTTTAACAACTTTATTGTCTTTCCAATCTTGGGTTTTACTAAAATCTAATTCTACTTCTTTCGTTGTCACACCAAACATTGTTGAATCTAAAGCTTCTTGATAGTGATGTCCTGCAGCGATTAATGCTTTCGAAGGAATACAACCAACGTTTAAACAAACACCGCCGATAAATTCACGTTCAATGATGGCAACTTTTTGACCCATTTCCGCAGCACGAATCGCTGCAACATAGCCACCAGGGCCTGAACCAATAACTACTGTATCTAATTCAATGGCGAAATCTCCTACTACCATTTGATAATCATCCTTCCATTAATAATAATTCTGGATCAGCTAATAAACGTTTGATGTTGTTCATTGCTTTTTGAGCAGTCGCGCCATCAACAATACGATGATCAAAGCTTAATGAAAGCTTCATAACGCGGCCTACAACGATTTCACCATCTTCGTTTACAACTGGTTGTTGAGCAATTGTCCCTACACCTAAAATCGCAACTTCAGGGTAATTGATAACTGGTGTAAACCAGCCGCCACCAACTGAACCAATATTACTAATTGTAATTGAGCCATCACGCATATCTTGAGCACTCAATTTTCCTTCTACTGCAAGCGCTGCTTTTTCATTGATTTCATCCGCAATCGCAAACATGCTCTTCGTATTCGCATTTTTAACATTTGGTACATATAAACCATGATCTGTATCAGTTGCAATACCAATGTTATAGTAATTTTTATAAACAATTTCTTGTGCTGCATCATCAATAGACGCATTCAAGATTGGGAATTTTTGAACAGTTGTCGTTAATGCTTTAACAACATATGGTAAGAAAGTCAATTTTGTTCCATTAGCTGCCGCAACATCTTTAAATTTCTTACGGTGATCCCATAATTTAGAAACTTCAACTTCATCATGCAATGTAACATGTGGTGCAGTATGTTTACTATTAACCATTGCTTTAGCAATTGCTTTACGTGTTGGTGTCATTTTTTCACGTGTTTCAGCTTCACCTAAGTCAGAGATAAATGGTTTAGCTGGTGCTTTAGGAGCTGCTGGTTCATTTGTTTGAGTTGAAGCTGCTACTTCACTTACTTGTTCTGTTGCTGTTGAAGTTGCTACTTGACCTCCACCAGAAATAAATGTTTCAATATCAGCTTTTGTTACACGACCGCCTTTTCCAGATGGTGTTACTTGTGTAATATCAACATCTTTTTCACGAGCAAATTGACGAACAGAAGGCATAGCTAATACTCGTTTATTTGGATCAGCCGCTACCACTACTCCTGTTGACGCTTGTGGTGCTGGAGCAGCTTGTTCTGTTTGAGCTGGTGTACTTTCTGGAGCTGAAGCAGCTGAATCATTATGACCCGGTGCATCAATTTCAATTAGCACATCACCTACATTAGCAACTGTCCCTTCTGGAACCACAATATTTTTTACAGTTCCTGTTACTGGTGATGGAATTTCTTCTACTGATTTATCGTTTTGAACTTCCAATAATGTATCATCTTCGTTGATTGTATCGCCAGCTTTAACAAACCATTTTACGATTTCACCTTCTGCAATACCTTCACCGATATCTGGTAATTTAAATTGGAATACACCGCCATCAGAAGCAGCTGGTGTTGCTGCAGGTTGTGCTGGTGTTGCTGCAGGTTGTGCTGGTGTTTGCTCTTGTGCAGCTACACCTGAGTCACCTTCATTTCCTTCATGTCCTGGTGCATCGATTTCAATCAACACATCACCTACATTAGCAACTGTTCCTTCTGGAACCACAATGCTTTTCACAGTTCCTGTTACTGGTGATGGAATTTCTTCTACTGATTTATCATTTTGAACTTCTAATAATGTATCGTCTTCATTAATTGTATCGCCAGGCTTAACAAACCATTTTACGATTTCACCTTCTGCAATACCTTCACCAATATCTGGTAATTTAAATTGATAGGCCATTTTTTAGTCTTCCCTTCCCATAAATAATATCTTTGTTTCATTTGATAGTTACTATTTCAGTAATCGATTTTCAGATAAATACCTAATGTTAATTGAACGAATAGTTGAAGAAATCAGCTAAAGTTGAACTTCAAACTTTTCTTAATAAAGAGGTTGGTACAAAAGTGGTTAGCTCTGAGAAATAAGAAGGAATTTCCGAAAATTGTTCTTCAAATTTTTGGTGAATTTCGGCTTATTTCCGAAAGAGCTACTTTTGCACCACCGTTTGTTCGATTTTGAGAGATAAAACAAAAGTAGTCTTTACTTTTGTCTCACCCACGATTTCTTTATCTATTCTCTCTTTTTTATCTAATCCATACTCACTAAATAGTTCTATATTTAAAATCCTGCGATTTCTCTAGCTTTTGCTTCGATATCCTTAGCATTTGGCAACCAAATGTTTTCTGCTTGACCAAATGGGAAGATAGTATCTGGCGCAGATACACGACCAATTGGTGCTTCTAATGATAAAACAGCACGTTCAGAAATTTCTGAAACAACCATGGCTCCTACACCTGCTTGTTTTTGCGCTTCTTGGACTACAACTACGCGTCCTGTTTTTTCTACCGATTTAATGATTGTTTCTACATCTAAAGGAGCAACTGTACGCAAGTCAATAATTTCTGCTGAAATATTATCTTTCGCTAAATTGTCTGCTGCTTTGATTGCTTCACGAACCATTGCACCATAAGTAATGATTGAAATATCCGTTCCTTCACGAGTAACAGCTGCTTTATCTAACGGTACTTCATAAGACTCATCTGGCACTTCCTCACGGAATGAACGATATAATTTCATATGTTCTAAAAAGACTACTGGATCATTACTTCTAATAGATGAAATCAATAATCCTTTTGCATCATAAGGATTTGAAGGAATTACGACACGAATACCTGGTGATTGCGCAATTAATCCTTCTAAATTATCTGAGTGAAGTTCTGGTGTATGAACCCCACCACCAAATGGCGCACGAACAGTAATCGGCATATTGCGTGTTCCACCCATACGGTAACGAGTACGAGCCATTTGACCAACGATTTCGTCAAACACTTCAAAGACGAAGCCAAAGAATTGAATTTCAGGAACTGGACGATATCCTTCTAATGCTAACCCAAAAGCTAAACCGCCAATTCCAGATTCTGCTAAAGGAGTATCGAAGACGCGATCTTCGCCATATTTTTCTTGTAAACCTTCTGTCGCACGGAACACACCACCGTTTTTACCAACATCTTCACCGAAGACTAAGACATTTTCATCTTGCCCTAATTCAAGAGCTAAGGCATCTGTAATTGCTTGGATCATTGTTTTTTGTGCCATCTTATTTCGACTCCTTTGCTTCATAGAATGCAATTTGTTCTTTGATATTTTGTGGTTGTACTTCAAACATATTCTTTAAGAAATCAGAAACTTTTTGCTTAGGCGCTTTATCCGCTGCAGCAATTGCTACTTTAATTTCTTCTTTTGTTTTTTCGATAACTTCATTTTCTTTTTCTTCAGACCATAAACCTTTATCTTCTAGGTATTTACGGAAACGAATCAATGGATCTTTTAATGTCCATTCGTCATCCATGTCTTTAGAACGGTAACGAGTTGGATCATCACCAGATAATGTATGTGGACCATAACGGTAAGTCAATGTCTCGATTAAAACAGGACCATTTCCTGCCGCAGACCATTCACGAGCTTCTTTAGCAATAGCATAAACTGCCAATGGATCCATTCCATCTACTTGAATTCCAGGAATTCCAGCTGCAACTGCTTTTTGTGCTAACGTTTTAGCCGCTGTTTGTTTTTCACGTGGAGTTGAAATCGCAAAACCATTATTTTGAATGATAAATACACCGTTTGCTTTATAGGCTCCAGCAAAGTTGATTGCTTCATAGAAATCACCTTGTGAAGAACCACCATCACCTGTATAAGTGAAGACAACGTTCTTTTTACCACGTTTTTTCATTCCTAAAGCAACACCTGCTGCTTGAATGAACTGAGCACCAATTATGATTTGAGGTGGTAATGCATTAAGTTCTGGTGCATAATAATTCCCTGCTACATGTCCACGAGACCATAAAAATGCTTCAGCTAACGGTAAACCATGTTGAACTAATTGAGGTACATCACGGTAACCAGGTAATAAGTAATCTTCTTTATCCATCGCAAATTGACTTGCTAATTGACTTGCTTCTTGTCCTGCTGTTGGAGCGAAAAAGCCAAGGCGTCCTTGACGATTTAATGCTGTTGAACGTTGATCCAAAACACGTGACCAAACCATACGAGTCATCAAATCAACTAATTCTTCATCTGATAAATCTGGTACAGCATCTTTGTTTACAATTTTTCCATCTTGATCCAAAACTTGGAATGTTGGAAAATCAGCGTCGATTTTTTCCATAAGTGCGTTAAAATCAATAGGTTTTTTCTTCTTTGCCATTTTGTCACACAATCCTCTCTATTACTCTTCTTTAAATTTCAACTAAAAATAAAACAGCAACTGAAACTGTATTACTTTTTATTGACTACACTAACAAATTATCATTTCTCACGTAAAAGAGCAAGTAAAAAGTTTTAAATTTATATTTTTTCTCATAAACTTGGAAAACCTACTAAAACAAAGATTCGTGATTAAAATCACAAATAAGAAAACGTTTTATTTTCCAAATAAGAAAAGGATTTCAAAAGAACTACCAGCTGTTATACTACGTAATAAGCAATTTCTATTACAGATAATTTAATTTTGACATAAAAAAAGAAAGGTCTTTAGGATAGAAAACACGAAGAATTCCACCTTAAAGATCTTTCTATAATTTTAACTACTTTTTACTTAAATCCATTCTTTAGTTATACGGATATACAGACGTTTAGCAACTTCTACCGTAATCAAATACAAGACGATGATCAAAATAAACCAGGGCCAATAATTAGCAGGAAGTTTCACAAAGTCGAAATATCCGCGGATTGGTGTCAAGACAATAATCAAGCCCATAATCACAGCTCCAGCACTTGAAAGTAAAACTTGAGGAGAAGCTATACTTTGAATAAATGGTATTTTTCGTGTTCGAACCATTTGAACAACTAAAGTTTGACTAACTAAACCGACAACAAACCAACCTGTTTGGAAAAGTGCTTGTGAGCCTACTGTATTCGCATGAAATACAAACCACATGACTAGATAGGTCATGATATCAAAAATACTACTAACAGGACCGATGCAAACAGTAAACTTCGTTAAACCACTGGTTTCCCAATGAACAGGTTTGATTAAATCCTCTTCATCAACATTATCCCAAGGAATAGCTAATTGAGCAATATCGTAAATCAAATTTTGAATCAACAATTGAATCGAAAGCATTGGTAAGAAAGGTAAAAAGGCACTTGCCACTAAAATTGAAAAAACATTCCCAAAATTTGAACTGATTGTAATTTTAATATATTTCATCATATTACTAAATACTTTACGTCCTTCGATTACACCAGCTTCCAACACATTCAAACTTTTCTCTAACAAAATAATTGAGCTAGCATCTTTGGTGATATCGGCTGCTGTATCAACAGAGATTCCAACATCAGCTTTTCTAAGCGCTGGTGCGTCATTAATTCCATCTCCCATAAACCCAACAGTATGTCCGTTTTTCTGTAAAGTTTCGATAATACGAGATTTTTGCATCGGATTTAATTTAGCAAATAGATTTGTTTGCTCTACTTCTTTCGCCATTTGTTCATCTGTCATCTGTTCAATTTGTGAGCCTAATAACACATTATCGACTTCGATTCCAACATCTGCACAAACTTTTTTCGCCACGATATCATTATCACCTGTCAAAACTTTTACATTAACACCATGTTCGTGCAACGATTTAATCGCTGTAATTGCAGACTCTTTTGCGGGATCTAAGAAGCCCATAAAACCGATTAAAGTCATTTCTTGTTCATCAGCAATTGAATAAATTGCATCACTATGAACATCTTTTTTGACAGCTACAGCCAAAGCACGCATTCCTTGTTGATTCATTTTCACGTTAACTTCACGCATTTTTTGTTGGAGTTCTGGGGTTAACGGAACAATTTCGCCATTAATTTCCGCATGGGTACAGACTGCTTCCATTTCTTCTACGGCACCTTTTGTAATCATAAATTGATGTCCATCTGCATTTACCACGACAGTTAATCGTCTACGAGAAAAATCAAAAGGAATTTCATCTAATTTGGTTACTTGTTTAAACGGACTTTTTGTTTTACTTTCTTCATAAAAATTAATCACAGCAATATCCATCAGGTTTTTCCAACCAGTTTGATAGTGAGAATTTAAGAACGCCATATCTAAAACTTGATCATTCACTTCGCCTAACGGATTTAAATGTTGAACTAGTACAACTCGATCTTCTGTAATAGTTCCTGTTTTATCTGTACATAATACGTCCATACTTCCTAGATTTTGAATTGAGGGTAGCTCTTTAACGATTACTTTATGTTTTGATAAAGATAACGCTCCCTTAGCTAAGTTACTAGTCACAATCATAGGTAACATTTCAGGTGTTAAACCAACCGCTACAGCGATTGCAAAGAAGAATGCATCTGCCCAGTCCCCTTTTGTCAAGCCATTAATCAAGAATACAACTGGAAATAAGATCATTACCATCCGCAATAAAAGCTTACTTACCCTTGTCAAGCCAATATCAAAAGAGGTTTTCCCACGTTGTGTTGTCGCATTTTTAGCAATATCTCCAAAGAAAGTATTTTGACCTGTTTTTAAAATAATTGCTTTTCCTTGACCACTTAAAACATCTGTCCCCATAAAAACTAAATCTTGCATATCGATAGCAGAGACATTTTTTTGATCACGATCCACACCAGCATCTACAAATTTTTCTACCGGCATTGATTCACCTGTCAAAGAAGATTGATTAATAAATAAATCTTTCGTCCAAACTAAAACGGCATCCGCTGGAATCATATCTCCTGTCGCAAGAGTTACGATATCCCCTGGAACAATTTCATCCATTGGGATTTCTTTTGTGATTCCCTCTCTCGTTACAGCAGAAGTATTTTCAATTAATTCTTTTAAACTTAAACTCGCTTTTTGAGAACGATATTCTTGAATAAAGGCAATAATAACACTAGCCAAAATCATTACACTCATTACAACAGCGGCTTCATAATCTTTTGTCGCAGCAGAAACTACCATTAACAATGCCAACACATAGACAAAGGGATCTTTAAAGGCTTCTAAAAACATAATAATTGCAGGAGTTGGTTTTTGGGCGGAAACCTCATTGGGGCCATATTCCTCTAATCGTTGCGCGGCATCTTCTTCAGATAACCCTTTTTCTGATGTCCGCAATTCCATCATCAATTCTCTTTCTGATAATAAAGCGAGTTTTTTTAATTCTTGATCTTTGGAAGCTTTTTTCATTTCGACTGTTCGTTTATTCATCATACTTAATTTCCTCCTACTATCATCCGCTCATGATTTTTCTAATAAAATTGCTCCATTCACCACTAACCACTCTCCAAATTATAGCTGATACTATCAAAGTTCCAGCAAGCTAATTCATGACTCAGTCAGTCTTTATTTGACAAAAAATAACATTTGGATACTGCATTCCAAACAATGGTTCGCAAAAAAATAGCCCGTGACAAAACTAATATGCAGTTTTGTTTCGGGTCCTAAATCCGAGCTTAGTGTCTTAATGTATGCGTGCATTTTTTCATGAAATTTAGCTGTTTCGTTTTCTAACACCAGTCATAATTACAACGCAAACCAATTCTTATTGCGTCAATTGTCTAACGTGTCTTAATCATAGTTCAATTATTTCAAATTGTCAAAAGATACTTGTCTTTATCCATGTTATTTTATAGCGAAACAGAGTTGAAAACGATAGCAAGACATATTCCACAAATTTTCAAGATGGTTTCTCGTTAGTGGGTTTTAAATCATTTAGTAGCTATTGTTCAAAATCCCTAAATTTCGCTTAAACAATTTCTATCTGCAGAATATTCCATATACTGATAAACCTTTTTGATTTTAGCTACTTTAATTTGCTGAATTTCTCCTTCTGACAATCGAGTGACAATTTTTTGTTCTTGTAATTCTTCCATCATTGCAACTAATTGATAATATTCTTCTAATACTTGTTGTTCATTATTTTGGGCAATCTTTTCAGGATGATGGTCATCAAAACCAAATCGTAAAGATTTTGATAATGCCTGCTGTAATTCAGCACATTCTTCCATTGTAACGAGTGCAAGATATTCTTTTTTATTCATTTTTCATTTCTCCTTCTATTAATAGTAAAACAACTAATTTCAAATAACGATCTTTTAATCCAGTCTTAGTTTATCTAACGTACAAACTAATTTTCTTTCCTTGATTCACCTCAAGATTCTTCTATCCATTTCAAGATAACTAATCTGATTTTTCTTTTTCTTGTAATAAACGATCCATTTTCTTATTTAATTGCACTAGCTGTTGTCTTAACTCTTCGATTTCTAAATTGTTTTTGGTTTCTTCGGTGCTAGTATTTTTATCTTTTACATAATTGGTGATAGCTGAGGTCATAAACCCAATAAATCCAATTCCAAAAATCATCGTAACTGTTGCAATCAGTTTTCCGTAAACAGTTGTCGGGATAATTCCCCCATAACCAACCGTAGTGACTGTCACAATACTCCACCAAAGACTTTCACCATAGCTTTTATTTTCGGCGATACTAAATAGACCACTTCCAATAAAAACAATCATCGCACTAATATATACAGCATAAATAAAGCCATTTTTATACAAAATACTTTCTTTATTCTTTGCCAATTTTCCAAACAATCCAATAACTTTAAATAGACGATTTACACGAGTGAATGAACCAATTTTTAGCCAACCTAACGGAATAATCGCAATCAAATCAAAAATATTACTGGTAAAAAATTTCTTTTTATCCTTAGCATAAATAAAGCGTACAGTATAATCGATAATAAAAATGGACCACAAGAATATATCCAGCCAAATATACGGCACATGATCGATATTGATTAGTTTACTTAAATCAAGCAAAAATAAAGCAATCCAAGCCATAGTTAAAATCAAATTGATATGATTATACCACTGGGCAAATTTTTCTTTTTTCATTGTCTTCTATCCATTCTAAAAAATAGTTTTAATTCACTTTTGAATTAAAAAACACTAAACTTAAACGAATCCCGCAATTTTATTTAAAATGAAAAAGCAGTCATTTTTCTCGATTCTTAAAACTGAACATTGCCATTTTGTATTCTTTTTTTCAGCAACGACTGTTCCTAAATTATAACTTTTTTTTCTTCAACATGACAAATAAAAATAGCCTTAAAAGAACTTCGGTTAAAAAAACTTAAAAAAATCCCTAGACAAAACTGGTAACCTGTTTCATCTAGGGTTTCTTCTTTATCAATTAAGCATTTTCTTTTACAGCATCGGTCATATCTTCAATATATTTATAGACTTCTTGCCCAGCAATCCCGCCTTCACCAACAGCCGTTGTGATTTGACGTAATGTTTTTTCACGAACATCCCCAATCGCATAGATACCAGGAATTGATGTTTTCATCTCTTGATCGGTAATGATCCAACCTTCATCATTCGTAATGCCACTTGATTTAAATGGTTCTGTTAGTGGATCTAGTCCAACATAGATAAAGACACCATCTGCTTCAATTTCACTGATTTCGTTTGTTTTAACATTTCTTAATTGTCCACCAGTTACAACCATCTCATTGCCTGTAATCTCTTCTAGAACTGTATCCCAGATAAATGAAATTTTCTCATTAGCAAAGGCACGATCTTGAATGATTTTTTGTGCTCGTAATTCATCACGACGATGAACAATCACAACTTCAGAAGCAAACTGAGTCAAATAAATCGCTTCTTCCACAGCCGAATCACCGCCACCGATTACCATTAAGCGTTTATTACGGAAAAAGGCACCATCACACACCGCACAATAAGACACGCCGCGCCCTGCAAATTCTTCTTCCCCTTTTACACCTAATTTTCGATGTTCACAACCAGTAGCAATAATCACTGTTTTCGCTTGATAGGTTTGATCTTCACAAATCACTTCTTTATATGCGCCTTGATCTTTGATATCCATTACGATACCATACGCATTTTTAGTGCCAAATTTTTCTACATTTTCATACATTTTAAACGCTAATTCCGGTCCCATGATAGAATCAAAACCAGGATAATTTTCGACTTCCGCTGTATTATTCATTTGACCGCCCGGTGCTCCTCGTTCGATCATTAAAACAGATAAATTTGAGCGTGATGCGTATAACGCTGCTGTCATTCCAGCAGGTCCTGCACCAATAATAATCACATCATACATATTAATTTCCTCCGAATTTTTACAAGTACATTTACTTTACCTCTTAAGCTTTTATTTGTCTATCTTTCTGCCCAAATTTTAACTAGTTTTCAATTGAGTGGAACGATTTTCTTAAAAAATCACTCAGTAATTACTAACTAAACTTCACTGCTTTGTAATTTATACATATCTGCATACAAACCCTTTTTAGCAATCAAAGTTTCATGATTTCCACTTTCAACAATCGTCCCTTTATCCAACACTAAAATCAGATTAGCATCACGAATTGTTGATAAACGGTGAGCGATTGCAATCGTCGTTCTTCCTTGACGCATCTTAGCTAAAGCTTCTTGAATCAACCCTTCTGTTTCAGTATCGATATTAGCCGTTGCTTCATCCAAAATTAAAATCTTTGGATCGGTTACCATCGTTCGAGCAAATGAAATCAATTGACGTTGACCACTTGAATAACTAGCGCCACGTTCGATTACCTTCGCATGATATTTTTTCGGCAAAGTTTCAATAAATTTGTCTGCTTGTACAAATTTAGCTGCCGCTTCGATTTGCTCATCAGTAATGTCAGGATTTAGCATACGGATATTTCCTGCTATATCACCGTAAAACATAAAAGAATCTTGTAAAACGAGACCCATTTTTTTACGTAGTTCATTTACCGAATAGTCCCGAATATCGCGATCATCAATTAAAACTTGCCCTTCATAAAATTCATAAAAACGCATTAACACATTGATAATCGAACTTTTTCCACTACCTGTATGACCAATCAATGCGACAGTTTCGCCAGGATTCGCAATAAAACTAATATCATTCAAGACGTTTGTTTTACCATCATAAGAGAAACTTACATGACGAAATTCAATTTTACCAATTGTTATTTCAGCATGTGCATCCTTATTTTGTTGTGGCGTATATTCTTCATGATCCATAATTTTTAAAATGCGACTTCCCGCAACCATTCCATCGGTAAAAACACTTAGGAAATCCATCATTTGAGTCATCGGATTAAAGAAAGCTTGAACATACGTCACAAAGGCATAAATCATTCCTGCTTCAACAGGAGATTTAAGTGCATCAAATCCAAATAAAGTCAAAACTAAACCGATTGCTACAGTATATAAAAGATTGATGATTGGTCCTAATAAGAGCGAGTTGGTTTTAATCATTGAAAAACGAGTTTGTAAATAATCTTCATTGGTCGCTTCAAACTCTTTTTCTAATCTTTTTTGTTGACGAAATTGTTGAACAATTGACATTCCCGATATATATTCATTTAATTTTGTATTTAATTGACTTAGTTTTTCGCGCATACTTCGATAGATACGAGAACTAAATTTTTGATAATACCAGATGATTACTAATAAAATCGGTAAGAATAGCGCAATAACGATAGCTATTTTTACATTTATTTGAATCATGGCTACTAAGGAAGAAACAACAGCAAAAATACCTGTTAAAACCATTAAAAAGACATACCAAAATTCAAATAACGTCTCTGTATCATTCGTCACTCGGGATACAATAGACCCTGCTGGCGTTTGATCGAAATAACGCATCCCCAACGTTTGTAATTTTTCAAATAATTTTATCCGAATGTATTGATAGGTTTTCAATGAAGCACTTGAATACAAATACCATTGAAAGAACCAAACAATACTTTTCACAATCACACCAAATAAATACAACCCTGCAAATAAAAGAATAATTTGATTCGTCGCTGTTTTTGGCGTTAAATAATTATCCATAAAATTTTCGATGATTTTTGGTAATAGTACATTGATAATCGATAGGACAAATGCTAGAAAAATTGCTGAAAAGAATGTTTTTCTAAAAGGTTTAGCAAATTTAAATAAGCGTTTGATAATCGTTACTTGCTCTCTTACTGGAACCGATTTTGTCCACTCAGATTGATATTCTTCCATTAGTCCTCACCTCCTTCTATTTTGGCTTCTAATTGTTGTTTATCCCACATACGTTTGTACCAGCCATTGATTTGCAGCAATTCACTGTGCGTTCCTCGTTCAATGATATGTCCTTCATCTAATACTAAAATTTCTTTGGCATGCATCACGCTACTTAATCGATGTGCTGAAATAATTGTTGTTTTTTCCTTACGATCTCGTTTAAGATTGGTTAAAATTGCCTCTTCTGTTTTTGCATCGACAGCTGATAATGCATCATCTAGGATTAACAATTCAGGATCTACAATCAATGCACGAGCGATAGAAATCCGTTGCTTTTGTCCACCCGATAAAGATACTCCTCGTTCACCAACCATTGTGTCATAACCATTCGGAAATGCTTTGATTTCTTGATTGATAAAGGCCATCTCAGCCGCTTCTTCAACTTTAGCTTCAGTAAATGCAGGATTTGCAAAACGAATATTATCGCGTACAGTCATGGAAAAAAGAAAATGATCTTGTGGAACATAACCGATTGATTGCATAACTGCATCTAGAGAGTAATCTTTGATTGAATGATTTCCAAAAATAATTTTTCCAGTATAATGATCATATTCTCGCATAATCAATTTTAATAGTGTTGTTTTTCCTGAACCTGTTTTCCCAACAATTCCTAGTGTTTCTCCTTCATCAATAGTAAAATCGATTGAACCTAGAACTGCTTGTTTTTCCTTTGGATAAGTAAATTCTTTGATATCCATTACGATTTTACCTTTCGCAGGAGTTTGAATCGCATTTTTCTTCTCAATGATATGTGTTTTTTCATGCAATAATTCATTTACACGATCATAGCTAGCGTTCCCACGCTCCAATACATTGAACAAACGTCCAATCGCAAACATCGGCCAAACTAACATCCCGATATAGCTAATAAAAGAAATCAATTGTCCCATCGTAATTGTATCCGTCATTACAAAACGCCCACCGATAATAATCGTTAATACGTAAGAGATTCCAATAATGATGGTAATAAATGGATCAAATAATGCATCTAGAAAATTGACCCGACGATTTTTTTTAACCGCATCCGCAATTTTTCCCGAAAAATCTTGAATATCTTCTTGCTCTTGCCCAAAGGTTTTAATGACTTTTATCCCTGTGATACTTTCTTGCGTTTTATCATTAATCGTTGAAAATGCAGCCTGTGAATCACGGAAAGCATCGTGTAACTTAGAGCCTAAAACTCTTGAAGTTACCGCCAAAAGCGGCAATGGGATTAACGCAATTAGCGTCAAACGTAAATCAACAAATAAAATCATGGCAATAATCGTCGCTCCACCAGTTATCAAAGAATCCGCAAAGGTCAATATCCCTGCACCTGCGACATTTTGAATTGCATTCAAATCATTCGTAGCATGTGCCATTAAATCACCTGTTCGATATTTTTGATAAAAAACGGCATCCATTGTTGTAAAGTGATGGAATAATTTCTTTCTTAAATCTTTTTCCAATTTCGCTGCGCTTCCCCAGATATGTTTTCGCCAAATATAACGAAAAATATATTGTGCAAGCGCAGCAGCTAAAAGTAACTCAACCCAATACAAAATAGCCTTTATTTTGATATTTTTCGCGGCTATTTCATCTACAACAATCCCAATTACTTTAGGCGGTATTAACTGAACAATCGCAACAATAATTAAAGAAATAATACCAATCAGATAACTCTTTTTCTCTTTTTTAAAAAACCAGCCTAATTTTTTAAAGATGGACATAAAATCCCTCCTCTATCCTTTTCAATTTTTGGTTGTTTTGTTACTGCTCTATTGCTCTGTCTACTTTCAATCAAGAAAAATAGACACAAAAAAACAGGCTAAAAAATCAGCCCGTTCGTTTTAAGAATTCAGATTTACAAATTAAAACCTTACTTATCGCCTTGGTTTTTCATTTGTTGCATCATTTGACGTATCTTCTTCTCAGAAGGTTTTTGTCCCATTGACATCATCATCATTCGTAACATATCCTCATTAACGGGAGGATTCTTTTTAAAATAATCTTGCATATATTTGCGCGCAAGGAAAAATCCTCCTACTGCACCTAACAATAAAGCAATAATGGCAATTAAAATTACGACACCTGTTGACATAAAAATCTCTCCTTTCTATATGAGAAAAGCTAAATCAAAGACTAATCAGTTTTTGATAAAGCGACTATATTTGTTTTTTTATTCATTCAATCATGGTAAATTCCAGTGAATTACTCTCAAGAAATCATTTTACTAGAAAGCAAGCGAAAAGAAAAGGTATTTTATCATTTTCTTCGTAAGAAATTAAAAAAACACCTTTATATTCGTTTTTTTTTATTATTGTGCTTCGATTTTTTCTAATAATGCTGGATCAAATGTTTTGCTCTTAAGCATAGCGATTTCGTAGCCGTAAGGTGCTTTACTTGTTTTTTTATCTGGACCAACATACGGCGTTTCCAAAATTTTAGGCAATTCCATCAGCTTCTCATGATGAACTACACCATTTAAAGCATCAAAACCAATCGTACCAAAACCAATATTGGCATGACGATCTTTATGAGAACCCATTGGATTTTTGGAATCATTGACATGAACCACTTTCAATCGATCCAAGCCAACTATTTTATCAAATTCAGTTAAGACACCATCAAAATCTTCTTTAACATTATATCCTGCATCATTGATATGGCAAGTATCCATAGTTACAGAGAGTTTATCATTCAATGTAACTCCATCAATAATAGTGGCTAATTCTTCAAAGGTGCGTCCTAATTCAGTTCCTTTTCCAGCCATTGTTTCTAACGCGATTTGCGGAATTTGTTCCTTCCAAAGTACTTCATTTAATCCTTTAATGATTTGCTGTAACCCTGCATCGACACCAGCACCAACATGAGCCCCTGGATGTAAGGTAATCTGAGTTGCGCCTAACGCTTGCGCACGTTCAATTTCCTGACGCAAAAAATCAGTCGCAAAACCAAAATTCTCTGGTTTAATCGTATTTCCTAAATTAATAATATAAGGTGCATGAACAACGATATTACTTAACCCATTTTCTGCCATAAACGCTTGCCCTGATTCGATATTCATCTCTTCGATTGGCTTTCTACGGGTATTTTGAGGTGCACCAGTATAAATCATAAACGTTGAAGCTTGATAGCCTGCCGCTTCTTCTGCAGCTCCTAATAGCATTTTCTTACCGCTCATACTTACATGAGAACCAATTAACATATTATATTCTTCCTCCTAGATACAAAACTTTCTCTTATAAAACCATACTTGAAAAAAAAGAAATAAACAATCTATTTGCTTTATTCCTTACAAACGAATAAAAAATCATAGTAGGAACATTTCAATAAACAAAAGATACATCATAAAAGACTTAAAAAATTCAGTGCTTTTTTTATTTTTTAAAAGAAAAATGATTGTTTTTATTGATTATTTGAAACTCCACAGAATCAATCACCACTTTTGCAATTTCATTTGAACGGTGATACCCTTATTTCATAAATGGTGCATCTTAAAAAAAACACTAACGGTCTGCCTAGTCTTGGGGAAGTCAGCAACCGTTGGTGTTTTTATTGTTTTTAGAATTTTAATAAGAAATATTTCTTCTTGCCTCTACGAATTACAGTAAACTGACCCTCAATTTTATGTTCATCGGATAATTCAATCGCTGTATCCTCTAAACGTTCACCATTGACATAAATCGCACCATTTTGAATATCTTCACGTGCTTGACGTTTTGACGCTTCGATTCCTGAAGCAACCAGAATGTTAACAATATTTAAAGAATCTTCTGCCGTAACAGTGTAAGAAGGAACTGTTTTAAATCCTTGAATGATTTCTGCTGAACTTAATCCTTTTATATTTCCGCTAAACAATGCTTCTGAAATTCGAACTGCTTGATCATAAGCTTCTGCTCCGTGAACTAAACTTGTCACTTCTTTAGCTAAAGCTTTTTGTGCCAAACGTTTTTCTGGTGCTTCATTAAATTCCTGTTCGATTTTAGCAATTTCTTCTACTGAAAGAAACGTAAAATATTTCAAAAATTTAATGGCATCACGATCATCCGTATTAATCCAGAATTGGTAAAATTCATAAGGTGATGTTTTTTCAGCATCTAACCATACAGCATTTCCTTCAGTTTTCCCGAATTTAGTCCCATCAGCTTTTGTGATTAATGGCATCGTCAACCCGAATCCTTGAACTTCTTGTTCACGACGAAGTAATTCAATCCCTGAAGTAATATTCCCCCACTGATCACTACCACCTAATTGTAATAAACAGCCTTGCGTTTCGTATAATTTTAAAAAGTCGTAGGCTTGTAATAATTGGTAAGCAAATTCTGTATAAGAAATCCCTGTTTCAATTCTACGTTTTACACTCTCTTTACTCATCATATAATTAATTGTGAAATTTTTACCGACATCACGTAAAAAGTCGATTAAAGAAATTTCCCCTAACCAATCATAGTTGTTCGCAAGAATTGCTGGATTTGTTTGATCTTCAAAATCAATGAAGCGAGACAATTGATTTTTAATACTTAATGACCACTCTTTAACTGTATCCAATGTATTTAAGCTACGTTCTGCGTCTTTGAACGAAGGGTCACCAATCATACCTGTTCCCCCACCAACTAGTGCAATCGGCACATGTCCATTTAATTGGAAACGACGTAACATTAATATTGGCAGTAAGTGTCCAATGTGTAAACTATCAGCTGTTGGGTCAAATCCTATATATAATTTGACAGACTCTTCATTTAATTGTTTAGTCAAAGCAGCTTCATCTGTTACTTGATGAATTAAGCCACGTTCTTTCAGCTCGTTAAAAAAGTCTGAACTCATTTTTATTCCTCCCAAACCTTATCATTCATAATTTTTATTATCATATTTTATCTTACCTGATTCTGCGGGTAAATAAAAGGGAATAAAAAATATATCCCGTATTTTTTTAACTTTTTTTGATAAAACACTGAGAAATAGCTGAACACCTGTTCATTCGTCTATTTTTTTGCTATAATATCACGGAATGTATCATTTGTATCGAGGTGAAGCTTTTGGATAATCAGGATAATCCTAACAAAACAAAACAACATTCCCACAAAAGTCTATTAAAACGAAGTAAAGTTTCTTTAATATTAAACGTAACTGTACGTGTATTTCAGTCGCTTTTTATCTTTGGTGTCGTCGTGATTCTTTTAGGCGGGGCTTTAGGTATGGGTATCGGAGTAGGTTATTTCGCCTTTCTAGTAGGCGATACGCAACCACCAACAAAAGAAGAGCTACAAAAAGAAATCAGTGATATCACTGAAGTCTCTCATATGACGTATGCGGACGGTACACCAATCGCTACAATAAAGTCAGATCTCATTCGGACCCGTGTGAATAGCGATCATATTTCCCCGCTCTTAAAAACGGCGATTATTTCTACTGAGGATGAATATTTTGAAGAACACAATGGAGTCGTTCCTAAAGCAGTAATTCGAGCATTGATTTCAGATGCAACAGGTATTGGTGGTACTTCTGGTGGTTCAACCTTAACCCAACAATTAGTTAAGCAACAAATCTTAACCGATGAAACGACTTTTAAACGAAAAGCCAATGAAATATTATTAGCTTTTCGAATCGAAAAGTATTTTTCCAAGGATGAGATTGTTACAACTTATTTAAATGTTTCCCCCTTTGGACGTAACAATAAAGGAGAAAATATCGCTGGAGTCGAAGAAGCAGCGAAAGGACTATTTGGAAAATCAGCCAATGATTTGACGTTACCACAAGCCGCTTTTATTGCTGGTTTGCCTCAAAGTCCAATTTACTACTCACCTTATACAAATACAGGTGAACTAAAAGAAGATATTTCAGCTGGAATGAAACGAAAAGACTTTGTACTATTCAGTATGTATCGAGCAAAAGCAATTACTAAAGAAGAGTATGAAGCAGCTAAAAGCTATGACTTAAAACAAGACTTTTTACCACAAGAAGAAGCCAATACAAATACAGAAGGTTTCTTGTACTATACCCTGCTTGATGAAGCAGTAGCGATTATTGCAGATAAAAATATTGAAAAAGCAGGCATCAAAAAAAATGATTTAGATGAATTAGGAATCGAGCAATATCAAGAACAAGCGAAAAAAGAAATCCAAAATCGTGGCTATACAATCCATTCAACGATTGACCAAAACGTCTATAATACGATGCAAGATGCTGTAGCAAATTATGGCTATTTGTTAGATGATGGTTATAGCACAGATTCCGTTGAAACCGGAAATGTCTTAATGGACAATAAGACAGGAAGAGTGATTGGTTTTGTAGCTGGACGTGACTATAATCAAAGTCAAAATAATCATATTCATTTACCTAGACAAATCGGTTCATCCATTAAACCATTATCTGTTTATGGACCAGCTATCGATCAAGGATTTATTGGTTCAGAAAGCCGTTTAGCGAATTATCCAACTACCTTCAAATCTGATGGGCAACCGTTGGTAAATGCGACAAATCCAGGTACAAATACATTTGATACTGTTCGTACTTCTCTTGAGTGGTCATATAATATTCCTGTATTTAATTTAAATAATGCAATGAAAGTAGAAATGGGTGATGATAATTACTCGTATAATAACTATTTGAGTAAAATGAATTACCCGGCATCTGATGAATGGACCTATGAATCTGCACCAATGGGATCCGTTGGAGTTGATGTATTAACACAAACCAATGCATTTCAAACTTTAGCCAATGGTGGACAATACAATGAAGCGTATATGATTGATAAGATTACTGACTCCAATGGTGCGGTCATCTATGAACATAAAGCAGCACCTGTGCAAGTTTATTCAAATGCGACAGCTTCTATAATGAATGATTTAATGCGTTCTGTTATCACATCAAAAATAACGACACAGTTTGGTCCCACAGTAGCAGGGCTCAACCCTGAGCTAGGAACAGCTGACTGGGTTGGGAAAACAGGTACAACTAATGATTTTAGAGATTCTTGGTTAATTGTTTCAACGCCAACAGTCACATTAAGTTCTTGGACAGGATATGATCAATCATTTGCAATGAGCGAAAATAGTGGTGATCGAAATGCAAATTATATGGCAAATCTAGCAAATGCTATTTATTACGCCCAACCTGAACTATTCGGAATTGGACAAAAATTTACTTTAGCTGATGACGTCATCAAATCTCAAGTTTCTAGTTTTACTGGCGAAAAACCAGGTAGTTTTAATTATAATGGTGGTGTATATAAAGTTTCTGGTGATAATACAGTCTCCTTATATGCTAAAAATGGCGCACCACAAAGTCAGTATAAATTTGGTATTGGCGGTACAGATGCAAATTATAGCTCTTATTGGGGCAAATATGCAGGGCAAAAGAGTTCTACTCCATCTTCTTCTGGATCTGGATCAAATTCTGGCTCTAGCTCTGGATCGAACTCAGGTTCTAATTCTGGGTCAAACTCTGGATCAGGTTCTGGATCAAATGATAAAAAAGATGAGAATAAAGAAGAAGAAAAAGAACCAACTCAAGAAATCCAACAGAATAGATCCAATTAAAATCAATGATAGAAAAATAGGGATTGTAGAAATAGCCGTGATGACTATTTCTACAATCCCTTAAATTTATAGTAAAAATTATTTGGTCGAGCCTTTTTCTTCAACTCCATGCGGTAAAATAATTGATTTATCTTCCACATCTTCTTTATTCATCATTTTAGTTAACAAACGCATAGCTACGGCACCGATATCATATAGTGGTTGAGTCACACTAGATAAACGTGGACGAGCTACCTCTGTCAGTAATGAATTATTACTAGTAATTAGTTCAAACTCTTCTGGTACTTTAACGCCTGCATCAAGCATACCATCTAATAAACCAATTGCTAATTCATCGTCTGTAACATACGCCGCTGTTGCACCACTATTTCTGATTCGTTCGGCTAAATTGATGCCATCTTTAAATTTATACTCTGATTCAAAAATCAAGCCTTCGTTATATGATAATCCATTATCAGCTAATGCTTCTTTATATCCTTTAATACGATTTTGTCCGTTAATAGGATCAATCAAAGCCCCACTAACAAAAGCAATTTTTTGATTGCCATTTTTAGCTAATAGATCTGTTGCATGTTTAGTTGCTTCAGTATAATCGATATTTACGCTCCCAACTTGATCATCAGGATCAATTGAACCAGCTAATACAACTGGTGTTTTAGAACGAGAAAACTCACCACGAATTTCATCTGTGATATGGTGACCCATAAAGATGATTCCATCCACTTGTTTTGCTAAAAGGTTATTTAATACGTTTACTTCTTTTTGATCGTTTCCATCAGAGTTGGCTAGGATAATGTTATATTTATACATCGTTGCCACATCATCAATACCACGTGCTAAGGAAGCAAAAAAGATGTTACTCACATCTGGAATAATTACACCGACTGTTGTTGTTTTCTTACTTGCTAAACCTCTAGCGACAGCATTAGGACGATAATCTAAACGATCAATTACTTCTAAAACTTTTTTTCTTGTTGCAGGTTTCACATTTGGGTTCCCATTGACAACTCGAGAGACTGTGGCCATTGACACATTCGCTTCACGAGCAACATCATAAATGGTGATTGTTTGTTTTTCCATCATTTTTCTCCTACTATTGTTATTTTTTCTATTTTCAGAAAATCTCATTTACATTTCTCAACATAGAATAGCAGAAGTTTATGCGTATTGCAACCGTTTTACCTTTATTTTCATGAAAATTTATTTTTAATTTCAAAAAGCGTTTTATTGCTTTTCGTGGTATTATACTAAGTAAGGAAATTCCTTTATTGAACGAATATTTTTCCTCTTCAAATCAATGTAGGATGAATACACACTGAGGTTGGGATCTCTGAGATACGATGCATCATCGAATCACTACGTTCTTCGTGATTTATCACAATAAGAAGGAATTTCCTAAAATGACAAGAAACACGAAAGCTTTTCTTTCGATGTTGAATGATTCCTACTTGGTACTCTTCAAATTTTCGGTAACCGATTAGGTATTGTGCAACATCAGCTTATTTCATTTGCTGTGTTTTACAACAATTTCGGCTTACTTATTGGAGCTAACCGCTTTTATCCCAACCTCCTAGCCCACACAATTAATTATAACTAGTAGAAAGAAGGATTTTAATGAATCGAGAAAAGATAAATGAATTAAGAAAATGGATGGCAAATGAAGCAATCGATTTGACTTATATCAGTGATCCAGGACATATCGCTTATTTTTCAGGATATAAAAGTGAACCTCACGAACGAGTTTTAGCTTTGTTTATTCCTTTAGAAAACGAACCATTTCTATTTACTCCTGCACTTGAAGTCGAAGATGCTGAAAACAGCTCTTGGACATATCCCGTTTATGGTTATTTAGATAGTGAAAACCCTTGGGGAAAGATTGCTAATCTCTTAAATGAATTAAACAACTTTAAGCGTATCGCAACCGAAAAAGATGCATTAACTGTCGCGCGCTTCGATCAATTACGTCATTATTTTCCTAGTGCAGATTTTTCAGCAAATGCAACTCAAATCATTGAACGACTACAATTAATCAAAACCTCTGCAGAAAAAGAAAAACTAATGGATGCTGGAAAATGGGCTGATGTCGCTTTAGAAATTGGTTTTCGAGCAATCCAAGAAGGCGTGACTGAACAAGAAATCCTTGCGGAAATCGAGTATCAAATCAAAAAACAAGGTGTCAGTAAAATGAGTTTCGATACACTCGTTTTAACTGGTAAAAACGCTGCTAGTCCGCATGGGCATCCAGGAACTACAACGGTAGCAAAACAAGATCTTGTACTATTTGATTTAGGAGTTGTTTGGAATGGATATTGTAGCGATGTGACTCGAACAGTTGCTTTCAAAACACCAACTGATTTTCAAAAAGACATCTATCAAATCGTTCTTGAAGCTCAATTAAAAGCAATTGAAGCCGTTCGACCAGGAGTGACGGCCAGTCAATTAGACGGTGTTGCACGAGAAGTTATCGAAAGCTATGGATATGGAGAATACTTTAATCATCGATTAGGCCATGGTATCGGTACAACGGTTCATGAGTTCCCTTCTTTAGTTTCTGGCAATGATTTAGTCATAGAAGAAGGGATGTGTTTCTCAATCGAACCTGGAATTTACATCCCAGAAAAAGTAGGTGTGAGGATTGAAGATTGTTTGTATGTGACGAAAAATGGGTGCGAATTATTTACCAAAACACCAAAAGATTTATTAATCATCAACTAACAAATAGAGGCTGGAACAAACAACTATTCATCACGTTGTTTGTTCCAGCCTCTATTTATTATTTTGTAGAAGTTTATTTCGGTTTTACATCTTCAGCTGTTTCTTTTGCGATTTCTTTCAAATCACTTTTTGCTTCTGCCGCTTTTTCAGGTACGTCTTTAGTCGCTTCTTTGGCTTCTTCGACTCCTTCATTTACTGTTTCTTTTGCTTTCTTTGCCGAGTCTTTCACATCGATATAAATATCTTCAGTCGCTTCCTCAGCGATATCTTGCATTTCAGCAGCTTGTTCATTCAGATCAGCAGAAGCCTTTTTAAAGCGATTAGATAAGTCACTGGTTTGATTTTTTAAAGATTCTAATACTTGTTCAGAATTACCTTGTACTTTTTCAAAAGATTCTTTTGTTTTATCTTTGACATTCCCTGCTAAATCAGCAGCTTGTCCGCTTAATGAATCAACGGTTTCTTTTGCAATAGACGTCAAATCAGAACTTTTCTGTTTCGCATAATCTGTATAGTCTGACGTTTTATCTTTTAAATCCTCTTTACGATCTGCTAAGTCTTTACGAAGTTCTTCACCTGATTTTGGTGCAAGTAATAATGCAGCGACTGCCGCAGCTGTTCCTCCGATAATTGCACCTAATAAAAATCCACCTTTTTTCGCCATAGTTCTTTCCTCCAGTTTCTTTCGTTTATTTTAATCTTTTACTTTATTTTTAGAGCGGAAAGCATGAAAAGCAGCACTGCCGACTTTACCTACCATGCCAACCTTCCCTGTTGATTTACCTACAGAAGTCACTTTACTTACCAAATCTTTACTGGCAAAATTTAATTCAGAAACACTCACACTCAAGTCAGCAACTGCTTCAAATAATGGATCAATCGTCGCTACTTTTTGATTAACATCATCTAAAAGCTCGTTCCCTTTTTCTAAAAGTCCTTCAACTTGCCGCGATAAAAGATCTACATCTGAAGTAATAACCTCAATCGTTTTATTCGTTTCCGCAATTGTTGTATTGATTTTTTCAACCACTTGAGTGATTTTGTTTATAAGTAAGATAATAAATACTACTAAAACAGCAAATGCTACTGCTGCAATTATAGCTGCAATTCCTCCACCTGTCATTTATAGCTCCTCCTTCAATTTTTATCATAAATTTAGAATACCACCAACTGCGTTATTTCTCAAATCATTCCCATATCATAAGAATAAGATAAAAGTAATTAATTTCAAGAGAAATAAAAATATTTACTAAAATCCACCTTAAAAAGTCAATATATTTCATTTCATCTCAATAATACATCCATCAAACTATGTTTTAATCATTTTTTATTTTTAGAGGATAAATTAAAAGAATTTTTACTTTCTCATACATATATTAAAAAAACAAAAAAAACTATCAAGACAAAGAATTACATTTAGTTGTCTTAATAGTTCTTCTTAAGTTATTTGGTTTTATCTTCTTTTGATAATTCCGCACCCAATTCGATAATGTATTCTCTTAAATTCTCTTTTACTTCTGGATGTTCTAAACCATATTCAATACTTGTTTTCATAAAGCCAAATTTATCGCCAACATCGTAACGTTTGCCTTTAAATTCTCTTGCAAAAACGCGTTGTGTTTTATTTAATGTATCAATCGCATCTGTTAATTGAATTTCATTTCCTGCACCTGGTTGTTGTTTTTCAAGCACATCAAAAATTTCTGGAGTCAGAAGGTAACGACCAATAATCGCTAAATCGCTTGGCGCCTCCTCAGGTTTTGGCTTTTCAACAAAACTATTTACACTATACAATCCGTTTGATACTTCAGCTTCTGGATTAATAATTCCATATTTTGATGTTTCTTCGTGCGGAACTTCCATAACCGCAATCGTTGATGCATGTGTTGCTTCATAATCGTTCATTAATTGTTTTGAAAGAGGGACTTTATCTTCCATGATATCATCGCCTAACATAACCACAAAAGGCTCATTACCGACAAAAGCTTTTGCTTGTAAAACAGCATGTCCTAATCCCTTCGGATGAGATTGACGGATAAAGTGAAGATTTACATCGGTTGTTTCTTCAACTAATTTTAACAAGTCCGTTTTATTTTTTTCTTTTAAATTACTTTCTAATTCAAAATTAGCATCAAAATGATCTTCAATTGGACGTTTTGCTTTTCCTGTTACGATTAAGATATCCTCGATGCCAGAAGCCAAAGCCTCTTCTACGATAAATTGAATGGTTGGTTTATCAACGATAGGTAACATTTCTTTCGCCATTGCTTTGGTTGCTGGTAAAAATCTAGTTCCTAAACCTGCTGCTGGTATTACAGCTTTTTTTACTTTCATTTTATAATCCTCCTGATTTATATTGTGAATTCATTTTCTACTTTTCCATCACGCAGCATAATTTCTTTCGCTGCAGTTTCAATTGCTTGTCCTTCGTATAATACGCCATAGATTGTTTCAGTGATTGGCATTTCCACATTTAATTGTTGTGAGAGTTCATAAGCCGCTTTGGTTGTTGAAACTCCTTCAACGATCATTCCCATATTTTCTAAAACTTCGTCCAAGCTATGACCTTTGCCTAATAAATTACCTGCTCGCCAATTTCTGGAATGAATACTCGTACAGGTAACAATCAAATCGCCTACACCACTTAAACCAATAAACGTAAGCGGATTAGCGCCCATAGCAACACCTAAACGACTAATTTCAGCTAAACCTCTTGTCATAATAGCCGCTTTTGCATTATCACCAAAGCCCAGCCCGTGAATAGCACCGGCACCTAAAGCAATAATATTTTTTAATGCTGCACCAGTTTCAACACCGATTACATCATCGTTCGTATATATTCTAAAGTAATCATTCATAAATAGTTTTTGAACGTATGTTGCTTCAGAAAGTAGCTCACTTGCTGCTGTAATCGTAGTAATATCATGAACAGCAACTTCTTCTGCATGACTTGGTCCCGATAAGACAACAATTCCACGACGTTTCTCTGCTGGAATTTCTTCAAAAAGAACTTCTGAAATTCTTTTATGGCTTCCTTGTTCTAATCCTTTACTGGCATGAATAATCAATGGCTGATTCTGGCACTTTTCAGTAAATTCCTTTGCAACAGCACGTATTGCTTTCGTCGGAACAACGAATAAAACCGCATCTGCGCCTTCAATACATTTCTCTAAAGAACTTTCACCTATTATCGTTTCTGGAAGAACCAAATCAGGTAAGTAATTTTTGTTTGTATGGTATGTGTTTATTTCATCAATTTGAGCTTTATTATTTCCCCAGATATGAACCTCATGTCCATTTTCTGACAAAACTTGAGCCAAAGCAGTACCCCAAGATCCTGGACCTAAGACGGCAACTTTTTGCTTCATTGGTGAACGACTCCTTTCAAGAGGGTATAATAAAATAATACACCTCTAAAAAACAAGCAATGGTTGTATCCATTGACTCATTGAAGCGACAATAGGATACAATCATTTCAACTTGTTTCTATACGTATTTTTTATTTTTTTTTAATTTTATGATTCCAAGCTGTCCTTATAGTAGGTGAGACAAAAGTAACTCCTTCGGAAACAATTAGCCAGTTGTACAACTGGCAATCCCAACTAAGAAAGTGAATCGCTCACTTTCTTATAAAATAAGCCGAAATTCACCCAAAATTTGAAGAACATCAAGTAGGAATCATTCAACATCGAAAGGAAACCTTTCGTGTTTCTTGTCATTTTCGGAAATTCCTTCTTATTGCGATAAGCCACGAAGAACGTAGTGATTCGATGATGCATCGTACCTACTTGGTTCTCGGAGCTAACCGCTTTTGTCCCAACCTCTTCTAAAAAAGCTTTTAAAGTCAGCTCCATCTCACGTTTGTTTATGATGACTGCGATCATAAAATTTTAAGTTTTTATTTCTGCGTCGAATCACAATCACTACAATCGCACCAAAGAACAACAATAATGATACTACTTGTGAAGCTCGGATATTTCCGAATAGATATAAGCTATCTGTCCGCAATCCTTCAACGAAGAAACGACCAAAAGCATACCAAATAACATAGCCTAGGAAAACTTCCCCTTGTTTAAGAAAATTCTTTCTTCTTCGTAATAAAAGCAATAAAATAAATCCTAAAACATTCCATGCGGATTCATATAAAAACGTTGGTTGGCGATAGATGCCATCAATATACATATTGTCGATAATAAAATTGGGCAAGTGTAAACTTTCTAAAAAGCCACGAGTCGTGTCAGGCCCATAAGCTTCATGATTCATAAAATTACCCCAGCGCCCTATTGCTTGCGCTATAATAACGCTTGGTGCGGCAATATCTAAGAAAGTCCATGGTGAGATAAAACGATGTCTACTAAATAGTAACAACGCAATTCCGCCACCAATCAACCCACCATAAATAGCTAAACCGCCATTCCTTGTATAAAAGATTTCAATTGGATTATTAATATAATCTTTCCACTCAAAAATCACATAATAGAGACGCGCACCAATAATTGCACTGGGCAATCCCCAAAGCATAAAATCAATAACATCATCCTCTTTCATTCCAACACGAACTGCTTCACGGCTACTTAACCAAACCGCCAAAATAATTCCTGAAACAATGATGATCGCATACCAGTATACGGCAATTCCAAATAAGTTGAACGCCACTGGATTAGTGAATCCTAACATCCAATTTGCTCCTTACATTCCTGAATTTTCTTCAATTAATTGAGATAATCGATCTTCAAATGCTTTTGTCGCATCATACCCCATAGTTTTCGCTCTAAAGTTCATAGCAGCAACTTCAATGATGATGGCTACATTTCGCCCTGTTTTAACTGGAATTTTGATTTGTGGCACATCAACATTCGCAATTTCCACCATCGTATCGTCAGAACCTAAACGATCATATTTTTTATTTTTTGCCCACGCTTCAAGATAAACGACTAATTGGACTTGCATAAAACCACGAACCGCACTGGCACCAAATAGATTCATAACATCAATAATTCCAATTCCTCGAATTTCAATCAAATGTTGTAAAATTTTTGGTGGTTCTCCAACAACAGTTAATTCATCTTGTTGATAAACATCCACGCGATCGTCGGCAATCAAACGATGTCCTCTTTTAATCAATTCTAATGCTGTTTCACTTTTCCCGATACCGCTATCTCCTTGAATCAGTACACCTAAACCATATACATCCACCAAAACACCATGGACACTCGTTCTTGTCGCTAAACGACCATCAAGATAGCTTGAAATTTCACCAGATAGTCTTGAAGTCGTTATTGGTGAGCGTAAAATAGAAACTCCCGCTTCTTTTGCCGCTTGAAGCATTTCCTCTGGAACTTCAAGTCCTCTTGAAACAATAAAAGCTGGCGTATCTTTTTCACACAAACGTCTCATCACTAGTAATCTTTCTTCAGGTATCATTCGTTGCGCAAAGGTGATTTCTTTACTGCCAAACAACTGTAAGCGATCATGAGAATAATAATTAAAATAACCTGTCAATTCCAAACCTGGACGAGAAATATCACTCGTTTGAATGACTCTATTTAAACTCTCTTCATTTCCATAAACAACTTCTAAAGAAAGCTTCTTGACTAATTGATGAATCTTAACAACCTCTTCCATAAATGATCTCCCATTCCTTTCCAGTACTCGTTTTATTTTATCATTTCAGCTCCTAAGTTTCTACCTATTCATAAAAATGTAGTGAAATTTACACTATTTAAATAATTTATAGCCTATTTCTTGAGTCGATTTCTCAAAATAGTTCTACTATTCCAACAAAACTAAAATCACTCGCCTTTTTATGGTATGCTAAAAATAGACGAAGCTATGGTCATAGATTATAAGAAAAATTAGTTTATGCACCGTCATTCTAATTGACTTTTTTAGTTACATTCGTATACTAATTTTAAAGCAACGCTATTCCATACTAAGGAGATGAAGGCATGATTGATTATCTAAAACAAAAAGCAACCAATCTCCCTGCCTCTCCTGGTATTTATTTTATGAAAGATAAAAAAGATCACATTATTTATATTGGTAAAGCAAATAAGCTGAAAGAACGTGTGAAAAGTTATTTTATGCAAAATAAGCAACATTCAAATAAAACAAAACGAATGGTACAGCAAATTCATGATTTTAGTATCATAACAACGGATACTGAATTAGATGCACTATTATTAGAATGTCAAGAAATCCAAAAGCATCGCCCTATTTATAATCGGCAAATGAATCATTTTGAACGATACCACTATTTGGAAGTTAACATAAAACAAGAAAAACCACAAATTTTTATACGTTCTACGCCAACAGAACAAGCTTGTTTCGGTCCTTTTCCAACACGCTATCAATTAAAAAAAGTTAAATGGATTATCCAGTCTGTTTATGGACTAAATCAAAAAAACACTTGGCAACAATCCATTATTCCATACAAAGTTCCAGCTCTTTCTAACAAACAAATCACAACCGAGTTACTTGATACATTTAATGGGTGTTCTTCAATCATTCAAGAACGAATTGAACAAAATATGCAAGAAACTGCTGAAAATTATTTATATGAAAAAGCCATTCTACTAAGAGACGACTGGCAATTTATAACTCGTTTTTTCTCAAAACTACAAAAAACAACGACGGCACTCAAAACTTCTTGGCAAATTTGTTGGTGTTTTTTTAAGGATAAAGTAATTTGCTATTTACTCTTTCAAGGCTTAGTCGTTTCTCGAAAAATTTACTCTAAAAGAACGTTTCGCAATTATTCTTTGGACGAACTGGCAGTAAAAATCGCACCAAAAGAAAAGCCAGTTCAAATCAATTTTTTCGCTAAGGATCAAATCGACTTTATGCATATTTTCAATAATTTCATTGCCCGACAACCAGAATATCATCTTGTAAGTGTTGCTTCACCCTTTTGAAGTTGCTTTTAAAAAAAATTTATAAAAAATAAGACTCACAATAAAATCCAAAATGATTTCAGTGAGTCTCAGCTAAAAGCCGAATAAAACGGTGTGAAAAAGTAGATGTCCAAACACTTTCTTAAAAATTTTTTTAAGTACTTGCTCTAAACTGTCTTTTATCACAACCGTTTTTTATCTAGCATATTTATCCATATTATGATCACTGACAATCGCATTAACAATTGACATGACCACAGCCATTAGAATTGCTGCACCAAAACTAGAAAAGCCGAAGTTAGCATCGCCAACAAAAAATGATGTCATTCGAAGAATCGCAGCATTTACAACAAAACTAAATAATCCAAATGTCAGAAAAGTTAATGGCAGTGATAATAGCGAAAGTACTGGTTTTACTAACATATTTAAGATAGATAGTACAAACGCTGCAATAACTGCCATCCAAATACTTCTGACAAAAATCATATTGGGAAACATCACAGATAGTGAGACAAAAGTTAGCGTATTAACGACCAATCTTTGGAAATAGGTCATTAAAAGTCACTCCAATCATCATCATTAACTTTTTCAGCTTCTTTTCTTTTTTTAGTATTTTGTGCATATGGATTCGTTCTGTTTGAATTTCTATTGTAAGAACTATTATTTCCATAATAATCACGATTTCTATGTTTTCCTGAAGGAATCAATACAGCTAATAAAATGTATAAAAGGACTGGGCTGCCAAGTAGACCAAACGATGCAATGACATAAATCACCCGCACGATAGTTGGATCGATTCCAATCCATTCTGCTATTCCCCCAAGCGTTCCTGTTAAAACTACATTATTTGGAGATTTTGTTAATTTTCTTTTCATTTCGCTCACCTCTCATCTTTAAAGTATAAAGATTTTTATTCAATTTACAACTTTTTAGTTTTTTAGCTCATCAGCCTGCTCATTCCAACAGGCTAGATGAGTATTTCCAAGCCTCTAAATACTTATTTATCTGTATCTTTCAGATAAATATTTCCTGTTGTTGTAGAAGCATTGATTTGTGCCATTTTTTCTTCATTTACACGTCTGAATTGTAATAATTGGTTCGTACGTTCTTTCTTTTCACGCACTACTTCATAATCATTTAAACGGCTATTGATACTGCCAAGGCTTGTTTTTACTGTTCCTTCTAATCCAAGTGCAGTTGGCACAGCAATTTTTACATTTCCATTGACAGAACTTGCATCAATTTTTTGTAATACAGTTTCTTTTGCTGAAATTCTTACATCTCCATTAATCAATGAAACACCAATATTTTGTGGAGTTGCTGTCACAGTTACTGTTCCGTTTACAGTTTCAATAATATTATCTAAAATCTCACCATCAACGACTTTAATATCACCATTGACGCCTTCAATTTCAAGCATGGTCGCATGAATTGAGTCAACAACAATCGTACCATTCGTTGATTTCACATAAACATCTTTCGCTTGTAAAGATTCGATTGTCACATTTCCATTCAATAATTTGATTGAAACATGATCATACATCCGTGCTGGTAAATAAAAGACTAGATCTGCGCGAACACGTTTGTTTGGAATTTGGAATGAAATAGTTTCATCATCTACATCAATATGGCTTCTTTCCAAAAATGATTCAAGTGGTGTTGCTTCATCCATTTTGCCATATAATTTAATTTTACCTTCAACTTTAACATCTTCTTTGTCCCAAGATTTAAAAACAATATTTCCGTTTGCAACTTTCACATCAATCAAACTAGCTTTTGGTGATGGATAATTAAATTCATGATCGAATTTAGTTGTCGCAATTCCTGGAACTCTGAAACTAACATCTTTCCATTCCATATTTTCATTCATTGTTTCTGAGAACGTAGAGAATGTTTTCTTCAAGAATGAACCTAATTGCGAACCAGCTTCACTCATTTTTTCGCCGACTTGATTGATTGTATCTGTTGCTTGTTCTTTCCAATCATCTGGGATATCAAAGGAAGAAGCGACTTTTTCTTTCTTTCCAGACCACTGTTCTTTACGGATATTTTTCAATTCCGCTTCTAAAGCGACTTTTTCTTGGTTTCGATTATCTAATGAATCTTCAAGGGCTTTGATTTCAGCCTCTAAATCGGTTCTTTCATGTAATTCTTCTTCTGAAAGTTCACTTAATTCTTCTTTAGTGTTCAGCTCCATTAATCTTTCTTGAGCTACTCTCAATTCGTCTTTAAGACCATCGATTTCAACATTCACTTCATCTAATTCAGCTGAAGCGTGATTCGCTTGTGTTGCCAAATCATCTAAAATTTTTTCCAAACGGGCTAAATCTTCTTTTTCTTTATCTTTTACATCTTCATCTGTCACTTCAGGATCGACTTTTTCTTCATCGTTTTCCAAATTATTCAATAAATCTGCAACTCTATCATTTTCTTTAGTGTCAGTAGTTGTGTTCACTTTATTAGCAGCTTTTTCAATTTGTTGTTCATCTTTTTCTGTAGCCATATTTTCTAATAATACTAATGCTTCTTCTGACGACAGAATTCCTTTTTTCACTAAGTCTAATACTCGTTCTCTTTCTTTCATGGAAATTGCCTCCTTAGCAAATTTTTTCACCCGAAGGTGTTTTCCTTATATGCTTATTATGCCTTTTTTTTATTCTTTTGTCATAGGACTTAAGAATGAATTTTTCCTTGTACTTCGGTACAAGTCGATAAATTATAGAAAAAACACAGAAATCAGATGATTTCCGTGTTTTTTCTATAGTTCAAATGATTTTTCGTCTATCTAAAATTAATTTACTTTTACAAAACTTCATCATGATTCGTATTTAGCTCAGTAATTTTTCCTGTTGCAAGATAAACAATCCATTCACAAATATTGGTTACGTAATCACCAATTCGCTCCAAAAATGTCGCAACATGCAAGTAATCAGTTCCACTAATAACCGTTTCAGGATTATTTTGCATATATTTAATTGCATCATTATAAATGTTAGTGAAATATTCGTTGACATGATCATCCATTTTCGCAATCAAACGTGCATCTTTTTCATCCGTCTTGATGTAAGCAACCAAAACATTATCCACCATTTTTTTTACATAATCTGACATATCAGAAATATCTTTTTCAATTTCAGGAATTCTAGTTTCTCCTTTTAATCGAATAGTAGATTTAGCAATAGATACTGCATGGTCTGCCATTCTTTCCAAATCAGAACTAGCTTTCATTACCGTAATAATCATTCGTAAATCAGTCGTAACAGGTTGTTGCAAAGCAATCATTTCAAAACTTTTTTTCTCTAGCTTAACTTCCATATTATTAATTTCGACGTCTGATTCAATCACTTCATTGGCAATTTTTTTATCATGATCGATATAGGCGCGCACTGATTTATGTAATGCACTACTAACCATCATACCCATTTCGTAAAATTGATTGTGTAGATTTAATAGTTCTTCTTCAAATTGACTACGTAGCATATAATCTTCCTCCTTTTTTATCCAAATTTTCCTGAAATATAATCTTCAGTTTGTTGTTCTTTTGGATTTAAAAATATTTTTTTCGTATCATTAAACTCAATCAACTCTCCTTGTAAAAAGAAGGCTGTCTTATCTGATATCCGTGAAGCCTGAGACATATTATGCGTCACCATAATCATCGTATACTTTTCTTTTAATGTCAAAAGCATATTTTCAATTTTCCCGCTTGATACTGGATCTAAAGCACTCGTCGGTTCATCCAACAAAATAATCTCAGGATCAACAGCTAAGACACGAGCAATACAAACGCGTTGTTGTTGACCGCCTGATAATGATAAGGCACTTTTATGGAGCTTATCTTTAACATCGTCCCAAACTGCCGCAGCTTTCAAACTCGACTCAACCGCTTCATCTAGAACTTGTTTATTCTTCTCGCCTTTTAAGCGAAGACCATAAATCACATTTTCATACACTGAAAAAGGAAAAGGATTGGGTTGTTGGAAAACCATCCCGATTTCTTTACGAAGCTCTACAGTATCCGTTTTAGGTCCATAAATATCTCTTTTTTTATACATCACACTACCTGTAATCGTCACTCCTGGAATCAAATCGTTCATACGGTTTAACGAGCGCAGATAAGTTGATTTTCCACAGCCAGAGGGACCAATCATTGCCGTGATTTCTCCTTGACTGATTTCAAGGTCGATGCCTTTTAATGCTTCTTTTTTACCATAATATAAATGTAAGTCTTTTGACGAAATAATTGTATTTGACATGTTAGCCTTATCCCTCCTATCCAAAATGACCAGAAACGTAATCTTCTGTCGCTTGAATTTTTGGTCGTGTAAAGATTTTTCTTGTGTGATCGTATTCAATCACTTTACCAAGATAGAAAAATGCAGTATAGTCACTAATCCGTGCCGCTTGTTGCATATTATGGGTCACGATTACGATGGTATAATCGTCTTTTAAGTTAACCAACGTTTCTTCTACTTTTCCTGTCGAAATTGGATCTAGCGCACTTGCTGGCTCATCTAGTAATAAAATATCAGGTTTCATGGCGATTGCTCTAGCAATACACAACCGTTGTTGTTGTCCCCCTGATAATGCTAAGGCACTTTTTTGTAGATTATCTTTGACTTGATCCCAAAGAGCCGCTTGTTTGAGGCTAGTTTCAACAATCTCATCTAATTGTTTTGGATCTTTTAAGCCATGTTGTTTCAATGCAAAAGTTATATTTTCATAAATAGATTTACTGAACGGATTTGGACGTTGAAAAACCATTCCAATTCGTTTACGCATTTCATACACATCAACTTCCTTTGTGTTCACGTCAACATCTTTGTAAATAATTTTTCCAGTTATTTTGGTATTTGCGATTCCGTCATTCATACGATTCAGTGAACGTAAATAGGTTGATTTTCCACAACCAGAAGGACCAATCAGGGCTGTAATTTTATTTTTTTCAAATTGTAAATCGACTCCTTTGATTGCTTCGTTTTCACCATACCAAACATGTAAATCTTCAGTATGAAGCGCCACGGGTTCGTTTAACGTAATGATATTGGTTTCAGATAGATTATACTCTTTCATGCTAATTCTCCTAACATTAGGCTGATGTCATCTTTTTATGCAATTTTGTTCCAATGAATCGCGCACCAAAATTAAATAATAGTACCACTAAAATCAACACTGCAGATGCTCCGGCAGAGACAGCCGCACCATCAGGCATCGTGCCTTCTGTATTGATTTTCCAAATATGAACAGCTAATGTTTCTGCTTGTCTAAAAATACTGATTGGACTGGAAACACTCAACGGATTCCAATTCGTAAAGTCTAAAGCTGGTGCACTTTGACCAGCTGTATAGATTAACGCAGCCGCTTCACCAAAGATACGACCAGAACTTAAAATAACCCCCGTTAGAATCCCTGGCAAGGCTTCTGGTACAACAACCTTTGTCACTGTTTCCCAACGCGACAAACCTAAAGCTAGCCCCGCTTCTCGTTGTGTATAATGAACAGCCTTTAAGGATTCTTCTACATTTCTTGTCAATAAAGGTAAATTGAAAAAGGTTAAAGCCAATGCTCCAGAAAGAATCGAAAAACCGTATCCGATTTGAACAACAAATACTAGAAAACCAAAAAGACCAACAACGACTGAAGGTAAAGAACTTAAAATCTCAATCGACGTACGAATCACATCTGTGACCCAATTCTTTTTTGCATATTCGGATAAATAGATTCCTGCTCCTAAAGAAATAGGAAAACTAATTAGCATAGTAATAAACAATAAATAAATCGAGTTGAAAAGTTGAATCCCAATTCCGCCACCTTCTTGATATGCTTTAGATGGTTGAGTCAAAAATTCCCAAGAGATATGTGGAATCCCACGAACTAAAATATATAGTAAAAGGGCCGCTAAAATCATAACGATGATTCCAGCAATAAAATAGAGGACTCCTGTTGCAATTTTATCTATTTTCTTTGCATTCATTATTTCAGCACTCCTTTTTTACCAATGATACGGATTACAATGTTAAAGAATAATGACATCACTAATAGAATCAATGCTAGTGACCAAAGAACATTGTTTTCAACTGTTCCCATAATCGTATTTCCAATTCCCATGGTTAAAATACTTGTTAGTGTTGAAGCTGGCGTTGTCAAACTTGAAGGCATAATTGCTGCATTCCCAATAACCATTTGAATCGCTAATGCTTCACCAAATGCACGAGCCATTCCAAAAACAACAGCGGTTAAAATTCCCGGAACTGCTGCTCGTAATACTACTTTATATATCGTTTGCCATCTCGTTGCACCTAAAGCTAAAGAGGCTTCACGGTAATGTCTAGGGACTGATTTTAACGCATCCACTGTCATCGTTGTGACAGTTGGCAAAATCATAACAAACAAAACAAAAGTCCCAGCTAAAATCCCGAATCCTGTACCGCCAAAAATAGAACGGATAAACGGAACAATAACAGATAATCCAATAAAACCATAAACTACGGAAGGAATCCCGACAAGTAACTCAATAACTGGCTGTAGAATTTTTGACCCTTTTTTGGGAGAAATTTCGGTCATAAAAACAGCCGCACCAATTGCAAAAGGTGTTGCTACAATTGCAGATAAAAAAGTAACAATGAAAGAACCAGCTATCATCGGTAATGCCCCGACCATTGGTTTTCCATCGGCACCCATTTCGCTAGGGTTCCAATTCGTTCCAAATAAAAAATCTTTAAAGCTAATTTTATTGGTAAAAAAAGTTGCCAATCCTTTACTTGCAACAAAATAGAAGATTGATAATACAACTAAAACAATCAAAGCAATACATAGAAAACTAATAGCTTTTCCACGCTGCTCTATTTTTGCGCGCTTTGATTTTGTTACTAATTGTTTTTGTATGTCTTCCAAAAAATACTCCTCCTCTTATAAGAAAAACGATAAACTAGTTTCGGTTATTTTTATCTCATTCAATTTTTATTTAAATCCTCATAAAAATAAGTCTAACTTTTTAACATCAATTTACGTTTAATAACATGTAAAGCTTGTGTTAAGTTTGTAAATTTTGTGTAAAGGTCCGTTATTTGATAATATTTCCTTCCCAATCACGTTCAACTTTCATTTTCAAGATAGGGATATAACCTAATTCTCCAACGATTTTTTCTTGAACATCATCAGACAACATAAAATCTAAAAACTCTTTTGTTAATTCTTCAGGTTCTCCTAAAGTATACATATGTTCATAAGACCAAATATCCCACTTGTTATCAATCACATTCTCATCTGTCGGTTTAACGCCATCAATACTAAGCGTATCAACGTCCTCACTAACATATGAAAAAGCTGTATAACTGATAGCTCCTGGTGTATCCGCAACAATTGAGCGAACCATACCGCTTGAATCTTGTTCTTGGGCACGAATTGCTGTTTTACCATCTAATACCCATTTTTCAAAAGTTGCCCTTGTTCCGCTTCCTGTCGCACGGTTTAAAAGAACAATCTCTACATCATTTCCGCCGACTTCTTTCCAGTTCGTAATTTCGCCTAAAAAGATTTTTCTTAGATTTTCTAAGGAAATATCCGTTACGCCTACGCCTTTATTAACGATTGGAGTAATCCCAACTACAGCAACTTTATGATCCACAAGCTTAGCTGCATCAATCCCATTTTTTTCTTCTGCAAACACATCAGAATTCCCGATGTTTACTGCACCAGACTGGACTTGACTTAGCCCTGTCCCACTTCCGCCACCTTGTACATTAATAAAACGGCCGGGATGCAAACTTTGGTATTCTTCACTGGCAGTCTCCACCAGTGGTTGTAAGGCCGATGAACCCACTGCCGTAATCGATTCGCCACGATCAATCCACTTAGCACAGCCGGAAAGTCCCATCACCATTATTAGACTAAAAAATAAGAGCATCTTTTTTTTCATTTATCTACAAAACCTCCAAATTCAATTCAATCAATTTATTTTAACATTATCCTTCGACGTTGAAAATTATAAGTTTATCAAAAATCCTTTTTTCAGCATAAAATAACAACAGATGACTAAAAAAATGTTAACGCAAAATAAAAAGTCGTATAATCAGGGAAATTTGATTATACGACTTCGATAAAAAATTAACTATTTTTAATTTATTCAACTATTTTTTGAATTCAAAACAATAACAACTTTCTCATATATTTATTAACTAAAATATGAATTATGCTCAAACGATGTTAGAAAATGATGATACAGATTATTTTCAATATAATTCCTAATAAGAGTTTCTCATAATAGCGGCGAAATCAATCGAGCTAATCCTTCTTTCAATTTAATAATCAGTCCACGATTTTGATACTTTTCTTCCGTTAACAATTCTGAAACCTCAGAATCCTTATAAAAGGCTTCTCTTACTTCATAAGCGCATTTATCATCATAAATAATTGTATTTACTTCAAAATCAAGTTGAAAAGATCGCATGTCGATATTCGCAGATCCAACAGAAACAATGCCACTATCAATAATCATTGTTTTCGCGTGAATAAAGCCTTTTTCATATGTTTCAATAATCGCTCCATATTCTAATAGCTCCGCCGCAAATGAATAGGTTGCCCAATAAACCAACATATGATCTGGTTTATTGGGAATTTGAATTCGCACTTTAATTCCTGAAAGTAAAGCCAACTTGATTGCTTCATGAATCGAAGCATCAGGAATATAATACGGGGTTTGAATCAGAATCTCTCTTTTGGCAATCCCAATCATTTTCAAATAGGTCATTTTAATTTGCTCATGTTCTGAGTCTGGCCCACTTGTTACAACTTGAATCGCTTTATTGCCTTGTGAATGAATCTTAGGGAAAAAGGCTGAATCATGACCGAGTTCTTGTTTGTGTTGTGAATTCCAATCCATTAAAAAGCGATTTTGCAAACTATAAACAGCATCCCCCATAATGCGAATATGATTATCCCGCCAATAACCAAATTTTTTCACAGACCCTAAGTATTCATCCCCGACATTAAATCCACCTGTGTAACCAATTTGACCATCAATAACAACTATTTTACGATGATTTCGATAATTAATCCGAGGATTTAAATATGGAACAAATAACGGGAAGAAGAAAGACACTTCTCCTCCAAATTGTTTTAAACTTGCAAAAAATTTCATATTAACTTGCGTAGAACCCCATGCATCCAACAATAACCGAACTTTTACGCCACGTTTAGCAGCGGCTGTTAATTCGGTTCGTATCTCTTTTCCTAAAGAATCCCCACGATAAATGTAATATTCCATATGAATATGATGTTTAGCCTTACGTATATCGTTGATTAATGCGTTAAATTTTTCTCTACCATCTGTAAAAAGCACCACTTCATTATTCGTTGTATATAGTGAACTTTCAAAAACCGTTAACATATAAATAAGCTGCTTTGGATCAACCTGCCCAGTAGGCGGATGAGGAAATAGGCCTCTTAAAAGCGATTGTCGTTCTTTTTCTATTTCCGCATTCATTCCCATTTTTGCTTGCATTTTCATATCGAAAATTTTATCTTTTGAAATTCCTCGTCCAAGAAAAATATATAAGATGAACCCTAAAACAGGGATAAACATTAAAACTAATAGCCATGACCAAGTTTGAGCTGTTTGTTTTCGTTCCCTGAAAACAATGATCATTGATAAAAGCATATTCGCAATAAATATACTAACAAAAAAATTATCGTACAAAAATTTCATTTTTCCCACCCCAATTAACCATTCCACTACCCATTTATCTTCCAACTAAAGCTTAACGGACTTCAGAAGCGATGTAAAGTAAAAATGGTTAGAACAAAACCAAAAGGGCTGGCTTGTTCTAACCATTTAGTAGTTAAATTAACTATTTTTAAACGTTGATTGCTTGTTCATTAGTATTAAGTAAAAATCTTTGTTGCATTAGATTTTTAAGAAACGTCTCATTGAAATGATTGAACCTAATGAACCAATAACCATTCCTGTAGCAACCATCATTAAATCTAATTGCCAAACAAATGACTCAGGTTTTAATAATGAATAGTTTGATCGTAACAATTGAGGATTAAATAAACTGTAAAATTGTTGATAACCAAAAGTTAAAATCAAAATAGGAATGATGGATCCCAATAACCCAATCCATGCCCCTTCAATAAAGAACGGCCAACGGATAAATCCGTTTTTCGCTCCTACTAAACGCATGATTTGAATCTCTCTTTGTCTAGATAAAATCGTAATTCGAATCGTATTTGAAATCAAGAAGACTGCTACGAATAGTAATAAAACTGCAGCTCCAAGTCCCCAAGTTCTAACTGTTGCAGCAATTGAAAAAATCTTATCTGATGAAACGCCACCGTAGTCTGCTTTAAAAACATTTGGTAACTCCGCGGCTTTTTCTGAAATTTCTTTTGTATCAGCAGGTTCCTTAGCACTTACATAATAAACATCATATAAAGGATTACTATCACCTTCAAAAAGATTCCAAGCATCTCCCATTTGTTCTTGAATTTTCTTTAATTGTTTATCTTTGTTTGAATAAGAAATAGTCTCTACTTTAGGAATTTCATTCAATTCTTTTTCCAAAGTTTGCATATCTTCTGCCGAGGTATTAATATCAACAAAAACAGAAACGATAACATTTTCTTCAATATCTTTGGCTAATTTTGTTGCATTAAAAATAACAGCCATGAAAATTCCTACTAATACTAAAGTGATTGTTACAGCACTGGCAGAAGCAACAGTCATCCACCCATTACGTTTTAAACTTTTAATACTTTCTAATACGTGTGAAAAAAAAGATCTAATCATCGTAACCATATTCTCCTTCCGCTTGATCTCGAATAATTCGACCATTTTCAATCGCGATTACTCGATGACGGATTGTGTTTACTATATTACTATTATGTGTCGCCATTACAACAGTCGTACCTTGTGCATTAATTCTATCCAATAATTTCATGATTTCCCATGAATTTTCAGGATCCAAATTACCTGTAGGTTCATCTGCAATCAATACTTTAGGTGTGTTTACAATCGCTCGAGCAATAGAAACTCGTTGTTGTTCTCCCCCAGACAATTCACTTGGGAAGACGCGCACTTTATGCTTCAAACCAACTAAATCAAGGACTTCCATCACACGTTTTTTTACATCGCGTGGTTTACGGCCAATAACTTGCATCGCATAAGCAACATTTTCATACACCGTTTTCTTCGTCAATAACTTGTAATCCTGGAAAACTATTCCGATTTCTCTTCTTAAATAAGGAACTTCGCTATTTTTAATTTTGATTAAATCATGACCAGCAACATCTAAATATCCTTTAGTGGCTTTTTCTTCTCGATACATCAATTTGATAAATGTTGATTTACCAGCACCTGAAGGGCCTACAACATAAACAAACTCACCTTGATCTATTTTAACGGAAATATTTCGAATCGCAGTGGTTCCATTCGAATATTTTTTCATTACATCTTTCATTTCAATCATGGCTAATTCTCTCCATCTCTTTTATCTGAACTAACAATCATTATAGCATGACTTTATTTCAGTGTTCTTGCAGCAGTTTACAATTTTATTTCATTTTAATGAACCTGTCAACTTAGTTTCAATTTTAAGTACGCATCAATGAAACCATCTAAGTCTCCATCCATGACTGCTTGCACATTCCCGGTCTCATAATTGGTTCGATGATCTTTGACCATAGAGTACGGATGAAAAACATAAGAACGAATCTGAGAACCCCAACCGATTTCCATTTGTTCTCCTCGTAAGCTAGCAGCTTCCTGTGCCTTTTTTTCAACTTCTAGTTGATAAAGTTTAGCTTTTAACATTCCCATGGCTTGTTCTCTGTTTTTCAACTGAGAACGCTGTGCTTGGCTGGCAACGACTGTTCCTGTCGGGATATGAGTAATCCGAACGGCTGATTCTGTTTTATTGATATGTTGTCCACCAGCACCACTTGCGCGGTAGGTATCGATTTTCAAATCATCCGTATTAATATCCACTTCGACTGTTTCATCTAATTCAGGCATGATATCTACTGAACAAAAAGATGTATGACGACGTTTAGCAGAATCAAAAGGAGAAATTCGAACTAAACGATGCACCCCTTTTTCAGATTTTAGATACCCATACGCGTTATAACCTTTGATTAGGAGTGTTACACTCTTAATTCCCGCCTCATCACCTGCTTGATAGTCTAAGGTTTCCACCTGATAACCGTGTTGCTCAGACCAACGAGTATACATTCTCAATAACATACTACCCCAATCCTGAGATTCTGTCCCGCCAGCTCCTGGATGAAGTTCAATGATTACATTATTTTTATCATAAGGTTCATTTAAAAGTAAAGATAATTCATACGTTGTTAGTTTTTCTTTTAACAATTTTAATTTTTCTTCAAGTTCAAGTTGCGTTTCTTCATCGAACTCTTCTTGCTGCATTTCATTCATGATTTCTAGTTCTTCTAATTCATCCGCTAAGGTGTGGAATTGATTGTACTTCTCTTTATAAACATTAGATTCATTAATCAATTTTTGAGCTTCTTCTGAATTGTCCCAAAAACCTGGTTCAGCCATTTTACTTTCGATTTCAGCGATTGATTCTTCTAAGTGATCTAAGTCAAAGAGACCCCCTAAAACTAGTGATTGATTGATTCATTTCATCCAAAATACTACGAATTTCAGCATTTTCCATGGGCATATTATTCCTTTCGATAATCAATTTTTTTGAATAGAAAAATAGGGTATAAAACTAAAAACAGTTCTACACCACCTTTTATACTTAATAAAAAAGTTTCAGACTACTTTTATATGCTTATAATTTTTAAATCAGCAAAAAATAGAGCAAACATCTAAAAATAAGCTAGAAAGCACCAAAATTCAACTAAGAATTTTGGCAACTTTCAGCAATTTTATTCCTCATAGTCATAAAAAATCGTTCAAAGATTTTTTAATTACGACTAAGCATTTTTCCCATGACAATTTTTATATTTTTTACCACTTCCACATGGACAAAGATCATTACGTCCAACTTTTTCTACTTGAACTGGTCTTTTTTTACTTTCTGTGTTGCTTTCCACTTCTCCATGCTCAGCTTCGCCTTGAGCTACTTGCTCTCTTTGAACATTTTGGCGAATTTCTGATTTCATAAATAGTCGGCTTACTTCAAACTCAATTGCTCCAACCATTTCTTCAAACATATTAAATCCTTCAGTTTGATATTCAACAAGCGGATTATTTTGTCCATATGCACGCAAGCCAACAGATTGACGTAATTGATCCATCGCATCAATGTGATCCGTCCATTTAGTATCTACTACTCGTAGGATTACTACTTTTTGGAATTCAAGCATTTGCTCAGGTCCATTTAACTGTTCTGCTTTGGCATCAAATACTTCTTGGGTACGACCCACTAAATAATTTTTGATTTCTTCTGGTGTTTTATTTTCAAAATCTTTTACTGAAATTGTCTCTTCATGCACTAACGTTGAACTAGCAAAATCAACAATTCCTTCTAAATTCCAGTTTTCTTTTTCTAATTGTGTATGGCTATCCACGATACGAGAAATCGTACGTTTTACCATGTTCATTAATGTTTCTGTTAAATCAGTTTCTTCCATAATTACTTCTTGACGTTGCGCGTAAATTACTTCACGTTGTTCACGCATAACATCATCATATTGTAATACATTTTTACGTGTATCATAGTTGTTTCCTTCAACACGTTTTTGAGCAGATTCAACTTGACGACTAAACATTTTGCTTTGAATTACTGCATCTGATTCTTCAACATTCATACGATCTAAAAAGAGCTTGATACGTTCTGAACCAAATCGTTTCATCAAATCATCTTCAAGTGAAAGGTAGAATTGAGAAACCCCAGGATCTCCTTGACGTCCTGCACGACCACGTAATTGATTATCAATACGACGAGATTCATGACGTTCTGTCCCGATAACCGCTAAACCGCCTAGTTCAACAACACCTAGGCCAAGTTTGATATCTGTTCCACGTCCAGCCATATTGGTAGCGATTGTGACCGCTCCTTTTTGACCAGCGTTCATGATGATTTCAGCTTCTTTAAAATGGTTTTTCGCATTTAAAACTTCATGCGGTACTTTTTCTTTATTTAATAACTCTGATAATAATTCAGACGTTTCAACCGCTACGGTACCAACTAAGACAGGTTGTCCATTATGGTATCGTTCTTTGATATCTTGAACAACAGCTTTAAATTTACTATTTAAAGTTGGATATAATAAATCTGCACGGTCATCACGGATAATTGGACGATTTGTTGGAATTTGGAAAACTTGCATGTTATAGATTTCGCGGAATTCCTCTTCCTCTGTTTTAGCCGTACCTGTCATCCCTGCCAATTTTTTGTACATACGGAAATAGTTTTGGAACGTAATTGTCGCCATTGTTTTTGTTTCATCTTCGATTTCTACGCCTTCTTTGGCTTCAATAGCTTGATGTAATCCATCAGAATAACGACGTCCATCCATAATACGTCCAGTAAATTGGTCAACAATCAACACTTTACCTTCTTGAACAACGTAATCAATATCACGAATCATAATGAAATTAGCTCGTAAAGCTTGATCCAAATGGTGAGTCAATGCTGTATTTTCAATATCATATAAGTTTTCTAAACCAAAATTTTGTTCTGCTTTTTCAATCCCAGCTTCAGTTAAACCAATCGTTTTAGACTGAATATCAATCTTGTAATCTTCTTCGTCTTTTAGACGTTTGATAAAATTATCTGTACGAGTATATAAAGCTGTTGATTTTTCCGCTTGACCAGAAATAATTAATGGCGTACGTGCTTCATCAATCAAGATAGAATCGACCTCATCGACGATAGCATAGTTTAAAGGACGTTGAACCATTTGATTACGATAAACAACCATATTATCTCTTAAATAGTCAAAGCCCAATTCATTATTTGTACTGTAAGTAATATCACAATTGTAAGCATCTCTTTTTTCTTCTGATGTCTTAGAATTAATATTTAATCCTACCGTTAATCCTAGGAAATTATATAACTCACCCATTTCGTTTGAGTCACGTGTTGCTAGATATTCATTAACTGTAACTACGTGAACTCCTTCTCCAGATAGCGCATTTAAATAAACAGGCATTGTTGCTGTCAAAGTTTTACCTTCACCGGTTCTCATTTCAGGGATATTACCGTCATGTAAAACAATTCCTCCCATTAATTGGACGTGATAAGGATATAAACCTAAGACACGTTTTGCAGCTTCACGAACGACTGCAAATGCCTCTGGTAGTAATTGATCTAGTGTTTCCCCTTTTTGATAACGTGCTTTAAACTCTTCTGTCTTGCCACGTAAAGCTTCATCTGACAAAGCTTCCATTTCAGAAGCATGCGTTTCAACTTTCTTAGCAATACCATCTAAACGTTTTAATTCTTTTTTATCATTTTCAATCATCTTTTTTAAAAAATTAGCCATATTTTCAAGTGTTCCTTTCAATAAACCCTATTTATTTTTGCACCAAAAGTACATTCGTCCCTTTATTTTATCACTACTTGGAAAGAAATGAAATAACTTCTCTAAATATTCCTTCTATTATTATTGATTCTTACTTGATTTTACTATGTAATAAATATAAAAAGCAAAGAGATTGTAACAAAAATAAATTTTGCTCCAACCTCTTTGCTTGATGCTTTTAATTAAAAATTAGTCTGTTTCAATCAAACCATATTTACCATCTTTACGACGATAAACAATGCTAGTTCCATTTGTTTCAGAATCTTCGAAAATAAAGAAATTATGTCCTAACATGTTCATTTGTAAAACAGCTTCTTCACTGTCCATCGGTTTCAATGATAAGCGTTTTGTACGAACGATATCTAATTCTGGTACTTCTTCTGCTGCTGGCTCTTCTCCATTCAAGAAAATCGCTGCTTTTGCAGTATCCATTCCAGTTTCACGAGATTTACGATTAATTTTTGTTTTAAATTTACGGATTTGTCTTTCTAATTTATCGACAACTAAATCAACACTCGCATATAGGTCAGGTGATGTTTCCTCTGCGCGCAATACTAAGTATGGAAGAGGGATCGTTACCTCAACTTTAGCTGTTTTTTCAGTATATACTTTTAAATTTACATGAACTGTTGCTTCAGGAGAATCGCTAAAATAGCGTTCTAATTTTCCTACTTTTTTCTCAACATAATCACGGATTGCTTGCGTAACCTCAATGTTTTCTCCACGTACATTATATCTAAACATAACAATTACCCCTTTCATCTGACACTAAAGAAGAGACGCAAGGACCACTCTTTGGTTTCTTCTTCTTACATCCATTATAGCGAACTATACTTCTTTTGCCAACAATATTGCGATCAAAATCTTATTTTCTTGATTATTCTATCTAGCAAGAGAAAACGTATTCAATTTTGAAGGTTCATAACTTAAAATAATGTCAGCTGCGTGAAAAAGGGTTCGCCCCGTCGTATAAATATCATCCACTATAATAACTGATTGACCTTTTATTTGTTTCGTTTCTTTTTCTAAAATCGTAAAAGGCTGTTTTAGTAATAAGCGCTCTTTTCTATTTTTCAATACTTGAGCTTTGCTTGTTTGATCTCTGATTAAGAGTTCTGAAAAGGAAATGCCAGCTGCTTGTAACATCCCGATTACTTGATTAAATCCACGTTCAGTCATTCTTTTTTGCGAAATTGGAATTGGGATAATAAGGGCCTTCTTTTTTTGTTTGAAGTATTCTTTTAGTAACGGCGCAAAACTGTATCTTAATAAATAATTTCCTTTAAATTTATATTCTTGAAACCATTCTTGCATCGCTTGATCATATGAGAACAGCGCTTCATGATGAAAAGAATAATCTGGATAAAGTTTTTGCCATTTTAAACAATCAAGACAATATTTTTGCTCAGATATCCCAAAACAACCGAAGCAACGATTTTTATTCGGCAATTTCTGAAATTTTTGTAAACAAACTGTACATAGTTGTTCCGTTATTATTTTTTGCGGCCACCAGATTTCTCTTAAAGAAAGATTTCGAATAATTTTATTTTTACAGTAATTACACTCCATCAACTAAGCCTCTTTTCTCAGCTAAAGTATTCATCCACTTGATTTGCTTAACAGCTTCTTTCATTGCTTTATTTTGACCATCATGTAAAAACCAAATTTCTCCATCTGTATACTTCATTTTACGATCTACTCTTCCTGAAATTTGGACTAAAGCAGCTGATGCAAACACAGGATGATTCGCCCCTAGAACAATGACTGAAACTTTTTCAAATGTTACTCCGCGTTCTAAAATAGTCGATGTAATCAATATTCGGTATTTTTTTGTCCTCATATTCCTTACTTTTTCTAAACGCTGTGGATCTTGTGAATGCACATAAGTTAAGGGAAAATCTGGAAAAACACTCTTTATTGTTTTTTCCAACTGGCTCATTAAATAAATACTAGGACAAAAAATAAGGACATCATTTTTGCTTAATAATATTTTAAGAATACTTTTTAATTGTTTAGGACAACGGTTTTGCGAAAGTTTTTGTTGCCAATTGCCACACCATTTTAATTTAGGAACTGGTAATTTTCTGCGATGGTAACGAGCTGGTAAAATACTTGCGGCTAACTCTTTTCGATCAATTTTATTGGCTAATTCGGTCGTCGGCGTTGCCGTTAAATAAATCAAGGAACTAACTTTTTTCAAGGCGTTTGTGACTGCATAGTCCAATTGAGCATTGTTTACAAATGGAAACGCATCTACTTCATCAATAATTAACAAATCAAACGCTCGATAAAAACGTAGGAGCTGATGAGTCGTACATAAAAGTAATTTTGTATAACGATAGTCCTCTTCCATATTTCCGTGTAAAAGAATTACATCCTCTGCCGGGAAAACTTCTTTGATACGAGGATACAGCTCAATACAAACATCAACTCTAGGCGAGGCAAGCCCTACGCGATATCCTTGTTCTAAACAATAATGAAGGGTTTCAAAAAGCATTTCTGTTTTCCCAGCACCTGTGACTGCCCAAATAATTCTAGACTCAAATGTTTTCGCTGATTGCAATAATTCTTCTGAAACTTGTTTTTGCCCCGCAGTCAATTTCCCTTCCCAACCAAAATAGACAGATCGTTTACGCGCTTTTGGCTCAGTCAAATGATAAAACGATTGAAAACTATCAACTCGTCCCAATTGAATACAGTCAGGACAATAAAAACGCCCGTCCGCTAAAGTGACACGCTTTTTGTAATGCTTCATTCCGCAACGAAGACACTTGATTTCTGACTTAGATAATTCTTTCATCGTCAATAGTTTCTTTACTTTTTTCATCGGATGTTTTGTATGAATCTCACCCACCAGTACTTTTCTTCCAAATAATTCTCTCATTAGTTCCCCTCCATTAGGAAGTGTCAGAAAATGAATGGAAAATTCAAATTTTTCAAGAATCCTGTTGATAATTATAAAAATAGCAGAACTTCTGCGAGATACAAATTAGGATTTACGATGATGTGTTCCTACTACTTTAAGAAATTATTCATCATTATAAGCTTCTGACACTCTCTAAGATAAGATACGCATTTTTTGCTCGTTTTAGTTTTATTATTTATTTCGACGAAATTCAACAACTGTAGTTGCTTCATTATTAAAAATTCCCTATACTTAACTTACTATTAAAAGAAGAAAAGGATCAGACGATGCAAGAACAATACCTTACAATCAAAGAAGATGGCATTCATGAAATTGAAATCAAAAAATCACGCTTTATTTGTTCTTTAAAGCGTGTTACTACTGAAGAAGAAGCAAAAACTTTTATTGCTCAAATAAAAAAAGAACATTGGAAAGCCAGTCACAATTGTAGTGCTTTTATCATTGGATCACGAAGCGAAATCCAACGCAGTAGCGATGATGGAGAACCTAGCGGAACAGCTGGTATTCCAATGCTTGAAGTACTGAAAAAAAATGACTTGATTAATATTGTTGCCGTGGTTACTCGATATTTTGGCGGAACAAAACTAGGCGCAGGCGGATTGATTCGTGCTTATGGACAAAGTGTTTCTCAAGCACTTACAGAAATTGGTTTAGTTCAGGGGAAACAACAACAAGAATTAATTCTCACCATTGACTACACAAACTTAGGTAAAGCACAAAATTTTATTGAAAACAGTGACTATTTTTTAAAAGATATTCTATATGAAGAACGTGTAAAATTGATTTGTTTGATTGATGTACCACTGGTCAATCACTTTATTGAAGAAATGACCCAACAACTGAATGGGCAACTCACTGTTGAGGCAGGAGCAATTTCTTATCAAGAGCTTCCCTATGTAAAAAAATGAAAACAAAAAACCTTTTAGAATAAGTTAGGATTATCAAAAACTTTGTAGTTAACTATCCGGTAATTTTTTTTATTCTAAAAGATTTTTTTATTTTTATACGATAATAAAGATTCTGTTTACTCTGTATAATCCACTAAAGCAGCATAAATTTCGCGCATTTCGCGTTTGTCATTAAAACCAACACGCATGGATTGCGAGACTCCTTTTTTCTCTTTCATCTCTTCATCGTTACTGTACAATGTGATTTTTTCAGCTACAGGTCTCTGGTCTACTTCTCCATAGTCATTTTCAAAATTCGTTAAGGAGCGTTCAATCTCATCTTTTGGTAATTCGATTATTTGTGAGACACTTGTCAATAATTCACTAAAGTTATCTTTTGGATAGATTGCTTCCTCACCATAATTAGACATTGAAAAAGCTTGTGATTTTAAGCGTACAATTTTATTCTCTGAATCATAAGTGTACGTCAAATCAATGTAAGCAAAAACAGCGATTTCGCCATCGCGAGTAAACGGATAGTAGCCACGAACTTGAACTTGTTCCTCCAATACTGAAATAGAGTATTCTGGTGTCTCTGTTACTATCTTATTTGTCACAATATCCTTTCTAAACATAGCTTGCGCTTGTTTAATCATGGAAGGAACCTGCAACTGAAATTTATCCTCTAGTAAGTCCATCGCTTCTTTTTCTGATAATGATGGATAATCATAGATACCAAATCTTTTTTCACGTTTTTCATGCCAAATCAATGAGCTATAAGCTGGATTTGTTTTAACTTGTTTGGTACAACCACTAAATGTAGCTAGTATCATTAAACAAACAAGTACACTAAATAGACTCTTTTTCATCAATTTCCTCCTTCTGTTTCTTCGTTAGTTACAGTCACATAAACACTTTTTGTTTCTGAAAATGTTTCTTTGGAAGGAGATAATTCAATATTACTCGTATCTTGTAATTCATATAAAGAAATAGTATCGATTGTTTGACCCGTTGAAAGGTTCTCCTGTTTTTGATTTAATAATTCCGCTAAATCTAATTGCGTATTTTCCTCTGGTAATTGTCCTTTTTCTAATACCTGTCCATTTTGTTTAACCTGAATCTGTTGCTCCCAATAATCAGCTGAAATAGGTTCTGATCCTTTGTTTGTGATTTCATGTCGCAAAACAACTAGCTTTTTATTGTCTTTTCCATCTAGTTGCATAATCCCTACTAATTTCAACGCAACTGAATCATTTTCAAACGCAATTTCAGCCTCTTCTTGAGTTTCTACTCCAGAATCATTGATTTCTTTCAATGAACGCACAGATTCATCAATAATTTCAGCCCGTTTTTTATGCTTTCCATCATCTGCTGAATAAAAATCAAAACGAATCATGCCACTCTCCGTTTCCACATAATAGAGATGTAACCAAGATTTTTTATTATCAATCCGGGTTTGTACCGTATATTTATAGCCTTTTCCCCCATTCAACTCAAAACTATTCATATATACATCTTTAGCTTTTTTATAACCAAATAATAAGGCAACTTCTTCGCGCATTGTTTCCCCAAAATTTTCTAGTTCTACTTTTTCTTTTCGCTCAATTGTTATGAACACAGAAGAGTTACTTTTTTTATCGGCCGCACCAAAGACAGACTGTTCCTTATAAGCTGTTTTAAAATCATGTGTTGGCTCCCAATGACTTGGTAATCGGAACTCAAAGCTCAGCCCCTTTCCTTCAAAGGAATTCTGTTTATCTGCTAATTTTGGAGAACAACCACCTAAAAAAATAGTTAGCAATAATAGCAGAATACTCATTTTCTTTTTCATTGATTACACTCCCCTTTTATCGACTCGTATTTTTTTCGTTCTTGCCAGTAGTAAACAATGTGTACAGTAATACAACTAACAAATAGACCCGCTCCTAACTTAAATCCTTGTGGTAAGAAGACAAAACGGATTGTATGGTCACCTTTCGGGACAGATAATGTTAAAAAAGCATCTTTAAAAGTCGGTATCTCTACTTTTTTTCCATCAATATACGCTGACCAGCCTTTATCATAAGGAATTGTTGTCCAAATCACTTGATCTTCTGCTAATTTTACTTGTGCTTCAGCAGTTCTCCCAGTTGTTTCAAATTCAATTGCCTTTTTTTGTAGTTCATGAACAGCTTCTTCAAAATGATCAATAGCTAAAAACATTGCATTTGGTTTCGTCATCGTTACAACACGGTTGCCTCCCATTGAAATCTCTGCTTCGACCGTCGTTGCTTCCTCATAATAACCAAGATCATAGTATTGCCCAGTTGAATTCAAGTTCGTTGTATGTTCTATCCCATTAACTTTAAACGTTATATCAGTTCCTAATCCTTCACTATATAAACTTAAATAAGCTTGTGATCGAGCGGGTACTTTAATTGCATAGGTGACTTTAGCTAATTTGTTCGGGCTGGCTGGTGAATAGAAAACTTGCTGCTCTTTTTCTGCTACTTCAACATCTTTAGTTTTAATCGTTTCTACTTCTGAAAAATAAAAAAATGGTGTCGTCGTTTCAGATAAATAGTGCAAAAGTTCTGTTTGGTTTAGCACTGCTCCTTCTTTATAAATCCCCTTGTCTGTTGTTACTCCTAAAGGTAATGCAAATTGATTTTCATATAAATTGTAATCACCAATCGTTTCCTTTTTTACGTAGCCATATTTGTTGACATCACTTTTTGATAAATTATATTTTATTCCTAACAACGCATCCATCAGTAATGTATTATTTTCATATTGAATCGTTAAATTAGTCTGTTTTGAGCGAAAACCTAAATTATTTAAATAGGCCGATGAATGACGGTTGCGAATCGAAGAAAACATGGTAACGCCGCTGTATCCATGAACAAAGCTTTCATTTCTTGATACGCTATCGAGATTAGCCATTCGATAAAGTGTAGAATTGTCCATTTTGGTTTGCGAAACAAGTTGGTGAATATGCTCATAATTACTATCATAATGTTTACGTAGCGGATATCCCCATTCCTGATTAATACCAACTACAGTAAAATGAGCATTGACGCCCAATTCACCAAGAGCAAAAAAAACACAGAGAACAGTCCATAAATTTGAATAGCGAGGCCATTTTTTTCGACTAAAACCGATTCCTAGATAAATAAATAATAAAACAATCGTTAAAATCAGTGAAAGGCGGTCTAAATAATCGTACCGTTTTCGATCTACCAAAATGACGGTCACAACATATAATACAATCAATGAAAGAACGATATTCATTAATGTATTCAAATCTTCTTGTTCAAATTTTTCCAAAGCAAAACCAGCTAAAAGTAAACCAAAAAAAGAAAACAAAAAACTAAATCGAAATAAAAACATATTCGGTGCATGGAATCCGTGCCAAAAAAGATTCAACGGCTCAAGATAAACACTTGCAATCAATAAAATAAATAAACTACCAAATAATAATTTACTTCTTCTTGGAATTTTAAGTGTGACAAAATAAAACAAACAAAAAATCAAACCTAATAAACCGAAATAAAAAAATGGTGAACTTCCAAATTGACTTGTATCATAGGTTCCAACCATTGTTTTTACTGGCAGATCCCAAACCTTCATGTCTCTCTTTAAGATAGTAGAAATAACGGTCAAACTTTCGCCATTATCACGTAAATCTAAAACAGTTGGTAAAATGGTGATCATCGAGGCACCACCAGCCAAAAATGAGCTTAATACGTATGGTTTCCAACAAGTTTTATACTGCTTAGGATTTGTAAAAAAACAGCAAGAAAAATAAAGAAATGAAAATACGCCAATCATAAATGCGAGATAAAAATTGGATAAAAATAGTAATAAATAACTGATAAATAATACACTTGAGCTTTTTTTCGCTAAAATTCGATGAATGCCTAAAAAGACTAAAGGCAAATAGATCAATCCATCTAACCACATATATTGCGGAGAATAGGCAATAGCAAATCCATTTAATGCAAAACTAATGCTCAACAAAATTTTCGCAAATTGTGGAATTTTAAATAACTGATCACTCATAACCCAAAACGTAGCACCAATTGCACCAAATTTAAGAATGATAATCATATAAATGACGTCCGGGATTTGACTATTATCGAAAAAATAAACGAAAAAGCTAAAAAAGCTATTTAAGTAGTAAGCCATCAACGACCAGTAATTCAGGCCCAAAGAACCATACCAGCTATAGAAAAAAGATTGTTTTCCGTGCAACGCATTATTAAAACTAGCTAAAAAAGGAGCCCCTTGTGAAAGGTTATCACTTGCTAATACAGTCTTTTCACTTCCTGGATAAATTCCAAGCCAGAAATAAACCACTATCATAATCAACATCGGTAGTATACTGCTCAATAACAAGCCGTACCCCTTTTGTTTTATCCAATTACTTATTTTCATCTAGTGTTCCTCCTATGTATCGAATCATAAAAATGGATAGTATCGAAACAGGACGACACCTTCTATTTGCTCTTCTTTTATAAACCCTATGCTGCGACTATCTTTTGAAGCTTTTCGATTATCGCCTAAAACAAAATAACAATGGTTAGGAATCGTCTCAAAACCTTTCAAGTTTCTCGCCACCGATTCAGAAACAGTAACTTTTAAGGTACTATCTGGCAATTGATTCGTTTCGACAACTTCACGTCCTTTTGGGTTCCATTTTCCAGCTTCTTTCGGACGAAGATATACGGCTTCATCTTTAACCCAAATTTGATCTCCAGGTAAACCTATTAATCGCTTTACGTAGTTTAATTCAGTTGGAATTTCAGAATCAAAGGTAATTAAATCATACCGTTTCAATTTGGCATGCTTTTTCACTAAGATTAGATCGTTAGTATTTAAGGTAGGAGCCATTGAATCTCCACTGACTTGGTGTCGTTCAAATCCGAAAAAAAACAGACTATAAAAGGCGATAAATAAACAAATAGAACCGATTAAATAGATGCTATTTGATTTTTTGAGAACAAATTTTTTTTGCCAGCTAGTCATCTTCTAGCACTCCTTTTTTAAAATTGTGTCATTTTATGAAGTGGGAAAATTCTTGTTTTTACCACTCCAATAATATCTTTCTTTTCGATCAAACCATATTGACGACTATCAGCTGCATAAGGACGATTATCACCCAAAACAAAATAACTGCCTTCTGGAAGCGTACGCGAATTGGTTAATTCCGCCAAGTGAAAATTTTCAGTAAACAAATGATCATCCGCTTTTGCTTTCGCTACTTCTTGTTTTAAAAAACGTTCGATTACTAGTTGCTGATTGATAAATAACTCATCCTCTTCGTACTTGACTTCTTCACCGGGAAGACCAATCACTCGTCGAAACGTCAATTGATTTGTTGTTGCTTGACGAAAACAAACAATATCAAAACGGTTAATTTGTGCACGTTTATATAAAAATACTCGATCTCCTTCATCCAAAGCGCCAACCATTCCATAACCACTAACTTTTGGAAATAAAAAAAACAGACTTTGTAGCAATAGAAAAAGTCCTACCATAATAAAGAGACTAATCCCTATTTCTAACAAAAACTGTTTTAAACGTGCTTTTTTTTGTAATGATCGCTTGATTTTTTTTCTTTTTTTCAAACGAATCTTACTTGGCTGACCCTTTTTGTTTCCTTTTTTCTTGCTAGAAATAGATTTTTTAGATGTTCGTTTTTTTACCGAAGAAGTTTTTTTATTATAGGGATTTTTTTTAGAATGTGTTGCTGTTCTTTTTTTTTGTTGTTGTTTTTTTCGGGATCGACTCACTTTTTTTTCCATGTGTCTCTCCTAGTTCTTTTGTTTTAGTGCAGATTCATTCACTCTAAAGTAAGTAAAGACTCCTTTTTGTCGCTCTTTCAATTTGACAATATCTTTTAAATACTCGTCGATAAGTTCTTTATTTTCGAGATCACTTTTACTAACACTACATAAATTTGTCCCGATATCTTTCATTAATGCTCGATAGCGAGTTAAATAACGCGTTCCTTCAACTGAAAGACCGTTTGAAATTTGACGATTACTATAACTAACTAATAATGAACTGACATCATACAATTGTGGCTGTAATTTTTCGACACTTCCGCCTTCTTTGGCAGTTATTAATTTTTCCTCTATTTCCTCTGTTAGCAGATACCCTTGAACAACAACCTTGGCATCTTCTGTAGTTAAATTAGTTAATTGATAATATCGAGCATAAAAAGCACTTGCAGCAAAAATTACTACTATAAAAAGAAAAAGAAACGTATTGCGACCATATGCTCTTCCACGCGCCTGTACTTTTCGTTTTGCTCGTTTCCACTTTTTTCGTTTATTTTTATTTTTAGGCTCCTTCCGCCACTTTTGCTTCAATTCATTTTTTACTGCAAAAAAATACAGTAGGAAAAAAATCACCAGAAATAAACAAAAAACTGCAAATGAAAGCAAACCGACAAAGATCCAATCTAACAGACTCAAATTCATTTTATTTGCCCTCCCTTATGAGCGCTTTTTCTTTTTCTTCTTGCTTTTTTTCTTGTTAAAATAACGAATACAGAAGAAAATCATTAGGAAGACCACAAATACTAGTCCTGCAATCAAGACAATCAATTTCCAATCAATGCCGTTTTCTTGAATCAAAGAAACATCCTGTGAATTGTATTTATCCGCATCTTCCTTAGTAATTTTAAACTCTTTATCCCATTCCCATTTTTGTTCGCCACTCATAACTTTTATGTGCGCTTTATAATCGCCAGCTTCCATTTGATCTCCGTTCATAACTAGAGGAAAATCAATCATTGAATTCGGAGCCATGCGCATATCTGCACGTTTCGTATCATACAATACCGCATCTGAACCTTTTTTCATGACTTCCATTTCAACAGTCATTCCATTGACAAAATTCGCCTCAATGTTAGAGAAATTGGCAAAAATAGCATTTCTAAAATTAGATAATCCTGGATATACATCATTTAATGCTAATTCAGGTTTTACCTCTGCATCAGTTTCTTTTAAAACCATACCGATTACATACGCATATTCATTTAAAACACCAGATTCTTTCTTTTTTTGTTCCTCTTCTTCTTTAGTTGGCTTACTTTTCAAGTAAATTCCACCGACAATAATGCCATCATAACTCGTTTCTGGCATAGAAATATCTATGTTCAATGGAACTGTTTCATTGGGTTTTAGCGTAATCTCTGCTGGCGCACTAACAACATCCTTAAAATCATGTTTTAAAGAATTATCATTTTTCACCGTATTCGGACCATACTCAAGTACACCGTTTGAATTTGTTTTTGTGCTATTTAAAGCGACTTCAATCGTCTGCTCTTGATCCATTCGATTGGTTAACATAATTTGAACTGTCTGTTTTTGCCCTGGTTGCATCTGCAAATTAAAATATTGCGAATCACCAATTTGATTTTCGGGCTTTACTGCATCATAAGAAAACTGTAAATCTGCCCAAGCTGGACTAACAAAGCTCACTAATGACACTATGTACATTCCTATAATGATTCCTATTCGATACCTTTTTTTCATTTTTCGAGTCCTTTCTATAACTAGTAAAGAAGAAGGTGGGAGAGAACAAGTCAATGACTCATCCTCTCCTCCTTTCATGGCATTACTTATTTTCTCTTACGAAATAATCGTTCTTACTCTTTTCCGGCAGGTGCTTCTTGAGGTGTTTCTGCTAAAGTCCATGTAACTGTAGCAGAATATTGACCTACTTGAACTTCTTGTTCTTGGTTTGTAGGAATCATCAATGATACTGATTGTGCTGGGTCTTTATCTGCACTGCCTTTTTCACCAAAGTAAATAGCATAACGTCCTCTACCTTTGTCAGGTTGTACATTAGAAAATACTGTAGTTTCTTGATTATTAACTGCAGCTGTTGTTGCTAATCCCTTTAACTCGGTTGGTATTAGTGCTGCATTCTGTGCATCAGCGACTAAAATTGGATTAGTATAAGTAATTACTGCACCAGTCAGTGTTCTAGCTTTACCCTTGATTTCTCCTGAAAAGTCCTTTGTTATTTTTGCAGATAAAGTATAGCTATGATCATCTATCGAACGGTTATCTTTAAACTGTACCCAGTTCGGACGACCTGTTACTTCATCTTCTTTTTCTGCATTCGCAGTCACTGGTTTTGCAAAAGCTCTTACAACGCCAGTTGTTGCTTCGTGTTTTCCGAAATCTAATTTAGACACTCCTTGAACAACAAATGCACCATCTTTTAAATCTACATCTGTATCAACGATTGTATCTGTTGAATTTGGTACAATAACACCACCTGTATCTTTGTCACCATATGTCGCTTCAACAAATTCGATATCCGCTGCGCCTGTATTCGTATCTGTTTCTGCTGCTTTAGTGATTGTTGCTTTTGGTGTTGCTACCGCGATTCCAGCTACAGCTATTAAAATTGCCCCATATAACTTTGTTGTCTTTTTCATTTATTTCTCCTCCTAATTGTTCTTACTATTTATTTATGGCAACTCAGCGATTAGCCAAGTTAACACCGTTGAATACGCGCCTGCCTGTTTTTCAGTCGCACCTGGCACAGATAGCGTAATTGCTTGGTTACTGTACACAGCTTTTTCAAAAACCGGATCAATCAATTCTTGATCATTTTGATCTTTCCGAAGACTTAATGAGTTTGGGCGTTCATTCTTATTTTCCCCTGATGCCCCAAACACAACACTCCATGTTCCAGTACCCTTATCCATTGGAGCCACCGCTAAGTTATACGTTTCTCCAATATTATTCATTTGAATAATTTTTTTAGATACCGTTGGGGCAAAACGTACTTCTTTTTCAGAAGAAGTCCACGCTTGATCGAATGAGATCACTGCCCCTTTTAATTCTTCTCCTTCTTTTGTCGCATGCTTAAATTGATGTTCTTGACGAACTTGCAATGTCCAACCATTGGGATGATCCCGATAATCAGATACTTGAATAAAGTTTCCTCTAGCAGAGGTATCATCATGAAATAACTGAGCATTGACCGCAAACACGCTATCTTTATCAGAAAGTAACACTGTACTAAAGTTCAATTGCGGAACAAAGTCAATCCGTAAATCATCTGTTGTAAAAGGCGATTCTCCTGCATCTACTCGTTTACTCGGATCTTCAGGATCTCGAATGCTCCGATCCTTTTCTTTATATGGTGTTATTTCAATTTCTGCTCCACCCTGCTGTGATGATTCTTCTGCAAAAGAGGGTTGATTGGTTAGCTGTAAAAATAACCCCACAAGTAAGAGAGTTGTTCCAAGATAAAGTCGTTTCATAATTCACTTAGTCCCCCTTCTCACTTACAGATTTTTTTCGTTTAGTCCAACATAGAAATAGTCCGAATAGTAATACTAAGCTCCCACTAAATAGCAAGCTTTTTTTTACTAATTCACCCGTCGACGGAAAACGTCCGACTGGTTTAGCAACACTCTTATCAGGTGTACTTTCTTTTGGTTGACTCGATGTCGGTTGCGGTTTACTGACTTCTGTACTTTCTTTAGTTTCCTCATAAAAAATGATTTCACCATTCGTTTGTACCGCATTTTCCATGCCATACATAGAAGAAGGGCCTAAAGCCAGCCCACCAAAAAGCAATAGAGAAAATAGCAGGAGATAGGTTACTATATTTTTTTTCATCTTCATACTGTTTATTTCTCCTTTACTTTATGGTGTATTACTTAGCATAAATTCAATCGTTGCTTGATACTTGCCGACTTTCTTCACGTGATCTCCTGGAACCTCTAACTTGAATCCCATACCATTAACTTGCCATAAATCACTTACATCATAATCAACTTTTAATGAATCCGATGGATCAGATGTTTTTGAAAGTAATAGATGTGTCGTTCCAGCAGTAAAGATCTTTTCATTCGAAGTTCCGTCATTATAACGAAGAATCCCTGATAACGTTTTTTCTGAACCATCAATTGCTTTAAAATCTTCAATAACTTTTGCAGACAAGTACCATTCTTTTTTCGTTGCTCGAGTATCTGATACGATTAACGATTTATCTAATGTCACTTCATCCACACGAACGTTACTTGCACTAGAAGTTTCTAGACCAAAATCTAATTTATCCGGCGTAGATGATAAAAAGACAATCCCTTCAAATCGATATTCAACCACTGTGCCATCTTTTTCGATAATGACATTGGTTTCATTTTCAGGACGTGTTTTTAAAACAAAGTTTTCTTGTTTAATTAACTCGATCATTTTTTCGATGTCTTTATTTTTAGTCAAATCAATGCCGTCACCAATCATTCCCTCAAGAATAATTCCTGGTTTTAAATCTTTGCTCTGTTCATTCACAAATTTTACAGTCACATTCGAAATACTTTTTACAACAGTTATCATGATTTTTTTCGCAACTTTTGAGTCTCCAGTACCGTAATATAGCGTTACTTCATAGATTCCAGAAGGCGCAATCGTTGAGCCAGTGTTAGGCGCTGGTAATGTCTCTTTATCAATTTCAACTTCTGCCAAATCAAGTTTCTCGCCAGTGACCGTATCATAAAGAGCCGCCTCACTCTTTTCTAAGATCATCTGCGTAATCCCTTGTTCATCGGTTGGATAATCAATTGCAGCAACAGAAAAATCATTAGCACCTAAAACATTCAGATGTGTTTTGGACACTTCATCTTCTAACTCTTTTACAAAAATCGGTACGACAACTTCGCCGACATTACCTGCTTCATCGATTAGATTCAAGGTAAAACTACTTTTACCAACAACCGAAACGATTTGCGCAATATCTTGACCAGGCGCTAATGTGATTTTGATATCAGCCTTCTCTGTTACATTGTCACTCCACTCAGATAGAAAAACAGAATAGTCAGAAACATTTTCGATTGCTTCTTTGTCATTCAAATCAATAACAGTAATTTTTCCAATTCCTTCTGGTGGAAGCGTGTCTTTAAATGTTAGCGTAATCACCTTCTCAGCAGTCCCTGCCGTCAGGATGATTCTATAAGCCTGTACTTGCTTAGTTTCAACACTTGAAGTATCAATGTTAAATTCAGCGGCATTTGCTGTAATATCAATGGCTTTTTCGCCTGCAATATCGTAAGCAAGAACATTTCCATATGCAATCGTTAGTTCTCGTTCAGTCTCACTTGTCCACTCGATTTGATCCATCTCAAAATTTTGACCAGTAATGGCCGTATCTTTTGTAACGGTCCAACTATCGTCATAGACTAAGATTTCAGTCGTAAATATATCGGAATTTCCAGCTTCATCGGTCAACTTAATTTGTAATTCTTTAATTCCTGTTGTCGATACTAATTCCTCTATCTCCTGTCCGGTCACTAACTCTGCAAGAATTTTATCTACAGGAGTTACGTTATCTGAAACATCTGTCAAGAAGCTTTTCAAATCACCTTTTTTGATTGCATCACTATCATTTAGCGAAACAGATGTGACTTTACTTTTAGCCTTTGGTGGTTCAGTGTCTGTAAACGTAACGTAAATAGTTTTACTGGCATCTCCACAAGCTAAAGTGATAGGATATCGAACATTAATCTTATCTTTGACGGCAGTTGTCGTAATAGTAAATTTGTTCGCATCGTTTGTTACATCGGTAATAGTAGAAGCACTAAGAGAGTATCCTCTTGCTTCTCCTTTATCAATCACAATCGTACGAGCAGTTTCTGCCGACCACTCTCTAATATCTACTTCAAAATCGATTCCATGAACAGATCCTGTATTACCGATTGAATCATTTTCATCAATGACTAACAACGGAATCGTAAATTCTGCAACATTCCCTGCTTCATCTTTCAAACTAGCAACTAGTTTATCAGTCCCATTCGAGCCGTCTTTTAGTCCCACTGTTTCAACCAATTTATTTTTTTCGGCATCTGTGGTAACCCATTGGCTTACGATTTTGTTTTTAGCCGAAGTTTCATCTTCATACGAACTAAAAGCACTTGGAACATAAGAAGGAATCCCCGTTGTATCAGAAGCAGCTGCTATTTTCCCTTTGTAGGTTGTCAATTTTTTAACAATTGCTGTTGGTGGGGTTTTATCTACGATTTGAATACTGACTTTATCTGTACGTAAATCTGTATCAGTTAACACCAAAGTTCCTTTCGTTCCGCCAGCAATTTTGGATAGGTCTAAATTATCAAACGACCATTTTCCTTCAGCATCTGCGTTGGTTACATACCTTTTACTACCTAGAGTCAACACTAATTCCGCATCCTCTGCGACACGATTCTCTACATAAGAACCATCTGGTAATTTATAACGTGTTAAACCATCAAGTTTTTCATTATTCGGCATCACATAGTATTTTTCAGATTGATTAAAGGTTGCTTTATCTGTCATGATAAGTTCAGGAAGATCGATATCATTCGACCAGCGGCTATAGTTATTGATAGAAAAGTTTTTTGCCATATCTGCATTCGATGAATTTGAAGATCCATCTTTATTAACCGTCACTCCCTCTAGTGTAAATGTATCAACTGATTGCCAGATTCTTATTGGGTTTCCAATCCCCTTTGAACCTTTACTCCAAACCGCATGATTCATATTTTTAACATTAAAATCACTTTCGGAGTTCCAACCATTGTGTATTCGGAAAAAAGCCCCAGTACCAAAATATCGAAAATCAAATTTTCTAGGAGAATCCACATTTACATCTGTTCTATAGACTCCTATCATCCCATATTGAGCATATTTACTTGTTGTAGCAATTTCCGTTACAGAATCAGAATTCAGATTAATGCTGCCTCGTTTATCATTATCAACATTTCCCATATTCGATCTCAATACGTTACCAGAATTGAAACATTTCGCTTTAAAGACACCATTATTTTCAAAATGTCTAAAATGTAAAATGATACTATGATTGAGGGTTCCAGTATCAATTCCATTATTTTCGGCGTAAAGTTCAGCATTTTTTTTAATAAGAAACCTATGTTCATCTGCTTCTCGTCTATCTAAAATATCATAGCCTGGTTCAGTTGCTAATAAAAAGTTAGCTGGGCCATATCCTCGCCCAAAGCCAGCGTCGCCTCTATTAGTTCCCGTAGTAGAACGAACGACAGCATTATCAGGATCATTAGGATCATCTTCATTCCCATACAATGTTATGTTAGCGGCAATAACACCTTTAAACTCTGTATGAATACTTATTTTCCCTTTAAATACGACTTCCTTAGTCCACATTAGATATGTAAACTCATCTTTCGAATCCACTTTTATATTTTTAAATGTCACTACTAAATTAGAATTTTGACCATTATCACTTAAATTAGAATATTTATCGTTTTTACCATTACTATCTTTATCAGGTCGCGCATCACGGATAAATCCCATGAACGGATTAACATTAGGATCAGTAGTATCGTGCCCTGAAGATTTCAATACCCCTTGTTCTTTAGATGAACTAAAAATTGTAAAATCCGTATGCTTTTCATATCCAACCATCTTTACAGCAGATTTATCGCCAACAAAATTGACTGTATTACCATTTAGATCAATATGTTTATTTGTAGACACTTCCGAAGTAGTAGTAATTTTTAATTCAGGAACAGCCACATAATAATCCACACCAGTCGTATCTTTCATAGCATTGTTCCATTCTGTTGCTGTTTTTATCGGTGTCCCAACTGGCTGCCCTTCTTCGGCATAAGCTGAAATATCGGTCCATAACATAAACAAGAGAACAAACAATACGCTAAACGCTAGACCTACCTTCACTTTTTCAACTCTTTTTTCTTTTTTCATTTTTTCACCCCCTTCTTTTTATCCTTCAGTTCTCCTTTTCCAACAAACCACCCCCTTTACAGCTTACAACTCACAACTACTGTATGTATAACACTGATCCCTTATACAGGTATTTATTTCTATATAAGTAAGAATCTATCAATTGAAGTAAAATTATTCGTCCTATTTAATTTCCTAAACCAAACAATCAATTTGATTCAAATACAGAATCTATAAAAATCCAAAATGCCGAACTAACTAATCGGCGTCGAAATTAAAAACAAATTAAAATAAAAATAATTTTATAATCATTCGAAATAATATGCATATACTGTTATACATGTTAAACGAGCTAAACAGTTATGTCTATCATTATTACATTATTTTTTTACCATTTTTTTTTGATTAAATAAAAAAAAATGAGAAAATAGTTTTCGCAACCAGAAATCAATACCTTTTCTAACCATTTTTGATAAAACAAAAAGCAAACTATTTAAACTAATTAAAATTATAAATCATTTACAAAGATGAATATAACTAACTATAGAAAATCATAGAAAAAAGGGAAATAAAGTTCATTTATTTATTAACAGATAAATACTTTAAATTCAAACTATAAAAAAAGAATACTAATAAAGTCAATAAGAAACATTTATTTTTTTAAGACTAACTAGATAACCTTAATCATATTTTTAATTTATTAATTAAATTATTTTACAAAAACATAAAAACACAAATTATTATTATTATCTAATCCATATAATTATCAGATTAAGATTAATAACCTATATTTTCTAAAAATAGAACTATAAACAGACTAAAAAATTATAAATTCCATTAGAAAATTTCACGAATGTAAAAAAAAATAAGAACTAAGGATTTTTTTTCTTACTTATCCTTAATTCTTATTTTTATAATATAAAATCTATTTAAGCGTCATTTTTAAAATTAAAATGAATCATTTTAGATATTTTCCGATTAATTCTATTTATTAATTATGGTTATTGGAACCAAAATAACTCCAAAGAAAAATGACCGCCAATAAATGTTTCAGCTACGTGCTAACTTTAGCGATCGAGTTTCTTATATTTATTAAGCTGCTACATAAGCATATTTTTCAATATTTTCTTTAATCATATCAATCATTTGATCATTTTCAATGCCAGTAACTTCGATAATACTTTTTTCAAGATCTGCTGTTCCCATCAATTCCTTCAATTGACAACTTTGTTCATCTTCAGGATCATAGTAGTTAAAAATCATCCCAATTGTTTCAAATAAATGATAAGGAACTACATTATATTTACTTAATTCTAAAATAGGACGGACAAATCGTTCTTGATTGCCTAATTTGCGCATCGGCGTTCGTGCTACACGACTAATTGCATCTGAAATGTATTTATTTTGAAAACGACCAATGATTTTTTCCATATACTGCTCATGTTCAACTGGATCAAAGCCCCATTTCGCAATTAATAATTTCCCCGTTTCTTTCAAAACAGAACGTAATTGAACTAAAACTAAAGGATCTTCCATCGCTTCATCAATTGTATTATATCCTTGCAATGCACCTGTATAAGCAACTGTGGCATGACCTGTATTTACACTGAATAATTTTCGTTCAATATATGGCTCCAAATCACTGACATAATGAACATCCGTCAAACGTTCCGTTGATTTACATGTCGTTTTATCTACAACCCATTCACTAAATGGTTCTACTTGAACAAATAGAGGATCTTCATGATGTTGCAATGGAACAATTCTATCAACAGCTGCATCAGGAAAACCAATATAGCTTTCTAAATATTCTACATCTTGAATAAAAGAAAGTACTTGTTCTTTTAAATAAGTTGAGCCACCAATCATATTCTCACACGCAATAACATCAATTTTTTCAGTGTTCCCTTGTTCTTTTCTATAATCAATTCCCCGAGCGATTAATGAAGCAATTTTTGGTAAAACATTAGGACCAATCGCAGTCGTTACCATATCCGCTTCCGCAATCGCCGCCACAACTTGCTCCGCTTCTTCTACACTATTAAGACCTGTTACTTGGTCAATTTTTATTTGTTCATGAAATTCATCTGCTCTTTCTACTACATACTCGCTTTTGTCTTTTAACGCTTGAATAATTTCTTGATTGATATCTACAAATGTAATGAAATAATCATTCTTATGTAGAATTTCCCCAATAAATCCACGACCAATATTTCCAGCACCAAAATGTACAGCTTTTTTCATAATATCCTCCTTAAGCAATCGCCAAATTTTCTACAACTTCGTCTTTTGTTAAAGCATCCGCTAAATCAACTACATTATCCATATCGCTACAATACAAAGCAATTTGTTGTACTAATTCCAAATGTTCATCCCCTAAGCCGGCAATCCCAAATAAAACAGTGACAATTTTTTCTTCTTCTTCTGTTCCAAAATTAACGCCATCAGGAACTTGCACAATACAAATACCTGATTTTTTGACTTGTTTTTTTGATTCCTCAGTTCCGTGGGGAATTGCAATAAAATTCCCCATATAAACAGATAACATCTGATCTCTTTGAATCATCGCATCTACGTAAGAAGGTTCTACACAACCTGCCTCAACTAGCCTTTCACCACAAAATCGAATGGCCTCTTCTTTCGTTTCGAATGACTGATTTAAGACAATCATTTCTTTTGATAATTGTTTCATTTCGCTTCCTCCTTCACGTCTATCAAACGACGGCTTTCATTTGTGAAATAATTTGTTGGTATTTTGGTGAATGAATAAAACTAGCGACTGTCACATGCATGGCATTCGGGGCTGTTTGATTTACTTGTTCAGCCAATTCTTCTTTTGCAATGACCAACGTTTGCTCATCTGCTTCTAGTCGATCAATATGAACTTTTTTCAATGGTACGTTTAAATGTTCTTTTTCAAGTAACTCTTCAACAATTTTTTGTCCCATTGTTGCTGAACCTTTTCGATCATCATGTGCTAGAATAATCTGTTGAACCCTGCCAAGTGTTACATTTTCATCGGTTGGATATTCGTTGGTTACATCTTCTGATACCGTGGGGTTTTCCTGCTCATCTTTACCAGATAATGTGCGTACGATTTCATTATATTTAGGCGAATTTAAAAAGTTTTCAACTGCAACAAAATTCGCTTGTGGTACTTTTTGGCGCGCTCTTTCTTGTAGTTCTTCTTGTGTCACAACTAAGGTTTCACTACCTCCAGTTAGATTATTAATCGCTCGATTGGTCACTTCTTGCGATAATCCTGCTTCCTTCACTTTTTTACGTAAAATGGAAGCCCCCATAGCACTTGATCCCATACCTGCATCACAAGCAAATATAATTTGCTGAATCCCTTGCATTGCTGGTATATTTGCTGGCATTCCTTGTCCTTTAGCCTGCATTTTGGCATTTTGAGTGGCTTGAACCGTTGCTTCAAAATCTTCTTCTTTGGCATCTGCTTTTAAAATAACCACTGAAATAGCAAATGAAACAGCAGTTGCAGCAACAATTCCTAAAATAACGGGGATGTGCGCGCCCATTGGTGCCATCGCCATAATCGCGATAATCGAACCTGGTGAAGCCGGTGCTCTTAGCCCAGCATCCAATAGTTGGAATACAAAACTACCTGTAACACCTCCAGCAATTACTGATAAGAATAAGAACGGTTTCATCATGACATATGGAAAATAAATTTCATGAATTCCACCAAAGAAGTGAATAATCATCGCACCAGGTGCTGAAGCTTTTGCCGAACCTTTTCCAAATAAACTAAATGCTAGTAAAACGCCTAGTCCTGGTCCAGGATTTGCTTCTAGTAAAAATAGAATAGATCGACCAGCTTCACTAACTTGTTCTGTGCCTAATGGTGTTAATATGCCATGATTGATTGCATTGTTTAAGAAAAGAATTTTTGCTGGTTCAATAAAAATATTGGTTAACGGAATTAGATGTGCATTTAAAATCACTTCTACTCCAGTTGCCATCGCTTGTGTCAATCCATCAACGACAGGACCAATCGCAACAAAACCAAGTAATGCTAATCCAAAACCAATCAATCCAGCTGAAAAATTATTGACTAACATTTCAAAACCAGCTTTGATTTTATCTTGGAATAGACGATCAAATTGTTTCATTGCAAAACCTGCTAGAGGCCCCATAATCATTGCACCTAACATCATCGGTACGTCCGTACCAACAATCACACCCATTGTTGCAATTGCCCCTACAACTGCACCACGATCACCAGCTACTACTTTTGCACCTGTATAACCGATTAGTAATGGAATTAGATACGTTAACATCGGACCAACCATCGTTGCAAAAGCTTCATTTGGTAAATAACCGTCTGGAATAAATAGTGCTGTTAACACACCCCATGCTATTAAAGCGCCAATATTCGGCATTACCATACTTGACAATGTACTTCCGAGTTTTTGAACTTTCGCTTTCAACGATTTTTTATTTACTTGTTCCATTATTCATTCCTCCTCTTCTTTATGGTTTCATTGTATGCGCTAACACTTTCAGAAAATAGTCACACTTTGGCACGTTTCTTTGTGTCAAAACCGAAGTCTCTTTTTTACTAAACTAGATTGGTAATTGAAAAATGTAACTATTCGCATAAAACTTAGGTAATTCATCCACTTATGTATCGTTTGTACACTGCACCATTCCTAGATGTAAAAAATCGACTAACTATTGAAAAATAAATGATAGAACGTATTTTTTTAGTTTTTAGAGCACAAAAAAAGGCACAGAAGTTTAGAATAACTTCTGTACCTTTTTGTTATTATTTAGAATTTTGAGCAAGTATTCCCTTAATTTAAATTTTTAGACATGAGCGCTATTTCTTCTAGTTTTAACAAACCAGAAACCAGCACATGCTAATACGATAGCTCCAACTGCTAAGTAAGCATAAATGCCATTTCCACCAGTACTTGGTAAGAAACCTTTTTTTGTATTAGCAATTTTTACCGCTAAACTATCGGCACTTGTGCCAAAACTACCTTCGTTGATTGTAAATGCTGTTTCTGCATTAACGACTGCATAGCCTTCTGGTGCTTTTGTTTCCACCATTGCATACGCATTTTCATCTGCATACATTAACCCTTGTACTAAAAATTGTCCATTGGCATCTGAAGTGAAAACCGTCGCATCTTTTTGATCTGTTACATAGTTCATTCCTTTTGCGGTTGCTTGATCATACGCTGTTAACGCTGTGCCTTTGCCTTGTGCTTCTGTAGTGAATTGTACAAATTGACCAGCTATTGCAACAACTGTGCCATTTTCATCTTTAATATCTTTTACTACTTTAACAACGAATTCTGCTCCTGCTAAAGCACTGCCGTCGTTTCCGTCATATTTTTCAAAGTGCTTTCCACCAACAATTAGTTTTGGGGCTTTATCTGTTTTCGTTGAAACATCCCCTTTACGGTTGGTTGTTTCAGTCGCTGTATTTTGCATTGGTTGATCTGGAACCGCATTTTCGTTAATGACTACTGAATAGTAAATACGTAATTGTTGTCCAGCATAGGGTGCTAAGGCTTTCGCTGTTGCTTGACTTGTTGCATCATCAGTTGTTCCTTTTAAGTTGAATGAAACTGTAAAGCTTGATGGGTTTGTTCTATCTGGTTCACTTGTTAGTGTATAGTGAGAATTTAAAACTGATTCAATATTTGTGTTTACATCGGTTGTTGAAACAATTTTATCGATTCCGACAAATGTTGTACCGACTTTGTCCATTGCATCATGAATGTTCAATTCTTGATAAACTGTTTTTACACCATTGTCTTCATAGGTTTCACCAATCCCATTTGGAACAGTAAAATCAATGTAATACTCAATACGATCGCCAACATTGTGTGTGTATGTGTTTGTATCTGAGTCTGCGCCTTCATGACCGACCATTTCTTTTGTGAAGTCTTTTTTAACTTCATTTTTGGGGTATAATTGAATCGCTGTATTTTCTGTACCATCTGCTTTGTTCACAGGCAAAACAACTAGCATAGGTGTTGCTTTTTTTGTGGCATTTGCAGGCGATTTTGTTTCAAAGAATAAGTAAACTTGGTATGTTTTACCATTTTTACGATCAACAGTAAAGGTTGCTTGTCCTTTATCATTGGTTGTTTGTTCGCCAATTGATTGATTTGCTGTTGGATAAGAAGTAGCGTAAGTGTTCAATAATGATTGTTGTGCTGTTTTCATGGCAGCTGTTTGTTCCGCTTCTGTTGGTGTTGTTTTACCACTTAAAGCAGTGTTATAAGCTTGCCAAAATTCAGAGCTAACATTATAACCTGTAAATTCTACGCCTTGAATTGAATCGTATTGATCAAATTCACTCATGGCTTCCCCGGTATTTTGAATTTCAGTTGGGTAGGTGTCGACTGCTTTTTTATTTAGTGTAATTGAAACCGTATCTTCAGCGGCATAGGCTTTATCCATGCCAAATCCTACCATCGCAGTAATCATTGGTACGACCATCATAAGACTAACAAAAACTCGTTTTAATCGATTGCTCATTCGTTTGTTACCTCCATTAATTAATTGTTTTTTTGTGTTTCTTTTCTTCTATTGAAGTACCAAGTACTTCCAACTCCTACAATCAATAACAAGCCGAATGTAGATAGAGAAGACGTTGCTTCATTAGGATCTTCTTTCACTGTATATTTATAGGCATCACCAGCTGCGTCATATTTCGGTAAATCAATAAATTTATACAGCCATTGCCCATCATCGCCTGCGGTCACTTCGGTTTGGTCGATTTCTTCTCCATTTTGAAGCAAACGAACTGTAATTGATGTTGGACGAGCATGGTGTTGATCGTTATTATCTTGCCAAATTTTTTGGCCTAAAATATTTGTGACTTGCAAATGATTCGTAATCGTTGTTCCATCAATACTTGATTCGTAACCATTCACAGATTCTTCTTTCACAGTGCACGCATATTTATTCCCGTCAGCATCAACTTCTAACAAATTAGAAAATACATAGTTCCATTCATTATTAGAACCAGCTGTAATATCATGTTTAGCTAAAAAATTTCCATTCTGATACAAACTCACCGTGATTTTATCTGGTCGTAAATTGTATCTATTATTTTGGTCATCCCAAATTTTTTGTCCTTTTATCTCAGTAAGCTTTAATTTATTAGTAATTGTTGTTCCGTCAATGCTACTTTCATATCCATTTATTAGGTCTTCAGTAACTGTATATTTGTAGTCATTCCCATTACTATCAAACTTTGGTAAATCCATAAAGGAATATTTCCAGTCATCATTTGTTCCAGCAATTACTTCTTGCTTAGATAAGAAATTTCCATTTTGATATAAATTAACTGTGATTTTTTGAGGACGAAAATTCAACTTATTCTCTTGATCATCCCAAATTTTTTGGCCGTTTAGTTTTGTAGTTTGTTATTTATTTGTAATTGTCGTTCCATTTATTGTTGTATCATATCCATTAACTGGTTCTTCTTTAACAGTATGTACATATTCTTTTCCGTTACTATCTAATTTAGGTAAATCCTCAAAAGAATAACGCCAATCATTATCTACTGTCACTTCTTGCTTCATTAAGAAGTTGCCATTTTGATATAAATCGACAAGAATTTTATTTGGACGCAACTTATAATAATTATCTTAATCATCCCAATTTTTTTGCCCACTAACAGAAGTTAGAAATTCAATACGCTTAACAGGGATTTTAATTGTTTTTTTCTTAGTTGAGCCACCAAGTAAATTCTGAAATTTGGCTTTATAGCCATCTTCTTTTTTTATTTCTTCAGTTTTATAATAATAGGCATTTTCCAGTGCAATACCTGTCACCTCGATTTCACCACTACTAAATGCATTAGTAGCAATTACCTGATACTTTTTATTTGGTTCAATAAGTGTTGCTTTTTTTCCCCGAACTATCTAAAACAGTTAATCCATTTGGCAGACTAGATTTTTTTACAGGAAAATCATAACCTTGTATTGAAAATAATTGACTTTTATTCGTTGAATTATCAATACTTAATGGATTACTTCCATTCACTAATTCACCATCATTATTTATTATTTTGATTTTGTCTAATTGAGCTGCATCTAAGTTGATAGGATTTTTTTTGCATAGTTCAATAAATCTTTTAGATATTGAGAAAAATCAGACATTGTTTCATTTGTCATTATATTCCACACAACCATTTGAGTAACATTTATTTGATATTGTTCTTTTGTCAATTTGATTGATCATGGTTCATTATATGCTTTCCAAGAATTATTTAGACTGCTAAAAGTAGGCTAAATATCATTCGTTGGTGATCCAGCAAAAATTGCTGCCATAGCTTGTTTTAATTTAGTTAAATCTTTTTCAGAACTTAGTTCATTTGAAATATCAATTACTTGATAACTATTCCTATCCGGCATCCAACTATCAAATTCCAAACAATAGGTCCAGGATGTAAAACCATCTGGATTTACAACTTATGGTGTTAGTACAGTGTCATTCTTATATGCTTTAACTTCATTTTTTGTGGCAAAAACTTCTCGATTTCCAATGAAAAAAATAGATACGAAAAAAATTAAATAGAACAAAATTTGTGAAATACGCTTGTTACGATTAACTAAATTACTGTTTATTAGACATCCTCCCCTAAATCAAAAATATAAATAGTGGCATATTCTTTTACATAAATCGTATATTTTTGATGCACATGTTTCATATTTAACCCCTTCCAAAAATTTTTAAGATTTGATTCAAAAAATATAGAAAAGAAGATTAGTCTAATAATTTTTTCTATTTACTAATAATGTGTTTTTTACAAAACTAATTCTTCAATGAAGACATCTCATCTATATTTTTGTTGTCTAATTATTTTATCTAATAGTATATTATTTAATTCTCTCTCTACAAATAACAAATGTTATCCACCAACAATTTTGTGAGCAGATTGTCATTCCTAACACATTCCCCTAAATTAAACAAATTTACATACTTTTATAGACTCTCCACCTTGTACATCTACGTTATGTAAGATAACATATTTTTTTTTAAACATATTCTTTAATTTTCTGCTTTTTTTAAGTAATAAGTTATATTTTTTAAGAATACGCTTTGTTATCATTATTAATGATAGTAAAAAAGCACAGGTTATCAAAAAGAATAAATCAACTTTTGATAACCTGTGCTTTTTTTATGGTACAAACTAATTTTAATAAGAGTAGAAATAATGAAAGGTAATAAGTTTTTTCAAATCGTTTTTTAGAAAGTTCCATTTTATTGTTTGTCTTTTTTAATCAAGTAGTAGCTCTTGGATTTTGATTTCAGTTTGAGCATCACTAAGCTTCATAACTTTAGTTAAATCAGAACAATGAAAAGCAATATCTTGTAACAATTCCAACTGGTTTTCTTTCACAGCAACCCCAATTAGTAAAGTAGCGATTTGAGGAATGGCTTCATTTCCAAAATTAACACCATCTGGAACTTGAATAAAACAAATTCCTTCTTTTAAAATCGCTTGATTTAGCTGATTATCTCCATGAGGCAATGCAACAAAATTACCAATATAGACACTTACTTTTTGCTGTCGTTTAAGCATAGCTTGCGTATACTGGGGAGTTGTTAACCCTAATTGATTTAAGAGTTCGCCGACAGCTATAATTGCCTCATGCGCATTTTCATACGATTGGTTTAACAAAATATGCTCTTTTGGTAAGTCAATCATTGTATCACTCCTTAATCTCTTCAATCAACAACGTAGCCAACAATTGATAAATAATGGCTTGATTCCCGGAATTAAAAATTTCGGTATTTAAATCATTCATAATAATGGCTCCACTGATTTTACCAAAAATTTTACTGTAATTTGCTGTAATCGGATCTGGCGCCAACATAATAAGTACTCGGCGTAATTCCATTTCCTGATGATCCATTCCTAAAATCGTTACTGGTTCCTCTAAATCAAAAATACAGAAACAAGGTTTTTTAATCTCACTATGAGCGGTATGAAATAAAGCAAAATTAGTTTCAGGAATACCAATCGGTGCTTGTTGATATCGTTGTAACAATTTTTCAGCAACTTGTTCCGGATTTCCTATTATTTCATCTGAAAAAGTTTTAGTAACCATTAAAATCGTTTCAGAAATAGTTTTAGGATTTTTTATTTTCTCTAAGTAAAAGCGTAGCAATAATGAATGAATATCTTCAATAAAGCTCATGACTTCTTGATAATCTTCTTGGTGCTCTAACGTCTTTTTAGGAGCAGATTTTATCGGTTCTTTTTTACGGCTGATTTTTTTGAATTCTTCTCTAAGTTCCTTTAATTCATCTTCCGCTAAAAGAGGTGAAATCAATTTATATTTCCCTGTATATCCTAATAGTAGCGATGTAGAAATAATCAAATCATACTGTTCGGCTAAATTCAGACGATTCAAATCAGCAACACGATAAAAATCGATTCGATTGATAAAAGGAAAATACTTTCTTAAACGCATCTCAAGCATACTTGTCGAAGCTAAACCACTAGGCGAAATCCCGGCAATATCTACTTCCATCACTCGCGGGCTTCGTTCAAGAGCATTGGCAAAATGCAATAACATATAAGCAATCTCTTCTTCTGAAAAAGGTTGATTCGGGAAAATAAGCGGCAATTTCTTTTTTAGCGCTTGACCAATTTCTTCATATTGATTCATAATCCGCTCTAAAATAGGATTATTTAAACTTGCTTCTGGTACAATCGCTCGACTTAATGCAGCCGAAATATGTGTCAATAACATTTTGTATAAATTAGCATCTTCAAAAAAGTTGACTTCTGTCGCCGCACTAATTGCTTCAATTAACGATTTAACTTGATAAGCTAAATGGCTATTGAAAGTGTCTGAGAAAAAATCATCATCAAATGAATTCGCAAAATCACTTAAAAGATTCGCAAAAAAAATAATTTCACTGACTGCATAAAGCTGCTTGGTTAATCGACCGACTTTGGCAAATAATTGTTTTGAAATATCAAGCATTCCTTTATTCAGTTGATTTGGATACGTTTCTTCCATAATAGTAAAACCTATTGGGACTCGATCCATCGCAATCGTCAACATCAACGTCAAAAAAACTAATTTTCGATCACTTAAGGCTTGACTCGTAGGTTCGACAATTTCATGTATCAGCTCTTGAGCAAAACGCAAATGATCATGATTAACAAATTGCAAAGAGAAATTCTTTTCTGTCTCATAAGAAAAGTTGAAAAATTGATATTCATTAATTTCTTGTACCAAAATATTCGCCATTAGCAAACGACGATATTTTTCTGAGCCATTAATTTCGTATCCACGATTTCGTTCAATTTTTAGTGGTAAACGAGCAATTTGCTCTTCTAACTGCTTAATGTCCGCAAAAAAAGTTGTATTACTGATTAAGTAGCGATCTAAAAAGGATTGCATACTTATCGGTATATTTTTTGTTAACAATTCCAGTAAAATAGCATGTTGACGTTCTGTTGTTGATAATTGTGTCACACTTTCACCAATCTCCACGGCTATTTTAGTTAAGGTTGCATCATCCGCCACTAAGCGATATTGACCACGTCCAACTTTTTCTAATTGAGCATCGATACTAGCTAACGACTGCTCTAATTGTGTGATTTCCCGATAAACTGTGCGTCTACTGACCTTTAATAAAGATTTCATTCGTTCAATCGATACCGGTTCTGGCGCATCTACCAATTCTTTTAGTAAAATCAATTCACGAGGTGATAAAAACATGAGACTCCTCCCCTCTTATTAAACGTTGATACTTCTCCGTCATTACCAAATGTTCGACGACTAATAAGGGAACATTGTGAATAGATGCTTTTTGTTGAAATTCTTCCGTGATAATATAGAGATTCTTTGGGTTTAGCTCTCCAGCTAGGTCCTGTTTTTCTACCGGTATAAAAATTCCTGCTTCCGTAAACAACTGCTGCAATAAAGTAACTGCGATTGTTTGAGAACCACGGATACTGCCACTATATAAAAAAATGATTTTGTCATAGGATAATTGAGGACTTACCGTTTTATCCTCATTCTTGCACGTTTCGTTTATAAATAACAGGTGATCGACAATCCTCTGATAGGTTTGTTGATCCAAAAAATAGTCGATTGTTAATTTGTTAGCGGAAGGAGCTTTTTGCTCTACCATTTCAGCCAGTTCTTCTTGAGAGATAATCAAACAATTTGTACAATCAATTAATTGGTGAACAGAGCAGTAATTGACAGGGATTGTAAGCCCGGCTAAATCAAGCTGTTTCCTTAATAAACTAGCTCCCATTGCACTTGATCCCATGCCAGCATCACAAGCAAAAATAATTTCATCGATTTTCCCCATAGACAAAGAACCTTTCTCGCTTTCTATTTCCTTCTGCGTTTTTTTAAGAATGATGGCGGCACAAACGAATGTACAAATCATACTCACCAAAATACCGAAAATCACTCCCAGCATCATCTTGGTAGGTGTATTAGATAAAATCATAATCACTGAACCTGGTGATATTGGTGCTTTTAAACCCACATTCAATAATTGAAAAACACTGGTTCCAGCTACTCCGCCTATAATCACTGCTAAAAATAAATAAGGATTCAATAAAACGAAAGGAAAATAAACCTCATGAATCCCACCAAATAAATGAATAAATAAGGCACCAGTAGCATTTGTTTGCAATTCTTTTTTACCAAAGCATAGAAAAGCGAATAAAATCCCCATGCCAGGTCCAGGATTCGCTTCAATCAAAAATAAAATCGAAGAGCCCGTTATTTCAGCTTGCTCAAGTCCTAAAGGAGTCAATAATCCATGATTAATTGCATTATTAAAGAAGAAGACTTTGAACACTTCAAAAAAAACGTTGGTTAAAGGCAATAATCCATACGCAATCAAAAAAGATAATCCTTTATTGATAAGTAGTAAAATCGTTTCCATCCAAGAACTGAAAAAAAGCACGCTACAAATGCAAAGACCGCCACCTATTAGACCTGCTGAAAGATTTCGTACCAACATTTCGTAGCCAATCGGTACCTTCTTCAAAAATAGGCTATCAAAACTTCGCAATAAATAACCGCTTAAGGGTCCTAGAATCATCGCTCCAAATAACGGTGAGACAGAAGAACCAACAATGATACTAGTAACTGCTATCGCTCCAACTACTCCACCTCTGATTGGTTCAATCAACTTTCCACCTGTATAGCCAATCAAGAGTGGTAATAAATAGCGAATAAATAACTCATTGACTTGGATTAATGCATTTTGGAAATCTCCTTTGACAAAGGGAATAACGGTCTCTAAAATACCCCAAACAATAAAAATACTGACATTCGGCATAATCGTTGCACTGAGGTAATGTCCTATTTTTCTGGTACCTAAAGATAGCCGTTCAAGCCGTTGCTGTTTTAGCCTAAAAAACATATGCGCCCCTTTCTATTTCGATTCTATAAGTGAATCCCTTAGGAACAAGTGCCTATTGACATAAAAAAATTAGTTATTTTTCAAGATAAAATTCAAAACGCCCACCAACATATTGTGTGCGAACATACTCAAATGGTTGTCCATCTTCTAAATAAGAAATTTGACGTAATCGTAAAATAGCATCGCCACGCTTGATTTCAAGATAATCAGCAATTTTTTCTGATGCTAACATTGAAGAAATAGTTTGATTAGCATGTCCGATTTTATTACCGCCTTTTTCTTCTAATGTTTTATATAATGACTGCGTGATTTCAGCTTTACTGTATTGTTTAATCAGTGAGTACGGTACACTGGTAACTTCAAAACAAATCGGTAAATCATCTGCAAAACGAATTCGCTCCATACGCAAAATTTGGTCTTCTGAACTCAAGTTTAATTTTTCCATCTCACTTGAACTTGGTTTTGCAATATAATAAGAAATCGTGCGACTGGAAGGGTTACGATTTTGTGAAAGCATAATTTCTGTAAAACTCGTTGTTCCTGTCATTGTTTCTTGTACTTTTTTTCGTGCAACATACGTTCCTGAACCAATTTTTCGCTCCAAGATTCCTTCATCCGCTAATGTCTGAATCGCTTGTCTCAAGGTCATTCGGCTGACCTTAAAATGAGTCGCTAATTCTCGTTCAGATGGCAAGCGATCGCCAATTGACCATACGCCATTTTCAATATCAATTTTTATTTTATCGTGTATTTGAATATAAACTGGTATATTTGATCCCATTTTTACTCCTCCTTTTACTCTCTTTCATTATAACTGGTATATACCTAACAAACAACTGAAACTTCAAAAACTAAACAGTATTTATCCGCTCGTGAAGAAAGTTGGTCTATCTAGTTTTTACTTCCTCTATTTATTTCTAATGAAAATAAAGAGTCCTAGATCGAAAAAAACGATCCTGAGCTCTTTATTTACGAAATTATTTATTTAATTGTCATTTCTTCTGCCATCATTTTATTAGCAGTAGCCATCATCAAACGAATCCGGTTTAATTGATTTACGATGGATACACCTGGATCATAATCGATTGGTGCAATATTTGCTTTCGGATATTGGCGACGCAATTCTTTGATTACCCCTTTACCTACTACATGATTTGGTAAACAGCCAAACGGCTGCATACAAACAATGTTATTGACATTTGATTTTAATAATTCAATCATTTCCCCTGTCAAGAACCAACCTTCACCAGTATGATTTCCAATTGAAAGAATTTTACTAGCATCTTCAGCCAATTCATGGATTGAAGTAATTCCCTCAAAACGCTCAGAATTGCGTAAAGCTTTATCCATAGGTTTTTCAATGACTTCAATCATTCGAATGGCAAATTGAGCAAGATTTTTACTTTTTTTCGTCATGCCAAGATTTTCATATTTAAAAATTTGATTATATAGCGAATAATTCATAAAACCGACAATATCAGGAACAACCGCTTCTGCTCCTTCTGCTTCTAGAAGTCGAACAATATCATTATTGGCCGTTGGTGAATATTTCACTAAAATTTCTCCAACTACTCCAACTTTTGGCTTTTTAATATCTTTTAACGGAATCGTATCAAAATCACGAATAATTTTTTTCATATTACGATTAAAGCCAGTTAATGACCCGCTACGAACATTTCCTTCGATTTTCTTTAGCCAAGCCTCATGCAAAGCATCAACAGAACCTGCTTCAACTTCATACGGTCGAGTACGATAAACCACCCGTTCAAATAAATCACCATATAAAAAGGCTATTGCCACTCGTTTTAACATTGGTAAAGTAAATGAAAACCCAGGATTTGATTCAACACCTTTATTCCCCATCGAAACTGATACAACGGGAACTTGTGGGAACCCAGCATCATTTAGCGCTTTTCTTAGTAAAGGAATATAATTAGTTGCACGACACCCACCACCTGTTTGAGTCATCATCACACTTACATTATCTAAGTCATATTGCCCACTTTGTAGTGCTTCAACTAATTGACCTACCGAAATAATTGCAGGATAGCAAGAATCATTATTGACATATTTCAAGCCAACATTGATTGCCTCACGATCATCTGACGGTAAACAGACCACATTGTAGCCAGATGCTTGTAAAGCAACATCTACTAATCCAGATTGATGGATTGGACTAAGCATTGGTAAAAGTAGTGTATGTGTTTTTTTCATTTCTTTGGTAAAAATGATTTTTTCTGGTTCTTCGTGACGTAAAACAGGTTCAAAATTCGTTTTATCCCGTTCATTGACCGCTGCTTTTAGCGAACGCAAACGAATCCGAATCGCACCTAGATTAGCTCCTTCATCTATTTTCAGAACCGTATAGATTTTTCCATATTGATCCATGATTTCTTCCACTTGATCTGTCGTTACCGCATCTAAACCACAACCAAATGAATTCAATTGTACGAGTTCTAAATTTTTTGATTTAGCTACAACTCTGGCAGCCGCATATAGTCGAGAATGATAAACCCATTGATTCACAACACGTAGTTTGCCAACATCACCTAAATGAGAAACACTGTCTTCAGTTAACACATGAAAACCTTCTTGCGTGATAACTTCGGCAATCCCATGATTGATTTCTGGATCTAAATGATAAGGTCTACCCGATAAAACAATTCCTTTTTCACCTTTTTGAGTTAATTTTGCTAATAACTCTTCGCCTTTGGTTTGGATATCTGCTTTGAATGCATCTAATTCTTCATAACCATGACGTAAGGCTTGAACGATTTCTTCTTTTGTAACCCCTAAATCAGCAAATGTTTCACTTAACACTTTTGCTACAGATGCTTCATCTGCTAAATTTAAAAATGGATTACGATAATCAACTTTTCCATCACGAATATCATCCACATTATTACGAATCACATCAGGATAACTTTGAACAATTGGACAATTGAAATGATTATCTGCTTTGTCTGACTCTTGCCGCTCAAAGACGATTCCTGGATAGAAAATTCTTGGTACACCTGAATCAATCAAGGCTTGAATATGTCCATGAGCAATTTTTGCTGGATAACAAGCCGTATCACTAGGAATTGTTTCCATTCCTTGCTCATACAACTCTTTATTAGAACGTGGAGATAATTCTACACGAAAGCCCAAATCGGTAAAAAAAGTATGCCATAATGGATAATTCTCATATAAATTCAATACGCGCGGAATTCCAATGCTCCCGCGAACAGCATCTTTTTCTTTTAATGAACGATATTTGAATAATTTTCGGTATTTGTAATCGACTAAATTCGTGCGACGGTTTTCACGTTTTACCTTGATTTTTGCTCCTCGTTCACAACGATTTCCAGTAACAAATTGACGTCCATCTGAAAAGATCGTAACAGTCATCATGCAATTATTTTCACATAGTCCACAATGAGTAAATTCTTTTTCGGCAGTAAATTGATCTAACTCTTCCGCAGAAAGCAATGTCGTTTCTGTTCCAATTTCATAATTTTCCAGAGCAATTAACGCAGAACCATATGCACCCATCAAACCTGCAATCGATGGACGAACCACTTCACGTTCACTAATCATTTCAAATGCACGTAAAACTGCTTCATTGTAAAATGTACCGCCCTGACAAACAATTTTCTTACCTAATTCTTCAGGACGACGAACTTTGATTACTTTATAGATAGCATTTTTAATGACAGAGTAAGATAATCCTGCAGAGATTTCTCCAACAGAAGCGCCTTCTTTTTGAACTTGTTTTACTTTTGAATTCATAAATACGGTACAACGAGAACCTAAATCGACTGGTGCTTTTGCACTTAAAGCTTCTAATGCAAAGTTTTTCACATCATAATTAAGTGATTTAGCAAAAGTTTCAATAAACGAACCACAACCAGAAGAACAGGCTTCATTTAATTGGATGGAAGATAATACGCCGTCTTTGATAGTCATAGCTTTCATATCTTGACCACCGATATCTAATATGAAATCGACTCCTGGTTGAAAAAAGTCTGCCGCTTTATAATGCGCCATTGTTTCCACTTCGCCAATATCCACTTTCAACGCATTTTTAATTAAGTATTCTCCATATCCTGTTACTGCTGTCTTCCCAATAAACACATCTTCTGGGAGTTGACGATACAAATCTTTTAAGACAGTCATCGTTGTTTCTAATGGTTGCCCTTGATTATTTCCATAAAATGAAAAAAGTAAGCGTCCTTCTTCATCAATTAGCGTAACTTTTGTTGTTGTTGAACCTGCATCAATTCCTAAGAAAGCCACTCCATGATGCTCACTTAATTTTTTCTCAACAACTTGAGCTTGTCCATGACGTTCTCTAAATGCACGTAACTCTGCTTCATTTTTAAATAAAGGCTCAAGCGTGTCTGTTGGTTTCAACTGTTCTTGTTCGCCTGTAGTTAAACGTTCTAAAATTTGATCTAAAGTAGTAATTTTTCCGGCTTCAGAGTAAAGCGCAGCCCCCATCGCTACAAATAGTTGGGGATTTTCTGGAAAAATCACATCTTCTGGTTTCACATCTAAGGTTTCAATAAATCTCTTTCTCAATTCAGACATAAAAAAAAGTGGACCGCCTAAAAATGCAATTTTTCCTTTAATTTTTCGTCCCGCTGCTAAACCAGCAATCGTTTGATTAACTACAGCTTGAAAAATACTCGCTGCAATATCTTCTTTTGCCGCGCCTTCATTAATCAACGGTTGAACATCGGTCTTAGCAAAAACACCACATCGAGAAGCAATCGGATAAATGGTTTGATAGTTTTTAGCTAGTTCATTGACTCCATTAGCATCTGTTTTCAACAATACTGCCATTTGATCAATAAAAGCACCTGTTCCACCAGCACAACTGCCATTCATCCGTTGTTCTAAGGCACCTTCAAAGAAAGTAATTTTAGCATCTTCGCCACCCAGTTCAATAGCAACATCAGTTTCAGGAATAATTTCTTCAACTGTTTTCGTACACGCAATCACTTCTTGAACAAATGGAATCTCTAAAACCTCAGCTAGTCCCATCCCGCCAGATCCAGTAATTGTCATCGTAATTGATTGTCCTTGACCCATTTTCACTATCGCATCATTCAGTATTTTTTCAGTTGCTGCTTTAACATCAGAATAATGTCTTTCATATTTGGAAAACTGTGTTTGATTTTTTTCATCCAGTATTACTAATTTAACGGTTGTGGATCCTACATCTATCCCAACTTTTAAAGTCATTACACGGATCCTCCTTATCTAATCCTCATTTTAAGCAACAGTTTGTTGATTATCCTACGAGGTGTTTGATATACTATATATGTCTATTTTAGAAAGGTTCTCACAAAAATGCAACAGTCAAAACAACTCAATTTGTGAGATAAGCAACAAACTTATTAAAATTGTTGTTTATTTCGAAAGGAATTTATTATGTCTAAAAAAACTGATTTACGGATACAACGAACAAACAAAATGATTTTAGAAGCTTTTTTTAAGTTAGTTGAAGAAAAAGGGTATGATAGTGTCACTATTCAAGATATAGCAGATGAAGCAATGATTAATCGTGCTACGTTTTATGCTCATTTTAAAGATAAACAAGATCTTTATGAAAAAATTTTTGACTTAGCTGTTGAAGCTTTTACCTCTGTACTTGATTTAGAACAGTTAGTTATCGGCAGAAGAATAAAGGTAAAACAAATCGAATTTATACTGACCCAAATCTATATTAATATTCATAAAAATAAAAAATTCTTTTTGACCATTATGGATGGCAGTTCAAATGAACTTTTGCGAAAAAAATTAGCTTCAATTATCTATGAAAAATACAAAGATATTTTCTTGAAATTGCGAATCACAGAAAACGATATTGAAGTTCCTATGGATTTTATTATTGAATATATGACTTCCATTTTTGTTGGAACCCTTCACTGGTGGATTACGAGCGATACAGATATGGCTCCTAATGATTTAGCAAGATTAGTTATTAAGCTTGTTGGAAATGGCCACTTGACGGTATTAGGAATTGAGATTGAAAAGTAAGCTGATTATTTAAAAACTAAAAAAACGAACTAACTCCCAAAGAATTCACTAATTGAATTCTCGATAGTTAGCTCGTTTTTTATTGTAATCGATTATTTACCATGACATTTCTTGTATTTTTTCCCACTACCACAAGGACACGGTTCATTTCTACCGATTTTTTCCACTCTACGTTGTTGCGGTTTTGCTGATCCAGTCGCTACTTGATTTCGGAACGGACGCATTGGTCTAAGGTCCTCAGTTGTTTCCATAGTTCCCTCTGCTTGTTGTTCAATCGTCGTTTTAGTCACTATTTCTTCAACAGATTGTTCAACTTTTCCAGAAACTTCTGCACTTTCAATTACACTCGCGTTTTCAATAAGTTTAGCTTCCGCTTTTTCTACTCCCTTAATCAGCGTACTTGCATTTTTTAATCGTCCAATAAACTCTAGATAGTTAAAGAAGTTCGTCAAAACTGGAACTACTGATTGATAGAATGAGGCACTCCCAACTACTTCGCTTGGGAAATATTCACTTAATACAGAAATCGTATCTTTTTGAGTCCACTTTCCAAGTAGCCGATCTTGTTGTGTATACATTGCCTCAACGTAAGATTCAATAATACGGTTAGCATCCTCTTGCTGTTTATCAGTCAATTGTGTAAATAGTTGGTTTTGTTCAAATTCTTCTAACCAACTTTTTGTTTGATTCATTATTTTTTCTAAGCGGTCGTCAATAGCCATTGTTTATCTTTTACTCCTTTTAATTTGTACTTATGTATTTCAATTTTTTAAATAATATCTGAATAGAAAACACGCTCTTAATAATAGCAGAAATAAGTTCAATTTTCAGCTAAAATTTTCGATTTCTAACAAAGTTTTGGGTGAACAATTGGACAAAACATCAGTTATTACATCCTTTGCCATGAATGTTTGTTTGCAAATTACCGAGAGTCTGATTGTTTTATACCGTTTTATTCAGACTTAGAAAATAGAACAAAGGTGATTTTTACCTTTGTTCTATTTACCTTAACCTTACTCGTATTCATCTTCTCATCAGTATCTATGCGTGTATGATTAACGGTTTTTAGCACGCCACTTCTTCGTATGGTTCGTTTGTCTTGATGATGAAACAGAAACGCCTTTTTTCTTTTTAGAAAACAAGTTCACTTCTACATCATATTTTCCATCTTTTGCCAAATCATAAATTTTTTCAGCTGTTTCAGTTATTTTTTCTTTAATCATCTTTATATTCTCTCCTTTGAACTTTACTTTTACTTTATCATAATTCCCACTTTTACAAAACTCATATCCTTACTATAAAAAAAGAACATTTCTTCAATAGAAATGCTCTAACAAAACTGGGGTAGCTGGATTCGAACCAACGCATGACAGGATCAAAACCTGTTGCCTTACCGCTTGGCTATACCCCAAGATATAAATGGAGGAGAGTGGATTCGAACCACTGAACCCTAAGGAACGGATTTACAGTCCGTCGCGTTTAGCCACTTCGCTACTCCTCCGAAAAGTTTTTTTAGTAAAAAACCTGACTTAGTTATAATACAAAACTTTTTAATAAAATGCAAGCCTATTTTGAAAAAAAATGTTATTTATTTTTAGTCGTTCAAATTCCACTGACGAATAATGTATTCTACAGCCTCATCCAACGATTTTACTGTGGCTTCTTTTCGACCATCAATCTCAACAATCATCTTTTCAGCTTCTGGAATTACACAACCAATTTCTTTTTTGCCGATAATCAATTTACTTACAACAACATTTTGACCATTTACTTTTTTCGTTTCTTCTTCAATCCGAACTTCGATTTCTTTATTCTTCTTTGACATATAATCCCTCCGAAAGTCTATCTTAACATATTTTCGATAAAAAAGGGACAAAAATACGTCAAGGATTTATGTCCCTTAAAAAAAACTCAAGGAGAAAATAATTTTTTTCGTTTAATTTCACTAAGAATTGCAGAGATAATCCCTAAAGCAATTGTAAAAAGACCAATAATAATAAATAGCTTTAAAAAACTCGCTAAATAGGTTTGAATAAACTCATACATCGCTTGCGATTGAATTCCAATTCGTTTGAGCTGTCCACTTAGTAAAATTAACGCAGGAAAAACACTCATCATCAATCCACTACCAACAAAAATATATTCCCAAAATCGTAATAATCGATGGACATAGCCTCTTAAAGAATTTAGTAAGATAAAACTTAAACCAATCCATAAAACACCGCATATAATCAAAAATAAGACGATTTTGGATTTATAGTTCATTACCTTTCGTCCAAAAGAAATCAAAAATGGTAATTTAATATATCCTTTGTAAATCTCTACAGTATTATTAGCTAAATCTTTTACTGCTTTTTCCGATGTTTCTGTCGTTTCAATCTCATTTGCCTTCATATATTTTTCAATTGCACCTAAAGCCGATGTATAAATTTCATTTTTATCAGAAATTTCATATTGAATACCAGGATTATAAATGGCTTCATAGTAAGCTATTACATCTTTTCTCACCATTTTTTCACTAACAGTATTAGCTAAAACGCCTTCAGGTATATTACTTCCTAGTGCACTATCTTCAATTTGACGATTTATTTCATTTGTCAAATTTGAATAGTAGTCAGCATGTTCTGCTTGCTTTTGCATATAACTCTCATTAAACAAGGTGAATCTTAATGTGAGCAAAATTAAAAAGGCAAACAAAAATACTGAAGCTAAAAAGGCAAGAAAGAGTCGTGAAAACATCGTTACTTTATTACTTTGCTGCTTCATTTTAACTTTTACCTCTCTTTTTAGCTTTTTTCATCTATAATTGGCCCTGAAACTAAATCAGCAAAAACAAAAACACGTTCTGGAGTAAGACCAATTGCATCTAACGGATAGCAAGTATACAGAATCAATGAATGTTTCGAACGATCACCTAATTTCTCATTGATCAACGGATCTTTATAGTTTGCTATTTTTGATTCGGTCACTTTATATGTATATTCGCCATAGTGAGTCAATATGTTTATCTCATCCTCTGGCTCCAAATAGTAGATTTTCCCAAAAACTGGTTGATTATGAGCACCAATCAGTGTTGTCCCTATATCACCGGGAATCATACTACCAATATATTGACCAGCACCTAAACGTAAAATATCATCACTATCTCCATAATACAACGGTACATTAATATTTACTTTATCAATTACAACCTCTCCAAATTGATCCCCACTTGATGGATAGACGACTTTTGAAGAAGCTAATGATTCATTAGAAGAATCCTCTTTTGTATCTTCTTGATTTTTTTCAGAATCAGATGTCTTTTCCTTATCATTATGAGCAATCTTATTTTTGGACTGTTCATATAAATTAGTACTTTTTTGATCAAAGGAAGGCGCATCATTCAACAAAATTAAATCTACTGCAGAGGTAGCAAAATTAATGACAGGTGTACCAATTATGTATATGACAAGATAGCCTAAAAGCATAAAGAGAAGAGGCACATAAAACAGTGCCCCTAATCGTTTAAATCGCTTCTTCATTTAAGCTACTTTATTCTTTCTGCTCACGAATACTGCACCTGCTGCAGCTACGATTAATGAACCAAAAGTAATTCCGCTTAATGCGTAGTTCGAACCAGTATTTTTAACGGTTGAACCAGATTTGTAAACAGTCGATCCTTTAGCATCAGTCACTGTTACAGCAGAATAAGTACCATGCGCGCCAAAAGTAATCTTAACGCCTACTGCATTTCCAGCAGCAACAATATGTTGTTGTAACTTAGCAATCACATCATTTGGTAATAATCTTAAAGCATCCCATAATGTGTTTGCATTCGAAGTATCAACATTCACACCTTCAACTAACGCACGCGCTGCTTGAATATGTTTGACAGCTTCATCTACTTGAGCTTGTGTCAAATCAACACGTTTCAAGTGATTTTCAGCTGAGTTGATTTCGGCAGAACCAAAATAAAATTGTTTCCCACCGATTTTCGCACCTGCATTCAATTCATTTAAAATTGTTTGCTCTGATGCAGAGATTGCTCCATCAGCAGAAGCTGGTAACGCAAAAGATAAAACTGCGATCACAGCAACGATAACTCCAATAACTTTTTTCATTTCTTTTCCTCCAATCTAAAATATTTATAATTAAATACAGAAAAACTGTAAATAATATACCAACATATACCTATAAATTTAGATTCAACTTATCAAAAAAATTCCTTTACACAAAATAAATAACAACAAATCGCCTTTAGGTATATTTTATTATAACACAACAATAAAATTATCATACCTAAAGGCAATAGTCAATTATTTTATGAAAAGAAATACTTTTTTGTAATTTTTTCTATTTTCTTTCAGAAAGAAGTTCAATTTGGACCACATCATAACCAGCTTGAGTTAAAATAGTCGAAATCTTTTCACTATCTTTACTTTCTATCTGCAACTCAATAATTGTTTCAGTTTCTTTGTGGTTAACAATCACAGTTAAGATACTGTAATCATTTTCAGCCAAAAGTTTCGCTATATTTGCTAAAATTCCTTTATGATCTTCTAAAATACGAATTTGAATTCTTGTACCACCGTCATTGTAGCCGGCAATTTTTAAGAATGCATCAAAAATATCATTGTTCGTGATGATTCCAACTAATTTGTCCGCTTCATCAATAACAGGTAAAACTGCAATATTATTTTTTCTCATAACATAGATGCCGTCTTCTAAAGAAGCTGTCGGTAGAATCGTTTGGACATTTTTCACCATAATATCCTTAACTGTGGTTTTATTTAAAAGATAATTCACTTCATGCACACTTAAACTCGTCGCTTTAGAAGGCATTGCGGCTTGAATCGTTCCTTCAGTAATCAAGCCAACTAGATGATTGTTTTCCAATACAGGTAACCGATGAATATTATTTTTTTTCATTATATCTACAGCATCAAAAATTTTTGTTTCTGGAGCTACTACTACTAAATCTTGTGTCATAAAATCGCTAACGCTCATTGTACTAACCTCCCAAATATGCTTTTTTCACTTCTTCACTTGCCAATAACTCTTGACCCGTACCACTTAATACAATCTCGCCAGTTTCTAAAACATAGCCTCGATTAGCAATCGATAACGCCATTTTAGCATTCTGTTCGATCAATAATACTGTTGTTCCTTGTTTATTAATATCTTGGATAATATTAAATATTTCTTGAATGAAGATTGGTGCTAATCCCATAGAAGGCTCATCTAACAATAATAATTTAGGTTTGGACATCAATGCTCGCCCCATTGCTAACATCTGTTGCTCCCCACCAGACAAAGTTGAAGCATCTTGATTTCTTCTTTCCTTTAGAATCGGGAAACGATCAAAAATAGCTTCATACTCTTCTTTTAAATTTTTATCTTTTCTTAAAAAGGCACCCATTTCTAGATTTTCTTGAACGGTCATGCCTGAAAAAATATGACGACCTTCTGGAACTTGACTCAAGCCATTGGCAACAATTTTTTGTGGTACCATTTTTTGAATTTCTTGTCCTTCGAAAGAAACTGCTCCTGTTGAAGGGCGATTTAAACCAGAAATTGTTCTTAAAATGGTTGTTTTTCCGGCTCCATTCGCTCCAATCAACGAAACAATTTCACCTTGTTCGACATGAAAGTTTACTTCTCTAACTGCTTGAATCATTCCGTAATGTACTGATAGGTTTTCAATTTTTAACATCACAGTTCCCCCCCTAAGTAAGCTTCAATTACACGAGGATCATTCTTGATTATATCAGGCGTTCCTTCTGCGATAACTCTACCATATTCTAAAACATAAATTCTTTGACAAACATCCATAACAAGACTCATATCATGTTCGATTAAAAGAATCGTAATTTTAAATTCTCTTTGAATTTTACGAATTAATTCCGTTAAATCAGCTGTTTCCTGCGGATTCATCCCCGCTGCTGGTTCATCTAAAAATAATATTTTTGGCTCTGTAGCAAGGGCTCTTACAATTTCTAAACGACGTTGCTCTCCATAGGATAGATTTTTAGCCAAATGATTGATTTTATCTTCCAAACCAAAAATCGATAATAATTCAATTACTTTATGCTCCATGTCATCTTCCGTTTTATAAAAATGAGGCATACGCATGATACTAGACAACACGCCTTCTTTATTTTTACTATTCATCGCAATCAACACGTTGTCCATAACAGTTAAATCTTTGAATAAACGAATATTTTGGAAAGTTCTACCAAGTCCTAAATCCGCAATTTTATAAGGTTTCAAGCCATTTAAAACCTTTTTTTCTCCATCGGCTTCAAGAATCACTTCTCCTTCACTAGGTTCATAAACACCTGTCAAAAGGTTGAATAACGTTGTTTTTCCTGCTCCATTGGGACCAATCAAACCAATCAGTTCATTATTTTCTAAAGTCAAGTTCACATTAGATACAGCTGCTAAACCACCAAAATTTTTAGTTAAATCTTTAACGTTCAGTAGAGGCATTTGAATCATCCTCCTTATTTTTAATTTTTTGAACTAGCTGTTTTACAGAAAACTCTCTAGTTCCCAATAAACCACCTGGCTTAAAGATCATGATAATAATCAATGCTAATGAATAAATGATCATACGTAACGCACCTGCATCTTGTAAGAACATATTTAAAATACCTAAAACAATGGCTGAAATAAACGTTCCTGTAATACTACCGATGCCGCCAAATACAACGATAATTAGAATATCGATTGAACGCATAAAGTTAAAAGTATTTGGAACAATCGTTTGAACATAGCTTGCATAAATCGAGCCAGCTAAACTAGCTGTCACAGCCCCAATTACAAAGGCAATTACTTTATACTTCGTTGTATTAACGCCCATTGATTCAGCTGCAATTTCATCTTCTCTGATGGCCATCGTCGCACGACCTGGTCCACTATGAATATAATTAACAATAATCAATGTCACAATAACAACACAACCGAAAACCATTGCCCAGTTGACCATTGGCGGAATACTAAAAATTCCTGCTGGCCCATTGGTTAATTTTGGCATATTGATAATCACGATACGAATAATTTCTGAAATCCCTAAAGTTGCAATAGCTAAGTAGTCACCTTTTAAACGTAAAGTTGGAATCCCAACAATCAAAGCTACAATCCCAGACAAAAGAATCCCAATCAGCACTCCACTAAGGAAGCCGCCCATTGTCGGATATTTGATTGACATAATTGCCGCACTGTACGCACCAATTCCCATAAAACCAGCATGTCCTAAAGAAAATTGCCCCGAAAACCCAATAATCAAATTCAATCCAAGAGCAAGCATTATATTGATGCCAATTGTAATCAATGTATATTCTGTAAACGGAGTAATAATATTAGTTGCATACAAGAAATAAATTAAAGCATAGGCAACAGCAACAATCGAAAGCCAAACTAGATTATATTTAAGATTTTTTTTCATGAAGCTCACCTACACTTTCTCTTTCAAGTTTTTACCTAAGATTCCTGCTGGACGAATCAATAAGATAACAATCAATAATGCATAAACAACGGCATCTTTATAGTTAGAGAATCCTAAAGCAATCGTCACTGTTTCTAACAAGCCGATTACAAAGCCTCCTAAAGCAGCTCCAGGAATAATTCCGATTCCTCCTAAAACAGCCGCAACAAAAGATTTTAGCCCTGGTACAACACCCATCATCGGATCGATTGAATTATAGTATAAACCAATCAACATTCCTGCCGCTGCCGCAAGAGCAGAACCTAAGGCAAACGTAAATGAAATCGTTCTATTCACATTGATTCCCATTAATTGGGCAGCATCTGCATCAACAGAAACAGCTCTCATCGCTTTTCCCATTTTTGTTTTTTTAACGATTAATTGCAAAGCCAACATTAAAACAAGTGAAACAACTAAAATAAGCACTTGAATGTTTGATATTTGCAGAAATCCTATTTCGTATTTTTTATAGGCTATGGCCTGAGGAAACGATTGTTTTTCAGGACCAAAAAGATAAATCATGCCATTTTGTAGCAAAAAAGATACCCCAATCGCTGTAATTAGCGCCGCAACTCTTGTCGATTTGCGTAACGGTCGATACGCTAAAAATTCAATAATAACACCAATCACTGCCGCTCCAGCCATTGATAGAATCAGTGCAGAGAAAAATCCTAAATTTAATTTATTTATAAAAAAGTACCCCATAAAACCGCCCAACATGTAGATTTCACCATGGGCAAAGTTAATTAATTTGATAATTCCATAAACCATTGTATATCCTAACGCCAACAACGCATAAATACTCCCTAAAAAAAGACCATTAACTAACTGTTGTATGATTTGTTCCATCATGTATCACTTCCATTCTTTTTTATCCTTTTTTACCTTGCAGATAAAACAGAGCCCAAAAATTTCGATGCTCTGTTTTTTCATAGATTCCACTTAAATTAATTAAATCGTTTAAGGATTCACGATATCTGCTGAAGTTTCTTTTCCTTTAGTCAAACCTAATACAACACCAGTTTTCTCAGGATTATGATCTTTATCCATGTTCATTTTTCCAGTAACCCCTACAAAATCAGTCAACTCCGCTAACCCTTTAGTAATATCTTTAGAATCGGCTGAATTTTCGGTTTCAATTGCTTGTTTAATCATATAGACAGAATCATAACCTAATGCATTAAACGCAGAGGGTTGTCTATTATATTTTTTCTTGAATGCTTCAACAAATGGTTCAACTTTATCAGTTGCAGGAGCCTTTTCGGAGAAATGTCCAGTATAATAAACTTCGTTCACATTGTCTGGGCCTGCAATTTCTACTAATTTCTCATTCCCAAAACCATCTGCTCCTAAAATCGGCTGATTAATTCCCATTTCTCTTGCTTGTTTAATAATCAGACCTGCTTCTGCATAATAACCGGGAATATAAATTGCATCGAAATCTAAATCTTTGATTTTAGTTAATATGGCTTGGAAATCTTTATCTCCAGCAGTAAATGTTTCTTCTTTAACAATTTCACCCGTATATGTCTCTTTAAATGATTTGGTTAATCCTAACGCATAATCACTTGAATTATCTCCAATAATAACAACTTTTTTAGCATCTAAGTTTTTTTGCGCGAAATTCGCTAAAATAATTCCTTGGAATGAATCTTGGAAACAAGCTCTAAAAATATATTCTTGTACTTTTCCATTAAGAATCGTAATTGCATCATCTGTTCCAGAAGGTGTTACCACTGGAACTGCTGCTCTAGTCATATTGGGAATTGACGCTTTTACTGCCCCAGAAGTTGCAGGTCCAATCACAGCTACTACTTTTTCTTTATACGCTAAATTCGCAGCAACTGAGGTCGTCTCGCCAATATCGGACTTGTTATCTTTTTGGATTAACTGTAATTTTTTACCAAGTACGCCTCCATTTTCATTGATTTCTTCAATCGCTAATGCGACGCCTTCTTTTTCGGCTGTTCCATAGGCAGAAACATCACCGGATAGTTCCATATTTATGCCAATTTTAATTGTATCACCTTCAGCCTTGTTCCCATCACCTACTGCACCCCCAGCAGCTGGTCCACAAGCTGTTAACAATAATAATCCAGCACATAAAAAAACTAGTTTTTTCATTGCTTGTCCTCCTTAATCTCTTTTTTTCATAGATATTTATCCAAAAGAGTGTATATATAAATGTAATAAAAAAGACGTGGAATGTCAATGAATTTTCAGAAAATTTCTATAATTCAAATTATTACAACAACCCTATTTTTCCTCCTTCTATTTCGCACCAAAATAATTTTTTCTTTAAAAAGAACTAACTACTTTTGTTGAGTAAAGTTTGCAGCTGCTCCAATTAAGTTCGCATCATTTCTATGTTCACAAACGACGATTTCAGGAACAAAATCATTTAACTTAAAATGCTGCAGTTTCTCTTTCATTTTCTCATTTACTTTCACTAATAAATCTTCTTTAGCAGAAACGCCACCTCCCAAAACAATAATTTCTGGATCTAGAGAAAATTGAATATTAAATAATCCTTGAGCTAAATAGTCGTAAAAATGATTCACCTCTTCTATCGCAAGTTCATCCCCAGCTTCTGCAAACGCAAATACTTCTTCGCCAGAAAAAGTACTTTTAGGAACCCCTTTTCTGCGACAATAACGCCAAGCCATCTGTACAGCTGTTCCAAGTTGACTAAATGTTTTTCCTTCATTTAAAAACATCAAACCAAACTCGCCACCATAAAGATGCGCGCCTTTCGCAATTTCTCCATTATGAAAAATCGCTCCACCAATACCTGTTCCGATCACAACAAAAGCAACTTCTTTCTTCCCTTTAGCCGCACCTTCATAAATTTCAGCCATGCCTGCACAATTGGCATCATTTTCAATTGTAACCGGCAGCTGAAATAAACGCTCTAGCTCTGCAAAAATATCAAAATGATGAATGTAGGGAATAGCAGAAATACCATTGATTCTTTGTTTTTCAACATCCACAACACCTGGTGCACTTATCGCTACTCCTTCAAGTTCTTGTTCTGTTTCGTTTTTAACTAACAATAAACACGCTTTCATTTCTTCCCATGACTTTGGCGTTGGAAATTTCCCTTTATTTTTTAGTTGTTTGCCTTCCCAAACACCATGTTTTATTGCTGAACCACCAAAATCAAATACTAAAATTGCCATCTCTAAAACCACCTCTATTTATTTTTTCTTCTATAATTGTAAGGTCCATGATACTCTTGATCAGGATTCCTTTTTAAACTAAATTTTAAAGGTACATAATCGATTCCACCTTTTACAAATGGGTGACAGCGACACATGCGGGCCGTTCCCATGGTAACCCCTTTAATCGTCCCATGTGTCTGAATTGCATCAATCATATATTGAGAACAAGTTGGATAATAACGACATCTTGGCTGTAGGCCTGGTGAAATAAAGCGTTGGTATCCTCGAACCACTCCGATGAAAATATTTTTTGCCATTTAATCCCTCTTTTCTCTACTTGAAAAAACTATACCGTGTATCAGAAATCAATGCAAGAGTCGACTGTTATTTTCCTGATAATATTATAGTAAGAATGAACGCTTCCATCTCAATTTATATACTTTCCTAAATTGCGCAAAATTAATGAGAAAATTCAAATTTCTCTTTAGTTTTCAGCTATCACTTAGAGAAAGCTATTCAAAACAAGAAAAGGATGATAAACTATTAACAAAGTAATTGACTTTTTAAACTACTAATAGAAATGGAGTAATTCAATAATGGGCTTAAAATTTGAACGTTCAGATGATTTAGATAAATTATTTGATTCTTTTGCTGTTGATCCTAAAAAGGTCGAAATGCCAAAAGAAGAATTAGAGAAAGAAGCGGAAAAAGAGAAAAAAAGAGAAAAAGATTCAGAATCGAAATAGTTACCTATCTATTTTCGAGTAGAACTTCTTTAAAAATCACGAAAGTAAGTAACTAACCCAGTGATTTTTATTGATTTAGCCCTATAATAATTATAGTTTTTATGCTTAAATACCTTTCAAATAAAAAAGCCAAAACAAAAAGATACTCACTTTGTTTCGGCTTTTTTAAGTTGAATAAGATGGCTGGCATTTTCTGTAAGGATTTATAAATATTTTTCAATCGCTTGCCAGGCCTCTTCTTTTCCTTCTTTCGTTTGAGAAGAAAAAAGAATAAAATCATCTGATTTATCAAAATCCAAGGCTTTTTTGATAATACTTTCGTGTTTATTCCACTTTCCTCTAGGAATTTTATCTTTTTTTGTTGCTACAACGATTACTGGAATATTATAGTATTTCAAAAAATTATACATTTGAATATCTTCTTGGGTTGGTGGATGACGTAGGTCAATCAAAGAAACGACCGCTTTTAATTGCTTTCTTGAAGTCATATATGTTTCAATCATTTCGCCCCATTTTGCTCGTTCTGTCTTTGATACTTTCGCATAACCGTATCCTGGAACATCGACAAAATGCAACGCATCTTCAATTAAATAAAAATTCAAGGTTTGAGTCTTGCCAGGTTTACCAGATGTTCTAGCAAGATTTTTCCGATCAATCAACGTATTGATAAAAGATGATTTCCCTACATTCGATCTACCTGCCAAAGCTATTTCTGGCAAGTCTGTTTCAGGATATTGTTTTGGTGAAACTGCACTGATTACTATTTCAGCATTATGAACCTTCATAGGCTCCCCTCCTCTATATACTTTTTTCTATTGTTCGTCTTTCATTTACAACAAAGTTTAAGGACTGAAGCAAACTTAAACGTTTAGCCTCAGTCCTTGAAGTTTTAGCCAGCTTTTTGACCTTCTTTATCGTATACAATCACAGGTTTCCCTGTACCTTCAGCTGCAGTTTTCGTAATGATTACTTTTTTGATATTTTCATCCGATGGTACATCAAACATTACATCTAACATAATATCTTCAATAATTGAGCGTAAACCACGAGCGCCTGTATTGCGTTCAATCGCTTTTGCAGCAATCGCACGTAATGCTTCTGGCTCAAACTCAAGTTCAGTATCATCTAAAGAAAGTAATTTCTCATATTGTTTAACTAACGCATTTTTAGGTTCAGTCAAAATACGAACCAAATCATCGGTTGTTAGTTTTTCTAAAGCTGCAGTTACTGGTAATCGTCCAATAAATTCAGGAATCAAACCAAATTTTAGTAAATCTTCCGGTATGATTTGTTGCATAATACTTTCATCTTCCCCTAATTTACTATTATTTGTCCCAAAACCGATTGTTTTTTCACCTAAACGGTTCTTCACAATTGTTTCGACACCATCGAAAGCTCCTCCAACGATAAACAATACATTTGTTGTATCGATTTGGATAAATTCTTGATGAGGATGTTTACGTCCTCCTTGTGGTGGAACACTTGCTACTGTTCCCTCTAAGATTTTCAATAAGGCTTGTTGCACACCTTCACCAGAAACATCTCGCGTAATTGAAACATTTTCACTTTTACGTGCAATTTTATCGATCTCATCAATATAAATGATGCCTTTTTCAGCACGTTCTACATTATAGTCAGCAGATTGTAAAAGTTTCAATAGAATATTTTCCACATCTTCTCCCACATATCCAGCTTCTGTCAAACTCGTAGCATCTGCAATGGCAAATGGTACATTTAATGTTCTAGCTAATGTTTGTGCTAAAAATGTTTTTCCTGAACCAGTCGGTCCAATCAAACAAATATTACTTTTTTGTAATTCTACTTCATCACTTGTTGAATTTTCTGATTGATTAACACGTTTATAATGATTATAGACCGCTACAGATAACGCACGTTTTGCTTGGTCTTGTCCAATAACATATTCATTTAAGACGTCCAAAATCTCTTGAGGTTTAGGGACATCGGTCAATTCACGTACGGCTTCATCATAAAATTCTTCATCAATAATCTCTTTGCATAAGTCGATACATTCGTTACAAATGTAGACGCCAGGTCCAGCAACGATTTTCTTCACTTCTTCTTGCGTCTTACCACAAAAAGAACAGCGAACTGCATCATTATTATTTGTATTGTCGTACATGCATGTCACTCCTCTAAAAATCAAAAATGACTGCCTTAACAGTCTGACAATATGATAGCACATATTAAAAAAAAATGCGAATCCCTGATTCTCAATATTTCGATTATTGTATGCGGTTTATGGTATACTAAAAGACGCAATATAAATATGCTGATCCTTAAGTCAGCGCTAAAATGGAGGGAAATACATGCTGGAACAAATTTTATTAGGTACGTATACTCGAAGAGTGAGTAAGGGGATTTATCAAATTGAATTAGATACGACAAAAGAAGCCCTTTCTGAAGCAACTTTAGTCGTTGAAGAACTTAGCCCAACTTATTTAGCATTAGATAGCAAAGAAGATCTTTTTTGCGTATCCTCTGTGGATGGCGAAGGCGCGTTGGCCGCTTATAAAAACGCAAACAATCAATTCGATTTATTAAATAAAGTCAGTGAAGCTGGCGCACCACCTTGTTACGTTGCCATCGATGAAGACAAACAATTAGTCTTTGGTGCCAATTATCATCAAGGGATTGTTCATGTTTATCGTATTTTAGCAGATGGACGTATTGAAGATGCTGATAAAATTATCCATGACGAACCAACCGGACCACATGAAAATCAAAACAATGCTCATGTTCATTATACCGATTTAACACCAGACGGACGCTTAGCTGTATGTGATTTAGGAACAGATCGTGTCTATACTTATGATGTGAGTGCCTCAGGAAAACTAACTGAAGTAGCTCAATATGTTGCTGAACCAGGAACCGGGCCTCGTCATTTGGTCTTCCACCCTAATAACCAATTTGCCTATCTTTTTGGTGAATTAGATAGTACCATTACCGTTTTAGCTTATAATGAAGCTGATGGTTCTTTCAAACAAGTCCAAAAAGTATCAACTTTACCTGAAGGATTCGATGCGTTTAATGGAGGAGCAGCTATTCGAATTTCTGCAGACGGACGTTTTGTTTACGCTTCTAATCGTGGACATGATTCAATCGCTGTTTTCGCTGTAACAACTGAGGGTTCAACTATTGAACGCGTACAATTGATTTCAACCGAAGGAAATATTCCGCGTGATTTCGATTTAGATCCATCAGGAAAATTTGTCGTTGCAGCAAATCAAGATAGTGACAATTTAACTCTTTATCGTCGTGATGAAACAACTGGTTTGTTAGAAATGATTCAAAAAGATGTTTACGCACCAGAATGTGTTTGTGTTTATTTTAAATAAAAAATACTAGAGAGTGTCAGAAAACAATTGAGAAATTCGAAATTGTTGGAAATTTAGCTTGAAATCAAGAAAGAAAACGTGGCTTACGTGGGACATAAGCGAGGCTTTACGACGATGAGTTCCAGCTAAAGGTCGCCGTTATCGTTCTCAGACACTCCCTAACTACGATTAAACAGCTAAACAGCCACGGAGGAGAAATAACTTTCATGGCTGTTTTAGTTACATTTTAGAAGGAGGAAAACTAGTGGATAAAATGATTGTGATTGGATGTCCTGGTGCTGGGAAAAGTACTTTTTCACGAAAATTAAGAGAGTATACAAATTTACCGTTGTATTACCTTGATCTTTTATGGCATAAAAAAGATCAAACAACTATATCAAAAGAAACCTTTGATGAACGTTTAAAGCAGCTGTTAATAGAAGAAAAATGGATTATTGATGGGAATTATTTGCGTACGCTTGACATTCGCTTAGCAGCATGTGACACCGTTTTTTTGTTGGACTATCCGTTAGAAGTTTGTTTGGCTGGGGTCGAATCCCGTATTGGAAAAGCAAGAGAGGATATGCCTTGGATTGAGTCAGAGTTTGACCCAGAATTTAGGCAATGGATCATTGATTTCCACCAAAATCAACTCCCTACAATTTATAGACTGCTTGAAGAAAATCAGAATAATAAAAATATTTTTGTTTTTAATTCAAGAAGTGAAGCAAATCATTACTTTTCAAAACTAGCAAATCACGTATACTCAATCTAAAAATAGTTTTTTGAACCTTTTATAGATAATCTTTAAGTCCTCATAATTGTTTACTCTAGAGTTACAAGGACCTTTTCGATGCTGAATGCTTTCTACTTGGTGTTCATCAAATTTTTGATAACCGAGTAAGTATTTTGCATCAGCTATTCATTTCATTCCCTATATTTCACAACAATTTTAGCTTATTTTTCGGAGCTAACCACTATTGTCTCAAACTACTTCCCAACTTATTTTTATTTTTTTCAGTTTTAAAAAATAAAAAGGAGCTGGTCAATTCCCAACTCTTTTTAGCAATATTCTTACTTAAACACTGAATCTTTTTTACGATTGGATTTAAATAGATATAAGTATGCAAGTGCTATTGTTACAAGTAATAACTCACCAATAAAGTTGAAGCGATTATTTTTTTCTCCAGTATTTGGTAAGGGTTTATTTTTAGTTTGACTTGCTGTAGGTTTATTCCCTTCTGTTTTGTTGGTTGCTGATTGATTATTTGTCGTTTTATCACCTGATTTATTGATATTATTAGAGGTGTGAGTATTTGTAATGATTATGTTGCCTTTATCGGTATTATTTATAGTAACCGTGTACTCATTCAATGTATCCAATTCTTTTACCGTATAATCAATTGCTTTACCATTTTGTTTCTCCTCAAGTTCTGTCCAGTTGGTTGTCCAGTTATTATTTTTATTTAGTTCAACTGGATTTCCATGCGCAACGCCATCTGCATAAAGCTGCACTTGAATACTATTCAGGCGCAAAGCATCTTGATTATTTGAATCATTCCATGCTTTCGTCACTGTCACACTTGTTTTCCCAGGGGTATAATGATTCGTTATCTCTGTTCCTTTTTTAGATAATACACGCTAAATTTTTACTTGGGTTTACTTATTTCTTTAACAGGCTTAAGTTTAAGTTGGATAAGTGTAAGAAACTAGAATAGAAAGAACAAATTTTGAAAGAAAAAGATTTTGAAGATAAAATTGAGAGGTGGGCTATTATTTATTTAGAGAAAAGTATCACTAGTCACTGGGAGATAAAAACTATCGAGTCTATCATAATATTTTAGTTTTAATAGCTAGTAGTTCTTCAATCATTGCAGGTTATTTTAAAATTAATCAAAATAATAATATCGGTAAATCGTTGATAGGATTTGGAGGACTAAGCATAGCAGGCTGTCTAATCTCTCATAAAATAAATTTGTCACACCTACATAAATAACGAACATTATTGATTCATAGTTAAATCAAACTTTCTACTTATTTTGAGCGTAATAACTTTACTAAGTTAATATATTATGTTGAATAGGGCTTGAATATCTATATAACTAGGGGAGATATATTTTTCAGTCTTATCTATCGTGTATGAGGTGATTGAGACAAAAGTGGTTTGCTTCGAAAAGCAAGTAGATACAGTGCCTTATCAAATCATTTTGTTCTTCGTGATTGAATGTAACAAGTCGTTTTTTCCGATATTCTTATTGTTTTATAACGTCTATTAGGTTTTCGAAGATAAAAGTTTTTACTTTTGTCTCATCTTCCTCTAAAATCAAACAAATGGCACTCCTTACTAAGAAAGCAAATTACTTAATTTTTTTTTCCATTTTCCCACAAAAAAATCACTTAATAGGTTAACTTTTTTGGTTATTTCAAAAAAACAACTCCCATTCCCTTTTCAATCACAGCAAAATAAGCATTAACTTACAAATTACGTTTTGCAAGTTACTACTTATTTTTGTTATTCTTTTCAGAAACTAAAATCAGTATTTTGAAATCCTTTTAAGTTATAAATTTCATTAAATTAAACTTAGCTTCTAACTGGAACAAAAATGTCCCTTTATACTATCTTTAAATTCAATTTGAGAGCAAATAAACTAATTATTTTAGTCTAGACAAGGACTCGTTTTTAAAAGCAAGTTAGGAATCCACTTGTTTTATCCCTTCACTTAATAACTCAAATTCTACTTTGGGAAATTTGCCCCACGCTTCTTCATATAATTTAAAATTCACTCCTGAGCTATAATAAGAAAACTCAGTCTGTACATCTTTGATAAATAACGCACTAGGTATAGAAAACGTCAGAAAGCACTTATCTTTATTTTCATTACTTAATACGTCACCTTCATAAGGCAATTCAAATGACTCCTTAACTGCTGAAAAAAGAGAAATTATAAATGTTTCATGATCCTTATTTTTGATATTTATTATATTCGCACTTGGTTCATCATGCCAGCATAACCATATTTCATTTTCTTTTTTGGTCAACAAGTCTATAAGGCAACTCAATAAATTTTTTGGCGCATCACTACCCAAAAAATCAGAATTAGTCACTATTACTTCTTGATTTCCATCCGATAGTATAATTTCAAACCAGCCAGCATAAATATCAACGATTTTAAAAGAACTTTTTCTCTCTTTCATTTACAACTCCTATCAATATTTTCTATGTATTTAACGAATTAAAAATTAAATCGGTTATCCAAGGCGACTCTTTTCTTCGATTATCAAACGGAATATACCCATTGTATTTATAAATAAATTCATTTTTCCAACCTTGTTTTTTAGTCATTTTATTAGTAACTAATTCTTTTAAGTCTGTTGTTAATTCCGAAGTCCATAAGGAACGTTTCCCTGTGATATAAATGATATCGGTTAAAGATAAAACATAGCTTGGGGGAAACATATTCTCTGTGATATGCGCTGAGATAGGCTGCCCATTCGTTAAACGTTTATACATTTTTTGTTTTAACATATAGTTTGTCCCTTGGACTAAAAGAGCTTCGACTTCTTCATCATTTCCATCGACTAATTCTTGATAAGTGATCAAAGCTCTTATTGTTTTGCCAATCCCAATATAACAAGGAGTCTTTTTCAAACAGCCTCCATGTTTACAAATACCAGATTCTTGCCAATCAGTCCTTTTATTCCGCTCAAATAATTGATATTTTTTAATCCAGTTCAATGCAGTTTGTGCTTCTTTTGTTTTCCCTAACCCCAATCGACAGTAAGATTCCAAAAGCATAGCATTATAGCAAGGAACAATATCTTGAACTTTTCTTGTATAAGAAAACCCCTCACTTGTAGCAATTTGTTCATTAACAAAAACAACTAACTCTTTGGTTTTATCTAATTCACTGCTATACGATATCTCCGCTAATCCAATTAAAGCAAAGATTTTTCCTAAATCAGTTAAATTTTCTAACTCACAATACTTTTGAACAATCTCTGACTTTTCTAGAAAAGACATCGGCTGATCAATACCTTCTCCATTTTCAATCTTCGTTTTTAGTATAAATGCTGTATCCATTATTATTCTCCTTTTTTTCTTATTATAGGTGAAAAATATAGAGAAGACCACTCACTTTCAAAAATAGTCTCTTCAATAATAAAATAAGCTTCTTTTATCCTGTACTTTAAAAAAAATTATACATATAACCTGCTTCAAACAACTCATTAAAAGGAGGAAGTCAAAAGAAAAACACCTTTTAAAACCGAATAAATATCCCTAAGTAAAAAATATAAAGATTTTAATTATTAATTTTGATACTATTAATTTGAAAGGAGTTAAATTTATGAAATTAATCAAACGTATCAACCTAATTGAGAATAAGAAAGTCATTTATTTATTAAACTTTTTTTCAATCCTATTATTAATTATTTCTTTAGTTACTTTGTCCTATCTAACATTAAAATCAACTGGTAGTGAAAGCTTTGAAATAACAGGACCTCTAGAAATAATCTTATTTGGATTGTCTTGTCTTTTAATCATTCCTATTCACGAATTAATCCATGCACTTTTTTTTAAAGTATTTCATCCTCAAGGAAAGGTGCAATTTGGATTTAAAAACGGAATGGCCTATGCAACAAGTCCTAATTCTTATTATTCTAAATTTCAATTTTTTATCATTGGCATCGCTCCGTTTATTTTCATTGCAAGCTTTTTAATCATTCTGTTCATGCTAAAAATGATTTCTGCTTTCTTTTTTGTTTGCTTAGCTTCGATTCACACGGCTGGTTGTGTTGGTGATTTTTATTGGATCTACTTACTGGTTAAAGCCCCTAAAAATGCTTTAATAGAAGATACTGAGGTTGGTATAAATTTTTATGAAGCATAATTTTTTTAGTTAAACTTTTTTTAATCTGTTAAATAAAATAAATGAGACAATAGTCAGAAAACAGTTTTCTGACTATTGTCTCATTTATTATTTTAAAACTCTAGTAAAGCACAATAACTAGCTCGTCAACTTACTTAAAGACTGTATTAATAATACTCATCCAAAACTCTGATAGACTGCCAAAAACAATCGCTGTTATTGGAATCAACGCCCATATCCAAGCTTTACTAGAATTTTGTGTTTTTGCTTTCAATCTTAGATTTTCATTTTCTAGCTTCAATTTTTCAATTTCAATCTCTAACAACTCTTTTTCTTTATCCATTTTGTAACATCTCCTTTTCATCATTTTATCTTTATATTGATTCGTTGTATATCGGTCTTAAGGAGGAATTACAAAATAAAAAAATAGTTAGATTATTGCTAAAACCTTTAATTCGATGGGACAAAAGCAATTTTTTTGATGCTCCTTTTTAATTCTTTGATTCTGGAAATTCATCCCTTGTTGTTTCTGCTTCATTTTTAAACTTTTCTAATTCTGATGCAATCTGTTTATCCAATTCCTTTTTATGCTTGTCCTCTTTTTCATCTTGTTTCATGACTTCATCTGCTTTTTCTTTGCCTAAAAATTTAGCCAATCCTTCTGTCATTGCTTTTGTTTGACGTAAAATAAAGTCTTTTTCATAATCTGCCATACGTATTCCTCCTTTATTATTTAAAATAATAAACATTGTCTAGTTTAAAATGGTATCTGCGTCTATTTTTCATAGCAAAAAAATGACTTAATAACAATCCCAATTAAATAAAACGTGAGAAAAATCTTTCTCTAATAGTTTTTCTCGATTGATAAAAAAATTCCCAACCCCACAATCTCCCCACATAATATTTTGATCATCTGAATCTAATTGAAATAATAACTCATTAAATTCATCCGCCAAAGCTTGATCATATTCGCGTGGATCAGATTGTGTAAAAAATGGATAGCCGCCAATCGATGAAGTAGGAGTAATCATCTCATTAACTGTATCTTCTAATTCTGGATTATTGATTTCCTCTTCAAGAAATTCATAATAAGGTTGACCTACTAAAGAAGTAAACTCTACAATATCGTTCATTGGAATTGATTCGTCTAATGCGCCATAAAGTTTCATTTCCTTTTCGACCACAGGATAACATTCAATCTTTTCAAAAGGTGAAAATATGGTTCTTTGTTGAGATTCAGTATACGATTCTTCAGTAATACTTGGAAAATAAAATACTTTAAACCGCTCCTGGTTAGTTGGAGAATCAAAATCTAGTCCCATTAAATCATCAAAATAATCAACATAGAACGCTAAAATTCCTTGTTCAGGAAATAATTTCAGTTTAGGCATTTCTGAAAAATTGATTTGCGCTAGTAAAGATAATGGTTGGTTATCTGTATTTAATGGATAAGCTATTTTTTTCGGAAGATATCCATATCCGCCAACTTTACTACTAATCAACGATGTATCTTCTTCCTTAGTGAATAACGATATAAACTGCTTCTTATGTTTCAAAATTTTCTCAGCGCTTTCTGCCGAGAAGTACTTATACAAATTTTGTGCTAAATTAAGCATATCTTTTCTCTCCTCTAAATTTATTTTAATTGGTGAAAATGATTTATACGAAGCTACTTGCACTATTGATTGTATTAATTATATCATTTTCTATCAGTATTTCTTGATCAAAAATAGTTTTCTATTGCTTACTTCTAATTATTATTACGACAAACAACTAATTATCTGATTGACATTAATTCAACTATAGTTGAAAATTAGCTTTGTTTACAATACATAAAGGAGGATCCAATGAAAAAATTAATTACGATTACTTTAATCCCAATGCTATTTTTTTCACTGATTGCTTGCAGTAAACAAAGTGATAAAAAGAAGACTGAAAAAGCTGATACGCAAACCTTTATTCTTGAAAAAGAAGGGGTGAAAAGTGAAGCTATTTTAACTATCGAAGGAGAGGCAATAAAAAAAGAAGCAGTCATCATCACATCCTCGTTTGAAACTGCAGGAGTAACAACAAAACAAGAAGCAGAAACATTAGCAGAAAATTTTAAAAATCAAAAAAGCGGTATTGAAGGAATTGAGGTATCAGCAAAAATAACCGATAATGAAATTATTTTATCTAGTACAACTGACTATTCTAAAGTCGATTTGACTCAATTAGGTATTCAAAAAGATATGATGGCTAAGGATAGTAACTTACCTTCCGCAAAAGTAAGGATACAAGATTATAAAGGGATGGGTTACATTGAAAAATAATAAGGTTTAATTAAATACTTGAATAAAAATTAGCGATATGAATTTCAATTTAAATGCCAATAGAATAGAACTAGCATATACAGAATGATATATTTCAACTCCGTATATGCTAGTTTAATCTTTTATTGAAGTAAGATTCAGAAAATTTGCCTAACGTTCTTATGTATATACTACTATTTTACGAATGTGAAAAAAATTAGCTTCAATAGCTATTCAGAATTAAAGCTCCGCATAAATGATGAGACAAAAAAAGCGCAATTACCCACGAATTACTTTGATAATATTTCATTTTTGGAAAATACTTTGACCATAAATTTCAAAAAAATACAGATTATTGCAAACGAGATTCAACAATACAAAGAGATTGTTGGAATGCGTTTTGGCGCTTCGGCCAGATTATGTAAATATGAGACAAAACTATTTCGTAAACACTCAAAAAGTCGATTTCGTGATTGAAGCCCCTTATTTTCAAAGCAATAAAACCTGTTTGATTTTTTATTAAACTTAGTAAATAAACGCTGGATCAGACGTTTTTTTAACAACAAAGCCTCTGATCCAGAATTTTTTATTTGCTATTCTGAAATACTAATTTTCTTCAACCTTTGTTACAATTAATGTGCCATCAGAGTTGTACAAAGGGCAGACACCTCCATTAACAATCATTAGATAATTAACCCCTGTTTCTTGGTCGATAAGAACTGTCCCATGGCCAATCATTTTTTTCTCACCCAAAATAAAGCGTGGTTCTTTTTTACTCATTTTTTTCTCCTTTTATTAGTAACTTCCAACTAAATTTCTAAAAATTTCCACGAATAGCGCTATAGTTGTTAATCACTTCTTATTCAATTAAATAAAAAACTTTTCTTTTACATAATAAAGTTCTTTCCATAATTATAACAATCTATGAGAGAAAAAAGACAAAAATTACTTAAACAGTCAATTTATCTCCCTAGTTGGCTAATTATTTATTTTAGGATAAATTAGGTCAGTTGCAGATCCCCCCCTAGTGACGGTATATATAAGCGAAACTAGTCTATTTCTTATCTTTCTTGTATAACAGACATTATTGTTTCACAATAATAGTTAAATTTACATGTTTTCTTCATAATAAATTGGTATTTACCAATTATACTGTTTATAGCCAAGAGAATAATTTGGGAAGTTTATTCTCTTGCTTTCTTAGACTATTACTAAAGTCATTCCTCTATGTTATGTTCTAGTATCCATTCCTAGCATAAAAAATGGTCTAAGAAAAAATGATAATTAGTGCACATAGTTTTAAAAAAAGGAAAATAAAATGTCGTTGATTATAGATTTTTTTTACTAATTATCATAAAAGCTGACAACCTTTTGGTTGTCAGTTTTTTTCTATAAAAAAAGACAACTAGACGATTAAACAAAAGTGCTTTTTACTTTTGCCTCACTCAAGTTGTCTATTTTAACTCCATAGATACATTCTTTGACCTAAACGATTAATTCGTTCGCTCAAATACTTTCTTTTCTGGTAACACATAGTGTGATGGATCTTCTCCATCCGCAATCAATGCTTCTTTAAAATCCTCAATACTTAGATCTAGTTTTCTGGAAAGATCAAACACACTGTGCAACACATCATGAAAATACATAGAATTTCCTTGCTCAAAATATGCTTTATATTCCTTAGAAGTATTGCCATTCCCCGTTTCAGCCTGATATTTTTTCGCTTCCTCTAGGTATTCATTAAAATGAACATTCGTATAATCTACAAAATGATTAAAAATATTAATCGCTAATGATAAATCCTTATACCACGTAGTATAATTCTTTTTAGCTAAACCACCTTTTGCTTCAATTAATTGAAAATGGTCATCTCTTAAATATTGAGTAATCAACATTTCATTGTTTAAAGCAATTCCCGTATAAGAAATATCGTCAAACCTAAACTGCTTCAAGTCCTCCAATTCTGCAAGTAAACTTTCTGGAGTAAAATTACGATTTTCCATACTTTTATAAACTTTTTTTTGTTGAAACATTTCAGTATCCTCCAATAATTACGTTTTAGTATCTCTATTATAAATTAACACTGCTAATAAGGGAAAAGATACACCAGCTTCCAGAGATTTTTTTCAAATAATACTAACAGTTCAGCCTTTCCCTAGCTTCTAAAGCTATAAATTAACCTTTATCTATGTAATAATGTAAATGATAAATTTTACTGAAAAATCATTAGGGAGGGGCTTATTGATGAAACATATACCTAATTTTCTATCTGTTCTTAGAATCTTTCTTTCAATAACTTTATTAATGATTTCAGAATCAGAACCTCTGTGGTTTATTATTTATTTTATTTGTGGTCTAACTGATATGTTGGATGGGTGGATTGCAAGACGATTCAACCATACTAGTAAATTAGGCTCAACACTTGATAGCATAGGTGATTTCATATTTGTTGTGGTAGTATTAGTAAAATTTCTATTAACTCAACCCTTTACTTCTCTAATGATAATTGTTATTTGTCTGCTCTTCTTTATAAAATCAATATCAATAATCTACGGCTGGATAAAATTTAAATCCATACCATTACTACATACACTAGCAAACAAACTTGCAGGTTTTGCTGTTTTTCTATTCGTCCCCTTCTATCTTGTTTCTAATAATGTACAGCCATATCTAGTTCTACTCTTATCTGGAATAACTCTATTTTCATCATTGGAAGAATTGGCTTTACTGATTACCTCAAAGGAATTGAAGCTAGATATTAAAAGTATTTTTAAGTGTAATAAATAAGAGTCAATCAAAATTTCTTTTTTTCTCTATAAATGTAGCAAATCTTGGGAGTTTATATAAGACAAAAAAATCGAAATACTTGATAAACAGAGGATTCCGACGTAATTTTTATAACACCCCTGACCAGAATTGAACTGATAATTGACCCTTAGGAGGGGTCTGTTATATCCATTTAACTACAGGGGCATGTGATTTTTTATTAGAACTTAAAAATACAATTCATTATTCAAAATCAAACAATACGCATTCTATTCTAAAAGTCTTTTGTAATTGTGTCAATATAAAAATATAAGAAGTTTATTATTTATCAATTACTTTTTTAGCGCAATTTTTTCTGGTGCCTGTGGTAAATACATCACAGATACTTCTGTACCAGGTACAATAGATGGAAGGTCCGAATAAGAAATCACTTCTCTAGTCACTGATGTAAGCACCATTCCATTTGCTTTATAAGAAATTGTAAATTCAAGTTCGGGTTGATGATTGATTTGTGGCCCAGTATCCTTAGTCAAAACAATCATACCTACTGTTTCAATTCCTTGTTTCCTAATCTTAGGCTTAGAAGAACTATTGAAAAATTGCTCGCCTATCAAACTACCAAAAAGTAAAAACATTCCTATAAACATAATAACAAATAAATACTTCATATTTGTCCACTGGCTCATATCTTGAGCAAACGTATATGCCATAAATGCAAAGCCACCTAAAATAACAACATAACCTAAAATTTTTGTACATTTAACTATTTTCTTCTTTTTTTCTCCAATCATTTCTATACAACCAACAAAATAATTGTATCAAAAAAACATTCATATAGACAATTAAAATTTATATTATATGATTTTATTTTAAAAAAAGAATAAAATAAAAGATATAAAATTTGATTTATTAGTCAAAAAAGGCGCTATTCACAAATATTGTTTGTCAATTTTGTGAATAGGCACCTTAACCATATTTATGCAATTATTTTTTACTATCAAAAATTTAGTTTACTTCTTATTTTTTCTACCTTTTAACGTTTTTAGTAAATAAACACTACCAACGATTACTGCTAAAGTTTTACCGATATGATTATTTCTAGCTACTTTTTTCTTGTTTGTTTTTTTCATCTTAATTTCCTTCTTTCTTATTTTTATCGCTTTCTATACTTTCATTGTATTTATTTATTGCTTATAATACAAACAATTAAACTTGAAGCAAAATAGTCGAAAAATAGGTGCAAGGATGTTACCATTAAATTAAGTAAAATTGAAAAGGGGGAGCTTCCATGGCTGAGAAATCAAAAGAAAAAGTATTTGCTGAACGTCAAGATAATTACAAACAGAAAAAAGAAACGATTTTCAAAAAAGCTTTAAAAGAACATGAGGAACGGTCAACAGAAGAAACTAAAGCAGATGAAAAAACTGACTAATATAAAATAGGCGAAGATCGAAAAAATCGATTACTTCGCTTATTTTTTTAGAAATAATCTTCTAATATAGGTTTTCCTTCTGGTAAACGATTAGATAATGCTAGAATGGTTCCCTTTTCCCCTGATACTTCTTCAAAAAAGTGAAGTTCACTTCCTGTTCGATACCCCATAAATAACTGAGTGAATTTTTGAATAGAGCCACGAATAAGTCTCTCATCATCAAGGTCATTTGATTGCTCGTTTGCTCGTTCTATTTTCCCTTCACCTTTTTGATTGATTTTCAATGACCATAAACCGTCATTCCAATCGCCATAACTATCTTCTATTTCCAAATAATACTGTTCTTCCATCCCGACTTTGAATGGATAATTATTTAAAAATGTTTGTATTTCAACGATTCTTCCCATCATAAATGGCTTAACTTGCATATCGATCAAAGGAGCAGGCATTAGAAAACTCAAATTCTCTCCATCAAATCCTTTGTTATACGAAAATTCTTTAGAAGAGCCATTATGTGAACCAATAAATCTAACAAGAGCTTGAAAAGCATTCTTAGTCAGATAACCGAAATCATTAATTTCAAAACACTCCCACGCAGAAGTATAAACCAGATATCCTTCTGGCTTTCTGTTTGCGTTTAAATATACCGCAAATTTATATTTTTCCTGCATTCCATAAACATAATCTAACCACCATTCTTCTCGAATCAAGCCTCCTCGTTGATTTGATTCTATTTTAGAATATAAAGCTTCAATAATCGGACGTGCTTCTTCCCAATTCACGCGGCGAATCGAACCTTCAACTTTTTTGACATCTGGCCAATTTTCTGCTTTAATTCGATAATTGATTTGTTCAAATAATTGCTCAAATCCATATTTTCGATAGAACGGATAGGAAAAAGGCGCTAAATAAGCAAGCGCGGTTTTTTGATCGGCAAGCTTTTTTAAGAGAGCTTTCATTAAAATAGTAATCCCTCCTTCTCCACGATATTCTGGATAGGAAGAAACTGCTCCAATTCCACTTAATTCATACTCTACACCATGAAAATTGACTTTAAAATTAGTTGAGATCATTTGATTGGTCAAATTTCCCTCACTAAAATAACCATAATTCAGCGAATGGTTCAATAAAAAATTAAATCTAGTCCTCTTTTCTTCAGTCACTTCTGCATTAAATGCATAAGCTGCTAAGTCAAACATCTCATCTTGATGATTAACTGACATTTCTTTAATTTCATTTCCCAAACAATCAACTTCTTTCTAATTGTGATTTTGTCGTCCTTTATGCATTAATGCTTAAAACCTTAATATATTTATTATTATGGCGGAAAACTCTAGTGAGGTTGAGATCAAAGCATAGTGTAATTGCTGATTTTATCCTACCAAACACTACTAAAAAAAAACAGAATAACAGTTTCGTTCTTTTAAAAGCATAAAGTTTTTATGAAACTCTATTTTTTAAAATTGGAAGCTATTATCCTGCTCTTTTTATAAATAATTTTAGTTTTATTCGTTATCCATGCGACGATAAATGTCGATGATTTCTTTTGCTAAATCTGTAAACGCAATTGATGTCATCAAGTGGTCTTGGCTGTGTACTGTTAATAAAGTTACATCCATATGATTTCCTTGTGCTTCTTGCGTTAATAAACCTGTTTGAGAATGGTGCGCTTGAACAAGTGATTCTTCAGCATCTTTGATTTTTTGATCAGCTAATTCAAAATCACCTTTTTTCGCAGCTGCAATAGCTTCCATTGCATCACTTTTAGCATTTCCTCCAAACATGATTAATCCCATGATTGCTTCTAAATTTTGTTGTTCTTCCAATTGTCTAACCTCATTTATCTAATATTTTTTCTTTTTTTATTTATCCATTAAAGAAAGAGCTTGATCTAATACTTTTTCACCGTTCATCATTCCGTAATCAGCCATGTTGATTACATCAAATGGAATTCCTTTTGGTGCTAATTTTTGTTCGAATTGTGCTTTCATGAAACGAACTTGTGGGCCTAAAAGTAATACGTTCACGTCTTTAGCTTCTAAGTTATTATCTGCATCAGATGCAGATACGGCAAAGATATCCGCTTCCATTCCACGATCTTCTGCTGCTTTTTGCATTTTAGTTACTAATAGACTTGTACTCATTCCTGCTGAACATACTAACATAATTGTTTTTTTAGCCATTTTTTTCCACTCCCTGAGTTTTTAATTTTTACTCTTTTATATAAAGCAATTTCCGTGCCAAAAAATAATTGCTCCTTTTGTTGATTTATCAATGATTTACACTAAGAAAAACAACATACACACTATTCATTTTAATTACACACTATTTTTAGTATGTATATTTCCAATCCATAATAAAAAACAGCCCAAGAAGTCATACGAATTTCAGCAATCATTTAAAGATTTTCTTGTTGCTTAGTTTTCGTCAACTGCTAGCGGACTGTTTTTTTATTTTACTCGTTACTTATCTTTTTCATATGAATATTCCAGTGTTGTTTTAATTTTATTTTCTAAAAACATTTGCGTTAAGTGTGCAACTTCAGACTCTGGGATTGCGATACGATAATTCTTTTCAAGTATCATGATATTGGTTCGAACGACATCTGCTTCTAAGCGATTTTTCTTGATAAAATCAGATAAATTGGAAAATTCTCTCGTGCGTTCGCTCTTTAAAATTGCATCAATTAGAAAAGCTAAATGAATAACAATTCCGGCATCAATTCCTGGTTCAACGATGATATGCATATCCGCTTGGATCTGATGAACAATTTTTTGTAATGTCACAATTAGTTTTTGTAACGAATCTACCGTTGTAATTGTTCCATTTAAGGATTTTACGATTTTTTCAGTAGAAACTTCATCTCCAGCGATTCGTTTTAGCATATTTAGTTTTTCATCATCAAAAATATCATAGGCAGAGAAAAAAGGAATATTCTGATATTCTACATCAACAGTTCCTGCAATGGCTTTGATTTCATATTCTTCCATCAAGCTATCAATTCGCTTCTTAAAAGCTTCTCTTTCCAAAAATTGCATTTGAATGATTTCTACTTTATTTTCATCGATGATGGGTAGAATTCGTTGATATAGACGAGCTGCAACGCCTTCTCCAGTAAAACAAGTGACCACGACTGCTTTTTTAATTTCTTGCCGGTCGCGGGAGCTAATCCTGAATTGATCTCTAATAATCCCTTCAAAAGACATCTGAACATTTTGATAAATATCTTCTAAACTTCGGCCAATACTAGACATTCGAATCGCTTCTAAAACAATCATTGTGCTGGTCATTGTAATTGCTTTCGTCCGAATCCCTGTTTCTTCATAAATCAAATTGCCAAATGAATTTAACGAGCCCATATCTGTTAACAGCAACAAACCATTGGATAGATTTTCGCGATTATCGTGAACATATTTTTTTAACTGATCATACATCGTCTGAACTTCCATTTTTAAAGACATATTCATAGCAACACCGGTATCGATTCCTAGTAAATCTTGGGCTGTTTTCAACATACTAGAGGCTGTCGAATCTCCATGCATTAAAACAATAACGCCAACATTATTCACGTGGATTTTTTCTTTATTTCCCACATTTACTGATAAAAACATACTGATAAAGCCAATTTCATCAAAAGGAATTTCAATATTATTTTCTTCTTCAATAATGGCTGAGAGATCCATCGCTACTTGAAATTCTTTTTTCATTTTTTTGCGAACATCATTTAAATTAGGATGAACAATCATGTGCCCTTCTTTGATCCGTTCAATCGTACTTTGTAAATGCAACGCAAACGCAAAACGAACTTTTTCATTATAAATGCGGTCCAATTGTTTTTCCGCTAAATCGTATAAACGATTCGTCAAATGCCAAATTTTTTCAGGTAATAAATCTTTATGTACCGAATTTTGTGCTAGTTCTTCGACATAGGTTTGGAAATAAGCATCCATATCTGTCGAAATTAATTGTTCTAAATCAGCATTTTCTAGTTCTTTTAATGACAAATTAGCCACTTTTTCTTCGATTTCATTATAAACTTGCATGTCTCTTGTTGGATCTTGAGACCAAACTACCTCATTGGTTCCAGGTTCAAAACGCAGATAATTACTTTTACTATCTACAAAACGATCTAAACGTTCAGGTATTTCCTTGATTTTGAGTAGCCCTTTTTGAACTTGTAATGGGAGATCTCGTTTTCGAATGACTAAACTTGATTCATTATGTGTTCGATAATGAAGGAAGGCTTTGGCACAAACCAATTTTAGATCCCGTTTAACTTGTCCGATGTTCCCCTCGGCTTCATAAAGCATAAACGCTAAAACAGCTTCTCTTTTGACATCTATTCGTTGATTCAATCGATTCGCTTCTTGTTTGATAAACAATGAAATGATTTCATATCGCTCATCTAGCGAACGTGCTTCCAAAGACGGGAGAGTAATCGCCATTGGAATTCGTCGATTGAAGGTCGTTAAAAAGCGCTCTGACGACTCGGTTGTCGCACCAATTATTTGAACTGAAGCTTGATATGTTTTTTCACTTTCTCCTAATGGTCGATAACTACCTTTATCGATAAAAGTAAATAACATTTCTTGACCTTCAGGAGGTAATCGGTGAATCTCATCAAGAAAAAGAATGCCTTCATCCGCTTTTGAAATTAATCCAGGATTGTCTTCGACTGCGCCAGTATACGCACCTTTTTTGACACCAAAAATATGACCAAATAATAATTGAGGATTTTGAGCATAATCAGCACAGTTAAAAGAGATAAAAGGGGCATTTTTAGCTAAAATTTTTGAATCAACAGCAAAATGATACATACACTCAGCAAACAAAGATTTTCCCGTCCCAGTTTCACCAAAAATGATGGTGTGTAACCCTTTAGGCGGATATAAAATAGCTGCTTTTGCTTGTTGGATACTGACTTTTAATGAATCAGAAGAGCCAACTAAATTGTCAAAAGTAACTTCTGTTGAATGATCCACATGAATCGCTTCTTCTTGAGAAACAGAATAAACGACAGGTCTACTATCACTTTTGTCGATTTTTTTCTCTTTATACAGTTCACTTAGATATCGACTTGCGTTGCTTCGATCGATAGTCAATTTTTCCGCAATATCGCTTGCGGTCATCCCTGTTTTTTGAGATTCTAAAATCGACAGAATCTCATCTTTTCTAGACTTCATAACTACCTCCTTCAAACACAAAAAACATCAATCTAATGTGACTCTTTCTTGCGAGCCCCTTTGTTTTTGCTTTTTTTCGATTTCGATCCTTTTTTCTTTGGTTTACTATCTTTAGTGGCTCTAGGATTGTTCCCTTTTTTAGCCCCTTGTTCTTTTCTACTTCCAATGCCTTCTTTTCGAGTCAGATGAAAATCACCATCATAAATAAAAATCTCTTTCGTTGGAAGATCAATTTTTTTCATTAAACGTTGATAATCTCTTTTCGTTGCATCATTAACAAAAGTAATGACTGAGCCGCTAGCGCCCATTCTACCTACCCGTCCCGCACGATGAATATAGCTTTCTTCTGATAAAGGGACTTCTGTATTAATTACGTAGGGAACTGCTTCAAAATCAAGTCCTCTAGCTGCTACTTCCGTCGTCAAAAGTAATTTTGCATTCTTTTTAGCAAATTCATGAATAGCCAATTTACGCAGTTGTTTATTTTGATCCGAAGCTAAACCAACAACTGGAACTCTTTCATAAAGTAATTTTTCTTCAATATTTCCTAAATCCATCACTTGATTAAAAAAAACAATGGCTGAAAAATCTGGCGTATAGGCAAAGCTTCTTAGAAAATCACTTTTTTTTCTTGGAGATAAAGTCATGAAATAATGTTGCACTTGTCCTGATGACGTATCCTCTTGCGTCACATCCAAAACAACTAATTCATCGACCAGTTTATTCGCTTCTTCAACTACTCGATCTGCAGTTGCTGAATAAAAGACTAATTGGAATTCATTCGGCGCACTGGCAATGATTTGTTGCGTACGATTCATTTCAGCATCAAAAAATAGTTGATCGACTTCATCCATCACAATTGTCCGCAGTAAATGACTTTTGATTTTTTTCGCTTTGATTAACTCTAAGACTCTCCCTGGAGTACCAACTAAAATTTCAGGCTTCTTCTTTAGTTTTTCGACCTGACGATTGACATTGGCTCCCCCTATTAATGCTTGCGTTTTTAATTGTAACAACGCTGCCCATTCTCTTACTACTTCTGCGATTTGCATCGCTAATTCTTGCGAGGGCGCTAAAATCAATAACTGATTTCCTTGGTCTTTCTCGACATTCAAAAGCAACGGCAAAACATAAGCGAGCGTTTTACCTGAACCTGTAGGTGAAATTCCTAATACGTTTTTTTGTTCATGTAACGGAGCAAAGCTCTTTTCTTGAATGATTGATGGCTCTTTAAAACCAGAGGCTTGCCATTGGTTCAGCCAAGCCTCTGGTAATTGATTTAATATACTCATAAAAATCCTTTCTATCTTACCTTTGACTACACTAGTTTATTTATCTGCGTCAAAGGTGATATTCGCGCTTTTTCTTAATGCATAAAGCGTTGTATTAACATTTCTAGCTAATTCAACCCACTCTTCATAAAGAGTAATATAGTTTTTATCTTCTGGATGTTCTAAAATATCCGCAAAATCACGCGCTTCTTCAATCATTGGATTTTCTTCTACTTTAACCTCAATCGCTTCATTTTCTTTTGTTTTACGGTTATAAAACGCTGCTCTTGAGATTGCATTCACACTGTCCAATAATAAGGTTCCATGATCAAAATAAATCTCAGAATCTAAAAAGGCATCGCCGATTTTACCTGTTTGTAAAGTAACATCAAATGAATCATATCTTAAAATCGCTGTCCCGATACCATCGACACCTGTAGCAATTTTCCGAGCAAAATAATGACTTTCTTTTGGCAAACCAAACCAACCGACTGCTGCATAGACTAAGTAAACACCTAAATCCATGATCGCGCCACCTGAAAAATGAGTCGAAAAGATATTTGGTTCATTGCCTTCTAACACTTGATCATAACGAGAAGAATATTTCATATAACTAAAGTTTGCACCAGTGATTTGGTTTTCCAATGGTAACCACTCGGCAATTTTTTTGAAACTTGTTTCATGAATATTTCGAGCTGCCTCAAAAAAGAAGACTTTCTTTTGATTCGCTAATGTAATGATTTCATCCATTTCTGCAGGTGTTGAGAAAGCTGGTTTTTCAACGATGACATTTTTTCCAGCTAAAATAGCTTGTTTCGCTTGTTCAAAATGAAGCGAATTGGGAGAAGCGATATAGATCGTATCCATATGAGCAATACCAAAAAAGGTTGCTAAATCGGTTGCATATTCTACATCTCCATATTTTTCACCAAATTTTTGGGCCGTTTCTAATTTCCGAGAATAAACAGCCGCCAAATCATATCTTTTTGTTTCGATAGCAGCCATTACGAATTGATGACTGATCCAGTTTGTACCAATAACGCCTAAGTGAATCATTTAAATCCTCACCTTTCTTTGTTTGGGCTTTCAAAATCATAACTCACATCAAATGGAACTGGTTTATCTATGCTAATTGTCGCGGGTGTTACTTGACAATTATACGCAATCACTTGTACGCCGTGTGCCTGTGCACGTTGAATCGCTTGTGCTAATTCAGGCTGCATCTCTTGATGAATCGTGGCTTTCTTTACTTGTTCAAATTGAATCACAAACAAAACGTAACACTGATAGCCGTCTGATTGAGCAGCAATCAGCTCATTGACATGCTTCAGGCCTCTTAATGTAGGAGCATCTGGAAAAGCACCAATCTGATTATTTTCCAAAGTCATTCCCTTAACTTCCACAAAAGCCAAACGTTCGTTGTCTGTTTGAATCAATAAATCAAATTGAGAATTCGCGTATCTTTTTTCTCTTTTGACAGAAACAATTTCACCACTTAGTTCAGGTAAACAGATTGTTCCATCTAATAAAGCTTGAGCTGCTAAAGCATTTGGTACTTGACTATCGATATTGATCCATTGATTCCCCTTTTTTACCGCAATCAAATCATAGTCCGTTTTTCTTTTTGAAGAGGGTTGGTAAGATAGCGCCACTTCCGCATTTGGAAGCAATAACTCTTTGCACCGACCAGTATTTTTCACATGAGCGATAATTGGTTCTTCGCTATCCTCTAGACGACACTCGGCAATAAATCGATTGGGTCGCTGAATAAATCTTGCCAGATGAATATTCGGATAAGTAATCATACAAACACCCTTTCCTCAAAACAATACCATAATTCAGCTAAAAAATCATATTTATTCTCTGGGTTTTAAAAGTTTAAGTTATTTTTTACGCTTCTTTACAATTTAGTTACTAAAATCGTTTCACGTGGTTTATAACCCTATTCCGTGCTATTATTACTAGGTGGGAGGAGATTGAATAAATGAAAAAAAATTGGTCATTTTTATTAGGTGCTTCATTAATTACAGGCGTAGTTGGCTCGGTCTTTTTAAAAAACAAGGCAAAAAAACATCCAACCGAACGTTCTGAACAAAATCTCTATCAATCTTACAAAGGAAATTGGTGGTTTGTAAACCGACAAAAAGCCACTCAGCATACATTAAAAATAGAAGAAAATCTTTCTATTTTAATTGATGGCAAAAAGCTTCGTTACGCTCTGATTGAGTTGACGAAAGATCGTTTGGTCGTTCAAGATGAGTTTGGCTATCATTTAATCATCCAATCGGAACAAGCAAAACCAATCGCACTTTATGATGAAGCCGATGATGCGACCTATCCATTAGAAGCAATAAACCCATTAGAAACTTAATTACTTTTTAAATAAACAAGCAGAGGTTCCCAAACGAGTAAAACGGTTTGGTGAATCCCTGCTTTATTTTTATAATTCCTTAATCTCTTTACGCTCTTCTGTTTTACTTAATTTACCTTCTCTTTTTCTTAATTCTGCCTCAATCGCAGATAAAGGAATATTTTTTTCAGCAAGTAAAACAAGCATATGATACACTAAATCAGCCGTTTCATAAATCAATTCTTCGTCGTCCTCATTTTTAGCTGCGATGATGACTTCGGTTGCTTCTTCGCCAACTTTTTTCAAAATTTTATCTAAACCTTGAGTAAATAAGTAATTTGTATACGATCCTTCTTTAGGATTTTGTTTTCGTTCCATAATTTCTTGGGATAATTGATCGATCATTTTTTTACCTCCGTTCATCTTTTATCCTTTAATTTCATTAAAAAAGCAGCTATGAGCCCCGGTATGACAAGCAGGGCCCGTTTGCTCTACAGTGATTAATAAAGTATCTTGATCACAGTCTGTCGCTATCTTTTTTACTTTTTGAATGTGACCGCTCGTCTCGCCTTTGTTCCATAATTTTTGCCGAGATCGCGAATAAAACCAAGTTTTTCCAGTATCCAATGTTTTTTGATAACTTTCTTCGTTCATATATGCCAGCATCAAAACGTCATTTGTTTGCTCTTCAACAATGATTGCTGGAATCAAGCCGTTTGTAAAATCTGGTTTCATATCCGCACCTCCACGTTTTGTTCCTTTAAAGTTTGTTTTAAATCTGGAATTTTTACTTCTCCATAATGGAAAATACTGGCTGCTAAAGCTGCTGAAACTTCAGTCTTTTCAAACACTTCGACAATATCAGCCGCATTTCCGCAACCTCCTGAAGCAATCACCGGAACTGAAACAGCTTCACAAATCGCTTGATTCAACGCTAAATCATAACCTTTTTTCGTTCCGTCGGCATCCATACTTGTCAGTAATATCTCACCAGCACCCAAAGAGACCGCTTTTTCCGCCCATTCGACTGCATCTAGACCCGTATCTTCACGGCCACCCTTCACAAATACGTGCCACGAATCACCTATTTTCTTTGCATCAATCGCAACAACGATACATTGAGAACCAAATTTCTCTGCTCCTTGTTGAATCAATTCTGGTTGTTGAATCGCTGCTGAATTAAGCGAAATTTTATCTGCTCCAGCTAAAAGCATTTTTTTCATATCTTCAACAGAACGAATTCCTCCACCCACAGTTAAAGGAATAAATACTTCAGCTGCTGTACGTTCCACAACATCAACCATCGTATTTCGCTCATCACTTGTCGCAGTAATATCTAAAAAGACTAATTCATCGGCCCCTTGTTCGTTATAGGCTCGTGCAACTTCTACTGGATCGCCAACATCCTGTAAATCAATAAAATTAACCCCTTTGACCACTCGTCCATTGGTTACATCTAAACAGGGAATAATTCGTTTAGTTAACAATTTGCTCCACCTCCAACATATCTGCTAAAGTAATCGCACCATTATAGAAAGCTTTCCCCACAATGGCTCCATAAATCTCACCTTTAGCTAATTTGATTAAATCCTCTTTACAGCTAACTCCACCAGAAGCAATGATTTGCACATCCGGAACTGCCACTGATAATTTTTCATAGTCTTCAAATGTTGGACCTGTTAACGTTCCATCTTTGGCAATATCCGTATAGATAATCGTTTTTACCCCAATGGCTGCCATTTCTTTTGCCATTTGAATAAAATCAGTTTCGCTGACATCCAACCAACCACTAATAGCAACTTTGCCATTTTTAGCATCGATCCCAACGGCAATTTTATCGCCATAACGTTCGACCGCTTTTTTAACAAGTTCTGGATTAGTTAACGCTGCAGAGCCAATAATCACTCGATCAATCCCTAAAGAAACATAACGTTCAACCTGCTCCAAAGTGCGTATCCCACCGCCCACTTCAAGCTTGATTCCTGTCGTTTTTTTCATTTGTTCAATTAACGTGGCATTTGTTGTTTTCCCATCTAAGGCACCATCTAAATCCACTACATGCATCATTTCAATCCCAGCTTCTTTAAATTCTTTCGCTTGAGCAACAGGATCTTCATTAACCACTGTTTTTTGTGAAAAATCTCCTTGCACGAGACGAACAGCTTTGCCTTCTTTAATATCAATTGCTGGTAAGACGTGCATTTTCAACAACCTCCTTGAATCCTTTTAAAATCGTTAAGCCAACTTCGCTACTTTTTTCAGGATGAAACTGCGTACCATAAACATTTTCTTTAGAAATCATAGCTGGAACTTTTAGTGAATACTGAGCAAAAGCATCAATCATCGTTGGCTCACAATCAGCATAGTAAGAATGAACAAAATAAACAAATTGATGATCAATATGCTTAGTCAATGCCGTTTCATTGGTGACCACCAGCTCATTCCACCCCATATGAGGAACTGGATAGCCTGGATCATCTGGTAATTTCTCACAAATTCCTTCGATTAAGCCCAATCCTTCAGTAAAACCATTTTCCATACTACCTTCTAAAAGTAATTGCATACCCAAGCAAACACCTAAAATCGGAATTCCATTTGCTGCTGCCGTTTTAATAATGGGTACAAGATCACGCTGATTCAATTCTTCCATAGCCAAGGAAAAAGCGCCCACTCCTGGTAAAATCAACCCATCTGCAGCCAAAATTTCTTTAGGATCAGCTGAAATTTTATTTTCTAAACCAACAAAATCTAAGGCTTTTTGAACGTTGCGGGTATTTCCTGTGTCATAATCTATAATAATGATCATCTACAAAATCCCCTTCGTAGAATTAACCCCTTGAATATCAGGGTTTTTCGTAATCGCTTCTCTTAGTGCACGACCAGTTGCTTTAAATAAAGCTTCAATTTTATGATGGGTATTTTTCCCGTGTAAAATTTTCAGATGTAAATTCATTTGCGTGTTAAAAGCTAATGCTTGGAAAAATTCTTCTGTTAATTCAGTATCAAACGCCCCTAATTTAGGATTATCAAATGTTGCATCGAAAACTAAATACGAACGTCCACTTAAATCTAATGAAGCCATTCCTAATGATTCATCCATTGGTACAAAACTAGTTCCATAACGATTGATGCCCACTTTATCGCCTAAAGCTTCTCTAATACATTGTCCTAATACGATGCCGACATCTTCCACCGTATGATGACTATCTACTTCAATATCCCCATCAACAACTACTTCCAAAGACATCCGGCTATGTCTAGCAAACAACGTTAACATATGATCAAAAAAGCCGACACCGGTTTGAATGATTACAGGCTCTTGTTGATCCAGATTTAAACTTAAAGAAATTTTTGTTTCCGCTGTTTCTCTTTTTAATGAAGCTTGTCTCATTTTTCTTCCTCCTCAAAACGACATTCTACAGCGCGAGCATGTGCTTCTAAACCTTCTTTACGTGCTAAAAGCGCAATAGAATCTTTGGTTTGTGCTAAAGCCTCTTTGGTATAATAGGTCACTTGACTGTATTTAACAAAATCGTAGACACCCAATGGCGAATAAAACTTCGCTGTGCCACTAGTCGGTAAAACATGGTTTGTGCCTGATAAATAATCCCCAACCGGTTCTGATGCATAAGCACCCAAGAAAATAGAACCTGCATTTTTGATTTTATGTAAATAACTCATTGGATCATCAAGTTGAACTTCTAAATGTTCTGGTGCAATCCCATTCATAATTTCAAACATTTCTTGAACGGTCTCAGTCACAATGATTTGACCATAATCTTCAATGGCTTTTTCAGCAATTTGCTTGCGAGGTAATGTTTTTAACTGACGCTCAATTTCTTGTTCTACCTTCTTCCCTAATTCCGTTGAATTTGTTACTAAAATCGCTCGAGCTAATGTATCATGTTCGGCTTGTGATAATAGATCTGCTGCAATATAAGTTGGATTTGCTGAGTCATCTGCTAAGACACCAATTTCAGAAGGCCCTGCAATCATATCGATTCCGACTAAACCAAAAACTTGTTTTTTAGCTGTCGCAACATAAATATTTCCCGGTCCAACAATTTTATCAACTTGGGGAATCGTTTCAGTTCCCAAAGCGAGTGCTGCTACTGCTTGGGCACCACCCACTTGATAAATTTTATCAACTTCCGCAATTTTAGCTGCCGCTAGTATCACATCTGGAATTCCCTTGCTTGATGGTGGAGTGACCATGATGATTTCATTTACGCCAGCGATTTTAGCTGGCAACACATTCATCAAAACCGAAGATGGATAGGCTGCTGTTCCACCAGGAACGTAGACTCCGACACGATTTAATGGTAAAACTAATTGGCCTCGGATGACTCCTGTTTTTTCCGTATCCATAAAATCATATTGTTTTTGCTTTTTATGATAGCTAATAATATTTTCTTTTGCTAGTTCCAACGCAGCGATAACTTCTTTTTCCACACGTTGATAACCTGCTTCGATTACTGCTTGAGAAACTTCCAGCGATTCCAACTTAACCCCATCAAACATCTGGGAAAATTGTCTCAGTGCTTTATCTCCCGTTAGACTGACTTCTTCCAGAATTTCTTGCACTTGATTTTCAATGTTTTGATTGCTTTGTTGCGCCCCACGCTGTTCCTCTTGCAGTAACGCTAAAATTTCTGCTGTACTTCCAGTGATCCATTTCATTCGTTGGTTCCTCCTTCAATCACAGATTCTAATTGCTTGAATAATTGAAAAATCGCTTGTCTTTTTCTCTTCAACAGCGCTTTATTCACAATTACTCGAGCAGAAATCGGACAGATATCTTCATAAATCTCTAATCCATTTTCTTTCAACGTTGTGCCCGTTTCTACAATATCGACGATTGCATCTGCTAAACCTAAAACAGGTGCAATTTCAACGGAACCTTCAATTTTAATCAATTCAATATCTTCGCCTTTTTTACGAAAATGATCGGATGCTACTGTAGGATATTTCGTCGCAATTCGTTTTCGTTTATAATCATCTGGTTGATAATCTTTCGTAGAAGCAACAGAAAACTTACATTTACCGATTCCTAAATCCAGCATTTCATAATACCCAAAAGGATGTTCATAAAGCACATCTTTTCCAACGATACCCAAATCAGCAACCCCGTGACGCACATACGTCGTTACATCAGCCGCTTTCACTAATAAGAATGTCAATGTTCCATCTGGACTCGTAAAAATTAGTTTTCGTTGTTTATCTTTCATAAATGACAAGTCGATGCCTGCTTGTTCAAATAAAGTAATTGTTGATTTTTCTAAACGACCTTTTGTTAATGCTATCGTTAATTTTGTCACAGTGATTCACCTACCTTGATTATGCGTTGATTTTCTGCTGTTACTTCGATTACTTCTTGATAGTTCCATTTTTCACCATAAGCAATCGCTTCTTCTAATGTATCGAATAAAGATAATTGATAGTTTTTATTCTCTTTGACTAGTTTTTCCATTGTTGAAAATTGACTTAAATTACCATGAACCAGAGTCGTTGGTTGATCCAATTTTGCTAATTTGTTTAATTGATACTGTAAATTAACTAACGTATCTAAATTAATCCCTAAACCAACTGCTGGAATCACTGGATGGTCAAATTGTTCAACCAAATGATCATAACGTCCCCCTCTTAAAAAGACGTCTGGAACTAGATCAGCATAACCATTAAACAAGACACCCGTATAATAATCCATAATAGCTACTAAGCCTAAATCAACCGTCAACGACATTTCTTTATGGACAGTCGTAATAGCACTCGCAAGGATCGCCAACTCTTCAAGCAATTCATTGATTGGTGAATCATTGGGCACCAACGATTTCGCTAAATGCAACACTTCTTTTGCTTCTCCAAACAACATTGGAATCGCTGCAATAAAAGCATCTAATTCACTTGGATGTTTTTTGGTAAATTCTTTTAACTCTGTTAAACTTTTATTATTAACATGCAGTTCTAATTCTTTTTTCTCTTCTGCATTCAAATCAAGCGTCTGAACAATCAAACGGAACAATTGAGCATGGCCTAATTCAAAATGAAAATTAGGAATCATCAAATCTTCTAATATTTCCACTGCACAACTAATACATTCTACTTCTGCTTTGATAGACGGATAGCCAATCAATTCAATGCCAGCTTGAGTCAGTTCATTTTGTTCTCCAAGCATTTCATCATTCGCTCGAAAAATTTTACCACTATACGAAAGTTTTAATGGAGGTGTTATCCCTGTCGTTGCTAATACACGTCCAATCGGCATTGTCATATCTGGTCTAAGAACAAGCAATCGACCATTTTTATCAAAAAAGCGATAGAAATCCTTTTTATTTTTACCTTCGCTATAAAATACATCTTCAAATTCAATCACAGGTGTATCAATCCGCTGATAGCCTCTTCTTTTTAAAGTATCATTTACTTGCTTTTCTAATTGATAAGCGCCATTTGCCTCACGAAATAGTTTATCTTTCGTTCCTGAGGGTAAACTACGGTTCCATCTCATCCCAACACTTCCTATCTTTTTTCATTTTTTATTTCTCATTCATACTCACTTAAACGCTCAATTTTTGCGATACAACTTTTAAAACAATAAAAAACGCCCCCTTGGCAAATAAGCCAAGAGGACGAGAATATTTATTTCACGTGATCCCACCTCAGATTCATTTTTACTTCACAGTAAAAATCTCTGTTAGTCAAAAAGACTATGAGCAATAACGGGCTCTCCGAATTTTCCTACTTATCAAAATCAAGTTAATTTGATTAATCACTTAAATCAATTTCCAAGGTAGAAACTGAAGAAAAATGATCCTATGTTTCAGAAAAAAAACTTTCAGGCGTGTTCAATGAACCTTTATTGTTTTCTTGCACCAACCGAAAACTCTCTTAAATAAATAAATTCATCTACTATTCTGATCTTCGTTCTTTCATTTTATTCTCATTTATTTCTTAAAACTTTATCATGAAAAACACCAATAGTCAATTGTTTTTCTAAGATCAACAAGTAATAAATCTATATGGAAGATAGGGAGTGTTGAAAAAAATTTTCTTTCTGACCAAACTCAATTTAATTCATTTTTAGTCGAATCTCTAAGAACCAATTCAGTTCCTACCGTTATTTTTCTAGCAACAGGTGTTTTTTCATGTATTAGTGACATCATCGTATCAACTGCTAATTCACCCATCCACTCGGTATAAACTTTTACAGTCGATAAAGGCGGACTAACATACTTAGCCACGCTACTATCATTAAAACCAATGATGGCAATATCTTCCGGTACGTTGAACTTCATTTCTTGAATCGCTTTTAAGGCGCCGATTGCTAAAGCATCGTTTGAAGCAAAAAAAACTGCTGGATATTCTTTTGTTCCCTTTAAATACTGTCTCATTGCTTGATAGCCGCCATCTACCGTAAAATTTCCCGATAAAAAAAATCGTTCTTCAAATAAATTATGTTCCATTAATGCTTCTTTAAACAATTTTAACCGACGATCTTCTATTGGAACTCGACTACCTCGGATACATTCTTTGCCTGAAAGCATACCAATTTGCGTATAACCTGCCTGAATTAAAAAACGAGTAATCAGTTTAATGCTTTGTTCAAAATCAATTACGAGCGAGTTATGGCCGTATTCTAACGCATCAAAATCAACAAATAATACATTAGGATTAATCTTAGTTAGTTGTTGGATTTGTTGCTGATCAAATTTACCTACTGCAATTATTCCATCTACATCCATTGGTACTAAGTTATCAAGCGTTTGTTTAACTAATTCGCAACCTAATTCTTCTGCTTTTTTTTCAATGCCTAAACGAATCGATAAATAATACAAATCATCAAGTTCTTCCGATTCATCATACCACTGAACGAGTATAATTCTTGCTTTAACTATTTTTTGATTTTTTTTGTATTTTGTATAGTTTAACTCTTCCGCCGCTTCAAAAATTTTCTTTTTGGTATCATGCCCCACGGATAATTCAGTATCATAATTTAAGACTCGAGAGACTGTCGCAGGTGAAACATTTGCTAAGGTTGCAATATCTTTGATGGTTGCCATTCGTTCACCTCTCTCTTTTTATCATAAGGTTTCAATAAATCGTTTAAATGCTTTTTGTCCCTGTTCATCACGCTTAAATACACCCGCATCAGTTAAAACTTGCGCAAAAATCAACCCAACTTCTTTTTGGATGATATCCGTCACATTCTCGTTTGAAAATGAATAGTTTTCTCTCAATCGGTCAGCCCATTCTTGATGGTATTCAGCGATATCATTTTCTTTTTCTAAAACATAACGTTCGACTTCTTTTAATTCGGTTGCTAAACGAGGTGGTAAAACAGCTAAGCCCATCACTTCAATCAAGCCAATATTTTCTTTTTTAATATGTTGCACCTCTTTATGCGGATGAAAAATCCCATCTGGATGCTCCTCAGAAGTTTGATTATCACGTAATACTAAATCTAATTCATAAAGATTTCCGCGTCTTCTAGCAATTGGAGTAACTGTGTGATGTGGAACTTCTGTTTCTGAAAAAGCACGTACTGAAACGGATTCATCTGAATAATTACGCCATTTTTCTAAAATCATCGTTCCAACTTCTACTAAGTCTTCTGCATTCGGACTTTGTAAACGAATCACTGACATTGGCCATTTGACGATTCCTGCATTAATTAGTGGAAAATCAGCTAATTCGAAAAAGTATTCCATTTCTGCTATTTCCATCGGGAAAGTAAAACGTCCAGCTTGATAGTGATCGTGAGATAAAATAGATCCCCCAACAATCGGTAAATCCGCATTAGAACCAACAAAATAGTGAGGTAATACTTCAATAATCTTCATCAAGCGCTTAAACGTTCCGCGAGAAATAACCATCGGACGATGTTCTTCAGATAAAATAATCGCATGCTCATTATAATAAGCATAAGGCGAATATTGAAACGCCCAGCTTTCTTGATCGAGGTTCATTCGAATCAAGCGATGATTCGTTCTCGCTGGGAAATTTTCACGTCCTTTATACCCTTCGTTTTCCATACAAAGTTGACATTTCGGATAATCAATTTTTTTTAACTTACTATCCGCAATAATTTGTTTAGGATCTTTTTCAGGTTTTGAAAGATTAATAGTGATTTGTAGTTCTCCATATTCTGTTTCAACTGGAAAAATAATATTTTTAGCGATTGCTCGCGTTTTAATGTAATCATTTTCCTTGCTCAATTTATAAAAGTAATCTGTCGCTTCTTTTGGATCATTAGCATAATGCTGAGCGAAAAAAGCATTAACCACCGATGGAGGCGGTGTTAAGAAATCCATAATCTGAGCTTCTAAAATTTCTTTACTGGCTAATGATTCATCGATTAGCTTATTTTCACGAGCTTTGACAATCAATTGATCCAATAATTCTAACGACGTGCTAGTTGGTTGTCTCACCTGGACCGCTTCTAAACTATCTTCTCCAATCAGAGCTAAAACACGATTTTGAACGTAAATTCGATCCATTTCCATCCAGCCGCCAGCTTGAATTGCTAAAGTGGTAAAATCACAAATTGTTTGACTAATTGACATCTTTTTTCCTCCTAGCCTTCGTAACCATTGGGATGATTTTGATGCCATTGCCATGCTGTTTCAATAATTGCCTTAATTGATGTTACTTGTGGTTGCCAACCTAAAATAGCTTGCGCTTTTTCACTTGATGCAATCAGCGCTGCTGGGTCTCCAGCACGACGTGGTAAGATTTCGGCTGGAATTTCTTTCCCAGTGACTTCTCTAGCTGCTACTAACATTTCATTAACAGAATAGCCTTGATTACTACCAAGATTGAAGACATCACTTTTACCGCCGTTTTGTAAATATTCTAAAGCTAAAACATGGGCATTAATCAAATCTTCAATATAAACGTAATCTCGAATACAAGTACCATCTGGTGTCTCATAATCATCACCAAAAATTCCTAAAGAGGTTCTTTGACCTAAAGCTACTTGTAAAATAATCGGTACTAAATGACTTTCAGGTGTATGATCTTCTCCAATCGAAGCATCGCCTTTTGCACCAGCAACGTTAAAATAACGAAGCGCTACATAACGCATGTCATAGGCATTATCACACCATTTCATCATTTTTTCCATCATCAGTTTACTTTCACCATAAGGATTCTTAGGATTGGTTGGCATCGTTTCTTTGATTGGCATTTCTTTAGGTTCGCCATAAGTTGCAGCGGTTGATGAAAAGACGATATGTTTCACATCAAACTCTTCCATCACTTCTAAAACAATCTGAGTCCCATAAACGTTATTATTAAAATAAAGCAATGGTTTTTCAACAGATTCTCCAACTAGTGAGTTAGCGGCAAAATGAATGACTCCTTCAATTTCTTCTTTAGCAAAGACTGCTTGCATAAAGGCTTTATCGCGAATATCCCCTTCATAAAAAGTCGCTTCTGGATGAATCGCTTTTCTGTGTCCTGTTTGTAAATTATCTATAACAATGACTTGTTTTCCACGATTAACTAACTGATCTACTGCATGCGAGCCAATATAACCTGCTCCACCTAAAATTAAAATAGACATGATTTTCCTCCAATTTTTAACTCAAATTTTATTTAGCTTTTCAAGTTTAAAGCTTTCTTGCACCATCATCAATACTTGCTTGATAAAAATCAGCAGAATAGCCAATTTTTTCAGCATATTTTTTACCAACGACGTCACTAAAAGTCGCTACATCTTTTTCTTTGACTAACGCAATCGCACAACCGCCAAAACCAGCCCCAGTCATTCTTGCTCCTAACACATCTGGGAAATTTTGAGCAGCCGCTACTAATGTATCCAATTCAATCCCTGTTACTTCATAATCCACTTTTAATGATTCATGAGAGGCATTTAGTAATTTTCCAAACGCAGTAAGATCTCCATTTTGTAAAACTTCTTTAGCCTTCAAAGTACGTTGATTTTCAGTCACAGCATGTTTCGCACGTTTGATTAGAACTTCATCACCAATCGCTTGTTTATACTGTTCAAATGTTGCTTCGTCTAAAGCACCTAATGAAGGAGTATCGATTGCCTTTTGTAATAAGCTTAGCGCCTCTTTACATTGTGCAAAACGTTCATTATATTTCGAATCTGCTAATTCTCTTCTCTTATTTGTGTTCATAATAACAATACAATATTCGCCAAATTTAGCGGGAACTAGTTCATAATCCAAGGTATTTGTATCTAAAAGTAGAGCCTGCGCTTTTTTACCCATTCCAATCGCAAATTGATCCATAATGCCTGAATTAACACCTATAAAATGATTTTCTACTCGTTTACCAGTAATAACTAAATCTAACGTACTAATCTCTAAATCAAACAAATCTGCTACAATTACACCTGTCAATAATTCGATTGAGGCAGATGAAGAAAGTCCTGCACCATTGGGAATATTACCATTAAAATAGATGTCTAGGCCTTGTTCAATTTGATAGCCATCTTCAATCAAATAATGAATAATTCCTTTAGGATAATTGGTCCAGTCATGCTTTTGGTCATAGCTTAAGTCATCTAATGTAAATTCAATAATTCCTAAATCAGCAAAATTTTCTGAATATAAACGGAATGTTCGATCTGTTCTTTTACGAGCTGCTCCGTAAGTCCCAATTGTAATTGCAGCGGGAAAAACATGTCCGCCATTGTAGTCTGTGTGTTCTCCAATCAAATTGATTCTTCCTGGAGCAAAGTAAAAGTCAGCTGTTTCCTCTTGAAAAACGCTTTCAAATCGTTCCGATAACTTTTCTTTCATCCTATAGACACCTCTTCTTTTTTATTTAGTAAATATATGATAAAACATTTACTAAATATTTTCAAGAGTTTTATTGACGAGAATCGTCATTTTTTCTAATAGTAAATACTCATTCAGACATTCACTTATAAATGTCTATCATATTTAAAAAAAAGTGGAATACATTGGCTTTTTATTTCATTTTAGTTCATAATGAATACAAAGTAGTTAGAAAAGAAAGGAAGAATTTATATGAAAAAATTTGTATCAGGATTATTAGTAGGGACTGCGATTACTTCAGCTGCAGTCGTTGGTTTAGCTGCAACTATTAAGAAAACAGTTATCGATCCAATTGAGGAAAAAGAAGATATGATTGATCAAAATCGTAAAAAAGCGATGCGTAAACGTATTGCTCGTTAATTCAAGCAATAAAAAAGAAGCTATTTCTCAGTATTTTGTGAAATAGCTTCTTTTTTATATTTTAATTAAACGATTCTTGTGTTTCCATAAATTCTTTTAAAACGACTGCATTGTTATCTTGTTGATTTTTCGCAGCATAAACCAACGTTACTATTTTATGTGTTGCGACTATTTTCATTAATTGGCTAATCGCTTCTTGATTATTTTTTAGTTCTTCAATATATTTTTTTCTAAATTCAGGAAATTTTTCTGGCTCATGACCAAACCACTTACGCAATTCATCACTAGGAGCAATCTCTTTTAGCCAACAATCAAGTTGCTCTTTTACTTTTGATTCACCTCTAGGCCAAAGTCGATCCACTAAAACACGATATCCGTCACTAACTTCTTGGGGTTCATATGCTCTTTTTATTTGTATCATTCCTCTCACCTCTTATTTTATAGTTTATCTCAGCTAAATCAAAACATTCAAATAAAATAGATTGAGATTCTAAAAATTTTACCTTCTAAAGCGCGGAAGACAAAATAAAAAACAATCACTTAGAATCTCAGCAATTTTCTCCTTTCCATTCATTGCATCGCTTGCAATAAATGAGGATTCGTTCAATTGCTCGATTTTAAGCGATTGTTTTATGTTCTAGGGAAAGAAATGCTTCGGAAATTGCTTCATATAGCAATAAATCATGAAAAATACCGTCCTTCGATGATGAAACATGCATACTTAGATGCTGATGCTAACCACTTTAGTCTACTCGTCTATTTCGTTTATTCAGGGTATGTCTGAATATTTTTTATAGTTTTATTAACTCAATTATTTTTAGAAAACCTCTAAACTAAATACCAATTTTTACTCAACAATTTTTTGCTTCTTTTTCTTTAACTTTTTCTTGTTCTTTCGTTTTCGGACCTTCTTTTTCTTTACATTTCGCCAAATAATAAAACTAGCGACAAGCAAAAAGAGTCCTAATAGAACTACCATCAAAATATGTTGTAGGGTCCAGAAATAGCCTTTTTCTGCATTTTTTTCTTTGCTATCGTAAGGAATTCGCTGACCTCTAACAAGTAAACGGTGACTATTAATCCCTAGTGGTGTACAAGTAACTAAAGTAACGGTATCTTTGCCTTCTTCTTTATCAAAATGAGATAAATCATCTGGCTTGATGGTTTCAATTTGATCAACTTCATAGGCTAGTGTTTTATCTAAAACTTCAATATAAAATTTATCACCTAATTTAAGCTTTGGTAAATCCGTAAACATTTTTCCTAATGATAAACCTCGATGACCAGTTAAAACAGAATGATTCCCCTCCCCACCAGTCGGCAACGAAGTTCCTTCTAAAATCCCGATCCCTTTTTCCAAGACTAAATTTGATGTCGTTGGATAAACTGGAACTTCTAGATTTATTTTAGGAATCGTTAAGATACCAAAAACATCAGGCAATTTGCTTTCTTTCAAATCAAATTTACTTGTTGCAAAAGGATCTTCTACAGATGATGACTGTTCATTCAATTCTTTATTATTTTTTTCTATATCAGCAATTTCGGCAGTAGACTTTTTTTTGTTCTCCACTCGATAAGAGCGAATTTCCGCTTTTTGTGACTGATTCAATTTATAATCTGTATAAAAAGGATACAACAAACATAATAGCCCTGTAATAGTAATCAATAAAAAGAGACTATCTTTGATTTTTCGACTTTTATTTTTATTAAGATTCTGCTTATTCATCGTATTTTTTTGCTTGGTGGGTCTTATTTTCTTTTGTTTCTTTTTTGGTTCCTGCTTCAATGCTTACACCTAATTTCATTTCTGTTCTAGCTAGGGCTAGGTAAGTAAATAGCTAAATTGGGGAAAATTAATGTATTTCAAGTCTACTCACGTTATTTATTTTTTCTTGTCACTAGAGACTACATTGACTATAAAAATCAATGATTCCACTAGCTACAACTCTAACGCATTTTAATTATAGTAAGGCGAATAAGCCGTTGGACTTTTTACATCAATCTTTAAATTACTTGATAACAATGAAAAAAACATGGAATCTATATTTATTTAACGGTTTCTTAATTAAATACTTTTGTTATTTTTAATCACTTTCAATCGTTTGATTCCCTCGTTTAGAGCGTAACTAAAACGTTAATAGTAAACATTCCTAGCTAAATCCAAAAAAAAATCGCAGAGTCTTCATTTTTCAATGATTGCTCTACGATTTTTTAGTTCTTGTTCAATAAAACGTGGGTGCAAAAGCAGCTTTCCTGGAGCTAAACGCTTTTTGAACCAATTTCATTTTCCTATCCTTTGCCCATTTTCCTTTGAAAGAATTTTACCAATTCAACAATCGGAACAATAGCAAATGAAGTTCCTACAACGATGCCCCATTGATAAGCATCAAGTGAAGTTACGCTAAACAAACTATTAAAACCAGGAATTAAAATGGTTGATGCCAAAAGTACAAATGAAATTAGAATTGCCCAGTTAAATGATTTGTTGCGGAATAAACCAACTTTGAAAATTGATTGATAAATAGATTTCACATTAAAGGCATGGAATAATTGGATTAATCCTAATGTAGCAAAAGTCATGGTTAACGCATCTCCATGTTGTAAATCATTCAATGCTTGTGCAGATAAACCAGGCATATTTGCTGCTGTATGAGCAGGAAACTCAATCGCCATTTTATATACAAATAATGTCAAACCACCTTGAACAATACCTTGATAAACCACGCTTCCAAACACTCCACCAGAAAAGAAATTAGATTTTTTGCCTCGTGGTACATGATTCATCACATCTCGCTCAGCTGGTTCTACTCCTAATGCGATAGCTGGAAACGTATCTGTTACTAAATTAATCCATAATAAATGAACAGGTAGTAAGGTATCCCAAGCAAACATCGTTGCAATAAATAGTGTTAAAACTTCACCTAAGTTAGCAGAAAGTAAATATTGAATGGTCTTTTGAATATTTGAGAAAACTTTTCGTCCTTCTTCAACAGCTACGATGATGGTCGAGAAGTTATCATCCGCCAACACCATATCAGAAGCCCCTTTAGAAACTTCGGTACCTGTGATTCCCATACCGATTCCAATATCAGCAGCTTTTAAGGCTGGCGCATCATTCACTCCATCACCCGTCATGGCAACGACTTTTCCTTCTTGTTGCCAAGCTTTAACGATACGAACTTTATGTTCAGGAGAAACACGTGCATAAACGGAATAATGATCAACTACTTTGGCAAATTCTGCCTCTGATAATTCATTCAATTCTCCCCCAGTAATTACCGCATCATTATCTCCCTCTTTAATGATACCTAGACGAGCAGCAATTGCTTCAGCAGTATCCCGATGATCGCCTGTGATCATAATTGGACGAATTCCTGCTTCTTTAGCCACTTTAACAGCTTCAGCTGCTTCTTTCCGTTCAGGATCAATCATTCCTACCAATCCAGCAAAAATCAATTGATTTTCAACAGTTTCTGAATCCACTTCTGTTGGAATTGTGTCGATGATTTTATAAGCCATGCCTAGCACACGTAAGGCTTGTTTCGCCATCTTTGTATTGTTGCTTAAAATTTCTTTTTGCACTGTTGTATCTAATGTTTTGACATCGTCATTTATCAATACTTGTGAGCAACGTTTTAGTAATTCATCGGGTGCGCCTTTGACAGAAACTAAAAATTTTCCATTGGCTAATTGATGGATTGTTGTCATTAATTTTCGATCTGAATCAAAAGGAATCTCTGCCACACGCGGTTCAGCTGCTACTTTTTCAGTAACATTAAACGCATGATCTAAACCAAATTGAATCAGAGCTGTTTCCGTCGGATCACCAATCAATGTACCATCCTGAGAGATCTTTGTATCATTCGTATAAGACATAATTTTTAATGCCATTGTTTCTAACGAAATATCTGAATTTGCTGGTTTGATTTGGTTATCCACATACAATGCTTCAACGGTCATTTGATTCAATGTCAAGGTTCCTGTTTTATCGGAACAAATAATATCTGTACTTCCTAATGTTTCAACAGCTGGTAATTTACGGACAATCGCATTTTTCTTCGCCATTTTTTGAGTACCTAAGGCTAAAATAATCGTCACAATGGCTGGCAAACCTTCTGGAATAGCCGCTACTGCTAAGGAGATTGAAGTTAATAACATATCAATCCAAGTTCTACCATTCATCAACCCAACAACAAACATGATTGCTGCAATAATCAAAATAGCAATCGTCAACATTTTTCCTAATTGATTTAAGTTTTGCTTTAATGGCGTTTCAGTTTCTTGCTCGTTTGCTAACATCCCAGCAATTTTACCAACTTCGGTATTCATCCCAGTAGCAACAACAACGCCGACTCCACGTCCATAAGTTACGTTACTGTTAGAATAAGCCATATTGATTCGATCACCAATCCCAGTAGCAGTATCAGCAGCCAATACACTCGCTTCTTTACTAACTGGAACAGATTCGCCAGTTAGAGCCGCTTCTTCAATTTTTAAACTCGCAGCTTCCAACAATCTTAAATCAGCTGGCACTACATCGCCCGCTTCAAGTAAAACAATATCACCTGGAACTAATTGATCACTTTTTACAGTACTCACATGTCCGTCTCGACGAACATTTGCATTTGGTGAAGACATTTCTTTTAGGGCATCAATTGCCTGTTCGGCTTTCGCTTCTTGGACTACACCAAAAATAGCATTCAATATAACAACAATTAAAATAATAACTGAATCAACAATATCATGTGAAAATAATGCCGAAATAACTGCAGCGAATAAAAGAACAATAATCATAAAATCTTTGAACTGTTCCAAAAATTTTATTAAAATTGATTTCTTTTTCCCTTCATCTAACGTGTTTTCCCCATAACTCACTAATCTACTTTTTACTTCTTGCTCTGATAATCCTTCAAGCGATGAATCCATTTTTTGTAGCACTTCTTGCTCTGATTGTGTGTAAAAAGCTTCTGACAATTGTGCTTTTTTTTCGTCTATCATTTCCTGCTCCTCCCTTTTCTCCCTTACCATTCTTATTTTACTTTAAAAAAACGGGATACGCATGTCCTAACCCTTATAACTATTTTTCACTTTTTATCCTAAAATTCAGAATTCAGTCTCTCAAATTTATCGGAAACGATCTTTCTTTAAAAAGAAAATAAAAAAATAGACCCTTGTATGTTCACTAAATAAAACATACATAAGTCTCACCGTTTAAGACAACACCAGAAATTTCTTTCGGATTTGGTGATGTTGCCGCAGCTTACGCTGTCAGTTACTCCCTCATGAATTATGATAACAAAATGCTGAAATAATTAAATAGAGCACAACCATTCGTATCAATGGATGTACTCTATTATAACGATTTGATTCTTTATTTTCAAATAGTATTTTGATTTTAGGCAAACTTATTTAGTTACTTGTATAAATTAACTAGTAGAAAGACTAAACTTATCTCATTCGTGGGTGAGACAAAAGTAAAGAACACTTTTCGGAAATTCCTTCTTATTGCGATAAATCACGAAGAACGTAGTGATTCAATGATGCATCGTACCTACTTGGTTCTCGGAGCTAAACACTTTTTTCTCAACCTCTCGTCCAAAAATTATCAGCCGTTCCTTGTTCCATACCCATAATAAATTTCTCTCGAATATCTTCATAGTTTTCAGCCAGAGAGGAAACTAAGTGCTTGATTTCTTCCCGTTTCGTTTTTTTATCGACTGGACAAGGATTAAAAACAACCGGCAATTGCTCTCTTTTTACAAAGCGAATGACTTCTTGTTCCCTGAGATAAAGTAACGGTCGAATCAACGTGATATCGGTCTTACTCAGATAACTTTTCGGCTCAAAACTCGCCATTTGTCCATGAAACAAGAAATTCATAAAGTAAGTCTCAATTGCATCATCCAAATGGTGTCCCAAAGCCACTTTGTTACATCCTAATTCTTTGGCACGATTATATAAAATTCCCCTTCTCAATTTTGCACAAAGAGAACACGGCGATCGTTCTTTTTTAATATCAAAAACCACTTTAGCAATGTTAGTAGGAACAATCTCTAAATCATAACCTAAAGAATCAACAAAAGTTTTCAAAGGCGTAATATCCATCTCAAATCCCATATCCAATGAAATTGGAACAACTTCAAATTCAAAGCCTAAACGCTTTTGTTTACTAATCATATCTAAAAAATACAATAAACTTGTGCTATCTTTTCCACCACTCATGCCGACGGCTACCTTATCCCCTGGCTGAATCATTTCATGATTTAAAATCGCGCGCCGAATGGGATTGTAATATAATTGATTATCTTTTTTCTTAAAACTCATAGGCTACTCCTTAAAAAAATCGGTTTTCAAACTGTACTTTTCACCAGAAAAAATATCATATTGAATCATTTGATACTCTTTATAAAGTTCTTCTTGGTTTTGATTTAGAGACAATGTTTTAGACCACTGCTCATCTTTATAATAAAGACCCTTTTCAAATGCTGGAATCTCTTTTTCGACAGTCGTCAATAATTGATAAAAACCAGTCATTTTTAAATCACTTTGTTCAAACAACGAAGGGGCAAAATAAAAGGTACTTAAAATCGCTTGGTGATCTTCTTTTTGCGACAACTGATTTTTATTATCATACATTAGAAATTCTGTTTGATGCAAGGTTTCTTCTTGGTTTTGATTTTTGATTTCATCAGAATAAATACTTGGCAAATGGTCTCCCCAAAATACAACTAATGTTCGTCGGTCAATTTGATCTAATTCCTTAATAAACGCTTTTAATGCCTCGCTACTATAGGCAATATCTTGCATATAGCTATCAATCGCTTCTTTGTTCCCTTCACTTTGAGAGGAGTACTCTTTTTCAGTGTATTTATCGCTATATGGCATATGCGTTTGCATCGTAACTAAATGAACAAATTGTGGACTGTCTTCTTTTAATAAATCCATGACTTCTTTATACGCAGCTTCATCTGAAATATACGGATTGTTTTGAATTTTATCCGTGTATTTCATCGTGCTTTCACTAATAAATTGATCAAACCCAAATACATCATATACATCTTTGCGCTTATACATTGATGTATTGTATGGATGAATTGCTGTCGTTTGATATTTTTGTTCATTTAGTAGAGAAACAATCGACGGAGCTTTTTCCATTTTTGGCACTAACATCGTATAAGGTGTAGTCATTTGAGCATTCATTAGTTCCATCGAAAAACTTGTCAAAGCTTCAAATTCAATATTAGCCGTTCCGCCACCATAGTTTTGCGATAACATTTTACCACTATATGTTTGATCTGCTACGTCATAATAATCTTTTAATGGATCTTTATCTGCCGTTACACCAACTAAATTTTGAGGATTAGAGAAACTTTCACTCATAACAAAGATAATATTAGGTTGCTCATCTGACTTATTTTTGTTCGTTTTCTCAGCTTCTTCACTATATTTGTCGGTAATTTTTTCAACCGCTTCTTTAGAATAGCCTTCAGGTTTATCCATTGCTTCTACTTTTAAATTAAATAAAAAACCACCCATAAATCCAGTATTATAATAATTCATTTTTTGGCTATAAGGAATCCAATACGCCGTTCGATTATACGCTTTTCTTAATAGATTTGATGGATTATTAAAATTACTTATGTAAAATAGCATGCCTACTGTAAACACCAAACCAGAAATTCGAAAAAATTGCTTTTTTTTCGATAAATAAAAACTTTTATAAATTGCGCGTCCAAAAAAGAACAAAACAACAAATGAAATTAATAGTATTGCAATAAATGGACCTGTACCAACCATCTCTCTTAATAGATCAAACTCTGTAATCATTTTTAAATCATCTGGATAAATCGGTTCTGTCCGATAATACATTTTTAAATAATCAGCCAAGCCTAAAACAGCAATTGATACTGCATAAACTAATGAACCAAAAAGAAAAGATCCACCTAGACTACATAAAAACAAGAGAAATACGGCCAACACTAAGCATCCTAAAAAGAATTTTTCCGTATGCCATGAGAAAGCAAATTTGAAAGCTAAATCTAGTGATAATTCGTTTTGACACCATTGTAAATATAGATTACTGACTAGAATAAGTATCGCCATACTTATAAAAATAAGAGGATACTTGATCTTTTTTTGTTTAAAAAAAGCTCGGTTTTGTTTAAAAAAATCAAATTTCTGTTTCACATAAATCTCCTTCTCAACTAAAAATACATACTTATTCATTGTATTCTTAGTCGAAAAAAAAGTAAAGTTCCTGTTTAATTTCAGAAACTTTACTTAAGATTTAGATTATTAAATTTCTTTTGCTGCGGCAAAAATACGTTCAATCAGAACCATTACCTCACGAACTTCTTCATTTTTAACGATTGGTTCCGCATTTTCCCGAACCACTTCATAAAAGTTTTGATAAAAAGGTGCGTATCCTGCTTTTGGTTCTGGCATTGGAATCTCTTTTGTCGCTTCTTCTGAAGGAGGAGCCATGGTTTTTGTCAAGCCAACACCCGCTTGGATTGGTTTTGGAGCTGTTACTTCTTTATTAGTTGCACCTACTATTTTGCCAGAAAGAGACCAATCATTGATGGTTCCTGTTCCCTCTGTTCCTTTAATGTACCAGCGTGGTAATTGCGTATAGTTGGTTGTCCCTACTTCGACGATTGCTCGCAAACCATTTTCAAAGATAATATAGCTGATAAAGCCATCATCGACTTCATCACCAAGAATAAAACTTAAGTCAGCGGATACTTTTTTTACCGGACTATCTACAAGAAATAATAATTGATCGAGCAAATGAACGCCCCAATCTAAAACCATTCCGCCACCATGTTTCAATTCATGGCGCCAATCACCTGGGATTCCATTTGCTCCTTGAACCCGAGACTCAATTTGAAATAAATCACCAATTTGTTTATTTTGATACAAGTCACGAATAATCAAAAAGTCTGGATCCCAACGACGATTTTGATGGACCATAAACGTTTTTCCTGTTTGTCTCGCTACAGCCAAAATCTCATCTAACTCTTCAACATTCATTGTTACAGGTTTTTCACATACCACATGTTTACCTGCTTGTAAAGCACGAATCGCTAATTCTTTATGCACATCATTTGGCGTAGCGATTAAAACCGCTTCAATTGCCTCATCGGTTAGTACTTCTTCTAATGAACTATAAATTTTATGATCATGCTCTTTTGATACTTTTTGACGTTCTGCTGAAATATCAAATGTACCAACGACATGGATTCGTTCACTTTCACTTGGCATAATCGTATGGACATGGTACGAACCCATTCCACCGTAGCCAATTACCGCAAAGTTGATTGCTTTCATTCTAAGGATTCCTTTCTAACTAAAGAATACATATTGTTTTACTGATTTCTAATTACGCCCACCACATATCAACTGGTTTGTCTTTGATCATGATACTTTTCAGATTTGTAATCGCACGTCCCAAACCTTCTTCGATTGACATAATTGGATCTTCATGTTCAATACTTAATACATAATCATAGCCATAAATACGTAATGCACTAATAATATCAGACCAAACTTTTAAATCATGCCCACAACCAACTGAACGGAAGGTCCAAGCTCTTGTTTTAACATTGCCATAAGGTTGCATATCTGTTAGACCATGCATATTGATATTATCTTGATCCAAATATGTGTCTTTCGCGTGAAAGTGATGAATCGCGCCTGCTTCACCTAAAATTTTCACTGCTGCTACTGGATCAATTCCTTGCCACCATAAATGACTTGGATCTAAATTACAACCGATGGCATCCCCTGTTGCTTCTCTTAATTTCAACATAGTATAAGGAGTGTGACATAAGAACCCACCATGTAACTCGATACCGATTTTTACACCTGCATCTTCTGCTACCGTATTAATCCCTTTCCAATAAGGAATTAATTTTTGTTCCCATTGATAGTTGTAGTTATCATCGTATTCAGTTGGCCAAGGTAATACAGGCCAGTTAACTTGTGTATCAGTTGGATTTCCTCCTGAAATTCCTGAGAACCCATTAACGACAGGAACGTTCATCAATGAAGCTAACTTGATTGTTTTGCGTAAAAGTTCATCAGCTTCAGTTGCAACATCTTTCAATGGTGAGATGGGATTATTGTGACAGCTTAAGGCACTAATCGACAATCCTTTATCAGCTAATTTAGCCAAATATTCTTTACGATCATCGGCACTAGCTAATAATTTATCAATATCCAAATGAGCATTACCAGGTGAACCGCCTGTACCGATTTCAACTGTTTCTAAACCAGCTTTTGATACTGTATCAATCATTTCTTCAAAGCTTAAATTATTGAATAGTGGGGTAAATACACCTAATTTCATAACTAATTTCCTCCTCTGTTTTCTTTATCAAGTGTTTCTAATGGTTCATGATGACCATAATTGGGGTAAGCATTTTGTGTTGGATAGCACCAACGAACGCCATTTTTAATCACTTTTTGAACATCTTTATTATAATACGATGGATACGTTTCATGCCCTGGTTGGAAATAGAAAATCTTCCCATTCCCACGACGATAGGTACAACCACTGCGGAAAACTTCTCCGCCAGGATACCAACTAATAAAAATTAATTCATCTGGTGCCGGAATATCAAAATGTTCACCGTACATTTCTTCTTTTTCTAGTTCAATATATTCGCCGATTCCTTCAACGATTTGATGACTAGGATTAACAGACCAAATTCGACAATTTTCTTCTGCTTCACGCCATTTTAAATCACATGATGTGCCCATCAGCTTCATAAAGATTTTTGACATATGACCTGAATGAAGAACCACTAGCCCCATGCCTTGTAACACACGTTGGTGAACACGATCCACAACTTCATCTGAAACTTCTTGATGTGCAACATGGCCCCACCAAATCAATACATCCGTTTCTTCTAACACTTCGGTAGTCAATCCATGCTCTCGTTCGTCCAATGTTGCAGTACGAACGGAAAACTCATCTTCTCTTAGAAAACTAGCAATTTGTTCATGAATCCCTTCTGGGTAAACATCTCGAACAGCTTGGTCGGTTTTTTCATGACGGTATTCATTCCAAACAGTAACTTGAATCATGCGTAAACCTCCTCAACGATAGTGCGTAACGCTTGAACATTTTTAGCTGCGCTTTCCATGGGCGTCAACGCTTGAAAAGCTTCTTGTTCAACAACTAACCATGAAAGCTTAACCGATTTCGCCCATTCAACATACGAACGAATGGGTAAAATACCCGCTGTAATCTCGGTACTTTCTTTTTCGCCATCATTGATAATACGCATATCTTTAATATGAAGTAAGGCAATCACATCACGGTGATTTTCTAACCAAGGAATAACCTGTTCCCCTGCATGCTGAACCCAATACGTATCAACTTCTAACTGCATATCAGGCACTGCTTGGATCATTTCATCTAATATACTAACGGTAGGGATTTCAGTAAATTCATGACTATGATTATGATAAATCAAGGTCATTCCTACTTCAGCTAATCTTTTTTGGACAACCGCCATTTTTCCAAAAAATGCTTGCCATTCTTCTAATGTCTCAAAACTTGCATACGGACAAATAATTCGCTGATTACCAATTATTTTTTCAAAAGCGATGACTTCCTCTAAACGATTTTCTAACTCTTCATAACCAATATGTGAACCAGCTACTTTTAAGTCGATTTTCTTTAAAAAATCAGCAAGTTCTTCCGCTTGAGCTCCTTCATAGCCGGCAAATTCAACGCCATCATAGCCCATATCTTTGACTTGTTCTAAAGTACCCCAAAAATCTTGACGCATCATGTCTTGGATACTCCATAACTGTAATGCTATATTTGCTTTCATCATGGTTACTCCTCTATTATTGATTTAAAAATACTGGTTGGTTTGTTTTTGAAGACTCATAAATAGCTTCTAAAATTTCTGTCACAACTAGTGCTTGTTCTGGTAAAACAACAGGATCTGTATCATTTAAAATTGCATCAATCCAAGATTGTGCTTCTAATACTTCAGGACTTGCACCAGCTCCATCATAAAAATCAACACCACCAGTTTCTAATTCGATTTTCTTTTCATAAAGTAAGCTATGATCTTCGCCATTAATGGTCAGTCCATCGTTCATATCTGCTCCGCCTTTATTACCAAAAAGACTTGTTTTTGCTTCTTTTACATCTAAACTATTCAACGCCCAACTAGATTCTAAGAAAATTGATGCGCCATTTTCCATTACAACATAACCAAAAGCTGAATCTTCCACTCTAAATTCTTTTGGATCCCAAGAACCCCAAGCATTTGCTGCATTTTCAGTTTTAGATAATTCGTGATATGTTTTACCAACAACATATTTTGGTTTGTAATTATCCATCATCCATAGCGTCAAATCTAATGCATGTGTACCAATATCAATCAATGGTCCGCCACCTTGTGCTTCTTCATCAAGGAAAACACCCCAAGTTGGTACTGCACGACGACGAATGGCATGAGCTTTGGCAAAATAGATATCACCAAGTTCGCCTTCTTGACAAACTTCATGTAAATAACTTGAATCCGTGCGGAAACGGTTTTGATAACCAATCGTTAATTTTTTGCCGGTTTTCTTAGCTGCCGCAATCATTTCTTTCGCTTCTTCAGACGTTTTCGCCATTGGTTTTTCACACATGACATGACAACCCGCTTCCATCGCAGCGATTGATAATTCTGCATGAGAACTATTTGGTGTACAAACATGAACCACATCTAAGTCACTATTTTTCAACATTTCTTTGTAATCAGTAAATACTTGCGCCGAATCAACACCATATTTTTCGCTTGCTTCTTCCGCTCTTTCAATCACTAAATCACAAAAAGCAACCATTTCAATTCCTTTTACTTGTGCCAAAGCAGGTAAATGTTTTCCGTTTGCAATTCCACCACAACCAATAATTCCAACTTTTAAGACCATTAAATAAATCCTCCAACTTCTATTCTTTATTTTTTTGTTTCCCCCTAAAAAAGCGGTTCCACATCTTATCTACTACTATACAAAAAAAATAAAGGGCTTTCTTCCTAATTTCACCACCAAAAATTCCCAGATATTGCGTTTTTAAATTGAAAAACTAGTAAAAGAAAAATAGAAGTAACAAAAAGAACTAGTTGTGTTAAATCATTGTTGAGAAATGATTCGCAACAAAAAAGAGGTTGGGACAGAAGTGTTTAACTCCAAAAAATAAGCGACAAATCACGAAAATTATTTTTCAAATTTTTGTGATTTGTCGCTTATTTCCGTAAGAGTTGCTTCTGCTCCCACCGTTTATCAAGGTCATAAAACAATCGTTTAGAATCGAGCAATTGGACGAACCAGCAGTTATTGCGCTTTTTGCAATGAATGATGGAGAAGAACTTGCCGAGATTCTGATTGTTTTCTGCCGTTTATTCGTTTTTAGGACATAAAACAAAAGTGTTCTTTACTTTTTTCTCACCCACTTATATTCTAACGTTAGATTCTCTAGCTAAATTATGACAATTGACCTGTTTCTTCTACTGCTACTTGCTTTTGATATTTCAAAGGAGAAAGTCCGACTTCTTGTTTAAACACATGATGAAACGTTTTAACACTAGAAAAACCTGATCTTTCTGCCACATCAACCATTGGTACTTTTTCACTAGCTAAAATGAATTTTGCTTGATTGATCCGATATTCATTTAGAAATCCCATAAATGTCATTCCCGTATTATTTTTAAAAAAGCGCGTAAAATAATAAGGACTAAATCCAACTTCTTTAGCGACATCATCTAAAGTAATTGATTCAACATAATGATTTTCTACATAAGAAAAAATCTGATCCAATCGTTCAAGTGTTTCTTTATATTTGATTGTTGAGGCTTTACCACCTTTTTTAACAATCCTATTTGACTCAGGCAGTTCTCGATAAAATAAAAGAACTAATTGAAAAAGGTAATGATAAATGGCATAATTTTTTCCCACTTCTTGGCTTTCAGACTCTGAAAACAATGCTAAAAGATTTGCTTGAACTTTTTCAGCCAAATCTTGTGACCACTTCAAACTATGCTTTTCCCCTTTTTCAAAAAGCTCAGTAAGTGAAGGTTCATTTGCGATTTTCAATTTTTTTTCATCAAATAACTGTAAATCAAATTGATAAACGATTCGTTCACTTTCAGGTGAAGCTAAAAAATAATGAGGTTCACCACTGGCAAAAAAATAGATTTCTCCTTCCGCGACATGCACGATTTCTTCACCAACACCGATGTTAACCGTTCCCCGCTTTGAATAAATCACTTCAACTTCCTTATGCCAATGAGGATAGACAATGGTCATCCCATCATTAATAAAGGCACGAAAAGGCATTTTTTTATCCAAATCCGGGATTTCTAAATAAAGACTCATTTTTTCCTCCAATATATCTATTTAAAATCATAACTTCTGACTCGTTTTCTGATAGTCATTGATTACTTCCGCTGTTTCAATGCAAACGGTTTAATCAATTGAACCATGAATCAACTGAAAATACAACTATTCATACTACGCGCTTTCTTTACCCACTTATAATTTAATAGGAAAGCGTTCAAAAAAATTTAGCTGTTCATAGCTGTTAATCAATCGCATTATGGATAATTTTTAGAACAGTTTAAGTGATAATCAGCAAGGTTTCTTTTTTTGCTTCAAAAGAATTCCCTGTTTCCTCCATGATTTGATCAAAGAAAAGAACTTTTGCTGTATTGTAATAAGGAGCAACATAAATATTACTTACTCCCAACGTAGTAATATTCAATATTTTCCAAAAAATAAATGAACTAACAAAAATTAAATACTCTGCTTTGTACCCATTCATTAAATCTGAACTGATCCGCATCGCTTCACTAGACGATAACTTAGCATTTCTTTTCAATAAATAATTTGTCATACTATAAGAAAGTGCTTTTACAATTCCTGGAATAAGTAAAAGTAACAGCCAAAAGAACGTATACAAACTCATTAATAAATTAGCTTTAAGCATCTTTTTCCCATTCACCTTAAAGAAGTTTTCAGCAGTCTTTCTGAGTGTGAATTCTCTTTCTAAAATCATATCTAACGCCAACCATTGCATAAATCCATTATAAAAACGAATAAGAAAATGAATCCCTACTCCTAAAATCAAATAGGGGATTAAAGGAAACGTAGTAGTATTGGTAGCTGGATTGCCTGTAGCAACTTTTTCCTCTGCATTTTCATGTATTGAAAGTGCGCTTAATGAGCTTAAATTTTGTTTGCCGTTATCATCAAATATATCTTCTTCCCAGTTTCCGTCTGTCTGATAATCCTCCTCGTATTCGTAATAGCCATCAAACCAGCCATCATCATAGCCTTTATTATAAATCCAGTCCTCATGAAGCTTCGAATTTCCTTGCCAAGAATCATATTGCTGAATTTTATCTTTATAACTATTCTTATCGATTTTCAAAATAAGAAAAAACAAGCCCCTTTACATAAATCAAGCAACATAAATTATATGACAAATACGCATTCTACTTTATTCTCAACCCATTCAACTCACCTATCAAAATAAATCGAACCAAAAGTAATTAAATAATCTCTAAAAGGATTTATATAACGACCTAATGCGTGCATAAAGACGCATTTTTACCGTTTTTTCTCATTGCGAATCCTTGTTATTTTGTTTATAATAAAGGAGCAGGATAGAAACCGATTGGACAGGCTCTATTTTATATGTTTAATCCTCTTTTTCTGTAATAGCCTTCCGTTATATAACAAAGGTTATTAAAAATCTTTTGGCCCTTCACTGGTTGACGGCAATCAACTAAGAAGAAGTCTTGTATAGTTAGCACAAACTGCTCTACAAGTTGCCAATAGTATAGTATTATTTTTCCATTGCTTTTTCCTATTAAAAAATAGTTGGAAATTTCATTGGATAAATATACTGGACTGTTGATATCGATGTTGGAGAGTCTGCCAATATCGTTTTTTCTATTCTGCAAATTTTTAATCCATAAAGGAGGGAATCTATGAAAAATAAAAAAAGCACTTCATCGTTTAACGGCAATCAAACGATGAAGCCTTGCAAAGACAGCACAAACTAGCTCTACAAGTTGCTCTCACTAATACTAAAGTATTAGCATTTTCTATTGTACCTAACTTTTCGGTAAATTTCTAGTTCTATTATATTTTTTTTACACTTTAATAAAATTATCGTATTTCTAGTGCTTTATAAAAATCATTTCAACTGATAAAACCGCTCAGAAAAACTAACTTGTCCGTTCCTACTTTGCTTGAACAAATTTTATTCTACACAACCAGATTTCATCTGAGAAAAAATTTGTCCTTCTTACATCAATAGCCCAATCAATTCTCAACCAAATCGAATAATAAATAATTTTCCATTCTTTTCCTAAAAAAGACTCCGATAGCGTTAAAAACATCAAACAATTTCTCTAAACCTTGCTATTTCATAGTATGTAATAAAAGGGCTTAATTAATTGTTTGATGTTTTACTATCTTACTTTAAAATAAATTTATTGAATGTATCAATCGTCATCTGACGCTACTTAGTTATATTTATCTTCTTTTAACAAATCGATTCTTTAAATTCATTAAGGTCGTAGTCATTGTTTCATTGATAAAAAAACCAATTGCAATTGAAAAACCTACTAGAATGGTTTGTGTCCCAAAATTCACGGCTTGGCTATAATCATTCTCCGCTAAAGAATTAAAGGTTTTAAATAACAGACTACCAGGAACAATCGGCATAATCCCTGATATCGTAAAAATAGTACTGGGAACTTTCGTTAATTGACTAAATATTTGGCTGCAAATAGACAAAACGACACAGGAAACTAACGCTGATAATGCCGCATTTGCATGCAGAATGGTTAAGTGATAGACCACAGATGAAATAACTCCAGATAAACCACATAAGATAATATATTTTTTTTGTACACTATTTAAAACAGCCACACTGCCACTAACCAAAAAACTAAAAATGACTTGCAAAAGCACAATAATCCCCCCTCTTTATAAATTAGTCAAAATAAACGCAACAGGCAGCCCTAGCATTAATGCAGTATTGATTGCTTCTGAAGCCTGAGATAAACCGGTCAAATAATCACCATCAATACTTGCTCTTATTGCATTCACAAACGTTGCTCCTGGTAATAATGGCATCATACAACTAAGAATTAAAGAAAAAGAATCATCAGCGATATTTTCTTTTGCTAAGAAAACGGCTACTAAAGAAATGAACGTTGAATACAAGAAAACAGAAAAAATTGTAATATTTATATACTTCTCTAAAAGAAGATAAATTATGTACCCAAAAACACCCAATACTAGAGATACTAAAGCCGTTAAGGAGAGTTTAGCAATCAATACGTACATTGAGCCACAAATTAACCCTGCCGAAAAAACTTGTATAAATAATGGGAATGCATAGCTACGATTGTCAATCTTCTTAAATTCGTTATAAAGTTGATCAGCATCAATCTTCTTATCAAAAAAAGCATCCACTTTCGTTTTGATATGGCCCATTTTTTCAAAATTATATGAATTTTTTTTTACGTTTATCATTTTCACATCATTCGTCCTCTGATTAACTAACATCAGGCTAGTCGTAGTAATAAAAAAAGAAAAATAATTAATTTTCATAAAATACATCATCTTAATTAAATTATTTCGTACTTCGGAAGCACCATAGTTACTTTCAAGCATTAATTTTCCATATAAAATCAATACTTTGATATAAGAATCAAATTGTTTTTCATCTAATTGTGAGTCATTACTTATTTCCTGTTTGTTATCCATTTTATCAATAACCTCCAAAATTAACTATAACCGTTAATTTTTATAATCATTTCATGCCTAATTCTTTCCTAGTATACTACAATAACTATCGATTAATAAAACAATAACAAAGTAAATCTGATTTTTTTAAACTGCTCTTCGTTTCCTTTTCTAATAAAAAAATAGTAAAAAAACGATTGAATTTTTCATTCAACAGTTTTTTCACTATTTCAATCAATTACTTATTAATTACCTTTAAAATCTTCCTAGACTAGCTAAATAAAAATCCATTATATAGTATCGGTAATCACTTTTAGAGTACTTCGATTTAGTATCTTCATATTTACGAACAAGTTCCAAACTTTCGTTTTCTGTAACTTCTTCCCAATCTTGAATATCTGTACGACAATATAATTTGAAGGGGAGTTCCACGTCCATACGTACTTCTAAAAAATTATCAGGATCTCCTGCTCCATGGTACTCAACATCTGTAAGTATCTCGCCAACATAATTTAAACGCTTTCCACTCATTTTTCCCACCCCGTTTTATATTTTATACTACTAATTGTACTCCTTAATTCCAGAATACACAAATTTTTTTTTAGCAAAACAAAAAAAAAATTAGGCTTCATCTAATTTTAAATGCTAAAAATTGTAAGCGTTATCCTGAGAATCAATTAACTAAAGTACTGCGGAAACCGATTAAGAAAAATTGGAAGCACCTCTTTTAATTATAAACTGTCTAAATGGCAGTTCAAAGACAGCTACTCCCATTCACTTCAATCACAATAATGATGTTAGAAAAATGAGTTTTAGCTAAATTATATAAATATTTGCTGCTTTGATTTTCAGAAGCTCCCTAATCAATTCACTCTTATATTCAAATGATTATTTTCGCAAATGCAATATCGGAAATGGATTTCCTTGTTCATCAGTAGGCGATTCTGAAATAATTTTAAACCCCTGAGCTAGATAAAAAGCAACTGCATCAGAATTCTGCTTATTAACATCAGTAAACTCAATCGCTTCATTTTCAACTAACCAATTAAGAATTGTCTTTCCGTATCCTTTTCTAAAAGAAGTTGGCTTCAAAAATAGCATTTCTAGTTTTTGATTATGAATTCCTGAAAAACCAATTATCTCGTTTGGTACATTACTCTCAAACCAAATAAATACCTTAACTGCTTCAAAATAATGAGGTAATTCTTTTTCAATCCTATCTATATCTTCTGCACTCAAAAACAAATGCGTTTCACTTACAGAATCCCGCCATATTTTAATCAAATCAATGTAATCCATTTCTTTTGCTTCTCTAAATTGAATCATTCTATCATCTCGTCCTTTTTAATTGTTTAAAAAGAGAGCCTGAGAATTTCGTCTAATTACTTACACGTATTCTTCAGACCCACTTTCGTATTTTTTATTTCAATTCGTTACTTTTACGATGGTAAAACACGTTTTAAATATTTTCCAGTATAGCTTTTCTTTTCTTTGGCGATTTCTTCTGGTGTTCCTGTCGCAACAATCGTTCCGCCACCATCTCCGCCTTCTGGACCCAAATCAATCACATGATCAGCTGATTTGATTACATCCAAGTTGTGTTCTATTACTAAAACCGTATTTCCTGCATCGACAAAACGCTCTAAAACTAAAAGTAATCGTGCGATATCATCCGTATGCAGCCCAGTAGTCGGCTCATCTAAAATATAAAAATTCTTGCCATTCGAATTTTTGTGCAATTCACTAGCAAGCTTCATCCGCTGCGCTTCACCACCAGATAAGGTTGTTGCCGGTTGTCCTAACTGAACATAACCTAAACCGACATCAACAATGGTTTGCAGTTTGCGATGAATTTTAGGAATTGATTTAAAGAAGTCAACAGCATCTTCAACAGTCATTTCTAAAATATCAGCAATATTTTTGCCTTTATAATGAACCTCTAATGTTTCAGAATTATACCGTTTCCCATGACAAATTTCGCAAGGAACGTAAACATCTGGTAAAAAGTGCATCTCGATTTTAATGATTCCATCTCCACGACAAGCTTCACACCGTCCACCTTTGACATTAAAACTAAATCGTCCTTTTTTGTAGCCACGAACTTTCGCTTCATTTGTCTTAGCAAATAAATCACGTACATCATCAAATACACTAGTATAAGTAGCGGGATTACTTCTTGGTGTTCGACCAATTGGACTTTGATCGATATCAATGATTTTTTCGATATTTTCATAACCAGTAATTGTTTTGAATTTACCAGGTTTATTGGAATTACGATTTAGTTTTTGCGCCAATGCTTTTTTAAGGATTTGATTAACTAAGGTACTTTTTCCTGATCCTGAAACACCTGTCACAGCAACGAATTGTCCTAGTGGAAAACTAGTTGAAATATTCTTCAAATTGTTTTCAGACGCCCCTGTTATCTTGATGCTTTTACCGTTTCCTTTACGGCGTTCTTTTGGAACTGGAATCACTTTTTTTCCAGACAAATACTTTCCTGTCAGTGAATTTTTGTTGTTTTCTACTTCTTCTGGTGTTCCAAAAGCAACAATTTCTCCACCCAAATGTCCAGCACCAGGTCCTACATCAATCAAATAATCAGAAGCACGCATGGTATCCTCATCATGTTCAACTACAATCAATGTATTTCCTAAATCACGCATTTTTTTCAAAGAACCAATTAAGCGATCATTATCCCGTTGATGTAGACCAATCGATGGTTCGTCCAGAATATACAACACGCCTGATAAATTTGAACCAATTTGTGTGGCTAAACGAATTCGTTGCGCTTCACCTCCTGATAGAGTCCCAGAAGCACGGCTTAACGTTAGATAATCCAAGCCAACATTTTCTAAAAAGGCAAGACGATCTTCGACTTCTTTTAAAATCGGTTTAGCAATAATTTGCTCTTGTTCTGAAAGTTCTATTTGATCAAAGAAATTAACAGCCTTCTTAATCGCTAATTGACTAACTTCACCAATACTTGTTCCTGCTACTTTGACAGATAAAGCTTGCGGATTCAAACGATAACCTTTACAGCTCCGACACGTCAATTCAGTCATATATAAACGCATTTGTTCTCTTGTAAAATCACTATTCGTTTCATGATAACGACGTTTAATATTCGTTAAAACCCCTTCGAATGGTACTTCTACGTCACGAACACCGCCAAAATCATTTTCATAATGGAAATGGAACAGTTCGCCATTCGATCCGTTCAACACAATTTCTTGATGTTCCTCTGGCAGTTCATTGAAAGGCGTATCCATATCGATTGCAAAAGAATCTGCTGCTTGCTCTAACATTTGCGGATAATACTGAGAACTAATCGGGTTCCAAGGAACGATTGCTCCTTCTCTTAACGTCTTATTGGGATCTGGAATCACCAAATCTCGATCGACTTCTAGTTTCATACCCAAACCATCACAATCTGGACACGCGCCAAATGGAGCATTAAATGAAAAAAGTCTTGGTTCTAACTCTCCAACAGTAAAACCACAATAAGGACATGCGTAATGTTCACTAAACAACATTTCTTCGCCGCCGATAACATCTACCAAAGCATACCCTTCTGCTAAACGAAGAGCCGCCTCAAAAGAATCAAATAGACGCGAACGAATACCTTCTTTAATCACAATTCGATCGACAACAATCGCAATATCATGTTTTTTACTCTTTGTTAACTCTGGAACTTCACTAATATCATAAGTCTCTCCATCAACTCGAACTCGAACATATCCTTCTCGTTGAACCATTTCAAATACTTTTTTATGCTGCCCTTTTTTCTTAACGACTACTGGTGCTAATACTTGAATCTTTGTCTTATCGGGCAATTCTAAAACACTATCTACCATTTGTTCAACGGATTGACTACTGATTTCTACATGATCGTTCGGGCAAATCGGATGTCCAACTCGCGCATAGAGTAAACGTAAATAATCATTGATCTCAGTAACTGTTCCTACTGTTGAACGAGGGTTTTTACTGGTCGTTTTTTGGTCAATCGAAATCGCTGGGCTTAAACCATCAATACTATCAACATCTGGTTTATCCATTTGACCTAAAAATTGTCGCGCATATGCCGATAAACTTTCAACATATCGGCGTTGTCCTTCTGCGTATAAGGTATCAAAAGCTAAAGAACTCTTGCCGGAACCAGATAACCCAGTAATAACGACTAGTTTGTCTCTAGGAATGGTCACATCTATATTTTTCAAATTATGCGCTCGTGCACCATGAATAACTATTTTGTCATTTGCCATTATGTCTCTCCTTATCTGCTAACGTTATTTTTCTGCTTTTAACTCCAAAATCGTATCTCTTAGGGTTGCTGCTGTTTCAAAATCTAACGCTTTTGCAGCTTCTTTCATTTCGTTTTCCAATTTCATCAATAAATCGGCTTTTTCTTGACGAGATAGTTCATGGTATGATTTATCAATGGTAACAGAAGACTTTTCATCACTTGTTTTTGAAATAGAAATTAAATCGCGAATTTCTTTAATAATCGTTTTTGGCGTAATACCATGTTCTTTATTGTAGGCTTCTTGAATCGAACGACGACGAGCGGTTTCATCGATGGCTTTTTGCATCGAATCTGTCATCTTATCTGCATACATAATTACGCGACCATCTGCATTTCGCGCTGCTCGTCCAATCGTTTGAACTAATGAGCGCTCACTTCTTAAGAATCCTTCTTTATCCGCATCAAGAATAGCGATTAGAGATACTTCCGGCACGTCCAACCCTTCTCTAAGCAAATTAATCCCTACAAGAACATCAAATTCACCCAAACGTAAATCTCGAATGATTTCTGTTCGTTCTAAGGTCTTAATATCACTGTGTAAATATTTCACCTTGATTCCCAATTCTTTAAAGTAATCCGTTAAATCCTCTGACATTTTTTTAGTCAGAGTGGTTACAAATACTCGTTGATTTTTCTCAACGCGCTCGTTAATTTCACCGACTAAATCATCAATTTGTCCCATGATTGGGCGAACTTCAATCAATGGATCTAAAAGACCTGTCGGACGAATGATTTGTTGAATAACTGTATCTGTTTGTTCATGTTCGTAAGGTCCTGGAGTTGCAGAAACATAGACAACTTGGTGGACATGCTCTTCAAATTCCTCTAAGCGCAATGGACGATTATCTAATGCACTTGGCAAACGAAAACCATAGTCAACTAACATTTGTTTTCTAGCTCGATCTCCATTGTACATTCCCCTCACTTGAGGCATCGTTACATGAGATTCATCAATCACAAGTAAAAAGTCATCTGGAAAGAAATCAATCAATGTATATGGTGGTTCTCCTTCTGAACGACCATCCATATGGCGCGAGTAATTTTCGATTCCAGATGTATAGCCCATTTCACGCATCATTTCGATATCATAATTGGTACGTTGTTCTAAACGTTGCGCTTCTAATAATTTATTTTCGGATCTAAGAACTTTTAAACGTTCTTCTAATTCTACTTGAATTTGAGCAATAGAATGTTCCATATGTTCTTCATTGGTCACAAAGTGGGTCGCAGGAAAAATTGCAACATGCTCCGTTTCACTAATAATTTCTCCAGTCAATGCATCTACTTCTCTAATTCGTTCGATTTCATCACCGAAAAATTCAACTCTTAGCGCATGCTCATCTCTTGAAGCTGGGAAAATTTCAACTACATCACCACGCACCCGAAAACGACCACGTTGAAAATCAATGTCGTTTCGTTCAAATTGAATATCTACTAAATTTTTTAATAGCGTGCTACGATCCATTTCCATTCCCACTCGCAACGAAACAACCTGTTCACTGTATTCTTTAGGATCTCCTAAACCAAAAATACAGGAAACAGAAGCAATCACAATCACATCATTTCGTTCTAATAAAGAACTAGTTGCTGAATGTCTTAACTTATCAATTTCATCATTAATACTTGCATCTTTTTCTATGTACGTATCACTCGAAGGAACATAGGCTTCTGGCTGATAATAATCATAGTAACTAACAAAATACTCGACTGCGTTATTCGGGAAAAACTCTTTAAATTCTCCGTACAGCTGTCCAGCAAGGGTTTTATTATGAGCAATAACTAATGTTGGTTTATTGACTTCCTTTATCACATTTGAAATAGTGAAGGTCTTCCCTGTTCCAGTCGCACCAAGCAATATCTGCGCTTTTTCGCCGCCTTCAATGCCTTCTACAATTCGCTTTATCGCTTCGGGTTGATCTCCATCAGGTTGATATTTTGAAACTAAATCAAATGTATTGGAGGTTTCTCTTTCTATCATCTAATATCCTCCTTCTAGTAAATAATGTACCTATTTTTTTGCTGTACTTATTCTAACATACCGAACATATTTTCGCTAGTTTTAGAATTAGCAAAAAATAAATTACCGCCTCAAAAAATTATATGACCAAAAAGACTATTATTACAAACATAAAATACTTAAACAATTGTTTTTATCAGAAAATAATTATTTCAAACAACTAAATATAACAATTAATAAAATAAAAACTATCAAAAGTAACATTAATAGATAAAAACTGTAATATACTATGAAAAAGATGATAAAAACCATGGCAAAAAAAGATTGATAGATAAAAACAACTGTAGTATGATAAAAAATATAATATAAATATTTTTTTATTCAGTTTCTCTTATATAATAGACGACAGACTGACATAAAAGAAAAATATTATAAAAAAAAGGATATGAAAAAGAAGGAGAAAAGATATGAAAAACAAAAAAATCATTAGTGCAACGGTCATTGCATTATTGGCACCTACATTGCTAAACTGCCAAGTAGCTCTAGCTGAAGCAACTAACACTCAAGAAGCAGTTGCTACTCCAGAAGTTACTGCTGTTTCTGAAACTGATGAAACAACAGCTAGCTCAAAAGAGGAAGTTGTGGTACCTGAAACATCTGAAAGCGAAGCAACAACAGAAAGCTCTGTGCCTACAGCACCATCTGAAACACAAGATTCTGAAACCGCTACATCTGATAGCACACCACAAGCAAATGAAGCTGGAAAAGATGCTGCAGCTACTAAAGATATTACTGTTTTAGATCCTGAAGTTGGAGATGTTGTTATTAATGTTTTACCTACATTATCTGTACCAAAAGGTTCTTCATTCAACGCAATGGATGGCGTTTCTGCCTATGATAATGTAAACAAAAAAGATGTAACCGGTGATGTTAAATACACTATCCAATACCAAAACGGGCCTACATCATTTATTACTGTTCCAACTGTGGATACCAACACAGAAGGGAGTTACTGGATTACTTATAAGGTTTCAACTGACAAAGGTACTGCTGAAGTTACTCGTTGGGTAATGGTCGTTGCTGAAAACGTTGGAATGTACTCTGTTTCAGTTCCCAATTTAACTTTACCAAAAAATGCTGATCTTGCTGCTGCAATTGAAAGCAACGCTGTAGTAAAAGATGCATATGGAAAAATTATTCCTTCTGCTGATGCTGAACTTTTCATTGGAGGTCAATATTCAACAAGTGAAGTTGGAACATTTACTGTAGAAGTTGGTATTTTATCTTCAGAATATAACACAGTAACTACAACTAGCACTACTGTTACAATCGTTGATCCAGTGAAAATCAATGCTGCAGATAAAGAAATTTTTGTTGGCGATAGTTTTGATGCCGCTAACTATGCAACAGCGACTGGTTTAGACGGAAGTGGAAACACTGTTACTTTACCAGCACAACTTGTTTCTGGCAACGTAGATACCACTACTCCTGGAACCTACACTTTAGAATATAAAGCAGAAGATAGTTTTGGAAATACTGCAACTAAAACAGTTACAATCACTGTTTCTGAAAAACCTGTAGCTAAAGCATCTGTTACTGCTGAAGATAAAGTAATGTATGTTGGCGATAAATTAACTACAGATATGGTTATGGATTGGGCTACTTTCGAAAACATCGAAGGCTACGAATATGGATTCGAAGTTGTTGGTGAAGGTATCCAAATTACTGAATTTGGAAGTAAATTAGTTGAACCTGGCACACACAAAATTAGATACTACGCTACTAACGGTAAAGATACTGTAGAAACATTTATTACATTAACTGTTTTAGCTTCAAGAGGTGGAGATGGAACTGGTACTGATAATAATGAAGATAATAATGCTGCAGGAACTGTGACACCAACTGATAATAACAACAATACTAAAAAAGAACCTGTAAAAGAAATCAAAAAGAAAACTGAAAAACAATTACCTGAAACAGGTGCTCAAGAAAGTAGCATGATGTTAACATCTATCGGTTTGACTTTGATTGCTAGTGTTTACTTCATGAAAAAACGTAAAGAAAACGAATTTGATTTGTATTAATCAATCCACTTTACTTTTATAACTAGTTAAGTTAGTAAATGATTATTCAATTTCTAATTTACTAAACCGCACAATTTATTTTGTGCGGTTTTTAGTTCCTTCTTAAATCAAATCATTTAATTAATTAAATCGAACCTAATCTCCACCACCTACATGTTATATATTCTCACATAGAATGTGATATTTTTACTTTTTTTTACGTTTAGAAAGATTAAACACTTGTATTCCAATCCTTTTTTATTTTATAATTATTAAATATGCTTATATATCTAAGGAGGTATTTAATGAAAAAGAAACAGTTATTACTTAGTTTACTATTTATGGTGGTAGGTTTTCTAACTATTGTTAGTGGAACATCAGCTAATGCTGAAGAAAAAACATATACGATTGGTACAGATTTGACCTTTGCCCCTTTTGAATTTCAAAATGCTGATGATGAATATGTTGGGATTGATATCGATTTATTAAATGCCATTGCTAAAGATCAAGGATTTAAAGTAGATTTAAAACCTTTAGGCTTTGATAGTGCAATTCAAGCGGTTCAATCAAATCAAATTGATGGTATGATTGCAGGAATGAGTATTACAGACGAACGAAAGAAATCGTTCGACTTCTCTGAGCCATACTTTGATAGTGGTTTACAAATGGCTGTGAAAAAAGGCAATGATACAATCAAATCCTATCAAGACTTAAAAGGAAAAACAGTTGCTGCAAAAGTGGGAACTGAGAGTGCAACGTTCCTAGAAGATCATCAAAAAGAATATGATTACAAAATCAAAAACTTTGATGATGCAACTGGACTTTATCAAGCACTCCAAAATAATGAAGCAGATGCCATTTTTGATGATTATCCTGTTCTTGGTTACGCGATTACCAATGGACAAAAATTAGAATTAATTGGTGAAAAAGAAACAGGAAGTTCCTACGGATTCGCCGTAAAAAAAGGACAAAATCCTGAATTGATTGAGAAATTCAATGCTGGTCTAGCTGATTTGAAAAAATCAGGTGCCTATGATGAAATTATTGATACGTACATTTCAAGTGGGACTGATTTAGACACTGATGATTCTCCAATGAAAAAAATCGAACCTAAAAAAGATAAATATGTCATTGCTAGTGACTCCACATTCGCCCCTTTTGAATTTCAAAATGCTGATGGCGAATACGTAGGAATCGATGTTGATTTAGCGAAACGAATTGCTGAATTACAAGGCTTTAATGTTGATTTTAAATTTATCGGCTTTAGTTCTGCCGTACAAGCAGTGGAATCTGGCCAAGCCGATGCAATGATTGCTGGTATGACTATTACTGACGAACGTAAAAAATCCTTTGATTTCTCTGATCCTTATTTTAATAGCGGCATTCAAATCGCTGTAAAAAAAGGCAATGATAAAATTGAATCTTATGAAGATCTAAAAGGACAAAAAGTTGGTGCAAAAATCGGTACAGAAAGTGCTGAATTTTTAGAAGACAATAAAGATACATATGGTTATTCAATAAAATATTTAGATTCTACAGATGCACTATACAGCGCCTTAGAAATTGGTGAAATTACAGCAATGATGGATGACTACCCTGTTATCGGTTATGGCGTTGCTCAAAATCAACCTCTAGCGACTCCAATTCCCAAAGAATCTGGTGGTTCATATGGTTTTGCTGTGAAAAAAGGACAAAATCCTGAATTGATTGAAATGTTCAATGAAGGGTTGAAAGAATTAAAACGAACTGGTGAATACGATGAAATCGTAGGAACATATATTCAAGAAGCAAAAGCACCAGAAACTAAAGCAGACGAATCTACTTTGACTGGAATGCTTAAAAATAACTGGCAACGATTATTGAGTGGATTATGGATGACGATTCAATTAACGCTAATTTCATTTATTCTTGCGTTAATCGTCGGTGTGGTCCTTGGCCTATTCAGTGTTTCTCCAGCCAAACCACTACGTGTTATTGCAACAATTTATGTAGATATTATTCGCGGAATTCCTTTGATGGTATTAGCCTTCTTTATTTATTTTGGTTTACCAGGTCTGCTAGGTTTCAATATCCCAGTCTTTATTGCAGGAATCATCACATTGACTTTAAATGCCAGTGCTTATATTTCTGAAATCTTCCGTGGCGGAATTAAAGCTGTACCCGTTGGTCAAATGGAAGCTTCAAGAAGTTTAGGTCTTTCTTATAATCGAACCATGCAAAAAATCATTTTACCGCAAGCTGTTAAAATCATGATTCCATCCTTCGTCAATCAATTTGTTATTTCATTAAAGGATACAACTATTCTTTCTGCTATCGGATTGATTGAGCTACTACAAACAGGGAAAATCATTGTCGCACGTAGTTTACAAAGTACGTTGGTTTACTTTGTAATTGCCATGATGTATTTGATTTTAATTACTGCTTTGACAAAATTAGCGAAAGTCTTAGAAAAGAAGGTGAAATAAATGACTGAAAAAATTCTAGTAGAAAATCTCGTTAAAAAATATGGTGATCATACCGTTTTAAATAATATTAATGTTTCTATCCAAGAAGGTGATGTCGTTTGTGTTATTGGCCCTTCTGGATCAGGTAAAAGTACGTTTCTACGCTGTTTAAATCAATTAGAAGAAGCAACCAGCGGTGATATTATTATCGATGGCGCAAACTTAACGGATAAAAACACAGACATCAATAAAGTTCGGCAACATATTGGGATGGTATTTCAACATTTCAACTTATTCCCACATTTATCTATCTTGGAAAATATTACTTTAGCACCGACTGATTTAGGTCGTTTATCTAAAAAAGAAGCGGAAGCAAAAGCATTGAGTCTTTTAAAAACAGTTGGTTTAGCTGATAAAAAAGATCAGTATCCAGAATCATTATCTGGTGGTCAGAAACAGCGTGTAGCGATTGCTCGTGCGTTAGCCATGAATCCAGATATTATGTTATTCGACGAACCAACTTCTGCGCTTGATCCTGAGATGGTGGGTGATGTTCTAAACGTCATGAAGGATTTGGCCGAGCAAGGAATGACCATGGTGATTGTTACACACGAAATGGGATTTGCTAAAGAGGTAGCCAACCGAGTAATGTTTATCGATGGCGGAAATTTCCTAGAAGACGGTACTCCCGAACAAATTTTTGGTAATCCACAAAATGAGCGAACTAAAGACTTCCTAAACAAAGTATTGAATATTTGATTCCTATTTTTAAATCATCTTAATAAAAAACGAGTGGGACAATAGTCAGAAAAAATCTGATTATTACTCCACTCGTTTTTTGTATTATTGAATAATTGGACTAATGGATTCTTCAACTGAAATTGCTTCAGTTCCGTAACGTTCTCCAAGGACATATTTTGCCATATGTACGGTTCGATCACTCATTCTTTCAAGATTAGCGGCGGTATCTATAAATAGTACCCCGTCAGCGGCTCTTCCGATTCCGCTGTTCATAATCGAAATATATTTTTTACGAAGCATTTTTACCATCGAATCGATTTCCACTTCACGCTCTAAGATATGTTGAGCAAGTGCATGATCATTCTTTTCAAAAGACTCCAAAGAAGCTTCAATACTTTTTAATACTTTATCAAATAACTGAATTAAATCCTCATCATGCAAAATCAGCTCATTTCTTGAAGAAACTTTCCCAGTTTTCTTATCTTTTATTTTCTGTTTTTTCTCAAGGTGAATCGCTTCATTTAGATTTAAAATAATATTACTACAATGATCGCCGATTCGTTCTAAATCTTTTGTTAATTCTAATAGCATCGTTTGTTCATGACTTTCTGAAATCGAAAGTTCAGTCGCAGATAACTGTACTAAATATTCTGTTAAACGATTATCTATATCGTTAATCGCGCTCTCATATTGATTTGCATTTTCCTTATCGACACTTTCCTGATTTTCATAATATCGTTTTGCCGATTCGAAAGAGCCTACCACATACTCGCCCATTTGCAATAATTCAAACTTTGCTTGATTTAAGGCCAAAACTGGTGAATTTTGTATAATTGATTCATTTAGATTGGACGGCTTAAATTCAATCGTGCTATCGTTTCCAGGAATTATTTTTCGCACAAATAACTCGATTTTATCAATAAACCAAAATTGGATACATAAATTGGATAAGTTAAACAATCCGTGAGCAAAAGCAATCTGCATTGACGGATTCAAATTCAAGCGATTAGAAAGACCAACTACAACGAGTGTAAAAGGAGAAAGTAATAGCGTAAAAATAGTCGCTCCGACTAGATTGAAAACAACATGAGAAGCCGCAGCTCTTTTAGCAGTCACACTAGCTCCTAAAGCCGCGATAACTGCGGTGATTGTCGTACCAATATTATCACCAAACAAAATCGGTAATACTGCGTTGATTGCTAAACTTCCTTGGCTATAAAGCTGCTGTAAAATACCGATTGTCGCACTAGAGCTTTGCAAAATCATCGTCAAAATCGTTCCGATTCCAACACCCAAAATTGGAAAGTTTGAAACATCCACCATTAGCTTAGAAAATTGAGGCAGTTCGCTTAGTGGTGCCATGCCCGTTCCCATCAAATTTAAGCCATAAAATAAACACCCAAAGCCAAATAGAATTTGTCCTATACTGTTGACCTTTTCTTTATTTGAGAAAAATAATAGCAATGATCCAATCCCTATAATCGGCAACGAGTACGAGCTTAAATTGAAGCCAATAATAAAAGCGGTCACAGTTGTCCCAACATTGGCGCCCATAATCACGCCAATCGCTTGCCGTAAAGACATAAAACCAACACTTACTAACCCTACCGTTAATACAGTTGTTCCTGAACTACTTTGAATGATAGCGGTTACAACCAAACCAGCCAAAACTGATCTCAAAGGAGTCGAAGTAAACGTATTTAGAATATCCCTTAGAGAATCCCCCGCAGATTTCTGTAATCCGTCCCCCATATACTTCATCCCAAATAAAAATATTCCCAAACCACCTAAAAAAGGAAATAATATTTCTTGATAAGCCAAAAACCGTTCCTCCTTAAAATTAACTCTAATTAAAGAGTACATAAAAAACTTCTGAATGTAAACCAAAAATACGAATAGTATAATAAATTCAGTCATTTTAAATAAAAAACAAACAGAAAAAGAGAGTGGGACAATTTGTCGGCTCTCCACTTTCTTTATTTTTAAAATCGAACAAACGGCGTAAAACAATCAACTAGTTAATCCAATAGCAAACCTAACAATGAGAGCAAATAGCTCACTTTCTTACAAAACAAGCCAAAATTATTGAAAAATACAGGGAATGAACTGATGTTGCACAATACTTATTCGGTTCTCGGAGCTAGCTAGCCGCTTTTGACCAATCTCCTCTTATAGCTTATTTATTTATGATTATGCCTTTAAAAAATAAGTTTGGACATATTGATCCAATGTCTTCATGGCGGCTACAATATCTTCTGCTGACAGTGTCATAGGCATTTGTTGTAAACTATCGCCTTTAGCTAAGGCTTGATTTCCAATTTCTAACAAGGTTACATCGGAAACTTCTGCTAACCCTATTTCTTCTAACGTTGTCGGTAAACCTAAGCCTTGATAAAATGCGATATATTTATCTAGTATTTCTTGTGGCTGATTTTCTAAAACCAATTGCGTTAATGTTCCAAAAGCAACCTTTTCTCCATGCGTTAATTGATGAACGGTTCCTTGAACGGCAGAGAACCCATTATGAATCGCATGAGCTGCTGCTAACCCAGCACTTTCAAAACCAATACCACTTAATAACGTATTCGCCTCTATTACTGCTTCTAATGCTTCTGTAACCACTTTAGCTCGATTCGCTTCAACAGCTTGTAAGCCGTAAGTAAAAATGATTTCCTCGCATTTTTCCGCCATTAATTGAGCAGCTATTGTCGGTTGTTTCCCTAATACATTTTGACCATTCTTTTGCTTCACTGCTCGCGCTTCGATTGTCGTGGCCAAAGCATCTGCCATACCGGATATTAAGAACCGAACAGGCGCTTTGGCAACTACTTCTGTATCGACTAAAACTAATTCTGGATTATGCTCATAAAAACTATATTCTTTAAAGCGACCATCCGCTTCATAAAGTACTGAAATAGATGATGTAGGTGCATCGGTGGAAGCCGTCGTCGGAATGATTGCAACAGGAAGTTTTAATTCATTCGCTAATGCTTTGCCTGTATCAATCAATTTTCCACCACCTAAAGCAAGAATCACCTCTATGTCTTCTTCTTCAATCCTAATCATGATTCGTTGAATTTCCGCTTCTGTCGTTTCACCATTAAACCGTTCATTAATCATGTTCATTCCTTGATCAAGCAAACGTTCATAAAAAGAACGCCCCACTAGTTCCCAAACAAATTCATCTGTGAGTAATAATGCTTTTGTACCTAATTGCTTAATGTAGGGAATCCCACTCTTGAGCAGCCCTTTTCCTTGAACATATTTCGAAGGACTTACAAATAATTTTTCCATTTTTCCACCTCATTTATCTAACAGTGTGTCATACATTTCACTGTTTTTCAATCCTTCTTTTTATCTCATCGATTATTTTGCAAAGTAGTTGTCAATTCATCTTGCTTACGGTAAATTTAATGTTAGCGTAAAATTTTTTTGATTGAGGTGTTTCACTTGAAAAAGGTAATCCATTTTTTTACACAGGATTTATTATTTACTCTTTCTTTACTAATTGCTATAATCAGCTGTTTTTTCGGTTCTCCTTCCATCCAATCAATAGATTTCAAAGTAATTTTTTGTTTATTCGGTTTAATGTTACTTTTACAAAATATTGAACAATTAGGAATTTTAACCTATTTATCAGAAAAATTGATTGTACGTTCTACGACAACCAGACAATTGATTCGCAATATTACTTTTCTTTCTTTTGTTAGCTCAATGTTTGTAACCAATGATGTCGCTATTTTAACATTTATGCCGATTTATTTAACAACTGTAAAAAAAATAAACTTGCCTAATAAATCGACCGGTGCCGTCCTTTTAATCGTTGCTGCAAACTTAGGAAGTGCATTCTTTCCTTTTGGCAATCCGCAAAACTTATTTTTATTTTCTTATTACTCGATGTCTCTGATTACTTTTTTTGAATGGTCCATCGTTCTTTTAGTGATTTCTTTACTGTTTTTATCGATTACTTGTTTCTTAATCCCCCAAAAAAGATTAGCCGATTTTTCGATGACTGATCAACCATTAAATAAAAAGAAAACACTCTTTTTAAGTATTTTAGGTTTATTCATCCTTTCTAGTGTGGTAGATTTTCTTCCTTATTGGCTAGTTGTTCCAAGCGCCTTTTTACTTCTACTAGTTTATGATTCTTCCAGTATTAAAAAGGTTGATTATCGTTTACTAGGAACATTCATCTTCTTTTTCATTGCAATCGGTGACTTTTCACAATTTGCGCCTTTAGCGAATCTGATTCGTCAACAATTTACAACAGCTACTCACACTTTTTTTGGTAGTATTCTTTTAAGCCAATTTATCAGCAATGTGCCTGCTGCGATTTTAATTGCTCGTTTTACGAATCATGTCAAAGCCTTGTTTTGGGGTGTTAATATTGGTGGTTTAGGAACACTTATCGCTTCTCTCGCAAATTTGATTGGTTATAAAATTTATAAAAAATATGAGCCTCGTAAAGCAAAAGCTTTTATGATACGTTTTACTTGGATTAATGGACTATTATTGATTGGATTTATTAGTATTTTTTATTTTCTTTTATAAAAAGATGAGAGCGAAACAGCCAAATTTATGGTTGTCTCACTCTCTTTTTTTAGTACTAGTTAAGTAACGCTAATCTTGTTTCAACGTCTTCTCGACTCAGATTATTTTTCAAAATATAACGATTTGCTTCATGATGGCGACATTCAGAAGAACATGCCCCTAAATACTTCGCTTCATTTTCTTCTGAAGCTAAAATTTGTTTATTGCAGAACGGATTTGAACAATTGATATATCTTTCACACGGTGTTCCGTCAAACCAATCTTTACCGATAATGTTCTTATCAACATGATTAATTTCAACGCTGATTCGTTCATCAAACACGTACATCTTTCCATCCCATAATTCCCCTTGAACTTCTGGATCTTTACCATAAGCTGCGATTCCACCATGTAATTGCGCAACGTCTTGAAACCCTTCTTTGATTAGCCAACCAGAGAATTTTTCACAACGAATGCCACCCGTACAATAGGTTACTACCTTTTTATCCATAAATTGCTCTCTATTCTCACGAATCCATTGTGGTAATTCACGAAAATTTCGAATATCTGGACGAACCGCATTTCTGAAATGACCTAAATCATATTCGTAGTCATTGCGAGCATCAATTACAACGGTTTCTTCATCCAATAAAGCTTCCCTAAATTCTTTAGGTTCTAAATATTTTCCCGTTACTTCTAAAGGATTGACATCTTTTTCAAGATTCAATGAAACTAATTCCTTTCTTGGACGGACAAACATTTTATGAAAAGCATTTTCACTTACTTCATCGATTTTAAAGTACGTATCCTTAAAACGCTCGTCGGCAAGCATTACTTCCATATATTGATCCGTTTCAGCTGTCGTTCCAGAAAGGGTGCCATTAATTCCTTCCGTTGCTACCAAAATCCGACCTTTTAAGTGTAACGACTGACAAAAAGCTAAATGCTCCTTAGCAAATTCCTCAGGGTTTTCAATTGGCGTATATTTATAATAAAGCAGTACACGATAATCCATTTTTCTAGCTCCTTTTCTATTGATTCAAAAATCATTATATAGAAAAGAAAAAAGGAAAAGCGACTTATTTGCTTGTGTTCTTCCACACAAAAGGAAAATAAGTCGCTTTTACTAATTAAATTGAAGCGTATCTGAACATGATACGGTTAATTCGTTTTGCAATTTGGCTTGTGTCTCTATCTTTTTTAGATACTCTTTAGTTATTCTGCTGTATCTTGTCCCGAAACTGCAAAGTAATTCTCATCGTTGTCGGCAAAATTGAAAACTAAACCTGACGGTAATTGGACCATTTCTCCCACACGAACACCAGCTGCTTGCATTTTCTTATATAAACTGAAAATGTCATCACTGTGGAACATTAAAGACGGTGTATTTCCTGCCACTTCTGGCGAATGTTGTTGAATAAATGCTAGTTCGTACAACACAATTAGCGTGTCAGCTGTTTCTGTTGGTGCGATTTCAACTACTAACGTTCCATCTACCGCTGCTCTTTCAACTTCTACAAATCCTATTTTTTGCCAAAATTGGCTTGATTCCTCGACATTATTGACATATAACATGATTTTCACTTGATTGTTAAACATTTGTTTGCTCCTTTTCTATGATGATTCTGTTTTCATCGATGATTTCTGTTCTATTATATACTTTCTATTTTAGCTTATGTTATGATTTATGAAAATAATTAACTATTGGAGAGGAAAAAATATGAAATTAACTGTTTTGGTCGATAATAATACCTACATTGATCGCTATTTTCATGGGGAACCAGCTTTATCATTTTTTATTGAAGATAACGGGACACAACTATTATTTGATACTGGTTATAGTGATTGTTTTATAACAAATGCACAAAAACTAGAAATTGATTTAAGTAAAATAGAAAAAATCGTTTTATCTCATGGTCATAACGACCACACTGGTGGCTTAGCTTATCTTGCTAATCTATTTGACGAGGAAAAACCAGCAATAGTTGCTCATCCAGACACTTTTTTAGCCAAACAAGCAGAAGAAGGTGATATTGGTGCTAGCCGATTAAAGCAAGAGTTATCAGAAAACTATCTTTTTTCTTTAGTGAAAGAACCTGTTCAGTTAACCGAAAAGCTATTATTTTTAGGGGAGATTCCCCAACTAGTTTCATTCGAACCACGAAAACAAGTAGGAGAAACTAAAAAAAATGGCTCTTTCGTCCCAGATTTTGTTTTAGATGATTCAGCTCTTGTTTATCAAGGAATCGATGGACTGTACATTATCACAGGTTGTTCTCATGGTGGTATCTGCAATATTTGTGAATACGCGAAGCAAGTCACAGGTATCGATAAAATTATCACTGTTATTGGTGGTTTTCATCTATTTGAAGAAGATGATCAATTGGTACAAACTGTTGACTATTTCAAAAAGCAAAAACTAGAAAAACTGTATCCCTCTCATTGTGTTTCTTTCAAAGCCAAAGCTTTTATACATCACCAAATTCCAATTGAAGAAGTTGGTGTTGGTTTAGTCTTAGATTGGCAATAAAAAAAGACGGAAGTAACTTTTCTAAAATAAGAGAAGTCCTTCCGTCTATTTTTTATTTACGCGTTTGCTTCGACTACTTGAGAATCATCATTTAAGATATCTCGGTCTAATTCATTGATTCTGTCGCTAGTAACGATTCCTGCCACCATACTATCACTTACATTGATTGCAGTTCTAGCCATATCAATTAAAGGTTCTACAGAAATCACCAATCCTACAATCGCTACTGGCAAATTCATAGCACCTAAAACGATTAAAGAAGCAAAGGTAGCTCCCCCACCGACTCCTGCTACACCAAAAGAACTGATTGTCACAATTGCTACTAACATAATAATAAACTCTAAACTAAACACATCGATTCCCGCTTGTGGTGCAACAATTGTCGCCAACATTGCCGGGTAAACACCCGCACAACCATTTTGTCCAATTGAAAGACCAAAACTAGCTGCAAAATTAGCTGTAGCATCATCAACACCTAAAGCTTTTGTTTGTGTTTCAATATTTAAAGGTAAGGCTCCAGCACTTGAACGAGAGGTAAAAGCAAAGCTTAATACAGGAAAGGCTTTTTTCAAGTAATTTAATGGATTTACTTTGACAATCGTCAAGATAAGCAAGTGTACTAATAAAACAACAATTAAAGCGGTATAAGAGGCAATCACAAATTTACCTAAATTTAAAATCGCTTCGAAATCACTTGTAGCAACAACATTGGTCATCAAGGCTAAGACCCCATATGGTGTCAAACGAAGAACCAAGGTCACGATACGCATGGTAATTTTATATAAACTATCAATTAAATTAGCAAAAAAATCGGCTTCTTTTGGCGATTTTTTCTTCACTCCTAAAAAGGCCACGCCTACAAATACAGCAAAGACGACGACTCCAATCGTACTTGTTGCACGTGTTCCTGCAAAGTCAGCAAAAACATTTCGCGGAATAAACGATAAAATTTGTTGCGGAATTGATAAATTTTCAACTGTTTCTTGTCTTGTTACCAATTCAGCGATTCGGGCAGTTTCACTGGCTCCTTCAGTAAATTTAGCGCCTTGTAAATTAAAAACTAGAATTGAACCGATTCCGATTAAAGCGGAAATCGCTGTTGTTCCCAATAATGTTGCCAATACAGTAAAACTGATTTTTCCTAATTGTTTTGTTTCTTTCATTTTGGTAAATGCACCCACAATTGAAACGAAAACTAACGGAATTACTAACATTTGAAGCAATGCCACATAGCCATTACCGACTAAGTTAATCCATTCCATTGATTGGGTTGTCACCTTATCTTGGGTTCCGAACGCAAATTGAATAATTGCTCCTAACAAAATCCCTACAGCTAATGCCGTAAATACGCGGGTAGAAAATTTTAAGTGTTTCGCTTGCATCCGATAAAATACATAAAGTACGGCTACAAAAGCAAGGACCACTAATACAGTGATGAATGTTGTCATTTTTTCTCCTCCTATAATTTTAATGACAAGTACATCAGAGGAAGTAAAGGTTCCCGGAAACTATTCTCCAATAATTTCCCTAAAAAAAAATTTTTTCTAGTGATAAATATATTATACACAAGTCTATTTCAAGTTACTTACTATTGAGCTTATTTGTCGATAAAAAAAAGAATTGGTGATAACTAAAAGCTATCGCCAACTCTTTGTGATTTAGGCTCTATACTTTTTGATGTTGGTGAGAAATCACTGGCATCTTTTTTTATACAAAATACTAGAAAAGACACCTTGATATCCTTTAGAATTAAGTCGACTAAAACCATTAAAAAGGAGGAATTCAAGATGTCCTATACAAATCTTATCAAAGATATCTTAGATATTCTAGATTTAAACATTACTTTTTCTGAAAATTCTTTTAAAAAAGAGCTCATTAATGGAAGAATTTGTCAGGTGTTTTCTGGTACATTAGATTATTCAGCTCATTGCTGTCCTCACTGTGGTGAGGATAAAAAGGAGAAAATCATCCGTTGGGGCTACACTACCTGTCTTATCCTGATGAATGATGTGTCTGAATATCAAACTTATTTACCCCTGAAGAAACGCCGTTTCTTCTGTCATTCTTGTAACAGAACATTTGTCGCAAAAACAAGTCTCGTTGAAAAATGTTGTTCAATTTCAGCTAAAGTGAAGTTGTCCATTGCTGACCGGCTCAAAAGCGTCACTTCTATGAGTGAAATTGCACGTCAAAAAAAGGTCTCTGTTTCCTCTGTCTATCGTGTGTTGAAACGATTTTATGAACCGAAAAAAATCAATCGACTTATCTTACCTGAAGTGCTTTGTTTTGATGAATTCAGCTCCGTGAAGCACGTCGTCGCTTCCATGAGTTTCATTATGATGGATGGGAAAACAAAGCAATTAATTGATGTCGTTGAAAACCGACAGTTACCTTTTTTAGAACGCTATTTTTCACGCTTTTCTTTAGCTGTTCGTGAACGTGTGAAGTACATTGTTTGTGATATGTATGCCCCTTACTTTTCCTTAGTTAAGAAGTTATTCCCAAAAACTCAGATTATTCTTGATCGATTTCATATTGTTCAACACATTGGACGGGCGTTCTTAAAACACCGCATCCAACGAATGAACACCTTTCTTCATCATGGAACTGCAGAGGCAAAAAAATATCGTCATCTGAAAAAATATTGGAAATTACTTCAAAAGAATCATTCAACACTAGATTTTGAAAAGCGTCTTTGGCGACCTTCTTTTCGTACCTATTTAACCGAAACGGAACTCATTGATCGTTTACTTTCCTACGATGAGGAACTAAAAGCTAGCTATACCTGTTATCAAGACTTTCTTTATGCTATCCAAACAAGAGATTATACGAGGTTTCATGCTTTATTAGAACAAGATTTCTCGATGTTGCCAAAGTATTATCAAACGACCATTGATACCTTTAAAATGCTTCAAACTGAAATTAAAAATGCTCTGGAATTGCCTTATTCTAATGGATCGTTGGAATGCTTGAACAACCATATTAAAGTGTTAAAGAGAAATGCCTATGGATTTCGTAACTTTTACAATTTTAAATTGAGAATTACTATATGCTTTGGCTCTGTTCTTTTAAAACCAAATAGAAAATCCTAGAGGCTTTTTCCTCTAGGATTCATTAATACTGATTTAATTCTTGGATTTTCTTCACCAACATTAGTTGACAAAGAGCCGTGATTTAATTATTCAGGTGTTCCTGATTGAAAATTCAATTGAACGCCTGGTTTATCCAAAGCAATCTCAGTAATTTCATACGCCATACGTTGAACAATACTAAATAATGGACTAACCAACTCATCCACTTCTTCTTGTGCAATGTCTTCTTGATTTTCGATTTTACGATTAATGATATGATTTACTTGGCTTACTGAGCCACTCAATACATATTCTTCAAACACTAAACGAAACTCTAAACGAGCCGCAATAATTGAATTTTCTTTGGGATAATTTTCATCTGCTGATTCTATTGGTGCAAAACCAACTCTTAAATCGGTCTTCAACTCGTCATCTTGCATACGCATATCATAATGAAATTTTTCTACAACTTCTTGTTGACGCTTTATTTCCATAGTATATCAATCTCCTTAAAATTTAATGCTGTTATTTTTCACTAATTATTTTGAATTTAAAAATAACAGTTCTCCTTTTTTTAAGTATAACATACTCTTAGTTTCCAGACACCTTCAATTAAAAAAATCTAGTTTTTGAATGAATGAATCGGCGCTGGGATTCTTCCACCACGTAAAATAAAGTCTGTCGAGCCATAGTCATTTACTTTCATAACAGGCGCCCGACCAAGTAAACCACCGAATTCAACCATATCACCAACCACCGTTCCTTTTGCAGGAATAATTCGTACCGCAGTTGTTTTATGATTGATAACACCAATCGCTGCTTCGTCAGCAATCATCGCAGAAATCGTTTCGGCAGAGGTTTCACCAGGAATTGCAATCATATCCAATCCAACCGAACAAATCGCTGTCATTGCTTCTAATTTTTCTAAATTCAATGCACCATTATTAACCGCATCAATCATTCCCGCATCTTCTGAAACAGGGATAAATGCTCCTGAAAGTCCACCTACGTGATTACAGGCCATCACGCCACCTTTTTTGACCGCATCATTCAATAAAGCCAAAGCGGCTGTTGTACCATGTGTGCCAACGCTCTCTAGACCCATTTCTTCTAAAATATAAGCAACACTATCGCCAACAGCTGGTGTCGGTGCCAATGAAAGATCGACAATCCCAAACGGTACATTTAATCGTTCAGAAGCGATTCGACCTACTAATTGACCCATCCGCGTGATTTTAAAGGCTGTTTGTTTCACAACTTCAGCAACCACATCAAACGGTTCTCCTTTAACTTTTTCCAACGCTCGTTTAACAACACCAGGTCCACTCACACCAACATTAATTACACAATCCGCTTCTCCTACACCATGAAAGGCACCAGCCATAAATGGATTATCCTCAACCGCATTTGCAAAAACAACTAATTTCGCACAGCCCATATCTGATTTTTCTGCCGTTTCTTTAATAACATACCCCATATGACGAACTGCATCCATATTGATTCCCGCACGAGTTGAGCCAATATTAACTGACGAACAAACAAAATTAGTTTCAGCTAATGCTTGCGGGATTGAGTTAATCAAAATATCATCGCCATACTGATAGCCTTTTTCGACTAACGCACTAAACCCTCCGATAAAATTAACACCGACAGTCTGCGCGGCACGATCAAGTGCTTTAGCATATTTAACATAATCTTTGTCTGGACAAGCCGCTGCAATAATCCCAATTGGTGTCACTGAGATTCGCTTGTTAATAATTGGAATCCCATATTCAGATTCTATCTCTTCGCCAACTTTAACTAAATTTTTAGCCAGTCGAGTAATCTTATCATATATTTTTTGACACGCTTTATCACTGTCACTATCGATACAGTCTAATAATGAAATACCCATAGTAATGGTTCGAATATCCAGATTTTCTTCTTCAATCATGCGAATCGTTTCTAAAATTTGATTTGTTTCCAATGAAATCATGCTCCTTTTCTTTGTAATAAATTTATAAAATTATTTTTTTGGAGCTATGGCTACAACTTATGCATTACATCAAAAATTTCTTCATTTTGGATACTGATAGTCACATTTAAAACTTCGCCAAGTTTATTTAATTCAGCTCTTACTTCATCAAAATTGATTGTTGCTTTTGGTAGTTCTAGCATCATCATCATCGTGAAATAGTCATCCATGATTGTTTGAGAAACATCAATAATATTGATATTTAGTTCTGATAATTTTGTGCTAACTCCCGCAATAATACCAACCTTATCTTTCCCAATAACTGTTAATACAGCTCTCATACTTATTCCTCCTAAATTGTTTTTCCTATTATAGCATAATCTGTGCATTTTTTAACATAATTTCTAAAATACTGTTAACTCAACGTTTATAAGAAGTTAGTTTTACTTTTTTTCAAGAGATTCCTGTGCTCAAAATTAATTATTTGCGTAGTAGCATAGATAATAAAAAGTAGCAATTTCTTTTAATTAATTTTTTGAATCACTAGCTATTTTTAACGTCTAAATTTATGCTTATTTATAGTAAAAAGTGATCAATCATGAAAGTACCGAAAAATCTAAAAGTTTCTTACTCGTTATTGAATGCTAATTCTACTTAGTATTTTAAATTTTCGTAGTTTGCCGTTTATTACGATACGTCCGAAAAATGAAGTAATTCAATGAAGTATTGTACCTAATTGATTCTTGAAGTTAAAGACTATCCTAACCTTGTTACTGCTCTTTAAGATAGTCTCGTTTTAGCAAGTAATAATAGTTCATATCTCTATATTCATCATACATTACTCTTTCTTCTTTTTGTGTTCCAACAAAAGTAAATCCACTCTTTAAAGCTACTTTATTACTAGATATATTTTCAACATCTGCAACAATTGTTAATCGATTCAAATTTAAGTTTATGAAAGCATGGTCACACAATTTTTTAACTACTTTAGAAATAATTCCTTGGTTTTTATATGTTGAATGAATCCAATAACCAATTTCAGCTTGTTTAGAAGTTAAATCAATTCCATGAAAATCTGTACAACCAATTAATTGATCATTTATAGCTATAAGAAAAAGGGCATCTGTCTGTTTGGCGATTCCTTCCAATTTCATTTTAAAATAACTTTCTTGACTCGTATAATCTACTGAAGCATCAACAAAATCTAAAAATGGTCTAAGGTGATCTCTATCCGAATCGATTAGCTTATGTAATTCTTTTGCCATTCTAATTTCGGGATAAACAAGGTATAATTCATCTTCAATATGCATCTTAAAATAGTTTTTATCCATCCTACTCAGCTCCTCTATAAATCACTTTGAATGTTTCAAAAACAACTAACGAATCTTCATCAAATTTTACTTCTTTATTTTCTTGGTACGAGCTTGTAAAAAATGCTATATGTACGTCACGCCAATATTCTAGTGACTTGTCACCCTCTCCTTCGGTAACAGCATGTTGCTCCGTAATTCCACTAAATTTTAGAACCTCAATTTCAGTATTTTTAATGAGTCATACTGGATTCCCTTTCCCATCTATAATTACATTCAAATCGTCCACTTGAGGGATTCTTTCATTTTCTAACTCATAAAGTTGATACAAACTCGTAGTCCCGCATTTTTCACCACTAAAGACTAATTTTGCCAGGTCATTCGCCATTTCTTCTTTTCTTCCAAAGGCATAAAAATCAACTTCTTTATTGGTATACTCAGGATTTTTTTCTTTAAACTTTGCTATATATAGTTCTATCTGATTCATATTTTTACTCCTTATTTCTGGTAACTTAATTATATTAGTAAAGCTTAGACGAGTGGAGCCAAAAGTAGCTACTATGCGATGCTTGATTATAACAATGAGATTGGGCAAACAGCTACTTGAAGGCTTCAGAAATAATCCGATATTAGTGTAAAACACCATGAATGAAACAAGTTGATGATGTAGAATCTTTAGTTGCTTACTAAAATTTGAAAAATATCCTTAAAAAGAATTCCGTAAATCATTTCTTTCATCTTGTTTTTTTATCTTAAAGTAAATGGTATAAATAATTCAATAACTTAATCCCCATAAATATTAAAGCAATTAAGTCTAAAAAATGCCAATTAATTGAGAAAAAACTTCTTAGTAGCATTGAAGCAATCATAATTAAGATGCCAATAAATGCGAACTTAACCTCTTCTATTCTTTCAATCACCTTTTTATTTCTCTTTTTTAGCGTTCCTACGTTTGGATTCCTCTAGTATTTAAAAAAATGCCATTCCATAAAAATAGTTTAAAAAAATGCTTTTATTAAACGATTTACTAAAAAATCAGTTTTCTATTTCGGTTACTGTATTCCTATAATTTTTTATAATATTTAGTGCCTCTTATTGTTTGATTTACAACATAACTAATAAAAAAAAGAATTGGTACGATAACTATACTTACAGAAGCTACTTGGCTTCCAACTCTATTAGTTAATAAAATAAAAACGATAAGCGTTTCTATTATCATAAATACTCCTGTAGCAACCATCGTTTTACTTGCATGTTTTCCCAATGCCTTTTCATCAATCTTTTCTCTTTTTTCTTTCGGGAGATCGTTATAACCAGCTATCCACATTAACCATTTCCCACTTTTAAGCTGATAACTAATAATAAAACTCATCAATGCAATACTTAGCATTAAAATTAAAATAATCATGTTTACAATCATTTCATAGCACCTTCTCATTTTTTCATTTCCTGCTTAAAGCTGATTTTATCAACTTTTTTCTTAAGCTGTTCTTCATCATATAAACGCATCAGCCGATAAACTTCACCTTCGATATTATATTTCATTTGCTTATTATAATTTAAATTTGTTAATGCTAATTCTACGTACTGCAAAACAACTTCCTGATCCATCTGCTTATCCTTCTCACTTATTAGTTTTTGACAATAAATCTCTTATACTCATTTTTTTGAGAGCAATCTATTTCAATTTTAGAACCATCCAATTTTCATTATAATAGTCATTTTTAAACTTTAGTGCATTTTTTTTATACCCCAAATTTTCAAAACCAAACTCAGTATATAATTTTATAACTGCTCGATTCGTTGAATTTAACGTTAAATTCACCTGTTCTAAACCCTCAATTGCTTTTAAATAAGAAATTGTATCACCTAAAATTTTTTCCCAATACCATTTTTCTGGAACCTAGAATCCACGTAAACTCCAAAAATAGTTCCTTTATGATTTGTCTTTATTCCTGTATCCCTTTTAAACGTTAAAAATTCCTACTAATTTTTCGTCTAAAAATGTACCTATAGTAAATACATAATCCTTTTGTTGGAGTTTTTCTTTTAATTCTAATAAAGTAACTTTTTTTTCTAAATCATAAGTAGATCCAAAAGCTGTTGGAAATTCCTTTAGAGCCTGTAAACGAAGTGTTTGATATTTTGAGGCGTCTTCTTGAGTTAAATTTCTACTCTTCATACTTTGACTCCTATCGGTCTTTTTTAATAAGCGTTTCTAATTCACTAACCACTACTTTATACTTATCCGAATTTTCTATTTCAAGTTGTTCAAGTTCTTTATAAGGATTCCAAACTCTATTCTTTTTCATAAACATTTTGTAATTTGTAAAAATTGCTACTACAATCAGAATAATCCCAAAACAAATTAACCATATTTTTTTAGATACCAGTATTCCTCCTAGAATAAGCGTATAGTACAAAATATTAACAAACTCTTCTTTTATAAATGCTTTAAAACTTTTATTCACTCTATGTATCTCCTTTAATGTTTTACTTTAAATCTAAAATTCCTCTTTTGAAACTAAATCTGTTTTTTCTGGTTTAAGAACTAAAACAGCTACTATGATACTAAGATTTTTATTCATTTTGTACCAACCAATCATTTGTCAGAATTCACTTTTTTCATTGTATCTTTTCCTAGTAATAAATAACTTAGAAAATATTTATCTCTTTTTAAGATTTCAACGCATTGTAAAACTTTTTATTGCATATGTTGGAATCTCTAGAAATTTTATAACAGTTTCACATCCAACTCCTATCATAGTGAATGTAACAAAAACAAATTTACTTTCTTCTGAATTTAATGATTCAATAACCGTACCAAGTACTTCTCATTATTATCTCCATAAATATTTTTTTACCCTATTCCCAAACCTTGCAAACTACTTCTAGAATACTTATTTCGAGGTTGGGACAAAAGCGGTTAGCTCTGAGAACCAAGTAGGTATGATACATCATCGAATCACTACGTTCTTCGTGATTTATCGCAATAAGAAGGAATTTCCGAAAATGACAAGAAACACGAAAAGTTTCCTTTCGCTGTTGAATGATTTCTACTTGGTGTTCTTCAAATTTTTGGTAACCGAGTGGGTATTGTGCAACATCAGCTCATTTCATTCGCTGTTTTTTACAACTATTTCGGCTTATTTCTGAAACCTTCAATTCTTAGAGCTTTAGCTCTTAGAAATTGTTGTGATCGAAGCGCAGCGTAGTAGCTACTTTTGCACCACCGTTTATCAGGTCATAAAACAATTGCTTAGAATTGAGCAATTGGACAAACCGTTCTTCGCAATGAATGATGGTCAGGAAATTGCCGATATTCTGGTTGTTTTACGCCGTTTGTTCGGTTTTAAAGGATAAAACAAAAGTGGTTTTCACTTTTGTCTCAGCCACAACTCTTTGCTAGGGATGTATTCAATTACTTATTTCCATAAAATAATTTTACCACAGATAATTTCATTAATAACAAGTTATTATGGATATTTATTTGTTAGAAAAAAATATCAGGTGAAAATCATTTAACATCGAATAGAAATGTTTCTTATCACTTTCATGCATTGTCGCATATTGAGATACACTCAAGAACGAAATGATTCAATGAGATATTGTAACTACTTAATTATTGAAGATAAATATTGATGTTCAAAGCTCTCTTCTACTTACTTTTCGATTTCTATTAATTCAAAATATTAAGAATTATTAATATACATACAGCCAACTGAAAATGAAGCTAAAAAAAATACTGTTGTTGAAGGAACTATTACAGAAACAGCTATCTTCTTCAAAAATGAGAGAGTCATTTTCAGGAGTTACAAAACAAAAAGAGGAAGTAGAAAATAACATAACAGTTTTAAAATAATTGATCCACCAACATATACCAACAGAACAACGATATTCTAATGAAAAAATTTGATATGCAAAAGAAGATAATAGAACCAATAATTAATTCAACTTTTCTGAACAAAATAATGCGACTATTGGAATCTCATAAATTTAAATACTATATTTTTGGTTATTTAGCACTATAACCAATACAATCTAGATAAATCAAGAGAGCACCCTATCAATTAATTGACAGAGGTGCTCTTAGACTGTAGATAAAATTATAAATATCGATTAATTTGGCATCAACGACACATGGATTTGAATAGAGAAATCCATAAAAAGAAAACAAACCACGAAACGAATAGTTACAGATGTATACGAAAATCATATTATGAGTTAGATTAAATATTGAAGGACTTAAAAAATCGACATGCGTCTAATTACCAATCCCTCTTAGTCTAAAATGTATTATGAGGTAATAAGAAAATTATTTGTTGCAATTTCGTTAATTCAGTTTAATTCTAAATCTAATTATAGAAAAAATCAGCAATAATCCTAAAACAATTATGGCAGGATTATTTGTTTCACCTGTATTTAACAACTCATTTCTAGATGAATTATTTGATATTGAGTTAATTGTTTTTTTATTTATATCATCTATATTTTTTTCAGTAGTACCTCTCTTCATCCATTTAGCATAGAGAGTCGTCGCCTGCGTTATCGGTGTATTAAAATCAAAAAGTTGTGTCAACGCTTCATCTACATACCAACCTGCAAACGTATATCCTTCTTTAATTGGATCATTCGGTTTGATTACTGTGGCGTTTTCCGCAATCGATTGACTCGGAACTAAGCTTCCACCATTACTATTGAAATCGACTGGGTACTTTTCTACCGGCAACACATTTTCCGTCCATTTAGCATAGAGAGTCGTCGCCTGCGTTATCGGTGTATTAAAATCAAAAAGTTGTGTCAACGCTTCATCTACATACCAACCTGCAAACGTATATCCTTCTTTAGTTGGATCATTCGGTTTGATTACTGTGGCATTTTCCGCAATCGATTGACTCGGAACTAAGCTTCCACCATTACTATTGAAATCGACTGGGTACTTTTCTACCGGCAACACATTTTTCGTCCATTTAGCATAGAGAGTCGTCGCCTGCGTTATCGGTGTATTAAAATCAAAAAGTTGTGTCAACGCTTCATCTACATACCAACCTGCAAACGTATATCCTTCTTTAGTTGGATCATTCGGTTTGATTACTGTGGCATTTTCCACAATCGATTGACTCGGAACTATGCTTCCACCATTACTATTGAAATCGACTGGGTACTTTTCTACCGGCAACACATTTTTCGTCCATTTAGCATAGAGAGTCATCGCCTGCGTTATCGGTGTATTAAAATCAAAAAGTTGTGTCAACGCTTCATCTACATACCAACCTACAAACGTATATCCTTCTTTAGTCGGATCATTCGGTTTGATTACTGTGGCATTTTCCACAATCGATTGACTCGGAACTATGCTTCCACCATTACTGTTGAAATCGACTGGGTACTTTTCTACCGGCAACACATATGCTGCCCATAGTGTAATATTATCCGTCACACGATTTTCATTGAAATCCCACAAAATTGGATTTCCCGATTCATCTAAGGCATGATACCATCCAATAAATTTGTACCCTGCTTTTTCTGGATCTGCAGGTTTTTCTGTTATCAAGCTCCCATCCTCTACCTCTATTTTGAACCAAGTGGGATAGCTTGTTCCATTATCTGGATCAAACACTACAGTATGTGTTTGTTCATATGCTGCCCATAGTGTAATATTATCCGTCACACGATTTTCATTGAAATCCCACAAAATTGGATTTCCCGATTCATCTAAGGCATGATACCATCCAATAAATTTGTACCCTGCTTTTTCTGGATCTGCAGGTTTTTCTGTTATCAAGCTCCCATCCTCTACCTCTATTTTGAACCAAGTGGGATAGCTTGTTCCATTATCTGGATCAAACACTACAGTATGCGTTTGTTCATATGCTGCCCACAATGTAGTATTATCCGTCACACGATTTTCATTGAAATCCCACAAAATTGGGTTTCCCGATTCATCTAAGGCATGATACCATCCAATAAATTTATACCCTACCTTTTCTGGATCTGCAGGTTTTTCTGTTATCAAGCTCCCATCCTCTACCTCTATTTTGAACCAAGTGGGATAGCTTGTTCCATTATCTGGATCAAACACTACAGTATGTGTTTGCTCATATGCTGCCCACAATGTAGTATTATCCGTCACACGATTTTCATTGAAATCCCACAAAATTGGGTTTCCCGATTCATCTAAGGTGTGATACCATCCAATAAATTTGTACCCTGCCTTTTCTGGATCTGCAGGCTTTTCTGTTATTAAGCTCCCGTCCTCTACCTCTGTTTTGAACCAAGTAGGATAGCTTGTTCCATTATCTGGATCAAACACTACAGTATAATGTTCTAATTCTTCAGCCTCCATACTAATGCTAGTCACTACATTAAAAAAACAAAAAAAAGCCAGCATAGCTACTAATATTCTTTTTTTCAAAAAAATCATCCTTTCAATATGTTAGTGACATTCTTCTATTCTAAATAACTAACACTAATTAAACTTAATCCATCACTGTTACGTCTATCTACACTTCAATTTTCTAGTTAAAACTTTTAGTCTTCGTGAAGCTTCACTTTATAGCCTAATCCTCTTATGGTACATACTTCTATGTAATCATTGTAATCTCTTAATTTCTTTCTCAAATACAACGACAATGTAGCTAACTGTGCTTTTTTTTGTGTTGATCCCCAAAGTAAGTTTGATAAATACTCATAGCTTTTAACATCATCAGGATTAACTAGAAGTTCCGCTAATAATTTGTACTCCCTTTTAGTCAGATAAACAGTACACTCACCTAATTTCACACTTAGCGACTCTGGAATTAATATAAGATTGTGTTTTCTATCATAATTCCCTTTTTTTATTTTTCTCATAAATACTCGATTAATTACTAGTATCAATTCATCACTATCTTCCTTTGAAAAGACACCATCTGCCCCAGAATATAGATATAGTAAACTAGACATTTTATCTTTTTTTTCTGGCAAACTAATCCATACTAACACATCAGAATATTTACGAATTTCGGTTAACCAAGACAATATATTTTTACCATCTTCAGGTAAATTGATAATAATACCATCTAATCCTAACAAATCTTCTTTTAACTTTTTTTTTATCAATCGTATATTAAAACCTTTTTGTTCTAATGTTTCTCGGAATAAATCATCAAAAGATGAAATCAATCCTATATTCATCATATACATTCCTCTCTATGAAAATATCTTTTTTAAGTTATATATTTAGATAACTTGATAATAAATAATTATACAATGTTAATAATGAATTGAAAGAACAATAATTTCATATTAGTTATGTTTTTTTTATCATATTTTTTTATTTTTCACTTTGAAAAAGATAAAAAAATATGCGATAATTTAAAAACTAAGTTAATTTACTATGAATCTTATGCCAAATTTTCATTTCAAAATAATTAGAATCACTTTAGATTAGATAAACCAACCATTATTAGTAAAATATATCTCTTTCATTAATATGAATTTCTGTTTTCTTAAAAAATTATGTTCAACAAATTCTTAGTAAAGGAAAAATACATTGAAAAAATAATTTTTAGAATAAAAATTTTTCAATATAATAAAAAGGAACGTAGCCTATCGAGATTGAGTCAAATGTGCTTAGCTCCAAGAAATAAGAGGAGTTTCCGAAGAAGCTGCTTTTATACCAACAGTTATTCGATTTTAAAAAGATAAGACAAAAGTGTTCTTTATTTTTGTTTCGCCCACATTTTTAGCTTAGCTCTCTAATTCACAAGTTTTATTGATTAATTTTTTTATATTTCAAGTTTTTGATTTCATATTTATTTCTATTTTTATGATTAAAATTATTCAGGAGGAATTTATAGATGGAACATATTTTTTTGGAAGATATCATATTGGATAAAGAAAATTTAATTAAGTATAACATTATTAAAAAAATTGAAGAGTCGGGTTTGTTAGAAGTTTCAAGCTCATATCTTTCAGCAGAACTTGGTATTTCACTCAGAACAGTATATAATTTGATAGATCAAATAAATAAAGATTTCTTATCTATTAAAAACCGGCCATTTTTTACTATCGCGCGAGGTAAAAAAATACAGGTCAACGAGACAGTTATTTCGTCAAAACTATTTAGGTCTTTTTGGTTTAAACAATCTTCCATTTATAATTTTTTCTATTCGATATCCTTCACAAAAACATATGATTTTGATTCCTTTTGCGAAGATAATTATGTAACTCATTCTACTATGTTAAGAAGGATAAACAAATTTAAACCAATTTTCAAAAGATTTAATATTAAATTTTCATCAACAAAATATAAACTGGTTGGAAACGAGGAGAATATTCGATCTTTCATATACCATTTCTTTTGGCTTGGATCTGATGGTATTTTTTGGCCATTCAATTGTATTGATGAAATCCCTATAATAAATTTCATAACAAAAAATCCAGCTTTAAATCAATTCTTATTTAATGAAATTATCCTAAAACAAATATCTTTTTGGATGGCGATTTGTATATTAAGAGTTTCCATCGGAGAGTTAATACTTGAAAATGAAATTGTTGAGTCACTCCTCCAAGAAAACAGATATTTTCAAGCAATTAATTATCAGTTTACGTTTGAAAGCTTGCCTAATTTTAATTTAGAAGATTTAAGATTTGTATTTTTGATGATTACATGCAAACCAATTTTTTCTAGACAGTCTCTATTCGCAAATTATCTTAATGATTACTATCAAGTTAAAATTCCCGAAATATATTCATTTTGCTCAGAATATAAAAAATATATTCTGACAAACTCAAACATAGCAATTACAGATTTTTCTCCTTATGAATTGGTTAACTTTATTTCTGTTACTCTAGGTGTCTATTTACAAGGTATCCCTTTTATAAGTTTAAAGCCCTTTCAAACAACTACTTATGACAAAGCACTTAAACTTTCAACTGATTTTTTAGAAATGTATATTGAGAAGAATCCAAATTTTATATTAAAAGATAAAAAAGAGCTTCTCTCTCAAATTTATTCTCAAATGTTAATACTAAGTTTTGGACCCGAAATTTTTTCTATACCAATCAAAATAGGACTCATTTGGGAAATAGAACGTGCTCCATTAGATCAATTAATTCACTTTTTAAGACTTTCATCGGGGGTTGAAATAACAGAACTAAACATTCATAGTAACAAAAATGCCTACAACTTAATAATTTCTACTTCTTATTTGGAAATTCCTCGTAATGTAAAATTATATGTGTGGCAACAAGCAACTATGTTTCACAACATTATTAATATATTATCAATCCTTATCTCACTTAATTAATATAGAGTTAATCAAATAACTTCGTTTTTGATAATCAATATTATTTGAATCCAAGTAAATCAAATAATATTTTGAAAATGATTTCAAGTTAAGATCATAAAAAATACAACTTATCTCAATCTGTTATGTTCAAATTTCAAATAATGTTGATAAATAGACCAGTTCTATTAACTATTATTTGTATAATTCTAAAAGGAAAAGCCTTTCTTTTTCTACTATTTGAAATTTCATTTCATTATGTTTTGAATATTTTACAATAAAGATAGACATTGTATACGTAGTAACTTTTTCAAGTTCTCCATAGTTCATCTAACACGTATCTTGTTTTTCATTTGAATCTACAGATATTCGTTAAATGGTTGGTTCTCTTTTTTCTAGATTTTTCTTCTCAGACTAGTACTACAACTGACCCAAAATTTAGGTCATCTTCTCAACCTCAAAATTTCTTTGTTGTACTTGAAACAAATCAAAATTCTGGATCAATTCACACAATTTTTAGCGAAGAAGAGGAAATTGAAAAAACTAAAGAATTTTTCGTTTCAACGTTTTTTTCTAACGATGATGTGAGTTTTGTTCCTATTAATAAAGTAGGAGAAGACTATGTAATCAAATGGATCATTGTATCTATGATATAGCGGGTGGATCAGATAGTGTTAGGTTTTATCATGGATTTCCACAAAGAGTAGTTATAAAAAACTGACTCTTATAGAACTCCATACTAATTACAACTGTATAGAATTTATGCAATCTTCTACATTAATTTGATAAACTTCACTACTTTAGCACTCATTGGATACTACATGAGTGGGACAAATAGCCATAGCGACTATCGCCCAACCAAACAGAATGGAAATTTAAAGTAATCGACCTACAACCAAACTCTCTTTTGCTGATTATTTTGAAATGGTATACTTGAAAAATATTGCTACCATAAGGATAAATAATCCTAACGAAATCGGAACAATCCATTTTAAGATAAACTTACTTATTTTGTTTCCAATTTTTCTTTCATATTCAAATTCAGGATTATATCGATCGGTTTTGAAATCATTTGGTAAACGAGATAAAAATAAGCCGTTCGTTTGTTTTATTACATATCCAAAAATAACGATTATCAAACTAATTAAAAAGAGAATAGCTACTATTATTAATTTTGATTCCAATGATTTTAGCCTCCTATCAATCGTTTTTGGTAAATCTGATATTACCATCAACTTAATCTAGCTTATTGTTCTTTTCCCCAATATAATTCATATTTTTTTATAGACATGTTTAATTCAGGATGCTCTTCCGCCATTGTTTTAATGAAAAGATATTCTGCTTTATGCGGCTCTGGCTCCCCTTTGTTTTCTGATAATTTTAAAATGCTATTTATTTCTTGATCAGACACCTTTTCAATAGCTTCTGACGTTGCTCCTGCTTGAAACATTCGTTCACGTTCAGTTGAATGTCCATCAAACGTTTTTTTAGTACGATCTATTTGCTTCTTGAGTTCTTTTGCATCTTCCATTATTTTTTTTGAGCCATCGTTTCCTTCAGCAATCTCTAAATCTTTTAACGCCGTTTCCCAATCCCTATTATAGCTAATATTGCGTTTCGCACTTAAATAACTATCTATTTGTTTTGATATTCTGTTTACCATATAGTCATTCGGATACTGTTGTTTCAAATTGTAGCTAATATCTATCGCTTGATCATAGTTTTCCTGATCTATATTGTCCAATAACTTTTTATAATCAATCCTATTTTCATTTGGTCGATTATTCGCTTCTATCTTTGAAGGATATTTTTTACTGCTACATCCCACGAGTAAAACCGCTATTAATGCTACCAAAACAATCACTTTTTTCATTCTTTTTGCTCCTTGCTAACTCTTTTTAACTATTTATTTCAAGAAATTTTTTCTAAGATTTGAGCAGCTGTTTCTTCTATAGATAAATGAGAAGTATCTATGTTTATACTATCGATTTTTTTAAAATTATCTAATCGCTCTATTGCTATTTTGATTGATTCTTCTGTTCTAGTTCCACTTAATATATCTTTTTGAATATTACTTTTTAATTTATTTTCTTCAGAAATTAATGAAATGGACGTAAAATCAATATCTATAATATCTAATCCACTTAAAATATCATCTATAATTTCTTGTCGATCCATTACCCAACAAAATATAATCGTTGTAAAATTTGAATTACTAATATATGAATTTAAAAGGTATTGAATATTATCAAGTACCATTTTTTTATTTTCTTCATTGAATACCCAAGGATTCATATACCAGCACCAATCGCCATCTAAAAAAACACAATTGTTTATACTGTTTTTTAGTCTATTTGAAACACTGCTTTTGCCAATCCCCATAGGGCCACTTATAAATAATAATTTTTTCAAAACAATACCTGTCTTTCTTACTAGTTATCATTCATTTTTACTATAGTCAATTTCATCCTTACAATTCTATACAATTCCATTTATTAACCATAAACGATTGTCCTTCATCCGTTGATTCAATAATACTTACACTAGTATTCTTTAGTGGCGTTCCTTTACGTATGTCGGCTAATTTTACTCCTTGAATCGTCTTGATAAAGCTTTGTAATAATAATCCGTGAGAAACAATTAGAACTGTTGCATCAGGATTTTCCTGAGCAATTCTCTCAAAAAATTGGAAACTTCTAGTTAGCACATCCTCAAATGTCTCTCCTTCGCTCGCTACTGCTTTATACAAATGCGGTTCCTTTACTAGTTGTTGAAATTCTTCTAGATGACGATAATCAGCTTCACGTTTTCCTTCCCATTTCCCGAATTCCATTTCTCTTAATTCAGGAATAGTTAATACTTCATGTGGGTAGTTATTTTCATTTAAAATGAGCTTACAAGTATCTTGTGCCCTTTTTAATGGACTAACCAACACTTTATCAAAGTGAATTGAACGTAACTGTTTCCCCATGTGAATGGCTCCATTTATTCCTTCTTCAATCAAAGCAGAGTCAACGATTCCTCCTTGGAAATACCCTTGTTGATTAAAGATTGTCTTTCCGTGTCTAACACAATAAAAAATGGTCATTTTCCATTCCATTCCTTTCTATTTTATGTACTTATATTTCTTCTTCAATTTATATAAGAGCAATTATCCATTTATCATTACTATTTTTCTTCATTCCATTATACCATCTTCATACCTATCTTTTACTATAACATCATCAATTCCTATGACTATTTCAGATAAAATAATAAGCAAAACAAACCATTTATCATTGCTATTAAGTATGATATAGTCAAATTAATAGAAGATTAAAAAAAGGTAGTGAGTACTTGTATTAAAGGAGGATTTATGAAAAAAGGTACTTGTTTTTTTATGGTTTCACTCTTAACTATTTTAGTCGGTTGTAAAAAAGAAGATGAGACAAAAGTCAAACTTGAAACAATTGATACAACTTTAGTGCAAAAAATTGTTGGAGAATGGCAGGATGATAGTTATGACTATGACGAATATATCATTTCAGTTGATAATCAAACGATTCATTTTAATTCAGAAATTTTATCCATAATTTCTACAGAAAATAATAAAATTTATACGAATGAAAAAAATGATAAAAAATCACATTACACTTTTGTAGTCGAAAATGATGCTGTTATTGTCTATCCAAGTTATGAAATAGAACAAACTTCAGATGAGATAATGGTTGGTGGAGATTTAGCTCCGATAACACTTAAAAAAAGTCCCGAAATTTCCACCACTAACATTTTAGGTAGCTGGAAATCGATTGAATCAAACTATCCAGCATTTATAAGAGTGAAAGCAACTTTTGATCCAGATCAAATTGAATTGATAATTGAACAAAATGAGGAAACAACAAATAGTAATCCTATTTTATTAACCTTAGAGTCTAAAAGTCATTCATCATTAACGTATCTAAATGAAGATAAAACAGTCAATTACACTTTTTCTAATTATGAAAACAGAAAACTAATTCTCGGAACAAGCGCTACTGGCAAGGACGTTATAGGCGAAGGGCGACCCTATATCTTGGAAAGAGTACAATAAATTTTAATAAGGGAAAAGAAACACCTTCGTATAACGAGAAATTGCCTCTCATTGCAAAAAGCAAGAAGAACACAATAGTTCAATGAACAACCTCACCTTTTTTTGGTACTAATCGCTTAAACAAATAGACTACTTTTTAGATAAAGATCGTTTTCACCGAAATATATCTATCATTTTTTTTAAATTCAATTATTTGTTATACTGAATTTATCAAATGGAAAGGAGATTTGAAAATGAAAACAACAGCGGAGTTAAAAAGTGAAGCTAAAGGTATTTTGAATGGACGCTGGAAAGATAGCGTCTTAATGTGTTTAGTTCCTACTCTAGTTTCGATTGCGATCGGATTGGTATTATTCTTTTTATTAGTTTTACCTACAATCACATTTGTTCAAAATAATGCTGATTTACTAAACAGTAGTGCAAATTATGATGGTAACTCTGGAGGTAGCGGTGGAAGTGGTTTTGTAGGTGGGTTGATTGGTGCCTTATTCAGTACAGGAATTTCTTGGACTTTTCTTGATCTTTTACGAGGAAAAAGAAAAACAATCGAACCTTTTTCAGATGCGTTTCGCGGTTTTGCAGGTCCAGTTATTCTAGGCGTTATTTGTATTTATTTATTAATGACTGTGTTTATTTCTTTATGGTTACTCTTGTTAATCATTCCTGGAATTATCAAAGGCTATTCTTATTCACAAGCTTACTTCATTTATTACGATCGTTACCAAGAAACAGACTTACGTCCTGGCTTTCTAGAATGTATTACTCGTAGCAAGCAAATGATGAAAGGACATAAAGGTCATTTGTTTATCTTAGATTTAAGTTTTATCGGCTGGCACTTACTCGCAATTCTAACTTTCGGAATTGGTTATCTTTGGTTGAAACCTTATATTACCGCAACTAAAGCAGCATTCTACGAAAATTTACCAAAAACAATTGCTTAAAAAATAAACCCGATTAAGTTGGACAAAAAGCTAAAAGCTTCGTCTCAGACTTAATCGAGTTTTTTTATTTAAAACTTATACTTTCTTGATAAATTGACTTTGACATTTTGCACAAGTAATTTTTATCTTCCCTTTTCCTTTTGGTGCCCGAAGTTCTTGTTTACAATTTGGGCAAGCAAAATATTTGTAGGCATGACGATTTTTAACCTTATTTTTTGTCCTAGAAAATCGATTAACTACCTTACTTTTTAACGCAAGATATTTTGTGTTTTCATTTGCACGCGGATAGATTTTTTTTGAAAAAAATCGATAGTAGGTTACTATAAGAATAAGCCAAGGAATAACCCGCAAAATAGTGGCATTTAAAAATATATTTAAAAACATCCCTGCAACACTTATACAAAGCAACGCACGATTCAATTGATCAAAGTGACCATATCTACCGCTCATCATCCGTTGAAATTTTGTTTGCCAACGTAATAATCGTTCCATCCATATTCGTCCCATTTTATCGCCTCTTTCTATTGCTATTATCCCAATAATTTTAAGCTGATTCAAGCATGACATTCAAAATAAAATAAATAGTTAATTATTGAACTCACTCCGCCTCATAAATTTTTTTATTAGCATTAGAAAAAAGGATGCCTCACACTTACTTGCTTGTTCAAAACTAAACGCTTCTATTTTAACTTTTTAATCTCTTAAAAATGAAAGATTTGATGTTTTTTTTATATAATCTTCATTTTTTTGATTCCAGCCTATTTCCTTCATTATTCAGTACTTATTGCACCATTCCAAGCGGACATCCCACCTAAAACATTGGTTATTTCATACCCTGAAGAAGCTAGCAATTGACTTGCAACTTGAGAACGTCCTCCTGAATGACAGATAACATAATAACTTGGCTCTTTTAGTGTGGCCATTTGTTCTTCTAATAAACCCAATGGTATATTTATCGCATTATGAATATGTCCATTTTCAAATTCACCCACTTCTCTAACATCAATCACCGTTAAAGTCGTTTGTTTTACTAACTGTTCAAATTCATTCATACTGACAGATTGATACATTCTTCTTCCTCCTTTGCAATTCAATAAAGATGGTTAGATTAGGGATTCAATAAATTAGTTAGAAAACTATGATGTTCAACTAACTTATTAAATCTACCAAAAACTTATACTATTAGTTCACAAAAAAATTCTTACTAAGCCAAACATTTTATTTCATATTTCATTACAATAGCTAAAAAAACAATAGCATCTTTTTGAATTTTCTGCCAAAATTTAGCATTTAGAGCATGACAAAAAACTCAAAATAATCTGAATCGCTTGGTTAAGCTTGGATTATTTTGAGTCTCTTTATTTATTTTTTTACTTGCTTAATCGTTCTTAGTGAGTGGTTCCAGTGTTTTCTTCAATATCAACATCTGTTTTTACCGCTGCTTCAATTGCATAAGTTAATGAATCGGCAATGGTTTGAATTGGCATTGATGCTGTTCCTACTGGACGATCAATCACTTGTGTTGGTTCAAACGGTACATGGATAAAGCCACCTTTTACTTTTGGAAATTCACGTTCAATCGTGTACAACAAACGGTACATGATATCATTACAAACAAACGTACCAGCCGTATATGAAATGTAAGCAGGTAATCCATGTTCTTGAATATTTTTCATCATCGCTTTAATCGGTAAAGAAGTAAAATAAGCTGTTTCGCCATCTTCCTCTAGCTTAACACCAATTGGTTGATTTCCTTTATTGTCTGGGATTCTAGCTTCTGCTAAATTGATTGCAACACGTTCTAATGAAACAGCTGCACGTCCACCAGCTTGTCCTACACAAATAACGATATCTGGCTGTTCTTTTTTCATTGCTGCTTTTAAAACATCCCCGCTTTCAGCAAACACTGTTGGGATCTCTAGCTTAATGATCTTCGCTCCTGCAACTTCTTCTGGGATCAATTTTACTGCTTCATAAGCAGGATTCACTTTATCTCCGCCAAATGGATCAAAACCAGTTACTAAAACTTTCATCGAAAAGTCCTCCTAAAAATTATTTAAATAAAATCATATAAACGATTTGGAATACCAGCATAAAAATAGCGATAAACCATTGATTTTTAATAACACCATATTTATCTTTCATATCTAACATTGCGACCGGAACAATATTAAAGTTGGCTGCCATCGGCGTCAACAACGTTCCACAATAACCGCATGTCAATGCTAACATACCAACAAGGGCAGGGTTGGCACCATACGCTAAAACAAATGGCGCACCAATTCCAACAGTCATCACTGTAATCGCAGCAAATGCATTTCCCATAATGATCGTAAACAATAACATTCCTACTGCATAAACAATAATCCCAACATTTACATTTCCTTCTGGTACTACATTTCCAACCAATGAAGAAATCACATCACCGACACCAGCGATAGTAAAAATAGCACCCAATGAAGCCAATAACATTGGTAACATACTCAATGGACCAACTGTTCCCAACATATCAGAAGCATCATCTAAAAACGTTGTTGGTTTATTATTTTTAGAGAAAATCATTAAAATAATCATTGCAACAAACACACCGACACCAACACCGACCAACGCGCCTAAATCTGTTCCTAGTGCAAAAATAATTGCAAAGACACCAATACTAAGTGCTGGAATAAAGATTTTCATGCCTAATTTTTTCGACATATCTTCCATATACTCTTTTGAAGGAAGTTTACTATTTCCTTTACTCACCTTCTTGAAAATAGCTGGAATGGTCATAGAGAAAATTAACACACCACTAACAATCGCTGGAATAAATTGACCACCGCCAATCACAATTCCCAACACACACCAGAAAAAACCAGTTCCATAACGATGTGGATTACTTTTATCTAAAAAATTTCTAATTCCTGTATATAATAGCACTAGACCCATAATGATATAAAGAACTTCTAATAATTTTGCGCCTAGTAAAATTTCTGGGTTTGAAAAATAAGACATTAGTTAGTTACGCTCCTTTTTTAGTTGAAACACCATAATATTTTTTCATCAATCGACGTTCTTTTAAGTAAAAATAAATACTTGCCGTTACCAATGCAACTAACGCTACTGGAATTTCTACAAAAGCCAATTGTGCAAGTGTTACTTCATAGCCTAATTCTTTTAACGTTGATTGAACTAATAGTCCGCCAGATCCCCCAATAAATAGTACCTGACCAAAGAACCAGCAAATATTTTCCATAGCTGACGCCATGCCTTTAAGCTCTTCTTCATACTCTGGATTCAATTCTAAATTTTGTGATTCAATCGTTCCTAAAGCCATTGGCAAAATAATCGGACGTACAAATCCAGCTACCCCGCCAAAACTAACATTAAATGCTGCAAAAATCATTCGGAAAACACCATAAATATCGATAATCAAACCAGCTGAAACTTTTTTAAATCGTTTGATTAACGTTGCCGCAGATTCTTTCAATCCGTTACGTTCTAACGTTCCTGTTGCCAACATAATAATAATAAAAATTGCCATTCCGCGATTACTTACGAAACTAGTCCCAAGGGTTTCAAACATCCCCTCAATCCCAATTCCACCAATCAATGCTGTTACAACTAATGAAATCATCACGATTAAGATTGAGTCAAGTTTCAATGCAAAACCAACGATTACAATCAGTACCCCGATTAAACTAAAAATATTTTCCACTACATATCCTACTTTCTATTTTGTTATATATGAATATTTAAAATCCAATTGTGCCATTGCTGGAATAATCCCTTTTAAATGAGTGTTTCTTAGATGAGCTTCTGCTGATTGATACAATGGACACACACCCATATCTTCCATAATAATCTGATCCGCCTTTTGTAACTCATCCCAACGTTTTTCAACATCTTGTGCATATTTTCCGGCAGCTAACGCAACTGCTTCATCATAGGCTTGATCACTATACTTACCATTATTATTCGCATTATCAGAAGTAAATAATGTCGTAAAATTACTGGCATCAGGATAAATTGCGGACCAACCACCCATCACTAAATCAAAATTTTGCGTATTGCTGCGATCTAAACGAACGGCGAACGGTACTGGAGAAACAGTAACCTTCATTCCAGGTAAAGCATCTTCAATACTACCTTGTAAATATTCTACAATCCGCTTGGATGAGTCCGTATCTGAAGCCAAAATATCAATTGTTAACTCATCAATAGATAACTCTTTTTTCGCTTTTTCCCAATATTCTTTCGCTTCTTCAGGTTTATAAGCTAAATAGTCCCCTGCTTCTTTGGCAAAATCTTCTCCTGTTTCAGGATTTTTCATCATGCCTTCTGGGATTAAACTAGTTGACGGAATTGAACCATTGCCTAAAATGATTGACGTCAAACTTTCACGATCAATTGCCGCTGAAATTGCCTTTCTGACATTCTCATTTTGAAATTCTTTTTTTGTTTGATTAAATTGTAACCACATGGTATTCGATTGTAATTGAGCAATAAATTCCTTGCTATCTTTTAATTGTTGCGCTTGCTCACCGCTCACGATAATATCGTCAATCTGTCCACTTTCAAATAAATTCAATGCAGTTCCAGCTTCTTTGATCACTTCAACATCGATCGAATCCATTGTGACATTTTCTTGATCCCAATAATTAGGATTTTTTTCATATTTCCATGAAGTGCTGATTCCCGGACCTTTGTAACCAGTTAAAACGAAAGCACCATTATAAACAGCCTTTTCGCTTGTACTATAACTCTCTTTCCCATTTTTAGTAACTTCGGCTTTATTTTGCGGGAAAAATGTCGGTAAGGTTAACAGATCTTTGAAATACGCTAACGGCTGTTCTAACGTAATTTCCAATTCATAGTCACTAACCGCTTTAATTCCTAACGTATCAACTGAAGCTTCTCCTTTGGCAATTTGCGGATAATTTTTGATTGGTTCATAAAGATAGGCAAATTCGGCTTGAGTTTCTGGATTTGTCGTTCTTTGCCATGCAAATACATAGTCTTCTGCTGTAACAGGGTCTCCATTTGACCACTTTGCATCTTGTCTCAATTTAAATAAATACGACTTTCCATCTTCACTAACAGTTGGTTCTTCTTCGGCACCCGCTAACGCTGGGACACCTTCTTTATCTAATCTATATAACCCTTCGCCAGTGTTTTTAACTACACCATAGCCAATCACATCCGTTTGTAAGGATGGATCGATTGAAGGAACTTCCGCTTGGACAGCGATTTTAAACGATTGATCCTTAGCCAATTCAGTTGATTCTTGCCCTTCAGAGGACGAATCAGTTGATTTTGTTTGACCACAGGCTGTAATAAACATGAGTGACATTGCAACAGTAATTCCTCTAATAATTTGTTTTTTCATAGCTATTCCTTTCTACCATCAATACTAAAACCAAAAGTTAAAATCCGTCATGTGAAAAGTTAAAAAAACGAAATTTTATTTCACCTAAAAATCTTTAACTCCTCCATTATACACAAAAATGAATGATTTTTTAATAAAAATTAGGATGTTCTACACAATTTTTTAATCTTGTATAGGACATCCTAAAAAGAAAATTTCTTTTTATTACTGATTTAAGTTAAAACTAAGGCTATTACGAACTAATTTCTATTTTACAGGAAAATTGATTTTCGAATGTAATTTTTCTGTTCGCAATTGCATAGCAACTTATTCCCCATATTGTTTTTTCATCATTCTAAATAAAATTCCAAAAACAAGTCCATCAAATATAATAGCTTCTATGTGCATATGCATATTATCAAGAAGGGATCCGTAAGGCATTCCAGCTGAAATAACTGGGATAAAATATCTGCCACTTTCTTGCCACTTATTACTAGGTAAATTACCAATAAAAAGTTGAATAATATGTAGTAAAAATATAATGATCATCGTATAACCTAGTGCTTTAAATACCATAAATTCATATCTTTCGTCAATTTCGTGCTTTCTGACTTTGACCAATAACTTAATTGCTTGTATTATAGAACGTATTCCAAAAATCCCTAAAAATAAAATTAGTAATGACGAGCCTATCCCCAACACTATATCCATATCCTTCACTCCTTGTCTTCTAAATAAAAAATTTCATCAAATGAACAATTGAAAAAAGCAACTAATTTTAAAGATAACTCTAAACTTGGGTTATACTTCCCATTTTCTATTGCAATAATCGTTTGTCTAGATACCTTTACTGCTTTTGCCAACTCTCCCTGGGTGATTTTTTTTTGTTTTCTTGTTTCTCTAATTGTGTTGATAACTTTCATGAAATTCTCCTTTTAAAAGTAAAGATATCTTAACTAAATCATAGCATTCGACTCAAAAAAAGTCTAGATATATTTACATTTTTATTATCAAGTATAGAATTATCGTAATTTAAGCAAAAAGTGATAACCAAATAGCATTTCAAGCCAGTCAAATAATAAAACTTTCTTAATTTTTCCAAATTTTATCAGAAGCTTTACCTTTATTTGCTTTAATTCAATATATATCCAGTGACTAGCTAAATCAATAAATATTTTAATTAGTACTTTATAGTAGAAACGAGGTTGTTATGCAGACATTTACATTTAAAAATAAAAATATTTTACCGATTTTATTGCTTCTTCTTTTATCAATCACAAGCCTGATTTTTCTTTTAAATAGAAATACTTCCGTTGTTGAAGACACCGCTACTGAAGAGCAAAAAGCGTTTATTACTACGATTGCTGAAGAAGCGCGGTTACTTCAAGATCAAACGCATTTATTTGCAAGTATTACGATTGCTCAAGCCATTTTAGAATCCAATTGGGGCCAAAGTGAATTAGCTGTTGAAGCCAATAATCTTTTTGGAATTAAAGGTTCTTACAATGATCAATCTAGTATTTTGCCTACAAATGAAGTGATAGATGGCGAGACGATAACAATTGAAGATTCGTTTAAAAAATACGATACTGTGCAAGAATCTATGGTTGATCATATCGATTTTTTGTCTGTCGGGACATATGAGGCAATCAAAACGAGTAAAAATTACAAAGAAGCTGCCTACGCTCTCCAAAATGGCGGTTATGCGACTGATCCTGATTATGCAGAAAAATTAATTGCTTTAATTGAAGAATTTCAGTTAAACAAATATGATTGATAAAAAAATAGTGAACCCCAAAGCGAACTATTACTTTTTGGGTTCACTACTTTCTTGCTGAGCTTTATCTTATCGATTATACTACTGCATTAATCGAAAAGATAACTCAACTGGATTATGATCAGAATATAAAAAACCAGTATCAACCACAGCTATTTTCTGTGCCTTGATATTTTTTGAAAGAATAAAACCATCAATCAACGCTACGAAAGACTCACCTTCAATATAAGGTTTATCGAGATTTCTTACCGAAGGTGTTACCATTCCAGTTTCTTGATAAGTAACAACTTCTAACCCAGCTGGCAATTCTTCTTTTGGAAAACGTTGGAGCCAAGAATAATCTTCTGATGTGTCATTTTCAAATATTTCGTTCGAAGAAGTCAAAAGGTCATGGTTAAAATCACCGCCACATAACACATAATTTCCTTTTTTATATTCCTTTTCCATCTGATCAAACAATGTCCTAAGTTGTTTTTTTTGAATAGCTTCATCTTTTAAATAGGCTGACAAATGAACATTGTACAACATCAAGCTTCTACCGTTTTCAACTGGAATTTCAGAAACAGTAAAGGCACGATCTAAATCAAAAAACTTATTAAAATTCGTCTCGATTGGCAAACTATATCTTCTACTTTCAATCATTTTCGTATTACTCAATGTCAGTAAACCTGATTTAGATTTACCAATTGGATCTAGAATGGGATACATCAAATAGGCTGAATCATAATTTACCGCAAATGCTTGATCGTAAGACGTAAATGCTTGTCCAATTTGAGTTACTTCATCTACTTTGCGACTTCTAGTAGCTGCTTCATCTACTTCTTGAAACAAAGCAAAATCTGGTGTTTGAGATTGAATCGTACTAATAGCACCATCAATAGCTTCTACCACACTTTGTTTACTTTCAGCTTTTGATTTTTCACCACCATCCATAAAAAAAGTATAGTCTGGTGGATAAGAACCATAACCAATATTATACGTCGTCACTTTATACTCATGATCTAGACTCAATTCGCTTTCCTCAGTTTTATGTGTAATGCTAAGTCGTTGATTATCCGCAACTCGATGATAACTTAAATAAACATAAGCAACATACACTAACAAAATGGAAAAAAGGATCACTAGTAAAAGCAGGAAATATCTCCACCAATTCTTTAGTTTATCTGTTTTCATTTTTTGCTCCTATTTTCAATTTATTGTAGTATTTATCGGGAAATTCTTACGAGGGAGTGTCTGAACACTTTCCCCTTATTTCACAGCATGGATACTGATCCATTTACTTGTTTCCTTTATTTCAATTATAACAAAGCCAAGCGATTTTAATAATGCAGTAAAATGGGAAACTTCTTCATATTCTTTTTTATGGTAATGAATTTTATATTTTTCCGTCACCACAAATAATGAACCATTACTTTTTAAAATACGATATAGTTCTCCAAATCCTGCTTCGACTTCATCCCAGTACATAAACGTTTGAATCGCAGTTACCAAATCAAATGTTTCTTTAGCAAAATCCAAATAAGCGACATCAGCAACTTCCAATTGAACCAAACCAGTTTCTATAGCTGTTCGATTTATTTTACTAGCAACTTCAAGTGCTGTCTGAGAAGTATCGATTCCAACTATTTTTCCAGTTGAAACCCTTTTAGTAAATTTTTGAATCGTCCTCCCTCCACCACAACCAACATCCAAAATAACCAGATTTGATTGCACTTCATAATTGGCTAGTCCCCAATCGGTCATATGATCAAATGTACGATTCCAAATTTTAGCTAAAACCAAACCAATTTTTCCAAATGGTTGCTTCGATTGACGAATAAAATAAGCAAATAGAAACTTCAATGCAAAAAAGCTAATCAAAAGAACAATAAAAACAACTTTCCAATTCATCCTTCATAACACTCCTTTTTGAACTTTAACATTTAATAGTTCAAAAAAATCATATCTTACTCTTAGATTACTGTCAACATTTTTTGAACTTTTTATTGAAAAAGTTCATTCACATTGATAAAATGATACATAGGAGGTTATTATGAATAAAGCTGAGCAACGAACGACAAAGAAAAAAGAAAAAATTATTCAAATAGCACTTGAACGGTTCTCTCAAAAAGGATATTCCTCTGTTAGCATTGAAGAAATTGCAGCAGAAGCTAACGTCTCTAAAGTCAGCATTTTCACTTATTTTGAAAATAAAAAAGGATTATTGGAAGCTTGTATGATTCAATCGATGGGCCAGCTCTTTTCTGAAGCAACCAAATTGTTAAATTCATCGATTCCTTATCGTGAAAAATTATTAGCCGCACTTGCTTTATGCCAAAACCAGTCCTCTATACAAGCGAGTCAACTCTTAACTGCTGAAATCAACCATCGAAATAGGCATGCTGAGCTAATTAGAACTAAGATAGAAAAACAAAAACTTACGATTTACGAAACGTATATCGACTACGGTCTGACTCATAATGAAATCGATCCAAGACTAACTAAATCCGCTATTCTCGCATTATTAGCCGCTATCAACGCTGAATCTTCCATTACCGAAGAATATCTTCCACAAATAATTCAGATTCTTTTCGACGGTTTTTTATTGAACTAACCGCTTGTAAAGTAAAAGTACGCTGAGATTCACAACAAACGAGTGAATTTCAGCGTACTTTTCAATTTTGACTAATCAACTAAAAAATTGTGGCTGAGACAAAAGTAAAAACCACATTTTGTCCCAACCTTTCTTATAAATCAAATTAAACGAAAGATTCAGTGACTACTGATTGCAAAGCATTCTTATTCTTCATCTTCAAGCTCAAACATTTGTTCACTCCAAAGATATCCTGCCGGATCTTCTGCGATGTGATACAATTTGGCTGCTTTATCCACTTGTAATTGTGTCAACAAATCCATTTTTTCATATGGAACAATCGACAAAATAGTTACCTCACTACCAATTAAATGTCTCATGCCTGGATAAACTTCTACTTTTCCATAATGCTTACCTACTTTTAAATCTTGACGTACAATCATCTTGTCATTAACTCTCATCACTTTGCTTCCTTCCTGTTTACGTATTAAGATCGATTTTGCAAAAAAACATTCCAAAATCAGATTAGTAAGATGTGAAACATTATTTAATTGCAACCTATGCATTTAAATAGACTTCATATATTATAAAATAGTCATCTTCTAGTTTGGTTATAGAAAAACAGTCTATTCTCCCCCCATAATAACATTTTCTTCCAAAATATTAAAACAATCTTGACTATCGCCATATTGTTAGGTTAAAATGACAGTATAAGAAAACAGAATAGAAGGCGCTCCGAAAAAAAGACTGCAATCTTATTGACCGAGCCCTGTATTATCAACACAACAATAATACAAACTGCCTATAACAATTACATTAACAATCTCTATGTTACTCAAAATTCAAAAAAACGTCTAGTATTTTACTTTGAATTTAGTTAATGTTTTATTTGTTGCACTTCGCAAAGTATTAGTGTTGACTGATACTTTTTTTGTTTTTCTTTTAAACAACGGTAATTAGAGCGAAAAAATAAATAGGCACTTTGTGAACGGACTGCAATCCATTCACAAAGCCCTGTAATATCAAACACAACCTTGATATACAAGTTGCCCAGTCAAATTCTCATTGACCATTTCATTTTACTCAATTTTTGTGGAAAACGCTAGTTTTTTTTACAATTTTTAAGCGAAATTTGAAATTTTAATTGGTTTTGGCTACTACTAGTATTGGAAAGGTGTCCAATACTTTTTTTTCGCTCTTTTTATATCGCAAATAAACTTTTGTTTGCTCTTACTTTGATTACAACTTACGACACACCTTTTATCCATTGACCAAATAGTTTGTTGCAACCAACTATTTGGATAAGACGTAAATTGTATCAAAATTTAATTGCTTGTCATTCTCTGCAAGTAATTAAGCCTGAATCAGCTACTCATCCATTATAACTCCTTAAATTTTTGATCAAATAGAATTTGCTCGAAATCTTATTTGATCAAAATAAAATAGTCATTCTCATTAGTAACTTCTTTTTCAGCTTATCTTTTTTGATAGGTATAAAACACTTACACACTAGGATGAGTAGCTGATTTCTTATTAATCGATTGTTTTTTTAATACACCTTATAGATTATTCCCCTATAGTAAACTGTAACTCCGATATCGCATACAGAACTGCTTGACCACTTAATAAGACACGATTGTTTTTTATTTCCGAATGAAGAATACCACTCCGCGGTGAAGCTTGATAGCAAATCAGCTGATTTTTCACTAATTTGTCACTCCAAAATGGAACTATATGACAGTGACCACTACCACATACTGGATCTTCAGGAATTTTTATTTTCGGAGCAAATGAACGTGATACACAATCATAGCTACTCCCTTGTGCAGTGATGTGAAAAAGTAAACCAGGTAGTTTTTCGATTGCTTTCATTTTAGGTTTATATTTTCTAACCTGATCTTCTGATGCTAAGACACAAACTAAATCTCTACCTAAATAGGCTTCAACTATTTCTATACCTAGCGCTTCACTCATAGCCTTAGTATCTACAATCGGCTTCAATTCATAGGCTGGGAAACTCATTTGATACAATTTTTGCTTTTTCTCTACCTCTAATTCACCACTTAACGTATGAAAAACGATTTGTTTCAACTTAGTCTCATAAAAATTTGTCAAAACAAAAGCTGCTGCTAACGTCGCATGACCACACAAATCGATTTCTCCACCCGGAGTAAACCAACGTAAATCATAATGATTTTCTTCTCTTTTTACTACAAAAGCCGTTTCAGAAAGATTGTTTTCTTTGGCAATACTCAATAATAAATTATCCGCTGGAAAAGCTTCTAAAACACAGACCGCTGCAGGATTCCCATGGAACAATTCATCTGTAAACGCATCTACTACATATTGTTTGATCATTTTTATCCCTTCCTTAAACGTTACAAAGTCATCTCTTATTAAAGAACCCTTCACTTATTTTGACTAGGTTACTAATTTTATTTTTAATGTACATGAAGCATATAAGAAAAACAATGTGAATTTTGAATGAAAAACAAATTTTTTACTTTGAAAATAAAATTATGATTCTTTGAGTTGAAAAATATATTTATAGAAATTTCTATTAACTAAGCAGTTTTACCTATAAGATTAAAAATCTAAAGCATTTAACCATAATACAACTTGTCTCTCTCTTTCTTTTAATTGAATTTCATCAGTCATTTTCCCTAAATATTTATCGGCAATGATTTCACCATCTGACATAAACAGAATTCGTTCAGTTTTGGCGGCGATTCTAGCATCATGAGTAACAAGAACTACAGTCGTACCTGTTCGATTGATGTCGTTGAACAAAGTCATAATTTCTGCAGCCGCCTTCGAGTTTAGTGCACCAGTTGGTTCGTCAGCAAAAATAATCACAGGTCGATTGATTAGTGCACGACAGATAGACACACGTTGTAATTGTCCTCCAGAAGCTTGGTTCACATCTTTTTGAGCAAGCTGGGCAACACCCGTCTGTTTCATTAATTCATCTGCTCGTTCATCAATTTGTTGCTTCGCTTCTTTCCTGCCTAAATAAGCTGAAATTACAATATTATCTTTCAAATTGAAATTTTTCAACAAGTTGGCTTGCTGAAACACAAATCCCATTTTAGTCAAACGTAACTCAGTCAATTGTTCCTCTGTTAAACTATTTAAATGTTTACCACAAAATTCAACGGTCCCTGAAGTAGGTTGCGTCATACCGCTAATAGTATATAGTAAGGTTGATTTGCCTGAACCACTAGCACCCATGATTGAAATAAATTCGCCTTCTTCAATCGATAAATTGATGTTGTTCAAAATTTGTTGAGGAGGCATATTTTCAATAGGAAAACTTTTTGATAGATTCATTGTTTTTAATAACATTGTTTTAGCTCCTTTATTCTGCTACTAGCATGATGTTGATCTTTTTTATAGACAAATTGACAAAATAGATAGACAGACAAACTACAACAAGCAAAGAGGCTGGTATAAGTAAATAATAAAGAACAGGATTCGCTACAAAAGTCAACGTTGAAACACCGGAAAGTAGTACACTCGCAACTTTTGATCCTAACAAATTAGTTGCAAGTTGGCCGATAATTAAGGCAATACCAAGACTAAAGATACCTCGTACCAAATATTGTTGTCCAATCGTTTTATTTGAAATGCCAATACTTTTCATGATGGCAATATTTTTCGCTTCTTTGGCTAAAATCATCTTGAAAAACATCGTAGTGATTAAACTAGCAATTAACAGGCCTAATACTAAAGCAACTATACTAATCATAGTAACTTGTTTGATAACACCACCCAATGTTTGTTGAATATATTCATTAGTATCAGTTACCTTTATATGCTTAAATTGCTGCTCTAACTTTTTTTTGATTTGCTTAATCTTTAGTTTATCTTTCACATCAAAATTAATCGTGTGCCACAAAATATTACTATTCTCACTAGCTAACATCGCTTTAGAAGTTTTACCACCATTGGTTACATCTTGATAAATTCCACTAACAGTTAATAATGTGGCTTTGTTGGCTAGCAAAATTATCAATTTATCGCCAACTGTTACATCGAATTCCTCGGCATTCATACTGGACAAGGCAATTTCTTTGTTATTTTGTGGAGCTTTCCCGCTAACATAACTCAATGGAAACGTTTGAAAATCATCTGTATTTTCAATTTTAATTGTGACATGCTTGTTATCAGTGTTCTTTACCTGGTAGGCACTAGTTGTATAGGAAACTTGTTTGGTAATATCAGGATCCTCTTTCAAAGCTACTTTTAACTGCTCAAATTCTTTTGGGTACTCCTTCGCTTGATGGACATCGATTCTTAGATCACTTTTCCCTGCCCCCATATACGAGATAAAACTCGGAGATTGGATTGTTTGCAAAAAGTGTAAGGGAACGCTCATAAGAAATAAACAAACGGCAACAATCAAGATTAATAAAATATAGCTTTTCAATTGAATTAAAACTTCTCGGACCCCAATAAAAATTGTGTGATTATGAATCAATCGTTTTTTTGCATTTAGTTGCAGCTTCCCAGCGGTTTTTCGATTACCACTAATCTCTCCAACTTGTAGTGCTTCATAAGCAGAAATTTTTTTGAAACGACGAAAGATAAGACGACAAAAAGCATAGACAAATAGAAATACACACAAAGCACCAACAAGTGGAACTAAATAAACTGAAAATGTTTTAGCACCAGTGCCCATATAAGTTGAGATGGATTGAGTAAATAAATTAGCCAGCGGTAAGGAAATCAGGTAGCCGACAATACAAGCAATTGCTGCAATCACTAAATATTTAGTCAAATAGATTTTTCGAATATTTTGATCATTAATCCCTATCACTTTCATAATTCCAATCTCACGATAGTCTTCTTCAAGCGCCGTTAAAATCGTAAACCGTAAACACAGAGCTGCAATCATTAAAAGTAATAGACTAATCAATGTAATAATCGCAACAATCAGACCATCAGTTAACGCATTTAACACTTGATACAATGAACGATTCAAGGCCGTACCGCTTTGAGGTAAATTAGACTGTTCGTATTGTTTTTCAAAGCTAGAAATTTTATCTTCATTTTTTAAGGCAAACTCAATTAAGTATTCACGCTTACTAATTTTGTTAGCCAAGTTTTGCCAATCGTTTTGACTAACTAAAAATCTTTTCGAAGTGACAAGAGCAGGATTCATTTGCGCATCTCGAATAAAAGTAGTAATACGATAGTTTTTTTGATAATCATTGATTTTGACCATTACTTGATCACCTAAGTTTAAGTGATATTTTTGCTGATGATAAATAGGCACACCAATTTCACCGTCAGCCACTTGGGCAATGTTATTTTCATTATCTAACAAAAAATCAAAATCTTTATTTTGTACAACAAAACTGTTTTCGATAATACTATTAACCTCAGAGTTTCCATTTTTTTGTAAGAATAGATTTTCTCCTGAAATTCCTAACATCGTTACAGTTTGTTGTGCTTGAATCAACTCATTATCTTGACTAAATTGGTCAATATCCTTTTGAGATAGGTCACCAGCGTACATTTGCACATAACTTGGCACCTTAGCTTTACTAAATAAATGATTTAATGAGCCATTTAAGTTAGTTATGACTATTAAAGCACTAGAAATGAGCAAAGTAGCTAGTAAAATAAACATAGTAAGGGTGAACATAATGATTTTATGATTTTTAAACTCTTTTTTTATACATCGTGTAATCATAAAGGTTCTCCTGTCAATTATTGATAGTTAACTATTCTTAATTCATTGCGATAAAGCCTTTTAGCTGAACACTAGCAAAAAGTTGGTAAAGATTACAACTAAACACCTTAAAATCAATACGATACAAAAAAATTTCTGTAAGTAGCAGAAGAACAAGAACAGCCATTCTTTCAAAATTTAATTTCATACTATCGAACATTATTTTGCAAACAAAGTTTTAGCCAATGACGTGGAGAAAAATATACTTCAAATCATTGGCTGCTGCGGATACAATTTTAAACAGAATAACAACAATAACTAAATTATCCTGTTTTGCTGAATCTTAGCTTTGTTTTTGCATGACTCACAGGAAACTAATCCAAGTTGTCTCATTCATTATGTTAACTTCTACCTTTTTTGATGAAAGGAATTTTTGCTACGATACCCGTTTGAACAACAGAAATCAAACTAGTTAATACGGCTTTTACGGTTAAAGCATCATAACTTGTTGTGGTACTGATTGATTCAACCATCTTTTCGTCAATGTCTTGTTTAAATGGGCGTTGTTTTTCTGTTTCACAGTATATTTCATAGGCTTTGACGATATTCTCACACGTTTCAAAATCTGTATCTGTAAGTTCGGTTAGTTTGTTTACTAATGCTTTATGATTCATTGATTATTCCTCCATTAATTTACTAATTTGATTTTTACTGATTTTTGTTTCATTTATACCTAATACTTGAAAAAAAGTTTCTAAAATTGCCATCTGATTTACTTTAATATGAGCATTTTCCAGATGACTGAGATCGTATAAAGTTTGGACACCAGCAAGTAGAAATTGTATATCAGCCAAGGGAGTCTTTGAAGAAAATATTTGTTGTTCATTTCCTTGGCTAATGATTTCTGCGTAAATTGGACAGATTATTTCCAATGTTCTTTGCAATGCTCGTTGTTTCATTAGGGCATTATTAGCTTCATACATCTGTTTTACCATGTTTATTTCATTATCCGATTGGTTTTGCTTAAATAAAGCTTTGATTAATTTTTCAATAGGCGTTATACTGTCGTCCGCTAAAATACTTTGCGCATATTTCAATTCCTCATCGACAAAACGCATGACGACTCCATCCATAACTTCTTCTTTTGAATCAAAGTAATAATAAAAAGTGCCTTTAGCAATCCCAATCTCTTTTAAAATCGTATTGACACTTGTTGATTCATAACCTTTTGTCATAAATAGCTTTGCTGCACAGTCTAAAATCTCATTTCTTTTAACATCAAAATCTTTTGTATTTGACAATGTATCCCCTCCCTCGACCAACGGTCTATAAGTATATATTACTCGACCGATGGTCTATTGTCAATTTTACTGCTTTTTATTTATCATCATTAAATAAGATAAAAAGAGAATTGATGAATAAGAACGTCATTTTAATATTCATTGCTTTCCAAAAATATAATTTCCTTCAGTGTACTTTTGCATAAAAAAAACGCTTCTTTTTACAGAAACGTCATTATACTACAAAATATTGTTGCTATTTATTTTTCAGTTGATTCATTTTCAAACTTCAGGCTCTTCATTACACAGTAACATAGTTTTGAATCTATTTATTTTGAAATCTATTACATACACTGGCAAAAACCCACTTTTTATAAACGTGCCTAAACTTAAATTTTTAAGCTTACCGTCTTTCTAACAACGTTACTGATTCAATATGTGTTGTTTGCGGGAAGTTATCAACTGGTTGAATTTCTTTTGCTTCATAACCACCTTCAACTAATAAAGCTATATCGCGAGCCAACGTAGCTGGATTACAACTTACATAAACAATTCGTTGTGGTTTTGTTTCAATCAACGTATCAATTAAGCTCGCTTCTAAACCTTTTCTTGGTGGATCAACGATTACAACATCTGGTTTGATTTCTTGTTCCAACATTCTTGGTAACACTTCTTCAACTAACCCACTAGTAAATGTTGCGTTTTCGATCCCATTTAATTTCGCGTTGCTTTCAGCATTTTTTACGGCTTCTTCAATGACTTCAATCCCATACACTTGTTTTGCTTCTTTTGCTAAAGTTAAGCCAATTGTTCCGATACCACAATACGCATCGACAACGATTTCTTCACCTGTCAAAGCCGCAAATTCTTTAACTTTATTATACATCACTTCAGTTTGAATTGGATTCACTTGATAGAATGAACGTGCAGAAATCTCAAATTTCAAATCAAAAATGGTATCAATCATCTTATCTTCACCATGTAGTAAAATTGTTTCATCGCCAAAAATGACATTCGTTTTCTTAGGATTAACATTTTGAACAATACTAACCACTTCTGGAAGTGCTGCTAAAATATCAGGAATAATTTTACTCGTTGGGAATAATTTAGGAGTACGAGTAATCAGCACCACCATCATTTCTCCAGTATAATAACCACGACGAACCACAATATGGCGTAAATTCCCAGTATTATCACTTTCGTTGTAAGGTTTTACACCATATTTTCTCATGATATCGCGAATTTTGATAATCGCTTCATCAATTTTAGGATCTTGAATATAAAAATGCTCTAAAGAAATCAAATCATGGCTATTCTTTCTAAAAAAACCAGTTTGTAGTTGATCATTTATTTTTCTAACAGGGATTTGCGCTTTATTACGATAGCCCCAAGGATTGCTCATACCAATAGTATCCAAAACTGGAACATCAGGTAATTTAGCTACTCGTTGCATTAAGTTCTTCACTTGGTTTGTTTTAAAATTCAGTTGCGCACCATAAGCTAAATGTTGTAGCGGGCTAATCCCAACTTTTGTAAAATTTTGATCCTTAACAGGTACACGGTCTTCACTTGATTTTAGGACATTTAATACTTTTCCGTACCCAAAACTTTTTCCTGTTTTTAAAACCTTGATTTCCATTTTTTCACCTGGCAAGGCATTTTCAATAAATAATGGATAGCCATCGATTTTTGCGACACCCATTCCTTCATGTGTTAAATCAATAATTTCAACTTCGATTGTTTCATTTTTCTTTACTGGAAAATTATTCATAAGTCGCTCCCTCTTCTATACGTCTAGACGCTCCACTTATTCTAATGAATAAAAGCAAAAAAAGCAATAAAGACTTTTGAATTATCCAATAAAGTCATTATTGCTTAAACATTATACCCACTACTTTTTACGAATCGGAAATTGAATCTCAGTCAACCACTCGTTTTCATTTTCTTTATTCCAAATACCGTCAAGATATGATTCTCTTAGGAAATCAGCGGGCTCATAACCATTTGCTTCCATCCATTTGACGAGTGCATAATAAGCTTTCGGAAATTGTTGATACGAACCTTTATGGAATAAACAAGCAGCTTGTTGAATTTGAGGAATTGTTTTAAAAGTTAAGCCTAAAGCATCTGATTTTATCTCTGTGACCGCTTCGCAAATTTCAACATCAATTGCAGTCTCACGATATTCACCATCGTGGTATATGCTGAAGCAATATTCAGGTTTCGCGCAAACACACCCTAATTGTTCCATTTTTGCGCCCATTTCTGGCATTACTTGGAATAACCTTTGATGAGAATCAATGATCTTTCGATTCGAAACAACTGTAACTTCTGGCAGTTCCTTGATTAATATTTCATATTCAGAAAAATCCTCTTCCTTTTCCATTAAATAAAATTCAACTTGCCCTAAACTTTTCGTTTTTTCAGCTATTTCAGCTAATAGTTTTAACTTTTTTTCTTGTAACAGCGACTTTTTAGATGTTCCACCGATAATTTTCTTAATTTCATCCAATTGAAAACCCATTTGTTTTAATGAATGAATACGATGCAAAGTATAAGATTGCCCTAAATCATAATAGCGATAACCAGTTTCTTTATCAATTCTAGCTGGTTTTAATAAACCAATCTCATCGTAATGATGAAGTGTTTTAATCGTCGTTTGATTCATTTTTGAGAACATTCCGATTTGATACATATTCATCACTCCCATCTAAACATTTTTGTAGCAATAAAAATTGCCAAGCCACCAATAACTAACAAAAAAATTGCAGCACTAACTCCACTATTGACTGGTTGATTCAACGTAATTGTTTCTAATAAGTTAATTCCTTGCGTCAACGGTAAAAATTGTAGGACATTTACAAGAACATTAGGCAGTATTTCTAGCGGTAAAGTCGCTCCAGATAAAAAAAGCATTGGAAAATAAACAATACTGCATAATAAATTCGTTGTATTCGTATTGGCAGAAACACTGGCGATAATCATTCCAATACCGAAAATAGCAAAGACGACTAAAATATAACCCAAAATAAATAGCGTGAAGTTTCCTATAAACTGAAAATCAAATAGTACGACCAATGTTAGCCAAACCAGAACACTAGATAAAACAGAAAGAGTCGCTTTAACTGCAAATTGAACGAGCAATACTTGAGCTGAACGAATCGGCGTCACTTTAAGCTGTTTCAACAGTTTATTTGCACGATATTGAGATAAAGTCAAAGGTAAGCCCATCAGTCCATTCGCACAAATGCCGATTGTACAAGCACTAGCAAATGTCTTTCCCATTGCCTCATTCCCACCACTAGCGTAGACAAAGCCTAAAACTGCCGAAACTAAAACAGGAAAAAGTAAGCCAAAAATCGGCACATCTAATTGTCTCACAGTTAGTTTAAATTCAGTCAAATACATGGTTTTAAATGCTCTCATCTTTTTCAACCTCCCCAGTATACCATAGATACGCTTCTTCTAATGTTTCCTTTTTGGTTTGAGTCTTAACTTCTGCGACCGTTCCTTCCACCATTATTTCACCATTTACAATGATTCCGATGCGATCACACAGTGCTTCAACCTCATCCATATAATGTGACGTCAATAAAATCGTTAGCCCTTGTTCCTTCAATTTTTTTAGTAGTTGCCAAACTTGTCTCCGCGCAATCGTGTCTAAACCTGTGGTTAATTCATCTAAAAAAACAACTTTTGGTTTTGGAATCAACGTTAATAATACCGATAATTTTTGTTGCTCCCCACCAGATAAATGAGTCACCTTTTGTTTTTCCTTCCCAGCTAAACCAAAATCTTTCAATAGCTGATCCCAAGGCTGAGGTTGTTCATAGTATGAAGCTGTCAATCTACACATTTCAGCAACCGTGATTTTATCTGGATAATGTGCTTGTTGAAATTGAACACCAATCTTTTCAAATAACGCTTTGGGTTGTTTCTTACCTATTTTTTTTCCTAGTAAATAAATTGATCCTTGGTCGACTTTCTTTAGTCCTAAAATACAATCAATGGTCGTCGATTTCCCAGCACCATTTGCTCCCAATAGACCATAAAACTCACCTTGCTTCACCTCAAATGTAAGATTTTTTAAAACTTCTTTTGCTAAATATTTTTTTTGAATCTGTTGTACCTCAATTATTTTCGTCATCTTAATCCCTCCTCCTTCTATAGAATAGATCCTCCTGTTAGCGGAGGGTCAAGAATTATTTTTTAACTTTTCATTCCTGATTTTTAATGAAACAAAAAAATCGACTTACTTGAAAATTAATTATCTTCAAGCAAATCGATTTATATTATTAAACTTAGAAATCTTTTGAACTACTCTTCTGTTTTTTTCTTATCCGCAATATAGCCGTCTCCATCGATATCCTCTTCAGTCAAACGCTCCACTTCTTTGACAAATTCTTTACTCGTCTCAGAGTATTCGTCAAAATCATCCAGCATTGAACCTATGATCGCATTTGAAGGAATATCATCTGTATTGGCATACATTTCAATATGTTGATGTAGATTGGTAAATTCCATCGGTGCATCACCGCCATACTCACCATCTAAATTAATCATCATCTTGCTCTTTTCGTTTAACGTTTCCGCACGTAAAAAGCTCGTTTTTGTATAGATAAGCCTTGGATCTTCAACGTGTTTACCACCTTTTAGCATTAAAGCGACTAAATGAAGGATTTCAAAAACATTCGCAGTCTTAACAACGATCAAAGAAAATTTCCCATCATCCAATTTAGCATCTGGCGCAATTTGCTCAAAGCCGCCAACTGAATTAGTCAATCCTAAGAAGAACATAGAAGCGTCCCCTTCATAAACCCCTTCATCATACGTCATGCGCATTTTGATTGGCTTAACTCTTGGTAACATTTCGGCACCTTTCGCCAAATAAGCTAAATAGCCAAAAATACTTTTTAATTCTGAAGGAACTTCATAAGTCAACTCGGTTAAATGACCGCCAGCCGCTATATTGATAAAATACGTTTCAGCAGCTTTACCAATATCCATCTTAACTAACTGATTTTTTTTGATGACCTCAGCAGCCTTTATGATATTATCTCGCGGAACTTTCAATGCTCTTGCATAATCATTGGTTGTTCCTGCAGGAATAATCGCCATTTTAGGCCGATCCTCTAACGGAGCAATTCCATTAACAACTTCATTGATGGTCCCATCACCACCGGCTGCTACAATCAAATCAAAACCTAATTGAGCCACTCGATGCGCTTCATTTTTTGCAGAGTCTTCTTCTGGAGTTGTAGCAAAAGCACTAGCTTCATAGCCACATTCTTCTAAAATGGACAAAATATCAGCTAAATTTTTTTTAACGAGTTCTTTTCCTGAGGTTGGATTATAAATCACTCTTGCTTTTTTCATACGATTTCCAGCTACTTTCTATCGTTTGGCTAATTCTTCTTGCAACAGCTTGTTCACAACACCAGGGTTTGCTTGTCCCTTAGTAGCTTTCATAATTTGACCAACAAGGAAACCAACCGCACGATCTTTTCCATTTTTAAAATCATCTACTGATTGTTGATTATTATCTAAAACGTCATTGATAATTGGTAATAATTGAGCAGGATCAGACAGTTGAACAAGCCCTTTCGCTTCTACGACCTGTTTTGCGTCGCCGCCATTTTCAATCAATTCTTTAAAGACTTTTTTCGCAATTTTAGAACTAATTGTGCCATCTGCAATCAATGTAATCAAACCAGCTAAATTAGCAGGTGTCAATTTGGTGTCTAAAAGCTCAATTTTTTCACTATTCAAGTAAGCAGATACTTCACCCATCAACCAGTTAGAAGCTTGTTTTGCATCTGCACCTTCAGCTAAAGTGCCTTCAAAGAAGTCAGACATTTCTTTTGTTAACGTTAAAACCATCGCATCATATTCTGGTAAACCTAGCTCATTGATATAACGTGCACGACGAGAAGCAGGCATTTCAGGCAAGCTAGCTCTTACTTTTTCAATCCACTCATCATCGATTTCAAAACGTGGTACATCAGGTTCTGGGAAGTAACGATAGTCACTTGATCCTTCTTTGACACGCATTAATAATGTTTTGTTTGTTGCTTCATCAAAACGACGCGTTTCTTGTTGGATTTCGCCACCAGATAAAAGAACTTTTGCTTGACGTTTTTCTTCAAACGCTAAACCTTTTTTAACAAAACTCATTGAGTTCAAATTTTTGATTTCAGCTTTTGTCCCAAATTCCTCTTGACCATAAGGACGTAAAGAAACGTTCGCGTCACAACGCATTGAACCTTCTTCCATTTTCACATCAGAAACATCTGTAAACAGGATAATTGAACGTAATGCTTCTAAATAAGCATAAGCTTCTTCTGGTGAACGCATGTCAGCTTCCGAAACAATCTCAATCAATGGTGTTCCTTGACGGTTTAAATCGACAAATGAATAACCTGCATCACCATGGATATTTTTCCCAGCATCTTCTTCTAAGTGAACACGTTCAATACGAATTCGTTTTGTTTTGCCATCCACTTCAATATCGATCCAACCATCGTGACCAATCGGTTGATCAAATTGGGAAATTTGATACGCTTTCGGATTATCTGGATAGAAATAGTTTTTACGATCAAAGTGTGTTTCTTTTGAAATTTCACAGTTCAAAGCTAAAGCAGCTTTCATGCCAAATTCAAGTGCTTGTTTATTCATTACAGGTAAAACACCTGGGAAACTCCAGTCAACGACGTTTGTGTTACTATTTGGCTCTGCTCCAAAATGAGCAGGAGCGGATGAAAATATTTTAGAATTTGTTTTTAGCTCTACATGGACCTCAAGTCCGATGACAGTTTCAAAATTCATTAGTCATTCCCCCCTAAGATCACAGGTTTTTTCGTATGGAAATCTGTCGCTTGTTCAAAAGCATACGCTGCTTTATACATCGTACTTTCATCAAATGGTTTCCCAATAATTTGCAAACCAACTGGTAATCCTTCTGAGAAGCCAGCAGGAATTGACATACCTGGTAAACCAGCTAAGTTAACTGGAATCGTCAATAAATCGTTCATATACATGGTAATTGGATCATTGATATTTTCACCTAGACCAAACGCTACCGTTGGTGATGCAGGACCAATGATAATGTCATAATTCTCAAACACGTTATCAAAATCTTGTTTAATTAAGGTACGAACTTGTCCTGCTTTTTTAAAGTAGGCATCATAATACCCCGCACTTAATGAGAAGGTTCCTAACATAATACGACGCTTAACTTCCACACCGAAACCTTCTGAACGAGAATTTACATACACATCTTCAAGGTTTGAGACATTTTCAGAACGGTAACCATAACGAATTCCGTCAAAACGTTGTAAGTTTGAACTTGCTTCTGATGAGGCAATAATATAGTATACGGCTACCCCATATTTTGAATGCGGTAAACTCACTTCTTCAACTGAGGCACCTAAAGCTTTAAATGTTTCTGCTGCCTTAAGAACGGCATCACGAACACCAGCATCCACTCCCTCACCTAAATATTCTTTAGGTAAAGCAACTTTCATTCCTTTAATATCGCCAGTCAAGCCTGCTGTAAAGTCTGGTACTTTCACGCCAGCAGAAGTGCCATCTTTTTCATCAAATCCACTGATTGCATTCAACGCTAATGCATTATCTTTAACATTTCGAGTTAACGGTCCAATTTGGTCTAAACTAGATGAAAACGCAATTAAACCAAAACGAGAAACACGTCCATACGTTGGTTTCAAGCCCACGATTCCGTTAAATGAAGCGGGTTGACGGATACTTCCGCCTGTATCGCTCCCTAAAGAAACAGGTACTTGACCTGCCGCAACGGCTGCTGCTGAACCACCTGAAGAACCTCCAGGAACTTTTGAATGATCCCAAGCATTTTTCGTTTTCTTGAAGTAAGAAGTTTCAGTACTACCGCCCATCGCAAATTCATCCATGTTTAATTTACCAACAGGAATCATGTCTGCTTGATAGATTTTATCCATAACTGTTGCATCATAAATTGGGTTAAAATTGTACAACATTTTTGAAGCTGCTGTCGTTAAAATATCTTTGGTTACAATGTTATCTTTAATCCCGATTGGAATACCAGCTAATGGATTTGATTCTGTAACTCCTTTTAAATCAATCCCTTTAGCAACTGCTAATGCTTGTTCTTCACTGATTGTGATAAACGCATCAATCTCTTTTTCTGTTTCTTTGATTCGAGCAAGTGTCTCTTTCGTTAAGTCCGTTGCAGTGATTTCTTTTGAAACTAATAAATCATGCAATTCTGTTAGTGATTTATCATATAATTTTGTCATTATGCACCAGCCTCCCCATTGTCAATAATAGCTGGCACTTTAATATAGCCATCTTCTGATTCAGGAACATTTCTCATTAAATCTTTACGGCTTGTTCCTGGAATCGCTACGTCTTCACGCATCACATTGATTGATTGTGTTACGTTTGATGTAAATGGAACACCCTCTGTATCAACTTCTCCTAATAATTCCACCATATCGATGATTTTCCCTAATTGATCTGTAAAATCAGTAAGCTCTTCATTTGAAAATGAAAGCTTAGACAATTTTGCTACATGTTTTGCTTGTTCTTCACTGATTGCCATGGGTACCCTTCTTTCCTCTAGAAAGACCAGTTAGACGTTTTTTCAAAAGCACTAATCCACTTTAAATAGAAAAATCGTTACTGGTCTTTATTCATTTTTATACTGTTAATGATTGATTTCATAAAAAAACAGCTTTTTTATTATTCTATCATAAAACTCTTAGAATTGAGCCTGTTGTTCATAGAAAATAGCTTAGTTTTTCAAAAATTTGTATGAAAAGAGAGCTTTCTTCCTGAATTTTAGTCCTCTTTGACAAAACTTTCGTCGATTGCACTCACCATTTGTTGTTCATCCCAAACTTCAATGCCAAGCTGTTCCGCCTTAGTCAATTTGCTTCCTGCTTCTGCACCAGCAACAACTAAATCCGTTTTCTTAGAAACACTTCCCGTTACTTTTCCACCAAGATTTTCAATTTTCTCTTTAGCTTCTTCACGAGTATAATGTGTCAATTTTCCAGTCAAAACAACGGTTTTATCTTTAAAAGGGGATTCAACCGCCTCTAGTTGCGAGGTTCTAACTCCTTTATACTCAAAATTCACGCCTGCTTTTGTCAACTCATCCATCAATTCATGAACTTCTTCATTTTCAAAATAAGTCACTAAGCTATCCGCAATCGTTTCTCCCATTGACTCTAAAGCAACGACTTCTTCTTGTTTTGCTTGACTGATTCGTTTTAGATCACCAAAATGTTCTGCTAATATTTTAGCTGCTTTGGCACCTACATGACGAATTCCTAAACCAAAAATCAAGCGTTCTACCGAGTTTTCTTTACTTGCTTGAATGGCTGTATAAATATTATTCGCTGACTTCTCTTTGATTTTATCCAATGTCATCAATTGGTCTTCATCTAAGAAATAGAGATCCGCAACATCTGCTACTAATTCTTTATCATACATCTGCGCTAATACTCTTGGCCCTAAGCCATCAATATTCATTGCATTTCGTGAAACAAAATGATTTAATCCTTCTTTGATTTGCGCTGGACATTTTGGATTAATACAACGCAAAGCGACTTCTTCATCCAAATGAACTAATTCACTGGCACAAACGGGACAGTGAGTCGGAACTTGATAAGGACGACTGTCTTCTGCTCGATCATCCAGAACAACTTGAGCCACTTCTGGAATAATATCGCCTGCTTTATAAATAATGACCGTATCATTCAGACGAATATCCTTCATCTCAATAAAATCAGGATTGTGTAAACTTGCTCGACTAACCGTCGTTCCCGCTACTCTAACCGGGGTCATAACAGCAGTCGGCGTCACAACGCCTGTCCGACCAATCGTCCATTCGATTTCTTCAATCACTGTTTTTGCTTCTTCTGGTGGAAATTTGTATGCGATCGCCCAGCGAGGCGCTTTGACAGTAAACCCTAACTCATCTTGAACAGAAAAATCATTTACTTTAATCACAATTCCATCAATTTCATAGGGAAGTTCTGCCCGTTTTTCATGATACTCTTCAATATATGCCCAGACATCATCAATTGTTTGACATAATTTCCTCTCTGGATTCGTGCGTAAACCAATTTCAGCTAATTCGTTCAAGGCATCGGCTTGTGTTTGCGCAGTCATTGGTCCAAAATCCGCTACAGTATATAAAAAAGTATTTAAATTACGTTTAGCAACGATACTTGTGTCAAGTTGACGTAAACTACCTGCTGCCGCATTTCGTGGATTTGCAAAAATATCTTGCCCAGCTTCTTCTCTCGCCTGATTCAAATCCACAAATGATTGTTTGGGCATATAACACTCACCACGAACTTCAATAGAAATCGGTTTTTTCAACTCCAAAGGAATCGATTTAATTGTTTTCAAATTTTCGGTAATATTTTCGCCAACCGTTCCATCTCCACGCGTTGCTCCTTGGACAAACTGACCATTTTCATACTTCAATGAGATCGCTAAACCATCAATTTTCAGTTCACAACAATAAGAGACTGCTCGTCCTGCTAATTTTTGCACCCGTTCATCAAAATCATAAATATCTTCTTTACTAAATCCATCATTCAGACTATACATTTGCACATCATGGGTCACTTTTTCAAATCCTTGCAGAATTTTCCCACCCACTCGTTGGGTAGGCGAATCGGCTGTAATCAAATCAGGAAATTCGGTCTCAATATCTACTAATTCTTTATACAAACGATCGTAAACATAATCTTCCACAGTTGGTTGATCTGCAACATAATACTCATGAGAATATTGATTTAACTTTATTCTTAGCTCTTTTGCTTGCTCAATTGCTTGTGCTAATGTTAACGGTTGTTCCACTAAAATCAGCCTCCTATATTTTTTCGATTGGCGCAAAGGCAGCCAGCAATCGTTTAATACCTTTTTCCGGGAAAGCAACATCTAGTTCTAAATCTTTCGCGTTACCTGAAACTCGAACGATTGTCCCTGTTCCCCAAGCCTTATGTTTCACCTTATCTCCTGCTTGCCAGTCTAGCGATTCTCCACCGCTTTCTACTTTGTTAGTGACTGGTTTTTTCGTTGGTTGCGCATAAGCTGGTTTAAAGACTTTAGGATCAAATGTTCTAGCTGGTGTTGCTGTAGTGGTTTGTCTACCTTCATTTTGAAGCAATTCTTCATCGATTTCGTTTAAAAAGCGACTCGGACGATTGTATTGTGTTTTCCCGTATAGTGTTCGTGAAAAAGCATTCGTCATAAATAAAATCTCTTCCGCACGAGTAATCCCTACATAAGCTAAACGACGCTCTTCCTCTAATTCACTTTCTTCCAACATTGCTCTAGATAAAGGAAAAACTCCTTCTTCTAAACCAATCAAAAAGACCACTGGAAACTCTAATCCTTTGGCAGCGTGCAATGTCATCAAGGTCACTTGAGAACTGCTCTCTTCAAAACTATCCAAATCAGAGACCAAAGCCAAATCACTTAAGAAATCAGCTAGTTTATTATCTTGTGCTTCTGAATCATCCTCGTTTTGAGCTTCAAAACGTTTATCAAATTCCTGGGTTACCGATAAAAATTCATCTAAGTTCTCTAGCCGAGCCTGAGCTTCTAAATTATTTTGACGTTTTAATTCATCCCGATAGCCACTACGATCCAATACTTCTTTGACTAGTTCAGTAATTGATAAAAAGCCAATCATCTCAGAAAGATCTTGAATCATCATTCCGAAGTTCCCTAATTCTTTCCCAGCTTTTCCCGAAATATTTGCTAAGTCTACATTTTGAGCGGCTTCCAATAATGACCAACCATGCATATCAGCAAAACTTCGCAGTTTTTCAACTGAACTTTTTCCGATTCCACGTTTTGGTTCATTGACCACTCGTTCAAAACTAATCGAATCACTGTTATTTGAAATAATATTCAAGTAAGCTAAAATATCTTTAATTTCTTTACGATCATAGAATTTATGTCCACCGACCATCGTATATGGAATATTAGATTTTAATAACATTTCTTCCATCACACGAGATTGTGCATTTGTCCGATAAAGAACTGCAAAATCACCATAAATTCGTTCGTTTTCTCGAATTTCTTTTTGAATCTGACTAACGATAAATTGTGTCTCATCTCTTTCATTATCGCCACTATATTGAACAATTTTTTCTCCATCGATATTTTCAGTCCATAATTGTTTTTCCCGACGGTTGCGATTATTTTTGATAACATTATTAGCAGCGGATAAAATCGTTTTGGTTGAACGATAATTTTGTTCCAATAAAATCACCGCAGCCTTTGGATAATCCTTTTCAAAATCTAAAATATTTTGCATATCGGCACCACGCCAACCATAAATACTCTGATCAGCGTCCCCAACAACACATAAGTTTTTAAAGCGTGCGGCTAACATATTGACTAGTGTATATTGCGCATGGTTTGTATCTTGATATTCATCTACATGAATATAATGGAATTTATTTTGATAATACCCTAAAGTATCAGGATCGTCCTTAAATAATCGAATCGTATTCATAATCAAATCATCAAAATCCATTGCCTGATTATTTCTTAATTCTTTTTGATAGGCTTTATAACATTTAGCAGCAATTTGCTCATAAGCTGACCCTTGCATTTCTTCCATTTTTTCAGGAGTCAGCAATTCATTTTTAGCATTACTAATCGTCCCTAAAATAGAGCGCGGATCGTATTTTTTCACATCGATATTCAAGTCATTTAAAATACGTTTCATCAACGTGCGTTGTTCTGATGGATCAACAATCGTAAAATTGCGATTATAGCCGATTTTATCTACATCTCGTCTTAAAATTCGAACACACATCGAGTGAAAAGTGGATACCCAAACATCTTCTCCACCATATCTTAAAAGCTTACTCACACGTTCTTTCATTTCTTTAGCGGCTTTATTGGTAAATGTAATCGCTAGAATATTCCAAGGATTGACCTCTTTTTCTTCAATTAAATAGGCAATACGGTGCGTCAATACGCGTGTTTTCCCACTCCCTGCACCAGCCATTACTAATAACGGTCCTTCAGTATATAATACTGCTTCTTTTTGTTTTGGATTCATACCTTGGATCAAGGCGTTTTCTTGTGCCATCATCAACGTCCTCTCTCTTTTTTCAATCTTGTCTATTATAACAAAAAAAGCCCAAAATCTGAACAGATTGTTCTGACCTTGCGCAAAGTTATTGTATGAAATGACTAATAAACTATTTAGCAATTGTTACTTCACTTCATTAAGCTTAATAATAAACAACTTACAAAAGCTAGCACAATCAAAATAAAAGTTATTAATTGTTCCTTAGAAATTCCATTGATATTCAATTTATTTGGCTTGAAGCTTGGGTTTATTGACTTTGTTTTATAATCTAAGCTACTTCCCAAAAAGACATCCGATGGAATCATAAACACTAATAAAATTCCATAAAAAACTGCCGTGCAGGAAGAAATCGACCATTTCAACCATAGACTAAGTAAACAACCACTCAACAAAGGAATTCCTAAATAACTTAAATTTATCAGTAATTGCCTCTTTATACTTTTTTTCATCAATCTCTCCTTTTCAACCACCACTTACAAATGATGTTTCCAAAACAAATTATACTCCCCAAAAAAGAATACTTGTATAAAAAGTCTCATCCTCTATCCATTGTTTATAAATACCATTATGATTTTCTACCGTTCGCTGAATGTTTTTGATTCCATAGCCTAGTTCCTTACGAGAGGCTCTTTGCTCAAGTTCCAAAACATCAAAACGATTCTTAACCTCAATCAATAAATTATTATCCAAAAATTTAATGATACAATCAACTTCTATTAACTGCTACAAATGCATTATCTATAAATTCCGATCACAATGCTAAAAATAGAAAATTCACTCATTATTTATTGTTCATTCAACAATAATACATTTCTTAATTCTTCAAAATTATTTTGAAAAATAAATCCTTTCATCCCAGTATTTGATGCACTTTCTATATTTAAAGGCATATCATCAATAAAGAAACAATCTACTGGATTTAATTGAAAATGAGCATAGAATGCACGATAGATGTCCAGTTCAGGTTTGATCATCTTCCAATCAGAAGAAATAAAGACACCTTGAAATAAATCAAACCCAGGAATTTTATCTTTAAACTGATGAAAATCTACAGAAACATTGGATAATATATAGAGTTCATGTCCTTTTCGAGCCAATTGTTCAACAATTGGTTTCATTTCTAGAATAGGATGAACATCATTATACCAATTATCAAGAATTGTTTTTGCTGTTTCTTCGAGTTCATTCGGTATTCGGTTACAAACGATTCGTTTCAACTCGTCCTTTTTTATTGTTCCTCTATCAAATTTTAGCCAGTCAATTGAGTGAAATATTTCTTTAAACAATATTTGTTGCGCTTCGACATCATCCGTGTATTTTTCAATCATTTCTTTAGGTTTATAAGAAATTAAAACATTTCCCATATCAAAAACTATTTTCTTTTTCATTTTCCCCTCTTTTCTTGATTTTAGAACTTATCGGAAAGTTCTAACAACACATATTTTTTATTCCCGCTAAAATTTCAGAAAACAAAAATGGTATGCTTGTTTTCTGAAACGTTCCTATTCAATTTTTTAACTTACTTTATTCTCATACCGAGCCAACAATTTTTCTTTATGCTTTTGCATGATGACATCCAAAGAAATATCATATTTATCAGCAATAATAAACAGATTATCCAGCACATCACCCAGTTCTTCTATTAAATTTTCCATTTGTTCTGCTCGATCAGCTTCAATTTCATCTGGACGATCCCTACCGATTTCCAGTGTTCGAATCGCACGACTAACTTCGCCTACCTCTTCTGACAAAAAATTGGAACGAATAAATGCATCATACTCATACCATTTTCTACTTTTATAAAAGTCACTAATAAATTGTTGATATTCTTTGATATTCAATTTTCTGCCTCCAAATTTTTCTTTAAAATAAAAATATTTTCTCCATCTTATCATACTATTTCATAATCAAATAACATTTATTATTTTTATTTCAAATTTATTCTGGAGTAGGATCGTCTCTTAGTTGATTTTTTTCTGTAAAATAATTTCTGCCTGATTCCACTCACCCGTTTCAATAAAGCCAAATTGTTTATATAGCGTTAAAGCGGACGTATTATCAGGTTTGGTCGATAGGGTAATATAGGAGACCCTTCATTTTTAAAATAATCAATCACAAGAGGGAGAACTTGTTTAGTCAGTCCTTTTCGTTGGTATTTTTCATCGATCATCAACTGCCATAACCAATAACGATAATTTTCTTCTTCAATTGTTTCGTCAAAAGCAAACATAGTAAAACCAATGATTTCATTTTCAGCCTCGATAAAAAAAGGACGTACTTTTTCAGTCGTTTCTTTAGACAATTGAATGGCATCTGGTACCGAAAATATTAGTGCTTCATCTATTTGCTTTTGTGTTACCTTTAAACTTTTTCCAAATGCTTCATTTTCACTAGTTACTGCTATTAATCCCATCTTATTAGGCTCCATTTCTAAAAGCTTTTTAGTTTCCTTGTAGTTTCAAGACATACATAAGCAACAAATCTAGGATAGCGATAATTAGGTAAACTGTTCCGATTTTTTTGCCAAAAAGACTATAAAAACTAATCACTCCAACAGAATAGACAAAAATTTCTAAAACTAATTTGTTGTTACCAGTTAATACATTAGGCGATTTGGGCGCTCCAAATCTAGCCCAAAGAATAGTCACAACCATTCCAACTAATAAGAAAAGTAGTTTTTGAACTATACTTTTTTTAATAAATACGCCACTAAAAATTCCTAAGACAGTAACTATTTCTAATAAAAAACGAACTGCTAGTACAATTCCTGAAATCATTTTTGTCCTCCTTATTCTTGCTAACTCTTCAATAAATCGTTACTTTATTTTACTTCAGAAACATTAAAAATAATTTCTTTTTCATCACTGATTCGTTTGGGATTACTTAACCTATATTCTTTCTTTACATCTCCTACCATTTGTTCATCTTCCAATTCCTGGTAATCCATTTTTTCATATATTTGCTTGGTACTTTCTTGTTTACCAAACGAATCTCCAGTTGTATTTGTAGTATAAATAAATTCTTGTCCATCGAATTCAAGAATCTCAACAATTGGGTCTCCTTCGATTGTATAATGGGTAATTTCTAGCTTAAAAGGCTCTTTCGCTTTTTTATATAAAGAATAGACTTTTTCCAGTTCCGCTTCATACTCTTTCAAACCGGCATTTTCCAAAGGAGTGATTTCTATTTTATTACTATAAACTTTACTCAAGGTAATCGGTGCTAGAACACCACCAGCAACGCCTTCTGGAACAGAAAAATACTGACTGATTACTAATTGTTTTTCATCTAAATTAAAATCGCAATACCATTCTTTGTCTTGTTTCTGATTTTCCTTCGTATAAACAATCGACCGATTTGTTTTAATTATTTGAAATTCTTTTTCTTTAAATAAAAGAGAATCCCCTTCTTTAAGAATCTGGTACTCGCCATAATTTTCTGGTTGATCCCCATACCACGTTCCAACGATTTGATTGACCAGTTCTTGATTGATTTTTTTTGATTGATTTTTACTTACAACTGTTTGACTAGTTTGCTTTTTGGTCGAACACGCAGCTACAACAAAAAGAAGTAAAACTAAGTTAATACCAACCCTCATTTTTTTCATGTTTTTTCCTCTTTCAAAACAAATTTCATTCTCCTATTACTTTATTATATACTATAGATAATTTTTTTTGACTTTTTTATCAAATATTAAAATAAGTAAAAGTAGGTTTTTGCTCGCTAGTGTCTAAAAATTAATAGCGGTTGGGACAAAGCGATTAACTCCTCACCTACCTGATTAGTTTCATTTTTAGTCGTACATGAATAACTATAGTCATAAAAAAATATTGCTTATCCTTGTTATAGCAATCAGGATAAACAATATTTTTTATCTCTTAAATACCTATTTGAAAATTTAGAGCTAAATCCCTTTCAAAGGGGAATGACTTCTAGCTATTTCCCAATACTACGTTTTTCTTAGAAAAGCACAAAAAAACAGACCCAACAGGATTTATGATTTTGATTCAATAATTTACTGGAGTGTCAAAAGTTGCTCCAATCTTAGCCTAAATTCCTGTTAGGTCCTATTCAGTTAGTAAGGAATACTTCAAATTCCCACGCCTTTCTAATAAAGTTTCTAAACCTTCATTCACCTATACGTAACCTACATCGTACGTATTCAATTAGCCATCATTATCTCAAAAGTTGCATATGTGTAACTCGTTTGCAAAATCTAAAGAACTAAAACTAATTGTGGGAACTTATGGCTCCTTACACTTATTATTATACATGAAAAGCGATTTTTTGCAAGCGTTTTCTATCGGGGTGATTACTAAGAATGAAGTATCAAATAAAAAAGCGATTAAGCGGTAAGAATAGAAGAAGCTTACTTCTTGAAATCATTCACTCTTATATTAACATTAACTTGCCAAAAATAAAAAAAGACGCTTCTATATCTACTCTAATGCTTGTATAGTTGTCGCTCTTAACAAAGATGGACTTTGTCTAAATAGTTATTTGTAGTTATCAAATGCACACCTAAATTCTGTAATCGACTATTCCAAAATATTCTCAATGGCTTAATAAGCGAATCATGCGCATCTTCGATTAATTGAACAGAATAATTATTTCTAAGCGCACCTTTGCATGTCGCTTGAACACAAGCATTACTCATTAACCCCGTAATAACCATATTATTGGTTTCTATTTCGGTAAGAACTTCTGTAAATTCACTTGAAGTAAAACTATCTGGTTTACTTTTATCAACAACATAATCCGTATCTCTTCTATTAAGTCTTACTGAAAGTGGCCCACAACCAATCTGTCTAACAAGAATCACAGGCAATCCTTTGCTGTGAAATTCATCCATTAAACTATTAATTCTCTGTAAAAATTTTTTTCGCCCCCAAAGTAGTACAATTGTCCCTTTTTGAACATCAATCACAACTAATACTTCTTTAATATTTCCTCTATTTTTTAAATTACTTCATCCACTTTTATTGTACTACTTCTTCAATATTTCTAATAATCATTTTTTCCCAATCTGAAATTTCCAACCTATTTTGAACGTTTTTAATTTTTATTGAATGTTTTTGACTGCTTTTGGTTGCGTATTTATTTTCTGTGTGATATTATAGTCAATGAAAAGAGGGTTGAAAATGCTTACAGAAGAAAGACATCAAATGATTTTGCACTTACTTGAACAACAATCCGTTGTCAAATCTCAGGAACTATCGACCTTACTAAACGCTTCTGAGTCAACGATTAGACGAGATTTACAAGAACTTGAGAACGCTGAACTATTGGAAAGAATTCATGGGGGAGCTAAACGAATTCTAAATTTAGGTTTCGAACAAAACATGAGTGAAAAATCAGTCAAAAACACGCAAGAAAAACAATTGATTGGTGCTTATGCAGCTAAATTCATTCATGATGGCGATGTGATTTATTTAGATGCTGGTTCAACAACCGTAGAAATTATTCCCTATCTTATAGATAAAAAAATCACAGTTGTCACAAATTCCGTTCACCACGCAGCTAAATTAGGGGACTTGAATATTGCCACGATAATTTTAGGTGGTTCCTTAAAACTTTCTACTAAAGCAATCGTCGGATCAACAAGTTTAGAACAATTAAGCCATTTCCGATTTAGCAAAGCATTTATGGGTATGAATGGCGTCCATCTAGACTATGGCTTAACTACTCCAGATCCTGAAGAAGCGGCTCTTAAAAGTTTAGCGATTAAACAATCTGATGAAGTTTATGTTTTAGTCGATCAATCAAAGTTGAATAAAATTACATTTACCAAAGTCGCTTCACTTGAAAAAATCACGATTTTAACAGATGATTGCGCACCAGAGTTATTAAAACAATTTCAGCAAAAAACAACGATTAAGGAGGTTACACAATGATTTATACAGTGACACTCAATCCATCCATCGATTTTATCGTTCATGTCGACGGATTAAAATTAGGTGATTTAAATCGCATGACCAATGATTTTAAATTACCTGGTGGTAAAGGAATCAACGTTTCGCGTATTTTAAAAAGAATCGGTACTGAATCAACAGCTTTAGGCTTCTTAGGTGGCTTTACTGGCATCTTCATTTCAGATTGGTTAAAAAACGAAGAAATTACCTCTCGTTTTACGACTGTTAGAGAAGACACTCGAATCAACATTAAATTGAAATCTGAAAGCGAAACTGAAATCAATGGTTTAGGTCCTGTTATTAGTAATGAAGAAATGCAAGAACTAAAACAAGCGTTGAGCACGATTACTTCAAATGATGTTGTCGTTCTTTCCGGTAGCACACCTGCTTCCCTTCGCGAAGGTTTTTATGAAGAATTGATTCAAATAGTTAAAGATAAACAAGCAGAATTTGTTATTGATACAACTGGTAAAGACTTACTTCACGCTTTGCCACAAAAGCCATTATTGGTTAAACCAAATAATCACGAATTAGCTGAATTATATAATGTCACTTTCCATTCGATTAAAGACATCATTCCTTATGGTAATCGCTTATTAACAGATGGTGCCCAGCATGTAATCATTTCGATGGCTGGCGATGGTGCACTGCTTTTCACTAACGATGGAGTTTATCGTTCAAATGTATTAAAACGTCCATTAAAAAATTCAGTAGGTGCTGGAGATTCGATGATTGCTGGTTTTGTAGGATCGTTTTCAAAAAATAATGATCCAGTCGAAGCATTTAAATGGGGAGTTGCTTGCGGTAGCGCAACTGCTTTCTCTGATGATTTAGCTACTAGTGACTTGATTCATGAACTAATTAATGAAGTAAAAATAGAAAAATTATAGGGGGCAAAAAAATGAACATCAAAGACTTATTAGCCAAAAATGTTATGATCATGGACCTTCAAGCGACAGATAAAAAAGGCGCCATCGATGAAATGGTTCAAAAATTGTATGACGCTGGTCGTATTTCTGATATCAATACGTACAAAGAAGGAATTTTGGCTCGCGAGGCACAAACATCTACTGGTCTTGGAGATGGTATTGCAATGCCGCATGCTAAAAATAGTGCAGTCAAAGAAGCGACAGTTTTATTTGCTAAAAGTAATAAAGGAGTCGACTATGAAGCTTTAGATGGGCAACCAACCTACTTATTCTTTATGATTGCCGCTCCAGAAGGCGCAAACGATACTCATTTACAAGCACTTGCTGCCCTTTCTCGTTTACTGATTGACCCTGACTTTGTTGCAAAATTAAAAGAAACAAAAACACCAGATGAAGTGCAAACGCTTTTCCAAACAGCTGAAAATGAAAAAGAAGCTGAAGAAAAAAGAGAACAAGAAGAAGCAGCTAAAGCAGCCACCGAAGCTTCTGAATCGAATCGTAAGTTTGTCGTAGCCGTTACAGCTTGTCCAACTGGAATTGCTCATACCTATATGGCAGAAGATTCATTGAAGAAAAAAGCCAAAGAAATGGGCATCGATATCAAAGTTGAAACAAATGGTTCAGAAGGAATCAAAAATCGTTTGACTGCTGAAGATATTGCTCGCGCTGATGGCGTAATCGTTGCAGCAGATAAAAAAGTAGCAATGGATCGTTTCGATGGTAAAGAATTAGTCAACCGTCCTGTAAGTGATGGCATCCGTAAAACGGAAGAATTGATTACACTAGCAACAAGTGGCAAAGCTCCTGTCTTCCATAGTAGCGGTTCAGATGCTCAAGAAGATGATGGTTCAGCAGAAGGTTCAATTGGTTCAAGAATCTATAAAGATTTGATGAATGGTGTTTCACATATGTTACCGTTCGTTATCGGCGGTGGGATTGCCATTGCGTTATCCTTTATGATTGATCAATTTATTGGTGTTCCTGATAGTCAGCTTAGCAGTTTAGGTTCTTACAATGAAGTCGCTAGCTGGTTTAATCAAATCGGTGGTGCTGCCTTTGGCTTTATGTTACCTGTTTTAGCCGGATATATTGCTTCAAGTATTGCTGATCGCCCTGGATTGATTGTTGGTTTCACAGCAGGTGCATTAGCAAGCACTGGTGGTGCTGGATTTTTAGGTGCTTTAGTCGGTGGTTTCTTAGCAGGTTACGTGATTGTCTTCTTGAAAAAACTTTTCAAAAGCCTACCAAAATCACTTGATGGAATCAAAACCATTCTTTTCTATCCAGTATTTGGTTTACTAATCACTGGCGGGGCCATGTTACTCATTAATATACCAATGAAAATTATCAATGACGGATTAAACAACTTCTTAATGGGTCTTGATGGAACAAATGCTGCTTTATTAGGTGCATTACTTGGTGGTATGATGGCAGTCGATTTAGGTGGTCCAATCAATAAAGCGGCTTACGTATTTGGGACAGCTTCAATTGCAGCAACGGTTACTGAAGGTGGTAGTATTATCATGGCTTCTGTAATGGCCGGTGGTATGGTTCCTCCATTGGCAATTTTTATTGCAACACTTTTATTTAAAAACAAATTTACGAAGGATCAACAAGATGCTGGTTTGACTAACTTAGTTATGGGTCTTTCATTCGTTACCGAAGGCGCTATTCCATTTGCTGCAGCGGATCCATTACGTGTGATTCCAAGTTTCGTTGTTGGTTCAGCGCTTGCTGGTGGTTTAGTCGGTGCGTTTGGTATTCGTTTACTTGCACCACATGGCGGTATCTTCGTTGCCTTACTATTAACAAATCCTATTTTATACCTATTGTTTATTGCGATTGGTTCACTAGTATCAGCAATCATCTTAGGTATTGTAAAAAAACCAGTTCCTCAACAATAAGCACTAACCAAAAAAGCGAAATACTTAAGAATCGACAGTTGATTCTTAAGTATTTCGGCTTTTTTTTAGTCCCCTTCTTCAAGGGTTTCATGGATTGATTCTAAACGACTATAGTCTAGAAAGACTACCTGTAGATGATTTCTAGCTTTCCTTAAATCAAAACGAGCAGAGTGTTCTTTTTGCGTTAAATTACTAATATTTATATCGTTTAGATTATCCTGCAATGCTTTAAAAGGAACTGCCGCCATTGCTTCTTTCGGTAAATAGAAGCGTAAAACAGAGGTAAATGTTTGATATTTTTCATCATTAATATCAATTTCCAAAAATTGACGAATATAAAACTCGTAGGCAGAAATCCCATTATCAATCGTTAAATCAGGATCTAAAACACGGTAGTTCATCATTCGTTGGTTACTTTCATCGACCCAAGGAAAATAGGCTTGCGCATTTAAAATGCCGTTTGTTCGATTTTCTACGTATTCTTTGTTTAGTGGATTATAGCTTCTAGTGACAAAATGGGTTGCTTTCTTTTTCTCTACAGGTTGAAATTGATGATTCTGGTATTGTACCGTTTGAATTGCATCTTCAGTAAAAGCATATTCAATGTAAGGAGGTCTTAAAACACCGATTCCATTGTTCCAGCCTAATTGATCAAAACCTAACTGATCTCTAAATAATCTTTGATACACTTGATTTACTTCTTTATCCCAATTGACAGGATTGGCAAATAGCGTAATTTTAATATGATTATTTTTTAATTCTTGAACAGAATGAACTTGTTGAATTTCCAGAAAAATCTGTTTAGGAATAATAGTAAAATAAGCATCTGAAAAATACATTTTCCAACAAGAAGTAAAACAAAGTCCTTTATAATATAAATCGAAACCAGCTAATTGATTACAATCTACAACTATTTCTTTACTGTCATTGTAACGTTTTGGTAATTTTTCTGTTTCTTCTGCTGTTTCGAACGTTCGTCGGTCAATTTTTTCTATATTATTATACAAATACTCATTTAGTGGTCGCATAAAGCCAAAAACACCAAAAGCTTCTATTCTAGTATCATAATAATTTTCAATCATCGCTTCATGTGCTAAGAAAACAGGTAACTGTATGATAGTTCTTTCTAAAAACCGCTTATCTACTACATGTATTTGGAATTCACCTTCTTCAGCATTTACTTTGATCCAAAGGTTTTCTTGGCGTTCCAAAGTAGCAATTTTCCGACTTATTTCGGTAACATCAAAATCTTCGACAGGCTCCTCGCCAAATCGAAAAGTTACCGGTGTTGTCACGATTCTTATAAAGAACAACCAATCTAAAAGACTGTCCTTCAATTCTTCTAAAGTAGTAGTTTCAAACTGATTCACCATATATATCTTATTTGTTTTTTCCAATTGGCTCACCTCATTTCTTATCTTAAGTATAGCTAAAAAATAGCTGAACAGCATCTTTTAAAACTCATCGGTTTAAAATCTGCTCACTTAAACAGTTAGCAACGAATGAAACATGTCTCTCCATTAATACAAACAGACTCTATTTAACCCTTTATTAACAAGCTTTCAGTTTCTTTTCATCACTCAATGGATTGCCATTTTTCACTTTTACTAGAATCGATTCATTTTAGTCCTAACGTTAGCCAAAATTTGACTTTCCATTTCTCCTAACATTTATCAATTAAAAAGATAAATAACTAACACTACATTATACCAAATTCTTTCACGATTATTCTATACTAAAAAAATAAACAAGGAACAAAACTAAGCTGCTGTTTTGTCCCTTGTTTATTTTTAATTCTACTAATTCGCTAGCTAAATTTTATTCAGCGAATTTATTTTTGTGATCATACCGATCATAATGAATATCATCACTAATCAAGTAATTATAGATATCATCTACTATTTCAATGCCTTCTTCTTCATATTTCTTCTCACGCATTCTTCCTCTTTCACCTGGATAATTCACTTCTTTAAATCCGGCACTTGGCGCCACTTCTTTCAATTCATCTAACATCGTTGAAATCGTCTGTTTAAATGTGTCTAACCCAACAAAGAATTCTGGATTAATCACAATATGCAACTGACCTAATTCTCTCCCTTTTGAAAGATCATGATACATTGAAGAAACATGTTTCCCAAACGGAACTCCTAGTAAAACACCAGATAAAATATCCACCATCATCATCAAACCATATCCTTTTGGTCCAGCGATTGGTAATAGCGCATTTACTTTTGTTGAATCAGTCGTTGGATTTCCTTGTTCGTCAACCGCCCAAGTATCAGGAATTGATTCTTTTCTAGAACGAGCATGTAAAATTTTGCCCCAAGCTTGCACGGTTGTTGCCATATCAAAAGTAATAATTCTTTCATCATTACTTGGCGCCGCAAAGGCAATAGGATTTGTTCCAAAGAATGGTTCACTACCACCGAATGGCACAACCATTGGATCAGATTGACAAACAGATAAAGCAACCATATCATTTGCTGCAGCTCTTTCTACATAATAAGCCAGTGCCCCACTATGAGAAATATTTTTAACACCAATTACAGCAACACCTGTTTCTTTCGCAATTTCGATTGCATGATCCATTGCTTTTTCTGCTGCAACAAACCCAGAACCATTATCTCCTTCAAAAACGCCACAACTTGGACCTCTTTTTTCAAAATTAAATTTAGGATCACTAGTGATTCCGCCTTTTGCAATTCGTTCAGAGTAATATTCTACACGCATAGCGCCATGGGAATGAATTCCTCTAGCATCTGCAAACGTTAAAACATCACTAACAATCGAAGCTTGATCTTCTGATAAACCTGCTTTATGGATTTTATTTTTGATTAAGTCATGTAAATCTGATTTTTTTATTCTCATTTTCATTCACCTTTTCCCTTTATTTTTAAATTTCTACTTAAATAATTCTCTCCCATCTTATAGTAAGCGTTTTCCAAAGATAATACATTAGTAGGTTCGGATAAAAAAAGAATCATTTTTTGTGCATTTTAAACATATAATCAAAATTGTTCTTTTTTTGTAAGCAAATGTTTAAAAGAAGCCGTTTGAATGAACAATATTTTTTAGTATTTTAACAAAATGACCTGAAACTTACTTTTTAGTTGTTTAATTTTCACAAAATTAATTTTGTCTCTTATTAGTATAAAAAATGACGTACCAACTTCATTTTCAAAAGTTAGTACATCATTTTTAAATCAACTAATTATTTTTCTACTGCTGATTCAGTAATCACTTCTACAGCTTTTTTCATGCTGATATCATGTTTTAACATATCTTCTGTTAAGAAACGTTTTACTTGATCAACAGGCATGTTGTATTGTTCTGATAATTCTTTAATTTCGTTATCGATTTCTTCTTGAGAAGCTTCGATTTTTTCAGCTGCAGCAACAGCTTCGATGACAAGGTTTGTTTTTGTACGAACTTCTGCTTCACCTTCGAATTGTTTGTGTAAATCAGCTTCTGTTGTACCAGTTAATTGATAGTACATTTCAGGTTCGATTCCTTGACGTTTCATGTTGTTTAAGAATTCATCCATAGAGCGGTGAACTTCATCATGAACCATTACATGTGGTAAATCAACGATTTCAGCATTGTCCACAGCTTGACGGATAGCCGCTTCGTCTTTTGCTTCTGTTGCAGCAGTTTCTTTTGCTTCAGTTAATTCGTTACGGTATTTTTCTTTTAATTCAGCTAATGTTTCAACTGAATCATCTACATCTTTCGCAAAATCATCATCTAATTCAGGTAATTCTTTTCCTTTAACTTCGTGAATTTTCACTTGGAAAACAACTGCTTGACCAGCTAAATCTTCTGCTTGATAATCTTCTGGGAAGGTTACATTTACTTCTACTTCTTCACCAGCTTTTTTACCGATTAATTGATCTTCAAAACCAGGAATAAATGAGTTAGAGCCTAATTCTAGTGAATAGTTTTCACCTTTTCCACCTTCAAAAGCCACACCATCTTTAAATCCTTCAAAATCAATAACAGCAGTATCGCCATTTTCAGCTGCTTCATCTTCTTTAATCACTAATTCAGCTTGTTTTTCTTGTTCTGTTTTCAAACGATTATCTACGTCTTCATCCGTTACTTCACGGTCTTGTTTTTCAACAGTTAGGTTTTTATACTCACCTAATTTTACTTCTGGTTTAACGGTTACTTCAGCAGTAACTACCCAATCTTCTCCTTTATTCATGCTTTCAACATCAATTTTAGGTTGAGATACTGGATCAATTCCAGATTCTTTGATTGCTGCTTCATAAACTTCTGGTAATACAGCGTTTAAAGCATCTTCATATAATGCTTCTTCACCATACATACGATTAAAAACTTGACGTGACACTTTTCCTTTACGGAATCCTGGTACATTAAGATTTTTCTTTACTTTATCAAACGCTTGTTTTAAACCTTTTTCAATTAGGGTTTGATCTACTGAAAAAGTTAACACACCATCATTGGTGCCTTTTTTTTCCCATTTTACAGACATTTGTTTCCCTCCGAGTTACTTAATTTTATACATCAATTCATGCTATGCATACCTTTAAATAGTACACTATCACTAGTTAAATGTAAACATTTTAGGTGACAAGATAGAAAATAAAAAAGGTTTTTTCTGCTATTTTTTATTTGTTTGTCGCTACATGTCATTTTTTTAAATCATAAACGCATTTATTCTGGTAAGATTGCAAAAGCTCTAACTGTAAATCCTGGTGCTTGTTGTATTTTTGGAACGCCTAAAACAATAACTGCTCCGGTTGCAGGAACTTCAGCTAAATTATTCAAGACTTCTACTTGAAACTTGTCTTGAGAAAGCCAATATCTTTCACCAATCAAATCCTTGTTTTCCGTACAACTGACTGCACTATCCGTATCTAAGGTTTCATGACCTATTGCTAAAATATTCCTTTGCTCATGCAAAAACTGTAATGCCTCTAATGACCAGCCAGGTGTGTGTGCTTGACCAAATTCGTCAAAATTATAAAAGTTTTCATGATTTCCCCACCGCTTAGACCAATCACTTGCAAAAGCTACCAAACTATCCGCTGGTAATTTTCCATATTTTGCTTCAAAATCCAAAATATCAGCGACTGTTACTTCATAATCAGAATTTTCATTAACTTCTTTTTCCTTATGTAAAACAAAAATTGGTAAGATTAATTCTTTTAAAGAAAGCTCTTCTAAAAAACGTTTTCCCGCAGAGAAATGAACAGGAGCATCAATATGTGTACCATATTGAGAAACCAACTGATATTCTTTAGCTAAAAAACCATCGTCATCAACGGTAAACAGAGTTCTTTCCTTTAATGGTTTAAATGAAGAGAAATAAGGAATTTCCGCTGAAACATTATGTGTTAAATCCAACCATTTTTTTGATTTTAAAATTGCTAAACATTCTACTATTGTTGTCAATTCGATCGACTCCTTTTTAATTTGCTTGGCTATTATTCTATATTAAACCCTTTTGGAATTCGCCGTAGTTCTTTTTTCTAAACAGCTTTCTACTTTGCTCATTAAAACTTAGCCTAACTTTAATCATATTATTTTATTATACGCTTAAATCGAAACGTAATAAATCTCAAAAAAACTCGTACACACTTCATATGAAAGGTACGAGGTTCTTTGCTGAATCATTTTTAGTTACTTCCATTACGTATCAACTGATCAACAAGATTTTTGGTTTGTTCAAAGGCATGCAACGCTGCAGTATCAATATTTTGATCAAATGAATCAGCCGCATCTTGACCAGCTATATCTGAAATGCCACGAATATTCAGCACTGGAATCTTATAAAAATGGGCGACTTGTGCTAAAGCTGTACATTCCATATCAGATGCCAATACACCTGGAAATTGCTGTTTAATGAATTCAACTAATTTTTTCTCACTCATAAATGAATCAGAAGTTACAATCAATCCACTATGCAGCTTATAATTAGTTGGTGAAGAAAGCAAATCAAAATACATCGTACTATTTTCTACTAAATAGTGACTAGGCATTTGCGGTACTTGTCCATAAATATAATCAAAACCAGTCGCATCAACATCACTATAGGTCAACGATGTCGCAAAAACAACATCTCCAATTGTAAGTTGCTCAGAAAAACCGCCAGCCGAGCCTGTATTAATAATCAAATCTGGATGATAGGATTCACAAAGTAAACTAGCGGCGGCAGCAGCATTTGCTTTTCCAATTCCTGTTTCTACTATATATATTGACGTTTTTTTCTCTACAAAAGTAATCTCTTCAATAATCGTTTTCCCTCGTTCAACAAGACGATTCACTTTATATTGCTTACGAAAAGGAGCCAATTCTTCTTTCATCGCTGCTGCGACTGCGATTTTCATTGAACATCCTCCCACAATTTTTTGATATCTTCTTGTACATCAACCTTCGTTCCACCAAAATGCTCTTCGATATAGTCTTTCACTTCTTGACTATGATAAAGCGCACTTAATTTTTGTAACTCTTCATCATTCTCACGCTCTTTTTTAGCAACAAGAACATTTATACTCAACTTGGTATTATCATCAATTTCTTCTTTATAAATAGCATCTTTCAGAACATTTAAGCCACCTTCAAAAGCAATCGTATTACTAATTAAAGCTAAATCAACATCTTGCAAAATTCTGGGGCCTGTTGTATCATCAATCAATTTGAATTCTAAATTTTTAGGATTTTCAACAATATCTGATGGGGTTCCCGTGCCACCATCAAAATCAGCTGATAGTTTGATTAAACCTGCTGATTCAAGCAAACGTAAACCTCGTGCTGTATTCGCTGGATTGTCGGCTAAAGCGACTAAAGCACCGTCTTTTACTTCATCAATTGATTGATATTTATCGGAATAAATTCCCATTGGTTCCATATAAGTTGTTGCGATTGGAACCAGTTCTTCTTGACTATCTTTATTAAAGCTTAATAGGTATCCTAACGATTGAAAGGCATTAACATCTGCTTGCCCTTCAACTGTAGCATTATTCAACTGTGGACCACCAGTTATTTCTTTGACTTCAATCTCTAATCCCGCCTTTTTGGTAGCCTCTGAATCAGCAATAAATTTCCAAATTTGGGCATCACTATCCGCCGAAGCAATCACAATTTTTTTTGATCCTACTTCTGCTTCCTTTGCCGTTGTCTCCTTCTTCGCCTGATTACCACAACCTGCTAAAAGGAGTAAACCTAAAATCACCAGAATCCCGAATTTCTTTTTCATACAATCCTCCTATTTCTATACATTCTCTAAACAAATAAAAATAGTTGCAAATCTGCTAAAACTTAAGTCTAACTAAAATCAATTATAATCGTTGAATTTTCCTATATTTTTAATGAAACTATCCACCGCTATTTTTCCAAACTTTTCTTAGTATTCAGGCTAGTGCATCGTCATGCCGCCTGTTACATTAATCGCTTGTCCAGTTAAATAAGCTGCCAGTGAACTAGCTAAAAACAAAACCACGTTTGCTACATCTTGAGGTTGCCCTGTCCGTCCAAGTGGCACTTGAGAAGCATCTTCTTTAGCGATTTCATCAGCTGTCAATCCTCGTAATTTTCCGCCTTCCACTCGTTCACGCCATTTCATTTCCGTTTCAATGATTCCTGGGCAAACGGCGTTAACCAAAATTTGATCTTGGGCAACTTCTAAAGCTAAATTTTTTGTCAATCCCAAAACAGCATGCTTTGAAGCAACGTAAGTGGACATCCCACGATACGCATTTTTCCCCGCTTGTGAGGCAATAATAATCACTCGCCCTGCTTTTTTTTCCTGCTTCATTTCATAAACAAGATACTTGCAAGCAAGATAAACGCCTCTAGTATTGACTGAAAAAACGTTATCAAAATCGGTTGTCTGGCTTTCTATGAAAAAATCCATTGTAGAAATTCCAGCTGAATGAACGAGTACATCTGGTATCAAGCTTCGTTCTTTCAATATTTTTACAAGCTCTTGAATAGATGCTTCTTGGCTTAAATCAACAAATAATTGATAGTTATTTTCAGCTAGTTGCGTAAACTGCTTTGAATACTGGATATCTGCATCAATCACGATTGCTTCTTGTTCGATAAATGTTTCCCGAATTGCTGCGCCGATTCCTTTGGCACCGCCAATAACAAGTACAACCTTTTGTTTTAATTCTGGAAATTTCACACCCTTCACTTCCACTTCTCTAAACGATTTGTCGTTCAAATGCGTCCGTACTGATTCCTTGTGCTAAAACCAAAGCTGCCCATTCTTTAGCAGAAAACAACGAATGGTCTTTATAATTCCCACAACTTTTAGCATCTGTACCTTGTACATCTGACCACTGCGTATCCTCAACAATTTGAGTTAAGGTTTCCTTCAATGCTTGTGCGACTTCTTGAGCTGAATGCTGACCCCAGACGATTAAATGAAACCCTGTCCGACAACCAAATGGCGAAATATCGATAATTCCAGATAAACGGTCACGTAATAAATCCGCAAATAAATGTTCTAATGTATGGATTGCTGCCGTCGGAATCTCCGCTTGATTTGGTTGCACCAAACGAAGATCATAATTGGTAATTTCATCTCCTTTTGGACCGATTTCTGTTGTTATTACACGAACATAAGGTGCTACTACTTTATTGTGATCCAAGGTAAAACTTTCTACTTCTGCCATTTTTATTTCCCTCTTTCTTCACTCACTTTTATTTTGTACCCCAAACCTCATTTGCTACATCAACTACTAAACGCAGTTTTGCCCACTGATCCTCTTCTGTTAAAATATTCCCTTCTTCCGTTGAAGCAAAACCACATTGTGGACTTAAACTTAATCGTTCAAGCGGAACATATTGACTCGCCTCATTAATACGAGCAATCAACGTTTCTTTATCCTCTAATTTTCCATCCTTACTAGTTACCAACCCTAAAACTACTTGTTTATTTTCTGGAACAAAACGTAAAGGTTCAAAATTCCCAGAACGATCATCATCAAACTCTAAAAAGAAGGCTTCTACTTCTTCGTGTCCTAATAAGGTATTTGCAACGGGTTCATACCCACCAGAAGTTGCCCAAGTAGAATGATAGTTGCCGCGACAAACATGTGTTGTAATATGCAGATCCTCTGGTAAATCAACTAATGCATCATTATTTAAACGTAAATAGAAATCTTGGATTGCTTGTGTATCATATTCCCCATTGGTCATTGTTTTCCAGAAACTCTTATCAACTAACATTCCCCATGTACAATCGTCCAATTTAATATCTCGACAACCTAAATCATACAAAGCCAAAATTGTTTCTCGATAAGCTGTGGCGATATCTTGGTATAATTCTTCTCTATCTGGATAAAATTCATCGACCTTTTCTTCGTTTGCCCCACGAACCAATTCTGCAAATAATTGTGCAGGTGCTGGAATACTTTGACGAACAGGCAACCCATCCGCAAGTTCAGTTAAAAATTTATATTCCTCAAACACTGGATGGTTTGGATTGAAACGAATCTTTCCAGATAAACGAGCCGAATCTGCACGCGTCTCTTCACCATGAAACAAGTACCCTTGATCCATCACATTATGCTCTACTCCGTTAAATCCCCAAAAGAAATCTAAATGCCAATAACTACGACGAAACTCCCCATCACTAATAAATTTCAAACCAATTTCTTTTTGTTTTTCAACTAATTCTCGAATCGCTTGATCTTCTATCGTTTTTAATTCATCCGCCGAAATAACTCCTGCGGCAAAATCTTCTCTTGCTTGCTTTAGTTCCTCTGGGCGTAAAAAACTTCCTACAATTTCAAAATGGTGCGCTGCTGATTGACACATAATGGATAGCCTCCTCAAATTTTAAATAAAAAAAATCCTTAGAACAGTCTAAGACTATTCTAAGGATGTAATAAACTTACATGGTACCACCTTAATTCACAAAAATCATTTGATTTTTGCCTCTGTTCCAATACGCTGTTTGCACGTAATATTGGGATTTTTGTTAACGAGTATCACCCCGTGTACCTCTAAAATAAATTGTCGAAGTACCCACTCAAAAGCCATTTTCAAATTCGTTTTCTTTCACCTTTTTTCAGCTACCAAGGCTCTCTGTTAGAAATGCCACAGAATTTTACTTTCTTTATCAACGTGTTTTTTATTAATTTTTAATTATAATATCAGAGGAAAGATGGCTTGTCAATTAGAAAACCTATTTATTTTTTTCATTTTATTTTATAAATACGAATTGAATCGTTCATACCTTGATAAAAAAATGATGATTTTCAGTGAAAAGTAACAAATGCAAGTACTCGCTAGTGATTCTTTTATTAAAACAAAGTTTCCCAGAAAATAAATGATTTCATGCACTTGTTTTTCTATCAAGAAAAATCATTAAATTGTATATTGTTCTCCAAATACCACTTCTGGGAAAATATTTTGAATAACTTGCTTCGTCTCTTTACTGATTTGTTGCATCTCACTGAATGATTGACCAAAACAATAAACAATCACTAAAGCATGGGTTGTTTTCTCTGAAATCATCGCTCGTTGTGAATCTGAGATTGGACTTCCAAAAGGACCCTGCTCATCACTTAATACTGGAAAATTCTCAATAATAATCAATCCTTTTCCAATTCCTTGATAGCTTTCATTTGCTTGCCCAACTCGATAAACCACTGAATCACCGAGTTGCTCTAAATCATAGCTCCCTACTGGAAGCTGAAATTTCATCGATAGATAATTATTCAAATCCACCAGTGTATTAATTTGATAAAGTCCATTTCCTTTAATAACCCGTCTTAACAAACTATCCGAAGAAGGACGATAACGTGAAGCATCTAATCCGATTGATTTGTAAAATACTTTCGTTTCTTTAATCCGTTTATTTGCTCTTAATGTTTCAAGGGTTTGAGTTTCTTTTATTTCATTCATCAAAGGTTCAAGGGAATCATCCCAAAGAGTAGTGTCATATTTACTATTAGATAAAGTCACCTCAGTGATAATCAAATTGGCTTTTCCTTGTAATTCATTACTTAATTGTATACTCACAAACTATTACCTCCATTTTGTTATTTTATGTCAAAAATTGAATTAATATCGACTGTTTCAATAATCACGCTTTTGTCCATACATCGTAAATGAAACAAAAGCATCGAAATGAGTTTTGCTTCATTTTAAGTATTTTGGAACATCGCATTCACATAATGGGGCATAAATCATTAGAATTCTCCTTTCATAACAGTCATGTGCTAAAAATCAACTCAGAGCAACTCATTAAATTTAAACGGACAAGTTAAATCAGCAATTTTTAATGCTAAAGATAGTTGCTCATAAAGGGAACAATCAGAAATGAACGCGTCATCCCCACTAATTAACTTCTTTATTTTTTGTATTCTATATCGAACCGAATTTTCGTGGATATTCAATGTTTGGGCGATTTTTTTGATGTCGCCCTCTTGCTGGACAAATATTTCTGCCGTTTCTAATAGTCTTCTATCTTTTTTAGAATCAGACTGCACAATTTTTTTAAGCAATTGTTGACTATATGTTGCTAAGACAGGGTCATTTCTATACGGAATCAATAATTGATAAACACCTAATTGATCATAAAAACTCTGATCTAATTGAAAATGTAAGGCATGATGAGCGCTTGCTAAAGCTTCATTTAGTGCCGTTTTAAACGAATACAATAACTGATGTTCATTACTAATCCCACCATAAAATTGCGAAATTGGAATACCGATTTTTTGTAAGATGGCTTCAATTGTTGGGTAATTTTGCCTAGCATTCATTTGACTAGTAGGAGCAATCAATAAAAAAATCCCTTCTTGATATTTAATTCCCTGAACAATCATTCCTAGTTGTTGATAGTTTTTTAGTAAAGAAAACCAATGAGAAAAAGAAATACTTAAATTTTTGGGTAATAAATAGCCAACTTTATAGCGATAAACATACGCATTTTTAAAAAAGAGGGTTTGAACTTGATGGTCTTCAAGCAATAATTCATTTTTTAGAAATCTCGTCAATTGTGATTCTAAGGCTTCTTGTGATTTTTCTAAGGAAATCATCGTGTTTAATTGTAAGATAATATCTTCAAAATGAACTGGAGCATTTTTTCCATAACTGAAGATAGGAAAGCCCATTTCATTAGCATAATCTAGCACTTCTTGCGAAAAAGAACGTAAAAAAATTTTTTTAACAATTAGACCAGATACTCCATCCCGATACAATAATTTCACAGTATCTAATAATAACTCTGGACTGTCTTTCAAAAAATATAAGCTAGTCAAAACTAAGGTGTTTGGATCAAATTTTCTTTTTGGGTTTTCTTTATCTTCATACTCATATTCTAACAAGCCAATTGTTTGAACTTGTTTCAGCGCTCCAGATTTTCCAGCCTCTAACGTTATAAAATCAAAAAAATCATACTGAATCATTTCTTGAATGGAAATACTCATAGCATGACCTCCCTTATTAATAAATATTTATTCATCTTTAGTATTCATTATCTATTCACAGTATACCATTTTTGTAATTTACACAAAATACTTTTTATTATTTGTGAAATTTACAAAATAATAATCGACTTTTCTGCTTTATAATAAAATCAATTTAAAAGAGTTACAAAAAATGAATGAATATTCAATAAGCAACGGAGGGGTAAAATGAAAAGAAGAGGCGTTACTGGATTATTATTCACGTTATTACTGGCTTTTTCTGTATTTTTTTACAGCGAATCTGCCTTGGCAGTACAGGATGATTCTCTGCAAAAAGTATTGGATAGCGGCACACTAAAGGTTGGTACGGCAGCAGATAATCCGCCAAAAGAGTTTATTCGCATGAATAATGGGAAAGAAGAAATTGTTGGTTTTGATATTGATGTTGCAAAACGGATTGCTAAAGAACTAGGGGTCGAATTAGAAATCACAAATATGAAATTTGATGGTTTAATCCCAAGTATCCAGACAAAAGAATTTGATATGGCCTTAGCGGGTTTTAATCCCACACCAGAACGAAAAGAAATTGTTGGTTTTTCTGATACCTATCATAATTTACCTTTTGTCATTTTAACGACTAAAGAAAAAGCTGAAAATTTTAAGTCTATTGATTCCTTAAATGGAAAAGAGATTGCTGCTCAAAAGGGATCTACCCAAGAAACAATTTTAAATGACTATTTACCAAATGCTAAACCAGTAGCATTAGGAAAATTACCAGAAGTAATCGCTGAAATCAATGCTGGAACAGTAGATGCAGGCGTGGTTGGGTGGTTAACCGCACGTAACTACTTGGATGTTTATCCTAATTTAGCTGTGGCAGATGTAAAAATCGATGTTCCAGAAGAAAAAACAGCGCAAGTAATTGCTTTTCCCAAAGAAAGCCAAGCACTTATTCAACGCGTCAATGAAATTATTGTTGAGATGAAAAATGATGGCTCTATGGAGCAATTATTAGAAAAAAATATCCAATTAGCAAATACAACAGATGAACAAGTAAGCACTCCCAATATGTTAAAAACCTATGGTCCAATCTTTCTAAAAGGTGCAGCAACCACTTTATTTGTAGCCTTAATTTGTGTTTTCTTCGGAACTTTACTTGGGATTTTCGTTGCATTATTAAGAATTTCGGCTAATAAGCTCTTAAAAGGGCTTGCTTTAGTTTATATTCAAGTACTGCGTGGGACACCTGCCCTACTGCAAGTCTTTATTTTTTACTTTGGCTTATCTTCCTTGATTCATATCCCATCCATTTATATTTGGGATGTTAATATTGCTCGATTGATTCCTGGCTGTATTGCCTTATCTATCAATTCAAGTGCTTATGTGGCAGAAATTATTCGTTCAGGAATTAATGCAGTTGATAAAGGACAAATGGAAGCGGGCTATTCTCTTGGATTAAACAAGAAAATCACAATGAAAGAAATCATTTTACCACAAGCAATCCGTAATATTTTACCTGCATTAGGAAATGAATTTATCTCTATGATCAAAGAGACTTCATTGCTTTCAGTAATTGCCGTTTCAGAATTGATGTTTGTCGCAGATACAGTGAAAGCAGCCACCTATCGAACGATGGAATCCCTTTTTATTGCAGCGATTATTTATTTCTGCATGACCTGTATTGTCTCTATCGCAATCTATTATTTTGAAAAGAAAATGGGAAAATCAGTTAGAAAATAAGGAGAACTTTTTATGAAACCATTAATCCAAGTGGAACATTTATCAAAAAAATTTGCTGAAAACCAAGTGCTTACCGATCTCTCAACAACTATTCATGCTGGAGAAGTTGTGGTCGTCATTGGACCTTCGGGTTCTGGAAAAAGTACCTTTTTACGTTGTTTGAATTTATTAGAAGAACCAACAAGCGGCAAGATTATTTTTGAAGAAACAGACTTAACTAATCCAAAAGTCAACATTTTTCAAATTCGGGAAAAAATGGGTATGGTTTTTCAATCCTTCAACCTATTTCCTCATAAAACAGTAATGGAAAATATTTGTTTAGCTCCATTAAAATTAAATAAAAAAAATCACGAACAAGCTCAGAAAAAAGCCCATGAATTATTGACTCAAGTTGGCTTAGCAGATAAAGCAGAAGCGTATCCGGATTCCCTATCTGGCGGACAAAAACAACGGATTGCTATCGCGCGTGCATTAGCAATGGAGCCAGATGTTATGCTGTTTGACGAACCAACTTCTGCTCTAGATCCAGAAATGGTCGGTGAAGTATTAGCCGTTATGAAAGACTTAGCTAAAGCCGGTATGACAATGGTCATCGTAACGCATGAAATGGGCTTTGCAAAAGAAGTTGGCGACCGCGTTTTATTTATGGATGAAGGAAAAATCCTTGAAGAAGCAGCACCAGAGCAGCTATTTTCACATCCTAAAAATCCACGTACAATTGAATTTTTAAGTAAAATTCTACATTAAAATTTTTGGAGGCTCATTATGTATATTAAACCTTTTGGTGTTGAGCGTTGGTTATCTTTGTATGAAACCAATGTTAAATACAATTTAACAAGTACCTCAATCATCCCATTTTCACTAAATGAATTGATTGATGTCACTTCTATTGATAAAAAACAAGTTGAAGAAGATATTTTTTCACTAAGATTAAGCTACGGTTCTATTAAAGGAGTACCTGATTATTTAACTGGCGTAGCTAGTTTGTATGATCGAATTACGCCTGAACAGGTAATTTCAACTCACGGTGGAGTCGGAGCCTCTCATTTAACCATGATGACTTTGATTGAACCTCAAGACCATGTTGTTGCTATCTTGCCTGCTTATCAACAAATTTATTCAGTTCCTGAATCGATTGGCGCTCAAGTCGACTATCTATTTTTACAGAAAGACGGAAACACTGATTATTTGATTGATTTAGATCATTTGAATACGATGGTCACGCCAAAAACAAAAGCTATTTGTTTAAATAATCCTAATAATCCTACTGGAGATGTAATTAGTGATGAGATACTGAAAAAAATCGTCGAGATTGCGCGTAAAAACGATGCCTACTTAATTTGTGATGAAGCATATCGCGGATTAGAGCATCGAGAAGGCTTCTCTTTATCTGTTGCGGATGCCTATGAAAAAGGAGTTAGTTTAGGCAGTATGTCCAAAGCCTTTGCCATGGCTGGACTCCGATTAGGTTGGATTGCAACACAAGATAAATGGCTCATTGAAACGGTAGAGATTCATCGTGACTATACCATGATTAGTTGCGGTGGATTAGATGAATATATTGCAGGTTTAGCTTTAAAGCATAAGCAAGTAATCTGCCAACGAAATTTATCAATTGTTCGTCACCGTGTTACTCTTTTTAAAGAGTGGATTGATCAGGAAGCAAAATTATCATGTGTATTGCCAAAAGGCGGAACCGTTGCTCTACCTTATTATGAAAGCCAACTTTCTTCAAAAGAATTTTGTCGCCAAGTGGCCGAACAAAAAAGTGTTTTATTAATGCCTGGAAGTGTCTTTGAACTGGAGAATTGCTTCCGTATGGGGTGTGCTAGAGAACCAGAAGAGACTTTCATAAAAGGTTTAGAACAAGTTTCTGATTTTCTAAAGCAACTGGATAAATAAAGGAGAAAAAAATGACGACTCTTAGAGTGTTAAATCAAACGATGGTAAAAAATGTTTTATCATTAGCAGACACAATTCAAACGGTTGAATCCGTTTATAAAAGTAAAGCTGAGCAAACTAGCACGATTTGGCCCATGATTTTTTATGAATTCGAGCCTGGTCAAGCAGACATGGACATCAAATCTGGTTTTATGAAAGAACTAGGTATTTATGGTTTAAAATTGGTCTCTTGGTATGGTGCAAATCCTAAAAAAAACTTACCTGCCTTATACGGAACAACGATGTTATTTGACGCTGAAAATGGCAAACCAATTGGGCTTGTGGATGCAGAATACATCACTGGCATGAGAACAGGTGCTGCTGGAGCAATCGGAAGTAAGTGGTTAGCAAGGAAAGATTCTGAAACGTTATTGATGGTTGGTACAGGACACCAAGCATTGTTTCAATTATTGAGTCATCTCCTTGTTATGCCTAATCTAAAACAACTTTATATTTGTGATCCGCTAGAACCACAAAATGAATTGAATTTTGTCAAAACATGTAAAGAAAAGCTAAAAGCGTTAGTAAAACAAACTGAGTCTTTTGCAGATGACTATGTATCAACTATTGATGCATTAATAATCGAAGCTTGTGTTGATTTAGCTGAAAAAGTGCCTAAAAGTGATATTATCGTAACGGCAACACCTGCTAGAACGCCCTTTATCAAAGCTAAGTGGGTCAAACCAGGTACTCATTTTAGTTGCGTCGGTGCCGATATGAGCGGTAAACAAGAAGTTGATCAGCAACTCTTTGCAAAAGCGCGAATTATTGTTGATGATTTGCACCAAGCAATCACTGTAGGAGAAACTGAAACAGCTATCAAAAAACAAGTAATCACTGAACAAGAAATTGCCGGTGAAATCGGTGCAGTGATATTGGGACAAATTGAAGGACGACGGACAGCTGAAGAAATCACAATCTATGACACAACCGGAATCGCTTTACAAGATTTAGCCGTCACAAAACAAGTTCTCGATCAAGCAGAAAAAATGGGTATCGGACAATTAGTAGATTTATAAAAAACCTAATTTCATAACATTTATGGTGGGGATTGAAAAAAGGGCGGTAACTTCGAGCCCTTTTTTCTCCAATCTCCTCACGATTCTCAATGTATTTGTACAAATTTTCATCACTTGTTCAAATACATTGATTTATATTCAAACCTTGATCCAACACTGTGAAATTTAACATCCGATAGTTTTGGATTTCTTAAATAGGTTGGCACCATTGAATAAATCGGAGTAATCCCTTGCGTATCCATCAATATTTTTTCGGCGTCCAATAAATCCTGAGTCCTTTTTTCAACCTCTAAAACATCTTCATTATCCGCTTTTTTCAGCAATTCATCGTATTCTTTATTGTTATATTTTCCCCAGTTATATGCAATATCTGAACGAAATAGTCGTAACATACTGCTTTTCTCCTCCAAATCAAAATACCTTTCTAAATCTATTTCTAGTTTCCCTTGATTTTTTCACTATACCAAATTCTAGTCCCTCTATCCTTTTAAACACTTCCTAATAAAAAATAAGCAAAACCATAAAAATCATGTTTCGATTTTTAGGAGTTTTGCTTATTTTATAGCATTATCACACTCTAAGATTGAATCAAAATTATTAGATTCAAAAATGCTGTGGCTACGGTATCAAATCACTATAATCTTCGTGGTTTATGGTTCACAGCTCTGAGTTTAACACTCATAACCTAAATTCGCTTTAGTCATTCTTTCGTAAAATTTTATCCATGCTTTTCCCTTTTGCTAATTCATCAACCAACTTATCCAAATATCGAATTTTTTGCATCAAAGGATCGTCGATTTCTTCCACTCGATAACCACAAATCATCCCTTTAATCAAGAGAACATTTTCATTCATCTGAGGAGCTTCAGCAAAAAAACGTTCCACAGTCACTTTCTTATCTAGTTGCTGTTTTAATGTCTCAGCATTATAACCTGTTAACCAACTAATAATTTCATCTACTTCCGTTTTTGTTCTATTTTTTCGTTCCGCCTTTTTAATGTATAATGGATAAATTGAAGAAAATTCCATTGTAAAAATTTTAGTATTTTTCATTTTTAAACGAACCTCCTAACAGTTATTGTGCTTCTGTTTATAATAACATAATAACTAAAAAACCGGATTAATCAAACATATACGAAAATTGAACTTCGTAAAATGGGGTCCATAACTTTCTCAACGAAACAATTGAAAATTTCATAAATTCTTTCATTTTCTTGCAAGTATCAAATCAATGATGGCTAGAAAACACTGTTTTATCTACCTTTTTAGCAATTTGTTTATTTATCACATAAAAAACAAATGTTCCAAGCAATAAAATAAAAATTGCTAGATCAAATGCATAGATTTTAGTTCCACCACTCAAATCAGAAATATAGCCTGTTAAAGAAGGAACAATTGCTGAAGAAGCCATCCCACAAAAATTGAATACACCGAACATTGTAGCAACATTTTTCTTAGGGGCAAATTGTCCTAACCAAGAAATAATGATTGGTTCAACCGCTAACTTTCCTAAAAAGCCATGCGCCATGATACCAAAAATCACTAAATTTTGATTATGAACATTGATAGTAAATAATAAAGAAACCGCGGCTAATAATTCCAATAAAACAATTAATTGAATTTTTTTCTCTGGGTATTTATCTGCCATTCGACTAAAAATCAAGGCTCCTGGTATCGCTGTAAAGAAAACCAATGAAGAGGCAAAGCCAATCATAACTCCTTCAAAGCCACGTTCTGTTTCTAAAAAATTGGGCAGCCATGTATTAATCAAATAATACGTATACAGTGTGGCAAAATACAAAATATAGGCAGCAATCATTTGTGGTTTGAATAGACTTTTAAACGAATTGTCTTGTGTCAATTTGCCACTATCTGGTTCTTCCATAATCACTTGCTTTTTTTCAGGCTTAACAAAACGGAAAAAAACTAAAATCATTACTACAATTAGAATAGCTGTAACAAAGTACAAGTATTGCCAAGGTAAGATTCCAGAACCAACTAAGTAACTAGCCGAAACCAATCCTAACCCACTCCCAATTGCGGTCCCACTATTAACGATTGCTGTGGCTAAACTTTTTTGCTCAGCAGGAACATACTCAGACGTAAATGAATAGGCAACCCCATAATACGTTCCACTTCCAATTCCAGAAATCAAACTAGCTATATACATAACTGGTAACGTTGTAGCGATTCCGGTAAGTATCGTCCCTAATCCGAAACAAAAAAAACCCGGTATCATAATTTTTTTCTTACCAAAACGGTCAACTAAAATCCCAGATGGAATTTGCATAATTACATAGCCCAAAAAATAAAAACTAGAAATATTTCCTAATTTTGTATCCGATACTCCACCAAAAAATTGACTAATGATTGGATAAATTGGTGTTAAAAGCGTTCGATTTAGCCAGATAACAATCCAACCTAACGTAAGAATGAAGACAATTTGTTTCCAGTAGACTTGTTTCTTTATTTTATTTGAATCCAATTTTTTACTCAGTTCCTTTCACTTTAAAAAAATATTACTACAAAAATCGGTAAATTAATCCCTTTGAAAAATAATAGTTATAATACGCTAAACAAGATATGCTGTAAAAATTTTGACGTATAATCAATAGAATAGCAATTTTTAACTCACTAGATAAGATAAACTTTATTTAATTCACCCAAAATTTTTATGTATTTATCACATTCACTTGAAGTTAAGTCAATCGATAGTGATTGACTATCTATACAATAATATTACGTTGGATGTAACCATTGGGACAGAAGCTAATATTCAAAATGCTTCTGTCCTAATAAAAATAATTCCATATCATTGCTTCAGTTGTTTCTTTCGCTTGATTTTCTTTATTACTAAGTAACTACTCAAAGCAAAGGAAAAACCAACTAGCCAAGAAACATCTGTTGCAAATTTACCACTTAATGAGCAGATAAAACCAATCAATGTCGCAATGTATGCTTGCCAATTAATACCATAATACTGATTTCTACTGTTATTGCCATTAAGATTCATATATAAAGCATCTAAATTTATTTTTTGTTTGGCAATGAAAAAGTAATGGGCAATCATAACGCCAGCAACTGGTCCTAAAATAGCTCCAATCAAATTTAAGAAAATAAAAATACTTTCTTGATTTTCCATCAATTTCCAAGGCATAATCATAAAACTAATGACAGCAGCAATCAGCACCCCTTTTTTATAATCGATTTTTTTAGGAAATAGCGCGCACAACTGATAAGCAGCTGGAACAATATTACCCGTAGCATTCGTAGAGATTGTTGTTAATAACAGGACACCTGTCGCCAAAACAACTGCTGGCAAACTATCCCACTTATTCACAATATTCAAAACATCCCATTCTGGTGCTCCATAATAAATAGAACCACCAATCAAAATCGTTACACTAGAAAAGGCAAAAATCAGATATGAAGTAATCAAACTTGCAGATTGACCAATCATTTGAGCTTTTGAAGAAACCGCGTTTTGAGTAAAATCTGAAACACTAGACCCAGGAGCAGCCCAAACAGAAAGGACAGAATTTATAATAATAAAATAAACAAATAAAGGATGAACACTACGAGTTGCCTCAACCTGATAAGACAAGATATTCCCGATTCCACCACTTTTAGACAAAGCCCAAACCATCATGCCACCGAAAATCAAATAAATCAACGGACTTAAAATAGCCGTAAACCTATTTAAAATAGCTCCGCCGCCTATGCCTATCAAAACATTCAGCAACCAAAATAGGGTAAATGTGATAAAACCTGGCACTGAAAGTCCTAAAATAGACGTAGAGCCACCAATTGTTAAAAATTCAGGCCAAATTTTACCAATTAATATTAATAATGCAATAGAACCAGTATAGGTTTGTAACCCAAACCAAGCAATAGCAGCTATACACCCTCTAAGAAATCCTGGTAGTTTTGCACCAACATTGCCATAAATTGACCGTAAAATGAATCGCAAATGGAATTCCATACTTTGAACCCGCCAGTCCATTGACACTCATGAAAAGTGATACAACAATCGAACTAATAATAATAGCAACTATAATATTAATCGGTGACAATCCTAAAAATAAAAAACCGCCTACTGCAGCATAATTAGGGATATTGTGAACAGAACCCATCCACAAAGTAAAATAATTAGCTGTTTTCATATTGCGTTTTTCTTTTGTTTTGGGTAATAAATCGTCAGAATAACCTCGTTTTTTAAATTGTTGAACTTCTTCAGAAGTAACTTCATATATTTGTTCTTCCAAAATACACCATCCTTTTACATTAAAATTAATAAGTAAAAAATAACCATTTATAACAAACATTAACAATCAAAATAATATTTAAAACCAGAAAGTATTTGTCCTATTTGGACAAACTATTTTTTTAAAACTAAAATCATTAAAAAGAAGAAACTAAACTATTTTTCTCCATCAAGCTAACAGTTACTCTTATACACAGAAAAAATAAGAACTGCTGTCAAATCAACAAGTAAACAAGAGCTAGTGTCTTTTCATTTTCTAATTGTTTAACCATTTGTTTATAATGCATAATTGATTGTAACAATTTATAGAAGTAAAAGCAATAATGGTTTTAATCTAGATTAAAATAACAAAAAAATAAAGATAGAGAGCGTAAAAAAACAATCAATATCTTTCAGTTTGTATTACTTTTCACTTTAAAAATTAGTCAATGATTCCACTAAAAAAAGCGCCCGCCATTCAGAATATATTCTAAACAGCTGACGCTTTTAATTATTATTATTTTGTAAATTCTTCAACTAATTCAATAACTTCTTCCATTGTATCGCAATCATTTAAGGCGCGATCTGCAAGTTCAGCCATTTTTTTAGTATCCAAACGTTTCATTAAGCTACGAGTTCGTAAAATTGAAGTCGCACTCATAGAGAATTCATCTAAGCCCATACCAACTAGTAGCGGTACAGCCATTTGATCTCCACCCATTTCTCCACACATACCAGTCCATTTACCTTCAGCATGAGATGCATCGATTACATTTTTGATTAAACGTAAAATTGAAGGATTGTATGGTTGGTAAAGGTAAGAAACGCGCTCATTCATACGATCTGCTGCCATTGTGTATTGAATCAAATCATTTGTTCCAATACTGAAGAAGTCTACTTCTTTAGCAAATTTATCAGCAATCACTGCTGCTGCTGGAATTTCAATCATGATACCAACTTGAATCGTATCAGAAACTGCTGTTCCTTCAGCAACTAATTTTGCTTTTTCTTCTTCAAAAATTTGTTTCGCTGCTCTGAATTCTTTCAAAGTAGCAACCATTGGGAACATGATACGTAAGTTTCCATGAACAGAAGCACGTAATAACGCACGCATTTGTGTACGGAACATTTCATCGCCACGTTCTGATAAACTAATACGTAATGCACGATACCCTAAGAATGGGTTCATTTCATGAGGTAATTGAAGGTAAGGTAATTCCTTGTCTCCACCGATGTCCATTGTACGAACAACAACTGGTTTACCTTCCATTCCTTCAAGAACTGCTTTATATGCAGTATATTGATCATCTTCAGTAGGGAAATCAGGAGAATCCATGTACAAGAATTCTGTACGATACAATCCAACTGCTTCCGCGCCATTATCACGCACACCTACTAAATCTTTTGGTGTTCCGATATTTGCTGCTAATTCAAAATGTTTTCCATCAGCAGTTTCTGTTTTCGCATGTTTAAGTTTTTCCCACTCAGCTTTAAGATCCGCATAAGCATTTCCTTTAGCTTCAAAATCAGCTTTTTCAGCATCTGTAGGAGCTAAAATAACTTCACCATCAATACCATTTACAGCTAAAATATCGCCCGCTTTAACTTTGGAAGTAATTTCCATTGTTCCTACAATCGCAGGTATTTCTAAAGAACGAGCCATAATTGCTGAATGAGAAGTACGTCCGCCAATGTCCGTTACAAATGCTTTTACATAAGTACGGTCTAATTGAGCAGTATCACTCGGTGTTAAATCGTGAGCAACAACAATCACTTCTTCGTTAATCATTGATGGGTTTGGTAAAGTTACTCCTAACAAGTGAGCCATAATACGCTTAGCAACATCACGGATATCTGCAGCACGTTCTTGCATGTAGGCATTATCATCCATAGCTTCAAACATACCGATATACATATCTGTTACATCTTTCAGTGCAGATTCTGCATTGACTTTGTTATCTTGGATCGCTTGTTTGATTTGACCAATCATTTCAGGGTCAGCTAGGACCATCAAATGGGCATCAAATACTTGAGCTTCTTCTTCACCAAGACTTTGTGCTGCTTTTTCTCTGATTGCTTGCAACTCAGTAGTTGATTTTGCAAGAGCTTCGTCAAGACGACTTTCCTCAGCTGCCACATCCTCTACTGTTGTTTTGCTAAACGACAAATCAGGTTGAACTAGCAGGTAAGCCTTCGCGATAGCAACACCATCACTTGCGGCAATTCCTTTTAGCATCTCTGACATTATTCTGACAATCCTTCTTTTTGCATCGTTTCAACGATTGCAGCGATAGCATCCGCTTCGTCAGCGCCTTCTACAGTGATTGTCACATCAGAACCTTGGCCAACGCCTAGAGACATAACGCCCATAATTGATTTAAGGTTAACAGATTTCCCTTTGTACTCTAAGTTAATATCAGAGTTAAATTTGCTTGCAGTTTGTACCAATAATGTAGCTGGACGAGCGTGAATACCTGTTTCTGCTACAACGTGAAAATCTTTCTTTTCCATATAAATCGGTCTCCTTCGTAAGTAAATATTTTTTTATGTTAGGGTTTTCTTTTTTTCTGTAATTCACAAAAATAGAGCAAAAAAGACCCTTTCAACTGTTAAGATTACCATTTTTTAAGCCTAGATACAACCGTTTTAGTATTTTTTTATTTGATTATTCTTCTGTTTTAAGATAACGATAAATAATTCGTCCATTTAAACCAGCTTCGCCAACTATATTTACCCGATCTGACAATTCTTTCCAAACTTCGCGAAAAGCTAAAAATTCATTCGATTCTACAACAATTTCATCAATCGAACCGTTCCTTAAAGCTTCAACTTTTTCTTCAAAAGAATTTTCACTCATTTCTATCACTACTTTCTAAATAATGTTTGTTTTTCAATGTAATTGTATGACAAAAAAAGAAGAATGTCTAAATCCTTTCCCTTTTCCAAAAATCTATCCGAAAACAATTGAACTTCTTCACAGTTGATATGATTCGATAGTCATTAATCAAAAAAAATTAACTTTTTTACCCAATCACCAAACATTCTCAAGTATTGCTAAATCATCAAATTTCTCTTATTTCATAATGATTACCTAAAAAAACAACAATTCTAACTTTTAAACTTTCAAATAGTACGAAGTAATTTGAAGTTCAATTACTTGATTCTTCGTTTAAACATGATATAATTATTTCAAAGGTCAAAGATGGTCAACTTTTTTTCTTGCCCCTTTTTCCTTACAACTCAGTCTTATATTTTGAAAGGACGTGTTCTATTATATGATGTGTCAAAATTGTCAACAAAATAATGCTACTATTCATTTGTACGCAACTGTAAATGGTCAAAGAAAACAATTAGATTATTGTCAAAGTTGCTATCAAAAGTTAAAAGCGCAAGCAAATAATACACAACCAACAATGTCGCAACAAGATCCTTTTGGTTTTGGAAGTTTAGATGATTTATACCGTTCTTTATCTCGTCAAATGCAACAGCAAGAAAATCCATATAATCAAGTTCCTCCAACTCAATTTGGTGGTTCGAATGGTATTAACGGCGGACAACCTCCCCGCAATAATCAAGGAAATGGTTTGTTGGATGAATATGGAATTAATATCACCGAAGCCGCTCGTAATGGAGATGTCGATCCTGTAATCGGCCGCGATGAAGAAATCAAACGAGTGATTGAAATCTTAAATCGTCGAACAAAAAACAATCCTGTTCTAATTGGTGAACCCGGTGTCGGTAAAACAGCCGTCGTCGAAGGTTTAGCACAAAAAATTGTCAATGGTGATGTGCCTCAAAAATTATTAGATAAGGAAGTGATTCGCTTAGATGTTGTGTCTCTTGTTCAAGGAACTGGTATTCGTGGTCAGTTTGAAGAACGGATGCAAAAGCTGATTGAAGAAGTTAAAAATGCAGAAAATATTATCTTGTTTATTGATGAAGTCCATGAAATCGTTGGTGCAGGTTCTGCTGGTGACGGTAATATGGATGCAGGAAATATATTAAAACCTGCTTTAGCTCGTGGTGAATTACAGATGGTTGGTGCTACAACCCTAAATGAATATCGAGTGATTGAAAAAGATGCTGCCTTAGAACGACGCATGCAACCTGTCCGAGTGGATGAGCCTTCTGTTCCAGAAACGATTGCTATTTTAAAAGGATTGCAAAACCGTTATGAAGATTTCCATCATGTAAAATATACTGATGAAGCGATTAAGGCTGCAGCAACGCTTTCTAATCGCTATATCCAAGATCGCTTTTTACCCGATAAAGCAATTGACCTCTTAGATGAATCTGGTTCTAAAATGAATCTAACGATTCAAGTCGTTGATCCAAAAATCATTGAACAAAAATTAATTGATGCAGAACAACAAAAACAAACGGCTTCATCCGAAGAGGATTTTGAAAAAGCAGCTTATTACCGTGATCAAATCAATAAATTGCAAGTGATGAAAGAAAAACAAATCACTGATGAGCAAACACCTGTGATTTCTGAAAAAGATATTGAACAAATCGTTGAACAAAAAACAGGTATCCCAGTTGGTGATTTGAAAGAAAAAGAACAAACACAATTGAAGAACTTAGCTCATGATTTAAATGAACATGTGATTGGTCAAAAAGATGCTGTAGATAAAGTTTCAAAAGCAATTCGTCGCAACAGAATTGGCTTAGGTAAACAAAATCGACCAATTGGTTCCTTCTTATTTGTTGGACCAACTGGAGTCGGCAAAACGGAATTAGCTAAACAACTTGCGCAAGAACTATTTGGCTCTCAAGAAGCAATGATTCGCTTTGATATGAGTGAGTACATGGAAAAACATAGTGTGGCTAAACTAATTGGGTCACCGCCAGGTTATGTTGGCTACGATGAAGCGGGTCAACTAACAGAAAAAGTTAGAAGAAATCCTTACAGCTTAATTTTATTGGATGAAATCGAAAAAGCACATCCAGACGTGCTGCATATGTTCTTACAAATTCTTGATGATGGCCGCTTAACAGATGCTCAAGGTCGAACAGTCAGCTTTAAAGACACCATCATTATTATGACAAGTAACGCTGGAACTAGTAAGATTGAAGCCAACGTTGGTTTTGGCGCTGCTAGAGAAGGGATAACACGATCTGTTTTAGGGCAGTTAAATAATTTCTTTACCCCTGAATTCCTAAATCGTTTTGATGGAATCGTTGAATTCAAATCCCTAAGTAAAAAAGATTTGATGAAGATTGTTACATTGATGTTAGCTGAAGTAAATCAACAACTAGCTTACCAACATTTAGTCATTACCGTTTCTGATGAAGTAAAAGAAAAATTAGTTGATTTAGGATATGATCCTACTATGGGCGCTAGACCTTTACGTCGAACAATTCAAGAACAAATTGAAGATGGGATTGCTGAATTTTATTTAGATCATCCTCAAGAACATCAATTGTTTGCTACCTTAGATAAAGATAAAAAGATTATTATCTCTAGTGAAAATACGGAACTAACTGAAAAAGTATCTGAAATAGACACGATAGAAGACTAAATTTCAGAGTATAACAAGAAAACCTCTCTTTTTTAATACTAAATGATACCTACTTGCTACTTTTCAAAGTTGAGGTAATAAGTAGGTATTGTATTCTCAAGGTTTGTTTATTTTAGTCACTATTTTTGTACAACCAAAACATAATCGCATAGAGATAAGCAATTATGTTTTGGTTGATAAAATGAATAACTTTGAACAAATTATCGAATTTCTGATTGCCTTATATCGTTTATTCGGTTTTAAAAGATAGACAAATAGAGCCTAACATTTTTGCTCAAGCCTATCTTCTAAAATCAAATAAATATGGATAGCTTAACCTCTTTCACTTTATTTCACAAACTTGCTAATTTTATTTATTCTTTTTTTTAAACAAAAAAGAACAAGTGTCATTTTTCCAAGCAAAGTTCTTTGTAATTTGGCCAAAAAAAATTATAATATAATTATAAGACTAATATAAAATATTAACTTTGCGTATTTTATGTTGTTATCGAAAAAAAAATCAAAAGGAAATTGAGGTGATTCAATGAAATTAGTCAATGTAACAAATAGTTATAAACGTTTAGTCAATAAACAATTAGAAAATACTGATGCGTATTTTGTGAAGGTCTATTCTGCTGGCAATACAACGGTCACTTACAGTGAGGCTGAAACCCATTCAGAAATTTTGATTGTAAACAAAAAACGCTCCATTCGAAAAACGGAAGCCAATGAAATTCTTGCTTATTTTCTAAAACGTATCCCAAAAGAAAAATACCATAAAGAAGACATCTCCATCATCCACTTACCCCATGCAATAGAAATTTCTATTCCGATAAAAGATTTAACTGCTTAATAAACTGTATAGAACATAAGAAAGATGTCTTCACACTTTTTTATGTTCTATACAGTTTATTCTTTCCTCTTCAAGAAGATTATGTCTTCATCTACCCTTATTCTGAAAAAAACTGGAAATTAACAAGTAGACAAAATTCTTTAGTGAGGTTGGGACAAAAGCGTTTAGCTCCGAGAAATTAAGAAGGAATTTCTGAAAATTGCTCTTCAAATTTTTGGTAAATTTCGGCTTATTTCTGAAGGAGCTGCTTTTTCACCACCGTTTGTTCGGTTTTAAGAGATAAAACAAAAGTGTTCTTTACTTTTGTCTCACCTTCTCTTTCGAATATTCTAAAATAATTTTGTTATAAATCAACTTGATCACATTTTCACAAAAACAAAAAGAAAGCGCTATTTTTATTAGAATTTGGATTGACAAATTGATAGTTAAAGACTAAAATGAAATTGAATTTAGGTTTACCTAAAAAATGAAAGGATGATGAAATATGAAGGCTAATTTATTATCTTTAAAAAATAATGAAGAAGGAATTATTTCCGATGTAACACATCCAGACAGTGGAATGAAACGTCGTTTATTAGATTTGGGATTTTACGAAGGAACACCGATTAAACGTGTTTTAGAAAGTCCTAAAGGAGATCCAATCGCTTATAAAGTGCGCGGAACCACTATTGCATTAAGAAATAGTGATAGCCAATACATATTGTTAAAAGGAGAAAACGATGAAGATAGAGAAGGAACAAAATGAACGCTTTATTGTTGAAAAAAGACAACCTAATGACCATGTGATTGCTTTAGCAGGAAATCCTAATGTAGGAAAAAGTTCTGTTTTTAATGAATTGACGGGCATGCGCCAACATACGGGAAACTGGCCTGGTAAAACAGTCGAATTAGCTCAAGGATACGCTTCACAAAAAGCTTACCCATTTGTTTTAGTTGATTTACCTGGTACTTATTCTTTGTCAGCGCATTCAGCTGAAGAAGAAGTTGCTAGAGATTTTATTGAATCTGACGATGCACAAGCGACGATTGTTGTTTGTGATGCAACGAGCTTAGAAAGAAATTTAAACTTAGTTTTACAAATTATTCGCATCACACCTAATGTTATTGTTTGTGTCAATCTTTTAGATGAAGCAAAAAAGAAAAAAATCGATATCAATTTAGACAAACTTCAAGAATTACTAGGTGTGCCCGTCGTCGGGACCTCTGCAGTAAAAAAAGAAGGTTTAGATCAATTATTACAGACATCAAAGGAAATGCTAAACGGAGAAATCAAGACCAATCCTTTTATGCGTGAAGCTCTTCAACAACTGCATTCACAAGAGGAAGAAAATGAAGGCATTGCTCTTTTGGATCGTGCTTCAGTCATTGCCAAAGAAGTTGTTACGTATAATAAAACCGATTATGATGCTAGAGATCGTAAGTTAGATAAAATTTTAACGCAAAAAAGTACTGGCCTTCCGATTATGATATTATTATTAATGATTATTTTTTGGTTTACTATTGAAGGTGCAAATGTTCCTTCAGACTTTTTAGCAGATGTTTTTGATCGTTTAGGAGAGTGGCTGACTAGTGTTGCTATTTCAGCTGGAATGCCCGTTGCACTTCGAGGTATGTTAATCGATGGTGTTTATAAAGTAATGACGACCGTTATTTCTGTTATGTTGCCACCGATGGCTATCTTCTTCCCGATTTTTACTCTTTTGGAAGATTTTGGTTATTTACCTCGCGTTGCCTTCAACTTAGATAAATATTTTCAAAAAGCTGGCGCATGTGGAAAACAAGCTTTAACCATGTGTATGGGATTCGGTTGTAATGCAGCTGGTGTTGTTGGGGCTAGAATAATTGATTCTCCAAGAGAACGATTAATCGCTACCATAACTAATAATTTCGTTCCATGTAATGGACGTTTCCCGATTTTGATTTCAGTTATCACTATGTTTTTTGTAGGTGGTTCGGTCACTTTATTTGGTTCTTTACGATCCGCTTTCTTCTTGACCGCTGTTATCTTGCTAGGAGTCGTTACAACTATCTTGGTATCACAATTGCTCTCTAAGACGATTTTAAAAGGGCTTCCTTCCTCTTTTTCTTTGGAATTACCTCCTTATCGTCGTCCACAAGTAAAACAAGTAGTCGTTCGCTCAATTCTCGATAGAACTCTTTTTGTTTTATTACGTGCAATTATTATTGCGGCACCTGCTGGGCTAGTCATTTGGATTTTAGCAAATATCAGTGTTGGTGATCAGAGTCTATTCCAAACAATCACAGTATTTCTTGATCCATTTGCAAAATTAATGGGGCTCGATGGTGTTATCTTGTTAGCTTTCATCCTTGGTTTTCCAGCAAATGAAATTGTGATTCCCATTATGATTATGGGATATATGGCAACCAGCACAATAACCGATTATAGTTCTTTAAATGAGTTCAAAAACCTTTTAGTTCAAAACGGCTGGACTTGGTTGACTGCTGCAAATGTCTTACTATTTACGCTATACCATTGGCCTTGTTCGACAACTATACTAACCATCTACAAAGAAACTAAAAGTAAAAAATGGACCTTTCTCTCCTTTATCATCCCAACAATTATTGGGGTGGGAATAACTATGCTGACGACACTCGTTGCACACTTATTCCACTTAGTTTAAATCAGTGCGCGAATGAATAAACATTTCTAGCCTACTTTCTGAAACTAAATCAATAATAAGAGCATAAACATCTTTCATATAAAAAGCGATAAATCATAAAAATTGCATGAACAATTTTTATGATTTATCGCTTTTTTTTGAGGTTACGCTCTCCATTCAAAATATCATAAGCTTTGCAAAAAAACGGTTTCAAAACTAGAAACCTTCTTGTATAATAAAGACTATACGAGTCGTAAATTTTTTAAGAAACTCTCGCGACGCTAAAAATGATTGGAGTAAAAAAATGAATTTTAGACGAGGTAACTACTCGATATAGCTGAAATTGATAGCCTCTATATCGAGATTATTGAATACTGCTGTCAAAAAGGCTATATCGCTATCGCTTATAACTAAATTTTAAGGAGATAGAAAAATGAATATAGCAAAACTAAGAGAAGCATGGATAAAAAGCGAGCAATCACAAAAAAAATTCAGTGGTTGGGATTTCAGTTACTTAGATAATAAAATGGATATGGAAAAACTAAATTGGTCTTATCCAGAAATCGTCTCATCTTATTTAAAGCCAACTATGAACTTATTAGATATGGGAACTGGTGGTGGCGAGCTGCTACAAAGTTTTAAGCATCCTTATGATAAGACCGCTGTTACAGAAGGTTACGATAAGAATTATCAATTATTAATGACTACGTTAAAACCCTTAGGCATTGACATTCAATTTGTGAAGGATGATGACTATTTAAACTTCCCTGATGATTCTTTCGATATTGTCTTAAATTCTCATGAATCTTTCTCAATTTCAGAGGTTCAACGAGTCTTGAAACCAAATGGTATTTTTATTACTCAGCAAGTGGGCGATTTTAACGGCGTGAACTTAGCCTCTCGATTAATTCCAAATTATAAAAAAGAGGGCTTTGATTTTCATCTATCAATAGTGGAAGCACAATTAAAAAAAGAGCAATTCAACATTTTATTCAAAAATGAACAATATTTAAAACAAAAATTTTATGATATGGATGGACTTATTTATTATGTAAGAACCATTCCTTGGGAATATACTGACTTTTCTGTCGAGAATAGCTTAGAACAACTAGTTGGTTTATACGATGAACTTCAACGTACAGGCTTTATTTATAATTTACAACATCGCTTTGTTCTAGTTGCTCGAAATAAAAAAAGGGAGTAAAAGCAACACTTACTGAAATAAATACTTCCAAATCTCATCTGTCTAGTCGATTAACTTAATTAGGCTCTTTGTCAAATAGGACTGATTGGCAAGATTAATTGAAAATCAGAATGGAGGAGCGACTCTTTCATTCTGATTTTTTTGTTATGTTATCTCAATCAAATCATTAATCAGAAAATGTCTTTATAATTAAAAATAAAAAAACTGAAATTCAAAAATCAGACGAATTCGAAAAAGTTAGGATATTTTTAAATTTCCCCTTCCTGTTCGTTAAGTTTTATGATTTTCAGCTTTTTTAAAGTATTTTTCTAATTGATGAAAATGAATCATTGTATTCAATTATCTGTGATTACATTTTATTGAATGGTGAAATCCATAATAATAAAAATAGGAGTAACGGCAATAAACATAATAAACCACATCTCTTAATCATTTTATTTTTCTTTATTATTCCAACGACCAGTAGAATGCTTCCTAGCACAAACAACAGTAACAAAATAACAGACATTTGTATTTCATTCCTCTTTTCATATAATAGTAAAAGCTTCTAAAATCAAAAGAGCTAGAACTATTTTTTCTTTTTTTGGTTTATAAAGTAAATAGTCTCTCTACAATTCAAGAGTAACACATCTTATTTGTAAGTGAGTTTTCTTAGTCAAATTTATTTATTTTTTAATCATTTTTCCCGATTAATGTCTTTTTCATTTGCATAAAGCAGATTATTAATTAATTTAGATTTATAAGATATACGCATCTTCCATTTCTATACAAAAAAATCCCTTTTTATCAAAATTTGATAAAAAAGGACTTCATGTAACTAGCATGTCAAGTTATGTTTTTAACATCGATAAATTCTGTTTTTTACAACAATGTTTTCAATTCTACATCTGGATACTTGTCCGCAAACCAACGTTCTGCAAATTGATTTTCAAATAGGAACAAAGGTTGGTCGAAACGGTCACGTGCCAAAATATTGCGGCTTGAACTCATGCGTTCATCTAAATCTTCTGGATTGATCCAACGTGCAATTTTTGAACCCATTGGTGTCATAACGACTTCAGCATTGTATTCATTCAACATTCTATATTGAAAAACTTCAAATTGAAGTTGTCCTACAGCACCGATAATATATTCTTCCGTCAAATAGGTTTTATATAGCTGAATCGCACCCTCTTGTACTAATTGATAAATCCCTTTATGGAAAGATTTTTGTTTCATTACATTTTTAGCTGTTACACGCATAAATAATTCTGGCGTAAATGATGGTAATTCTTCATACTGAACATTTAATTTCCCTTCAAATAACGTATCACCAATTTGATAATTTCCTGTATCGTAGATTCCAATAATGTCACCAGCCACCGCTTGCTCAACATTTTCACGCGTATCAGCCATAAACTGTGTCACATTACTTAATTTGACTTTCTTTTTCGTTCTTCCTAAAGTGACATCCATTCCTCGTTCAAAGGTTCCTGAACAAATACGAACAAAAGCAATACGATCACGATGCGCTGGATTCATGTTGGCTTGAATTTTAAAAACAAATCCTGAGAAATTTTCTTCATAAGGACTAACTTCTTGTCCCGCTTCAGTCAAATGAGCATAAGGAGCTGGAGCAAATTGTAGGAATGTTTCTAAAAAGGTTTGAACGCCAAAATTAGTTAAGGCTGATCCAAAAAAGACAGGCGTTTGGTCGCCACGAGCAATTTTTTCAGTATCAAACTCATCGCCAGCTTCTGTTAACAATTCAACTTCTTCAAGAGCTTGTGAATAAATACTTTCGCTGTGCAACGGTAAATCTGACGGTATATCGCCGTCTTTTAACGAAATAAAACGTTCTCCATCATTGGTCTCAGGACGATACACTTCTACTCGTTGATTGTAAATATCATACAAACCAGCTAAGCCTTTCCCCATCCCAATTGGCCAATTCATCGGGTACGATTCAATATCTAATAATTCTTCCAATTCTTCTAATAATTCTAGCGGTTCACGTCCATCACGGTCTAATTTATTGATGAAAGTAAAAATTGGAATTCCTCTTTTTTTAACAACTTGGAATAATTTTTTTGTTTGTGCTTCAATCCCTTTCGCACTATCAATAACCATCACAGCACTATCAACTGCCATTAATGTACGGTACGTATCTTCTGAAAAATCTTCGTGTCCAGGAGTATCTAAAATATTTACTCGCTTTCCTTGGTAATCAAATTGCATGACCGAACTAGTAACAGAAATTCCCCGTTGTTTTTCGATTTCCATCCAGTCAGATTTAGCAAAATTTCCCGTTTTCTTTCCTTTAACGGTTCCTGCTTGGCGAATTGCACCGCCAAAAAGTAATAATTGTTCAGTAATCGTGGTTTTCCCTGCATCTGGATGGGAAATGATGGCAAAGGTACGACGACTATCAACTTGTTGTTTTAATTGTGGATTATTCATTGCAAACTCCATTCTATTTTTTTGACTATCTATTTCAATTTTGGTATTTACTTTATTTACATATTTAAAATCTCCTATATTCAGACTTCAACTAGCATAGTATATCATGGAAATAGCCGTCTTATCAAAACCTTCTTGCTTTTTATTGAAAGAAAACGGAAAAAATCGTTATTTTCCTTTTTTCAACCTTTTAGAAAGACAAGAAAAAAGTAAAATAAACCGAAATTTTTAATTTGAAAGCACAGCTTCTTTCTAAAAATTTCAGTTTATTTAGTTAGTTTCTTTAGTTAACTAGAGTGAATCTGAAAAGAATCTTCTCTATCTTCTTGGTTCATCCTCTTCAACTTCCTTACGGAAAAAACGACGATTTTCTTCTGGTTCTTCATCTACTTCTTCTTCATCATGAAAAATAGCCTTTAAAACCAAAACTCGAGTGCCTTCCATTTCCTCAGAAATAAGTGTTAAATTTCCAATATCAAATGAAAGTTTTTCTCCTTCATCTGGAATTGTACCTAAAGCAGTAATTAAATATCCTGCCATTGTATCGACATCACTCATGTGTAAATCAGTATCAAACGCTTCATTGAATTCATCAATTAACATTCGTCCTTGGATCAAGTACTCATTTTCATTAATTTTCGAAAATAGATTTTCTACCTCATCCGATTCATCATCGATTTCACCAACAATTTCTTCTAATAAATCTTCTAATGTAGCTAATCCCACAACTCCACCATATTCATCTAGCAATATTGCCATTTGGTTTTGTGTTCGTTTCATTTCATAAAGAAGATCATCAATAAAAACTGTTTCTGGAACAAACAAAGGTTCTTGAATAATTGATAGTAGGTCAATATTTTCAAAGCCATTTTTATGCGCTGCTTTTAATAAATTTTTAGTATGCAAAATCCCGATAACTTTATCTTTATCTTCTCTATAAACTGGGATTCTTGAATAATTTTGTGCTAAAATCGCTTCAACATTTTCATTTATGCTGTCTTCAATATCAATCATAAAGGCATCTGTTCTGGGAACCATTACTTCTCGAGCAACCTTAGTATCTAAGGAAAAAACACCTTGCAGCATTTCCAACTCGTCGTTATCCAAAACACCTTCTGATTCGAGCATATAGCGCATCTCATCACGAGTCATCTTTGTATCCGCATCGTCAAACGTCATTGGAGTAAGTTTAGATAATAAATCAGTTGAAATCGATAAAAACCAAACAAATGGACGAGCAACAAAGCCAATGATTCGAACAAAGCCAGAAGTGTATTGAGCGACTTCTTCTGAGCGATTCATTGCGATTCTCTTTGGATAAAGCTCACCAAAAACAATCGAAACATACGTCAATAGCGCTAAAATAATGATATTCGCTAAGTTTTTAGCAGCAGAACCGCCACCTAAAACAGGCGCCAATCTAGCAGCTAGATTTTCAGCTAACGAAGCACCTGACAAAATATTGACTAAAGTAATACCGACTTGAATTGTTGATAAAAAATTGGTTGGATCATTTAAAATTTTAAGTAATTTCTTTGATTTTTTATCTCCTTCTTCGGCTTTTTGTTCTACACGATTTTTATTGATTGAAACAACCGCAATTTCAGCAGCAGCTAAAAAAGCATTGATTAATGTTAAAACAACTAATAAAATAATTTGCGCGATAAGCGACTGACTATCAGGGTCAGCAGTCATAATGTTTATTCTCTCCTCTTAAATTTTTTCTAATGAGTTTCAAGCTATTTCAAAATAAATATGATAGCATATTATCATTAATACCATACAAACTCAATGTTTTTTCTATTTTTCATTCATTGAATTTTCTTGTTCAATACTTAAAACAATCTTCTCTCTTTTATCCTCACGCACCATTCCCATTACGTGAGTAACAATCGTTTTTGCAATCGCATATACTGGAACACCTAAAAAGATTCCTAATAAACCAGCAATATTTCCTGCAACAAGTAGGACCAGGATGATTGTTAATGGATGAATTTTTAATGATTTTCCAATAACATTAGGATAAATCACATTTCCGTCAATCTGTTGAACAACTAATACAACAATACAACAAAGAATCGCTTTATATGGTTCATCAAAAATTGTCACAAAAACAGCTGGAGCTAATCCTAAATAAGGACCTAAATAAGGGATCAAGTTAGTAAACCCTGCAATGACACCAAATAAAAAGGCATAACGTACACCTAACAGAGAATAACCAATTGCCGTAAACGTTCCTACAAATAAACATTCAATCACTTGTCCACTAATATAATTTGATAATGTTTTATCCATTTTTTCAAGTAATTCGATAATACTTTCTTGTCTTTTTTCTGGTAAAAACTTTTTAATTCCTGGAACAAAACGATCACCATCTTTTAACATATAAAAAAGAATAAACGGTGCTGTAAAAACAACAATCGTCGTAGATGCTACCGTAGAAAAAATTGACCCAAGACTATTAGATAAACCACTTAAAAACTGTTGAATGATATCTCCATAAGAAATATCCAATTTTTCAATGTAGCTAGTCAAATCGACATCTTTAAAAATAGGCAATGCAGCCATTTTATAAACCCAGTCCTCAACATCGCTAAAAAAGTTCGGGATATTTGAAGCTAAACTAGCTAGTTGCGAAGCTAATTTTGGAATAACACTCACTAAAATCAAAACAAGTGCAACCACCAATATAAGTAGAACGATGATTACCGCATAGATTCGTTTCATTTTAGTTTTCATTAGTAACGTGACGATTGGATTTAGCATATAATACAAAAAGCCAGCCACTAAAACCGGTGCAAATAAGGTAGAAAAAAAGGTACCTATTGGTGCAAATAGAAAATTTATTTTTGATAAAACTAAAACGACTGTTGCAATAACCAATATTTCAATAGACCAAAAAAACAATTTAGAACTTTTCAATTTTTCGAACAAGACTGTTCCTCCTCCAAACAATAACTACGAATAAATCTTTTGCTAATTTTATTATAATATAATAAGTGTATTTATTGATTTTACCACATAATTTTAGAAATAGAATGCGAATACTCTTAGTTTTCAACATTTATTTTTTAGCTACTTATTTCACAAAAAATAGAAACGATTCGTTCTGTTGTTTGAAAAGCAAGCAACTAAAGGTATACTGAATTATTCGAACTCAAACGCACGAAAACAAATTTTACGGTATAATTAATTTGAAACTATTTTTGGAGGTACTCTAATGAAAATCATGCATACAACTGATGTAACGAATAAGACATATCTAGATGCTGTTTCGATTCGGAAAACCGTTTTTATAAACGAGCAAGGCGTTCCAAAAGAACTTGAACTAGATGACTATGAAAACAAGTGCATTTATTTAGTTTTATATTCCGATAAAGACGAACCAATCGCTACTTGCCGCTTACTTCCACTCAATAATGATACGGTTAAGCTACAACGAATGGCTGTAAAAAAAGAATTTCGCGGTCAAGCTTACGGGCGACTTTTAATTGAGGAAGCGGAAAAAATTGCCAAAGAAAAAGGCTATCAAATAATTACACTAGGCGCTCAAATTACAGCCCTTGGTTTTTACGAAAGATTAGGATATAAAAAATATGGTGAATTATTTTTAGATGCCGGTATTGAGCATTACCAAATGGACAAAACGCTTTAAATCCTTTAGCAAAAAAAAACTGGAGCACCCATTAAACAGGGACTCCAATTTTTTTAATCATTCTACACCACACCGGTCATTTTTTTGACAACTGCTGATAACGTTGATACCAGATATCCACATACTCATCTGAAAAAGGGCCTTTTTCATTGTTGATCCAGTCCACTAAAATCTTTACATTCTCTTTTAAAATGAAATCAATATCATTAGGATAATTCATTAATTTTCTGTGGAATTCATATTCATCTACATCGAGTAGACGTTTCTCTCCATCAGGAAAAACTTTGATATCCAAATCATAATCAATATACTTCAATGCTTCTTCATCCAAAAGATAGGGTGAAGCTAGATTACAATAATAAGAAACCCCCTTTTCTCTAATCATCGCTATTATGTTAAACCAGTACTTTTTGTGGAAATAAACAATGGCAGGCTCTCGAGTCACCCAACGACGACCGTCAGATTCCGTTACTAATGTATGATCATTGACACCAATCAATGAATATTCACTCGTTTTTAATACCATTGTATCTCGCCACGTTCGATGCAAATGACCATCGTGTTTGTAACTTTGAATCGTTACAAATTCACCTTCTTTTGGAATTGCCATAGTACCCCAACTTTCCCTAGTACGAAAAATTATTATAAAAGTTAAGTATTTTTCGTTTGGGTGTTCATTACACCGATATCACTACAATTATATCACAATTTTCAACTTTGCATACTAGAGAGTTTCGTTCAATCAAAATCAATTAGAGGTAAATCAAAACTTTCTAATTTATCATCTAATTTTTGCTTTTCAGAATCTTTAATCGTCGTTAAAAACATTATGAATTGTTGTTCCCAAAGAGTTTGCACATCTAATTCTAAAAAATCTTGCCACAGAAGTTTTTGTTCTCCACTATTCCTCTCAATTATTTTTGACAAAAGAGCCATTTCTTCCAATGAAAACTTTCTAAATAAATGAGTTAATTCATTTTCTGTTAAAATTTCTAAATCGAATAAATCCAAATAATCGTAAATCGAAACAAATTTATCGCGAAATAGGCAGATTTTTTCACTTTCGGATGATTGATTTGCTTGCTTTAGTATCACTTGAAATTCCTTATTAGTCACACCTTCATTCGGCAAATAAATGGCCTTTGATGAATTTTCAATGATAACTAGATGTTGTAAACAATTTTCACTTCGATCAACAAAAATTTGAGCCCATACGATATCTAAAGTTCTTTTATAATAAGACACATCTAGCAACTTTTGCTCTTTCAACAGTTGAATTAATTGCTCAAAGATCATTCTCTGCGAAATTTTCTCTATATTCTCAACAAGTCGCTCAAATTCCCTTTTATTTAAAACAAGTGTTGACCAATCAGGCTGTCCTGCAATCAATTTAGCTAGTACTTGAAGGAAAATTCGTTCATAAAGATTATTTACATCTTTACGATAATCCATTTTCAACTGTTTTTGGCTTATATAAAATAATTCATCAATTAAATGCGTTGAAAACAGTTGACAAAAATGATTTTCTACAAATAAATGCTGTAAATACTTTTCAATAAATAAAATTCCTTGGTACTCACGATCACTTACTGGAATAGCAAGTTGATAATCAATCCACGCACTATTGATTTCGTGAGCTTCATGTAAGATATCATACGTTTGAAAAAAAGTTTCTATTGCATTTATCGTTCCTTGATAAGCATCTACATCCAATGTAAGAGCATTTTTTCTAACTTTGTCATATAGCAGTTTTGTATCTGCAACTTTTTTGATAAGTTCTTGTTGTCCTGAATAAAATAGCTTTTCAATATCTTTTACCTCCTTTTCTTTTGCAAATGTTAGAACAAAAATAATTGATTGAAGAACGTTTTCCGCTTCTTCAATTGAGAAAGAAGTTGTTCCTCCACATTTTTCGAGTAATATTTTTTTCAATAATGTTAATACATCATATTGATTTATTTGATAAGTTAGTTCTTTCTTCATTTCTCATACCTCCAGTCTCGTAGATACTTACTAGCCATTCTTCTAAAGTAGCTTGCGTATTAGTTATAAAACCACTATTTTATCAACTAATAATCTATCATCAATCGTATTAGGAAGATCCATTCGAATAAAATAAAAAAGTTCTTGTAAATCAAGAAGTCTTTGAAAAAAATCTTGTTTCATAATATAGCTTGATTGACTTAACTGATTTGCTAAAAGAAAACTGACTGTCCACGAAAACTCTAAACGATGTGTTTCTGTCAGAGTCTTTTCTCGACTATCAACTAATTCATCAACTTGTGCTTCCGTCAATTCAAAATCCTTTCTAACTATTTTTTGATTGATTTCAGTAAATAATAATTTTTTTTGATCCCGTAATTCACTATTAAATAACTTCATCAAAGAATGATCCATAACTATCTCTCCTTTTCTTACATACTAATTAACATAAATAGAAGAAAAAGTATAGACTATATTTTATCTCTTATTTATGTTAATATAAGCTATATAAATACTAATAATTTTTGAAAAGCAACGATTTGTTTCTAACATTTGCTTATTTAAGATAGTTTAAACTCTTAATTGAATAATAAAATAACAAATAGGTCCTATACCAAAACTAACATGCAGTTTTGGTATAGGACCTATTTTTTGAATAGATTACGAGAAAAATGGCTATTAATTATTTTATAAATTCCATTTTTCTCTATATTTAGTTACGTTCGATTTTTTTGAATAATTCAATCATTTTTTGCTGTGGTTTTGGAAATACTAACTTAGAATATTCCGCTTCTTTTATCCAGCGCTGATTGTTTTGTAATTCTAATGGACCTATTTGACGACCATAAAAAACTAAAATATGCCATTTTAAATGACTAAAGACATGTGTCACTTCTCCAATGATTTTTTTTTGCCAAACCACTTGAGCATAATCCGCAAAAATATCTATTTCTTCTTCAGCCACCCTACCTTGCTCTGAAAGATCTAATGTCATTTGTTGATTTTCTTTCCCAAAATTTTCTTGTAATGACTCAAATTGTTTTTTGGTAACTTCTTCAATCGGGAACAGCCACATATTGGCTAACAATCCAGTTGACTCACGTTGATTCAATAAAAATTCCTGTTGTTTGTTTTCAATGATTCCAGCAAGATAATAAACATCTTTCGGTTTAACTTTTTTTGATTTTACTGGAAAATCAGTCATTGTATTGTTTTTATAGCTTAAACAGTAACTCTGAATAGGGCATTTTTCACATTTGGGTGAGGTTGGTGTGCAAATGGAGGAACCTAAATCCATCAATGCTTGATTAAAATCACCAGGTCGTTTTTGATCAATAATCTGATACATTGCTTGCTCAAAAATTTTACGACTACTAGCTTTAGCAATATCATCACTAATTTCAAATAGACGACTCACAACACGCATAACATTCCCATCAATCGCTGGTTCTGGTAATTGAAACGCAATACTTCCAATCGCACCTGCTGTATATGGACCGATTCCTTTTAGTTGGCGTATCTCGGTTATCGTTTCAGGCATTTTTCCATTAAATTCTGACATAATTTGTTGTGCAGCAATTTTCAAATTCCTAGCTCTTGAATAGTAGCCCAGTCCTTCCCAAGCTTTCAACAACTTGTCTTCTGGTGCTTCTGCTAGTGCTTGAATTGTAGGGAACCACTCCATAAACCGATAATAATAATCAATCACGGTATCGACTCTGGTTTGTTGTAACATAATCTCAGAAATCCAAATACGATAAGGATCTAAATTCACGCGCCAAGGTAAGTTTCTTTTTTCTTTCTCGTACCAAGTTATAAAATCTTTTTGAAAAGAGTTGAGTGTTGCTTGATTCCACGCTTCCCAATGGTGTTCACTCTTCATTTTCTAGTTCCTTTTCATTTAAATATTCTTGAATCAAATCTAAATCAAATTGTTTTTGGTAAAGGCTTTGCTTCACTTTCATTAAGCGTTTATATGGTTCTAGCTTACGATGTCTTTCCCATAATTTATCGCCTTCTTTTTTGATGATTTCTTCCTCTTGTTCTTCATCTTTTTCAAATGACAACTCTTCAAGAGCCAAATCAATAACCTCTCGATTAAACCCTTTTTGAATTAAATGTAGTTGAACTTTTTGTAGTCCATCTTTAAAACTTTTAGTTCGATAGCGTTTCATCGCCTTTTCAGCTGCAACTATAGCCACTTCCACTTGATCCTCCACTGTATAAAAAGTTAACCCATGCTGGATATCTTCATCATTCAAGCCTTTTCTTTTAAGTTGTTGCATAATCGTTTTAGGTCCCTTATCACTAGTTCTCATAAGCGTTCGAACGTAACTTTCACTAAATACTGCATCATTCAAAAGATTCATTTCTTCTAAACGTAAAACAATTTTCTTTCGATCGTCTAACAGAATCTCTTTCTCTTTTAAATAATCAAAAATTTCTTTTTTTGAACGCAATTGATAACTTAGATAGTTTAAGGACAGTTGTAACCCAACATCATAAGAGCCAGCTTTTTTGATTTCTTCAATACTCGATTGGGTTAGTTCTTGATCTTTTAGTAATCGTTGGCGAACTAACGTATCTTCTGAAACACGTAATTTTTCTCCCGAGGATAGCCAGATAAGATAAAACTGGCCTTTTTCTTTCGTAATTTTTATTATAGTTTCCATCTCTCTCCGCCTTTCTCATGAGAACGTACATTCTACTATACCATATAAATCGCAGAAGCTAAACTAGAGAGCGTCTGAAAATGATAGTAGTTAAGTTTCCCCTCAACTCATTTCTATTGACTCTAAAATGAACAATTTTCAATAGTTGAAACAAATCAATTCCTTAAACATCAATAATGAGTTAATGTTGCAAACTCATTTACAGTGGCTTGATTTTACCATTCAGCTAAATAAATCTTTGCATTTAAAACATCTATTTTATTGAAAATTCCAATCTATTTATATTTTTTTCGATATTTTTTAAAAAGTCCGCCTAAGATAACGACTACTACTAAGATATATAAGAGATTACTCGCTATAAACACACCTGAATTTTGAGCAAAGTTTTTCCAAAATTCAAGTTGCTGTTGCCAGTTTTTTTGAATTTGATTTTTCATTGGTTGTGCTACTTCTGAATCATCGGTCTCAATTAAATCAAGTTGAACAGGCACATATTCTACTGCATGATCTATTTGCTTATTTTTCTTAGTTAAGGTTTCTCTGTTTGTTCGAATATTCGTTAATCGCTCTTGAATTTTGATCATATCATCAAGACTAGTCGTTTTCTTCAACAACTCTATTAGTGCTGTCTCTTCAGCAGCTAATGCATTGATGTGACTTTCATTATCCACGTAATTCACTGAATAGTCAGTAGTATTTATTTGTTCATTGGTAGTAGTCCCTATACCATGAAGTTTTTCTAAACATTCTTCCAAATGTTCTTTAGGAATTCGCAATTGATAATTTGCTGCACTATTAGAAATATAGGAGTTCTCAATATAACCACTATAATCTTTTACAGTTTTTTGTACTGTTTGATTCCCTTTTTTAAATGAGTTAGTCGCTTGAGTGATTGTATAGGAAGAAACAACTTTATCCCCTCCTATGCCTGACTTATATTGAAGTAATGAATCTGAATCACTCTTATTCTCTGATTCTTCATTTGCTACTTCTTGGTTTAAATCCCCACTTGATACTTTTGATTTAACTAGACTTTCACTTTTTTCCATCGCAGTAGATGCTTTCTGTTCTATTGAACTATTTTTGATTAGAAAAAGACCACAGCAGAAAACAGCTACACATCCGATGGTAAATGCGATTCGATGCTTTTTCATCATTGTGAATAGATTAAAGCGTTGCTCTTTTTTTTCAGTTACTTGCTGCTCAAAGATTTTTTCTGTTAAACTATCTAATTTATCGACAGGTATGTCAATTGCATGCCATTGTTCGTGCCATTTTTGATTTAATTTCATTTTTCCTCCTCCAAATAGTTTTTTATTTTTTTTCGAGCTTCATACAATTTATATTTTGTTGTACCTAAAGGTTCTTCCATAACTAAACTAATTTCTTTGACTTTTTTTCCATAAAAATAGTGTAAAATCGTGATTTCTTGTAAATGTTTTGGAAGACGCTTTATTGCATCATAAATGTCCAATTTTTCTTCTTGTGATAACACTTCCTCTGCCTCTACCATTGGTTCATCCCACCCAAAAGTTGTTGTTTGATTTTTTTTAATAAAGTCTAATGAGGTAAAAATGACAATCCTAACACTCCAAGTGGTAAAATATTCTGGATATTTCAATTGATCGATTTTATTAATTATTTTAATCATAGCTTCTTGAACAATATCTAGCGCATCTGTTTCATTTTTAGTGTATAAATAAGCTGTTTTGTATAATTGTTGATAATTTTGCTTTAAAAGTTGTTCTAGAGCTATTTTGTCTCCTGCTATAGCAAGAGTAGCCAAATTTATTTCCATATTTTCAACTCCCTTATAGTTATTAGACGATAATGAAACACAAAAGGTTGGAATTTAAGTAAAAATTTTTGATTATTAAGACAAAAATATTATCTGTTTTATTAATCATACAACCATTGCGCAGGAGAAAATAGAAAAACTTATTTTTATTTTATAAAACTAAAGCGAACAATCTTCAAAAAATTGTACTCACCAATAATCTTTCTAGAAGTTAGACTCTTAATTAGTAAAAATACAGCTATTCTAAAACACTACTTACAATCCCATAAGCTAAACTAGGTAAACTATGCTAAAATAGAAGACGTATAAATTGGTGATTGAGATATAATTTTGTCTCAACCGCAACTCTTTATAAATATACGCATTTAAAGGATGAAATCATGAGTACACAACTTTTAAAAGAAGGACAAAATATTTCATTAAAAATTAAACGTTTAGGGATCAATGGCGAAGGAATCGGTTACTATAAGAAAACGATTATTTTCGTACCAGGCGCACTACCGAAAGAAGAAATTTCGGTAAGAATCAGTAAAGTGACTCCACGTTTTCTTGAAGGTGAATTACTAAAAATCATTAAAGCAGCACCAGAAAGAGTAGCACCACCTTGTCCAGTTTATGAAACTTGTGGCGGTTGTCAATTACAGCATCTTTCATATACCGCTCAGCTACATTTTAAAAAGGATCTACTAAAACAAGCTTTACATAAATTTAAGCCTAGAAATTTTGAACAGTATCAACTTCCTAAAACCATTGGGATGGAAAATCCTTGGAATTACCGAAATAAAGCACAATTTCAATTAAGAAAAATTGATGGAGAAGTCGAAGCGGGACTTTATCAAGCTGATTCTCATCGTTTAGTCCCAATCACTGATTGTCTTGTTCAACAACCAGTAACCACAAAGGTTATGAATGTCCTAGTCGAATTATTGAACAAGTACCAATTACCTATCTATAACGAGCGTAAAAATAGTGGGATCTTCCGAACATTAATGGTTCGTGTTGGGGTTAAAACAAATGAAGTACAAGTTGTCTTTATTACTCAATCGAAAAAATTACCGCAAAAAATAGCTTTAATCGATGAAATTACGCAGCAACTTCCAGAAGTGGTTTCTATTATGCAAAATGTTCAGAACAAACGAACTTCACTCGTAATGGGGGATGAAACGATTCATCTTTGGGGCAAAGATAGTATCAAAGAACAAATCAATGAAGTCGTGTTTGATTTATCATCGCGCGCATTTTTCCAATTAAATCCTGAACAAACTGAAGTTTTGTATGATCAAGCCATAAAAGCATTAGCTATTCAAAAAAATGAATCAGTAGTGGATGCATATTGTGGTGTAGGGACAATTGGCTTAAGTATTGCTAAACAAGCCAAAGAAGTTCGGGGAATGGATATCGTTCCCGCAGCGATTGTCGATGCCCAAAATAACGCTGAACGATTGGGAGTTAAAAATACTCATTATGAGGTAGGAACGGCTGAGGATCTTTTACCAAAATGGTTACAAAATGGCTTTAAACCAGATGCAATTATTGTTGACCCACCAAGAACAGGTTTAGATTCAAAATTACTAAATGCTATCCTTCGACAACCACCAAAAAAAATGGTTTATATCTCTTGTAATGTTTCAACTTTAGCAAAAGATTTAGTGCAGTTGGCTAAAGCCTTTGAAGTAGAGTATTTACAATCAGTTGATATGTTTCCACAAACTGCTCGCTGTGAAGTTGTGGTAAAATTGACAAAAAGATAAAAAAATTTCCGCTTTTTAATATAAGTACTTGAATTGCTAAAATTTTGAGTAGAAACGGAAAAATGATTAAAGATTGGAGAAAGTTATTTTTATTTTTTTCATTGTTGTTTGGGTTGTTCTTTTGCTCTTAATCGATTTATTGAGCAATCACTTTTAGATTTTTTAGAAGGTCTTTTTGCGACCTTAACAATTAATAGTTTTCTTTGCATGTTCTCAAAGAAATCGAGTAAAAAAGATGAGTAAAAATGAGATTGAAGAATCAAAAGTGATTTCTCAATCTCATTTTCTTTTTACATATCAAAGTTCTGATTCTTTTACAATATTACGCTATGATAAAAAATCAGAATGAATGAGTTCCTTCGCTCTTTCATTCTGATTTTTTTGACTTATCAATCTTTAATTGTTCCAAAAAAATGAAAAAAACAAAAACTATTTTTTACTTTTTTATTAATGGTAAACAAAAGTTGCACGAGATCTACTCTACGGTCATATATTAACTAACTAAGTTCTATTTCCACTTAAGAGGAATTGAACTATCTTTTTTATATATGGTCAAAAAAATAAAAAAAGACCGAAACCCTTGTATAGCAAGGATTTCAGCCTTCTAAAATTCAAAAGAATTATTTTAATGTTATGGTTTAATACCTTCGGACTTGTTTTAATATTTTCTGAAACCTTGATTTAACAACGTTTTAAGGATTAAACTTTTCTGAACAATTCGAGTTTTTCTTGCAAAGTATGGTCAAAGTATGGTCATTTTCGATTTATGACGCTTCTCTTTAAATTTGAGTTGATAATCTCTTTCTTGCATGGTTTAATTTAGATATATTAAAAACTATGGGGGATAGAAATGAATAATTTAGCACTTGTTATTATAATTTTAGGGTTGATTGGAGTATTTATTTTTAGAAAAAACAAGTCGAAAAGAAATATTTTTATAGCTGTTTCTATAGCTGCATTCTTAGTATTTGGATTAACTATGGATAAAGACGATAAAAACGAAACGACTGTTGAAAGTTCAAGTACTGAAAAGACAGTTGAATCTAAAAGTAAAAAAATTGAAAAGACAATAGATTCAACAGAAACAACTTTTAACGAACTGGAGCAAGCGGCAAATGATTCTTTAAATGACTTTTCTACTTTTGTTACAAATTATCAAAAGATACCTATGAAAGAAAAAACACCTTTTTGGGATAAAGTTTATGGTACTAAAGTAACATGGACTGGAACAGCTATTCAAGAAGGTGGAAATCGAGTATACATTATTGATAGTTCCAGATACACCCCTGACATGACTTGGGATTCTGTTTCTGGAACCGAAGATGAATATTATACCTTTGTTGCAAAATTTAATGACAAAATAACCGATGGTACTTTCATAACTGGAAACAAATATTCATTTACTGGATCTTTAGAAAGTCGTGGAACAGACCAAGAAATGGGATTCTTTTCTCATTGGAAGTTATATGATGCTGTTCAAAACTAATCAAGTCAATGTATATCCTCACTATTTTATGGTGAGGATTTTTTTGTGAAGCAAGTTAATTTTATCGAATAAAAGTATTGACTATATAGGACATATCCTATATAATATAATTATAGGAGGTGAGGGAAATGAAGAAGAAACGAAAAAAGAAGCGTAATAAGCAAGACTTGATTATCATAGTAAACCTGATAATAGCAGTTATCAGCTTACTAGAACAGTTAATCAAATTGCTTATCACACTCATTGACAAAAAGTAAGGTAAGGAGCTACGGCTCCTCTCCTTTATTCTTCTTCAATTATAGCATGAATTAAATCATAACTTCAATAAATAGAATAAAAATGAAAGGATTGAACTACAATGGAATACAAAACAGCTAAACGTTTAACAACTATTACAATCGTTCTATTGGCATTGTCAGTTATCTTGATGATAATTAACTGGATTATTTGAGGAGGAGTTTAAATGAAAGAATACAGTACTTCTGAGGCGCAAAGAAATGCTACTAAGCGCTATGAACAAAAAAATGCTGTTGCGAAGGCTTATCGCTCAAAAAAAGCCACTGCTAAAAATTTTATTCTAAAAACTGCAACTGATGAAGATATTTCTTTAGTAGAAGAATGGATTGCAGAACGCAAGAATGCAGTCGGTTTTAGAAATGCTGAATCAGATTAACAAAATAATAATAGAACCTCCTTCCTGTATCACATGAAAGGAGGTTTTAATTGATTAATTCGTTTTTAAAGGTTTATAATTGATATAAAAGGATTGAAATAATTTGAAAAAAATTAAAAGTTTTTATAATATGTTAAAAATCAAACTTTCTAATGACAGCATTGATAGTTATCATTATTTGGGAATCATCTACTGTTTGACACCTGTTTTTTTGTTTATTTTTTTTACAATAGAAATGTTTTTTTTGGGTTTAACTATACAGTACACAAAGTATATAATTAGAATGTTTTTAGAGTCTTTTTTAGGTATTCTATTCTTTATATTCAGTGTTCGGCTCCTTATTTTTTTTGTAAAAAAAGTTTTTTCTTATTTTAAAAACAAGTATTATCTATTGTGCTTTATTCTTTTTTTTACGATATTATTTCTTTTATTCGCCACTTTTTTATGGTTTATTATTGTTCTTGCAGATGTCCATAATTTTTTAGTTTTTATCTTTAATTTTGATACGCCATTAATTTTTCCATACCAAGCGTTGGAGCCAACAATTAACATTTTCGGAACAATACTTCAATTAATGGTTCTTTTTATATCTTTTATATCTTTATCCTTATTAATGAATTCGTTTTTACCTAGTAAATTACAAAAAAAAGATATTTCTCAAAAACAAAAACTTTTTCGTATAATATTTAAACTATCTATTGTAGTAATAGCAATTATACTTTCAATAGTATTTTCTATAATTGATAAAAATAATTTCAGCTCTATATCGCTACTTACTACACTATTTACATTTCTCTGTACACCTAAAACTATTCTTCGACTTTTTTCTAATAAAAAAAATATAGAAAAAGCTAATATTTCTGAAGATGTAACTAAAAGTTTTGAACTTATAAAATTTTGTTATTACGAATTTATTTTTTCGTGGTCAATTTCAATCTATATTTTCAATCCAAATGAAACGCAAAATAGAATTATAATTTCCTTTGTTATATTTTTTATATTAATAATAGCAACAAAGGTTAGTCAATTTTATTTAATAAATAAAAAGAATCATATATTCGATAAGTGGATTGTTAACGAAAATAGCAAAATAAATATAGAAAATACAAAAGAATAATTTATACTAAAAAAACCTAGAATTTAATCTAGGTTTTTTCTTTTTACGCATTACTAACTTTATGAATTAAATCGTTTTTATCCATCACAGACAGCCAAATATTACCACTATGCGATAAATTAACCTGACACCACTTATAGTTTCCCGAACCAGTTTGAGCACCGCTGACAGACTTAATATAATTTGTGTTAAAAACAAATAAACTACCTGTCTTGGTAGTTTGGTCTTTGAGGATATATCCGTTACTGTCTACTAAAACAATATCATCAACTGAGATACCGTTATCCGTCCAGTTGAATTCAGTCGGCACAAGGAAGTTACAACGTACTTGCCAGATACCATTAACCTTTTGTAAATCGTCCGCCCTGTAAATCCCTTGATTTACTTTTTGTGCTTTGTTACTTTGAGACGATAGTTGAGGCTTTACGGAGTTCGTTTTGCTTGGTGTTGTGGTTTGCTCTCCTTTGCCTATATAACGATAAATTGTAACAGGTGGCTTGCCGTTATAACCCCAAATAATATCGTGATCATTTACGGAAATTCCATTATATCCATAATTACAATGGATGATAGTATCCTTGTCATCCGTAAAAATACCTGTATGACCTGCTGCGCCACCACTTGCTCCACGATCACCCCAAATAAAAATGTCACCTCGTTTAACCTCGTAGTAACCTTTTGAGTTTAACGCTACTTTTTGCCATCCATTAGCTTCTAAATCGCCAAATAAACTATCTGTATTCCCCATCTTGTCTTGCTGTAAAAAACCTCCAGCAATCAATGCTAGATAAACAGCACTTGAACAGTCGTAGCTAGTTGGACCTAAACGAGCATTCATTGAATAGGTTACTTTTCCTTTACGCTCTGACATCCATTTAATCATTTTATTAATATCTGGCATTACTCTTCACCTTCTTTATTATATTGAGCTGTGCTGTGTAACATCGTCGCACCTAAAAAGGTTGTAATTGCTGCAATAGTGGTTACAGCAATATCTGTCGCTTCCCACCCATACGTTTTACCTAGTGAGCCAACAAGAACCCCTGTAGCTGGCAAAACAATAGATACAATCCACTTCACTTTGTTATATGTTTCGTTAGACATTTTCATTTTTTATTTCCTTCTTTCTTTTCTAGTTTTTTAACTAAATAACCATTTTCTTCTTTCAAATCATCTATTTCATGTTGTTGCTGAATAATCACTCGGTCTTTTTCAGCTAACAACTCATTTTTTATATCTAAATCAGCTTGTAATTTATCGACCTTTTCCTCAAGTTTTGCTAATCGTTTTTCCATAATGTCAAACGCTTTGTCGTCTTTTTGCATACGTGTTTGACTCTTCGTTCCCATATAAGTAAACAGCCCTGTAATGATTGCTACAATGACCGCTGGCGTAATCCATGCTTCCATCAAAACACCTCGTATTTAGCCGAAAGATAAATGAATATGTTATACCCTAGAAATAGAATCCAATCCATATTAGATACACCAAAAAATTCATTTAATATAAGGATGGTCGTGTACATCATCCAGAACATATTTAAGATGATTATAAAAATTCGTTGTGGTAACTTTGCTTTAAAATAGATAGACAAAAGTAAAATTACACCTAAAAAAATAGCCAACCCCCAAAAGAGTGGACTATCGAGAAAACCTATATTTTCTAATGGTGAATAATAGGCTACATCATCATGAAATGCTAACCATAAGCCATTTGCAATACTTTGAACTGCTACTATTTTTGTTAATAATTTATTTTGCATAACTTCCACCTCTCTCATTTAAATAATCTGAAAAAATACATTTAGTAAATTGGTCCAATAGTGACAATTTGTTTAAATCCATTTGTTCCGCATCGATTGGTTAATCGAAACAGTCCTCCCTCCTTTTGAAGTTGGAAATTATCCTGTGTTCCGTTCGTATTATTGCAAGAAACCATAAAAAAATGACCAATTTGAGGAATATATTTGATAGGTATACTTCCCATTTGACCCGTTTTATTCCACGCCCAACCATCAAAACGAATATATAAAACCCCACCAGTTACTCGCCAATGTAGCGAAGTATTACCTCCTATAGAAACCCAACTGGTATCAATTAAAGCCTCTTTAGGGAAATTTACCTTCATCATCGTTGTATTATCTATACCAACGATTCCAGCACTTCCATAACGTATAGAACCATCATTATCTGCACTAGCAGCGCCACCTCCGCCAACATCATAATTCGTGTACCTCCCTAATGCTTCATTTCTAGTTGATCCTTTAACGCCCCCAGCTTCAAAATAATCTGTGCTTGTACTTATGATTTTCCCAGTAGCTTTCTCATACTGTTCTGAAGTAATTAGAACCCTACCATCGGACATTTTAGACGTTCCTCGAACCCAAGCAACATCACTACCCTCTATCATTCGTCTATCAAACGTACTAGTAATGACTGAACCATTCATCGTTGCCCCTGTAATTGTAGATCCTGTAATATCAACTGCATTTAATTCCCTAATATTCAAAACGCTCTGATCAATTTCTTGTGAATGCCACTCACCGTCTCCGTAGATTCGATATTCTGTTATCTTGTTCCCACTCATCACCCACCAGCCATCACCATTTTTCGGTTTAGGTTCAACTGGAGGATTTGCACTAGTCGTTATCGTTGGTATTCTTGCAATATCAGTCTGTATCTGTGTTAATCCTTTGGAATCAGTCATAGCAGACCATTTGTAATCCGAAGCAATTTTACTTGGTGTACTACTATCCTTATTTTCTGCAATTCCCATGTATAGCTTTCCCTCAGAAGTAAACGATAGGTTTTTTCCATTTCCATCATCCGCATAGGCTACCCACATATACTTTGCCGGTCCTTGTTCACCCTTCCAAGGATTCCAACCATATTTAGTCGGATCTGTTGAAGATTCCAATAGTGTGTCTGAGTATGTCCCTATATATTTAAATGCAACTTCTTTACCGTATGGATAGTATGGTGTTGGTTCTTGCCCAGGTTCTAGTATCTCAATTTTGAAATGCGCGAAATCTAAATATGTGCTAGCCGCATTCGCTCCTGTTGGTTGATAGGCTAGGAATCTAAGTATATTACAGTCAGAAGGCCAAGATTGCCATATGGTTGTAAATGTAGACCACTCAGTTCCGATTGTAGTATAGTGATAATGATCATAATTAGCCGTTGTTGCTCCAGTAGAAGAATTTTGAGCATAACTCATTATAGTCATTGGATAACTTTTATCAGCACGACCTATATAGCTTATAGCTAGACGTTTTCCGGCATATTTAGAAGGATCAATTCCAATACTATTATATAATGATAATACGCTAGGATTCTTAGTAATTTCAGTTCTTTTTACACGTCTGAATAATATGCCGTTCTCAGTGATATCCTGAGCAGTTACGGGGTAATTGGTAGCATCATTTGACATTACTGCAAATAGTCCATGTGTTAATGGGTAAATGTTAGGTCTAGGCCACGCAGTTACTATATCTGTCTTATCTTCTGAGTTAGAATACGCAACATGCATTCTACTATCACTTCTATTTGGTACCCATGTGTAGTCGTCAGGATTAGTGGAATCTTCTAGAGTATAGTCAGCATATGTTCCAGTGAACGTTGGTTTTGAATAGTACTCACTATCATCAGAATTAGCTACAATACCAGTTGTGTTATCTGATAAACTATTACCACTCTCTTCTATTTTAATATCAAAGAATTTACCACGCTCTAACCTAACAAAAGTCGTTCCATTCATAGATCGATAAGTATACGCTAATATTCTCCATCCAGTTAAATCAGCTGGTGTTGTAAATGTAGCTTTTCTAGTCCGTTTAGTTCCTACAACCCATGTATTTGCATCAGGTACATTATTCGCTACGCCACCCAATTGAATATATGGTGTATTTCCATCTTTATACAGTAATAATGTTCCGTGAGCTGATTGCGTGAATGCTGTTGTGTTCGCGGTTTTAGTTAATAATTCGAATGTATATTGTATCGAATAAGTCGTGCTTGGTTTTAACATCTTTTTAAGTTCAGTATCAATAACAAACCAATCTGCCCATAAACCCGTAGATAAATATTCTAATAAACCAATCTTTCCAAGTTTCCCAGTCTTGTACACATGCGAATCCTTAAATAAATTTGGTCTTGGGTATTGATTACTGAACCATTTTTTGCCATCATCTGAGAATGCATATGCTGTGTGCAGTATAGGTGTTTTACCATCAGCTCCTTGCTTTCCTGGAATACCGACACCATCATTCACATTGACGATAGTTACTTCGTAGCCTCCTTTAGATAATCCTTCCTCATCTAATACATCAAACCGATATATTGCTTTAGAAGAAACATCAGAAGCATTAATCGTTATCGATTTATTTATGCCTACCGAATTACCATCTTTTGTCCAACGTAAATTGAAGGTGTCTGTAATGTCTTTAACACCATCTAAAACTTTTGCTGTTAACGTTGTTTGTCCTTCTCCATTTTTAAAGGTTGTTCCATTATTGGTTACTATTTGGTACTCATATTTTTTATTTGCTTCGATTAGTTCATTCATTCGAGCAATTAAATCCTGTGAAACTTCCGATTGAATTTGTTTGACGTTTGAGAAAGTAGTTTCACACGTACTAGGATTGGTCATGCATAATTTTTGAGAATTAATTCGTGCGATTAGTAATAATGTTGGCGAATAGCCACTATCATGAACTGAAATCGTATCTCCTATATCTGCTTTAATATATCCCTCAATTGTCCATGTAACAGCTGGTATACATAGTTCTTTTAATTTAGTTAATGCATTCCCAGCTAATGAAGCTTGTGTAGAATATTCTGTTTCCCAATCGTAAACAGTCCAACCATCATTTTTATTAATTAAATTTGATGGAAATTGTTCTCGTGATTGCGGCGCATAAATCATGCCATTTTTTAAGTAGTATAGGGTATTTCCATCTTCATCTACTACATCATTCATTTTATACCCACTTAAACTTAATCCATCTTTTCCTTTTGCTCTGATTGCAGTATAAAGATTCATAATATCGCTCGTCTTTTTGACTGTTGTAATGTCTTCGCCGAAATAAAATACTTCATTTGAACGATTTTTTCCCAAGCCTTGATTATTCTCGTCATGAGCTTTATACGCATTAATTTCCATCTGTTTTAATGAGCCATCGTCATTTAGGACAGAGTTAAATTCTATTTCTGCATCAAATACTGTGGCTAAACTAAATAATCTTTCTAGCATAGTCTGTTGTGATTCCCACTTATACGAAATCTTTTTGTCTGAAACTTCATTAACGTTCAGCGTAAGTATTTTCTCGCCATCAAAAGCATTTACGTATTGAGCAAAAGTCATTGACTTTCCGTCATAAGATGCTTTTGTTTCATTGTTTAATTCTAAAACTAATGACCATGCTGTAATAGTTATCAAATTTTCGTCTTCTTCTTTTTTTACAATAGTCATATGAAAATCTGTTTCTCGATACGTAAAGGATAACGAGTTCCCTTCACTTAATAATGAACGATAATTATTTTCGTCTAGTACAGACAAAGTAAGCACACCAACTTTTCCTTCTAGAAACATTTCTATAGAATCATTAAAATAGCCATATAGTACGCCTATTTGAACATCTGCACTATCTCTAATGGATATAATAGGGGCTTTCTCTTTTATCATATAAACGCCTCCTTTAAATACACTTTTATTTCTGGATCTGGTTTGTTAAAGTCAGAAAAATAAAAATTAATTTTCGTTTTTCCTTTAGGGATAGTGAAATACTCTGTTCCTTTTAACTGATCTGAATACCTAGGCAATTCATTTACATAAGGAGTCTTGGTTTGTCCGTCCATCCTGAGCACATCATCTGGTGCATATCTATTAGGTGTATCCTTCCAATAAGGTTCTTTTAATCTGGTAAATGCTAAATTATTGATATACATGTGTGTGACTTGCTGCTTCGTTGTATTTTGCCCTTTGTACTGACCGACAAAAAATTGTAATGTTTTTGCTTTTCGATTGGCTAACTCTGGAAGTAAATACGTATAATACTTACCTCTCCAAAAAAAACGAATACTTCCACCTTCTTTTCTTATGTCAAAAGGATTCCTATTCGCTCCTCTTGATTCAGAACCATATGGGTTATCTTTTTCCCAAAATGATGGTGTAAACACAATCGTATTGATTACCCGACTCCCACCGTTTCCAACTCCTACTAAAAAACGACAAGTTGCGGAGTTCCCCACCTTATCTACTTTTTCCAATGCCATCCCTGCAAGAATATAATTATTTTCATCTAAAATAGCTAATGTCCAACAACCTGTTTGTCCCATTAGACCAGTTTCGAACCATGCTTGCGCCCATAAATAGAAGTGTTCACTAGATTCAGTAAATGCTTTTTCTTTGATTGCTCCAAAACATGAGTAATTTGAAGGATTAGTATAATTTTGTGGCATAATCCCTAGACGACCACCATATTTGGTATCGCTCGTCATGGTAGTTACTTTCTTTTTATTCTGATTCTCATAAAAAATATTTCCATCAGACCAGTTGGCAAAATCTCCTGATTTATTTGATGTTAATACCGTACTTTTTTCAGCAATAACTCCATCCACTTCATCTCGTTTTCCAAACTCCATCACGCCATATTCCGAAACGATGCCCACATACCCATTGTCATGATTCATTTTCATTTCATAAGAAACAACTGATTCTGCTGTTCCGTCACTTTCTATTAGTGCTTCTAATACATCCTCACTGTTTGTATAAGCACTAAATTCTTTTTCTACAACTGAATAATGCAGTCCATCTAATATGAGTAACTCAATCTCAGTAGTGGCTGTCTTGTTGCCTAAAAACTCTATTTCAGAGGTTCCATTAAACAAAACATTACAGTAAACATTTGGGTCCTTACTATCCCAAAATTTTTGAGGTGTATCAGAATCGAAAAAGTAAGCAATCGATCGCTTCAAATCATGAATAGAAGTGATTTTAGCTTCCTGTAATTGTTCCATTGTAAATAAAATGTTTAGAATAATTTTTTTTGAATTGTATTTAATAGATTCTAGTTTTGAACCATAGCTATTAGGTATTTCTTGTGTATCAATCGATTTAGATAGTAATTCTTCTTTTTTGTCTACAATAAAAAAGAATCCATCTGAAGTTCTGTCATTAAATTTAATATATCTATCTTGATAAAAACTCATAGTCTTCTCCTTTCCTTTTCAACTACTTGTATATTTTTTGTCGTATCAAAATAAAAAAAAGAGAGCTTCTGCCCTCTCCTCATTTTTATATTAAACCTAGCCGTTTATTCGTTATGATGGCATTATCTTTTTTGATTCCCTCCAATTGCTTATTTACCTTTTTACCATCTAAATAGGTATTATTATCTTTCGCTAGTAGTTGAGTCATTAATTGAATCATTGTATCAAATTTTTCTTCTAAATTTTTGGTGTCTGTAGTCACGTTTTGTTGTAAAATCGTTCCTTCGTTGTCGCCTAACAAACTCTTTGTTTTTGCTAATAGTTGCATAGCACGGCTTCGTTTTGCTTTATCCAGAGGAATAACGACTTCTGGTTTGTTCCCTTCACCAACCATTGCCAAGTGTTGTTTTGTAATAAAGCCACCATTCGCATACCCCACACCTCTATATGCTGCAGTCAATGAGCCATATCTCGCAACTGCATAACGAATCGATGCTAAAATATTTGATAATGGATCGGTTAATGATTTATCATAACCTGGTCTTGCATACGTTCTGAACGTTGGTGGAATAACTTGTAGTAATCCTTGTGATGGAACACCATTAATTGCATTAATATCCCAATCATTAATTGCGTTTGGATTTCCTCCACTCTCTGTTTGCATTTGATAAAGTAGAGCTGTCAAGTTGGCTTCCGTGTATTGTCCTTCCATTTGTAATGCTTTTTTAGCGATTGCTCGCCATTGTTCCACTCCTGCTGTCGGATTATAGTTCACTTTAGGTGTTTCTGCTTCTTTCTTTTTGAACAATCCTGTTAGGAAGTCTTTCGCTGAATCCATGACAAAATTCACACCGCCTTTAGCCATTCCAAGCCAAGGGTTGAATAAATCACCAAAGTTCGCAAAATCAGCAAATACATTTTTTAATAGACCTATTGGGTCACCGATAAAGTCTAAAATGTCGCCAGTAAAATCTTTTACACCGTTCCAAGCCTTACCAGCTATTTCTTTTGTTGACTGCCACACGTCACCAATAAAGTTTCCTATTCCGTTTTTATAGCGGAAGGTTGGTGAATTCTTACCGAACATCATTGCAGTTTGTTCAGCAGTGAATACTCTTGTTCCTACTGGCATGTTTGGAATAAAGACATTTCGACCTTCTGGAATAAACGCTCGCCCATTTGGTAATTGGACCATTTCTGCGCCAGCTCCATCATTGACAATGGCATTTCCACCAGTATGACCGTCAGTACCTTTCGCATACTTTTTACCACCGCCCCAAGAAACGTGACCGATCTTATCTGCTCCTAATTTATCAAGTACCCAGTTAATCGCATCAATAACACCGTTTACTGCGCCACCAATACCAGAAGCAATCGCATCTCCAATGCCACCAGCCAATCGAGTAATTCCATTAACAAAACCTTCAAAACCGCTGGTAATCATTTTCCAAACACCTTCAACGATTGATTTCACACCGTTCCATGCTTTTGACCAATCTCCAGTAAATACACCGATAAATATATCTAATAACCCTTTGATTACAGTAAAAGTACCACTAAACACACCTTTAATTGTATCCCAACCAATTTTTACAAGGTCTACAATGGTTCTGAAAGTAGAGCCAAAGATTCCAGACCACATTTGTAATGCTGGCTGAATCAATGCCCATATCACACTAAAGAAATTTTGAACAGCTGCTAAAAACTGTGCGCCGTTTTGGTCCCACCAAGTTTTTATTGCAGTTGAAAGTTCATTAAATGCTCGAACGACTTCGTCTAACGCTGGCTTTATATACTCGTTATAGACTTTTTCCGCAAAATTACGAATACTTTCTAACAAACTATCTATAAAATCTTTGAATGGCTTTATATTTTGATAGGCGAGGACAAAAGCACCTACTAACAAAGCGATAGCTCCAATAGTTAGAGCAATTGGACTGGTTATAACACCTATCGCTGTTCCCATAGCAGCCATCATATTAGAAAAGATACCTGCTGGTACTAAGGCCACAATAAAGGCCACAGCTAAAGTGGCTATACCAGCAACCAACGCGCCAATTCCTAAAGAAGATACTGTAGGAAAATTTTCAAAAGCATTATTTATTAAATCTGTTATTTGGGATTTTAACCCACTAATTTTTTCACTAAATGGAGTAAACGCTCCTTGTACATTCCGTTTTAACGCTTCAAAAGGTTCACTATTTTTGATGGCATTATTTACTTCATCAGTCGTTCCTTTAACGTTTTTATATGCTTCATTCGTATTATTCAATGATTTAATAACTTTTAGACTGTTATCTTCTCCTAGAGCTGACCAAATATTCGATGCCAATGTTGCTTGATCTTGTTCATTAGTCATTCCTTTTAAATCATTAATTACTGAGTTAAAAACATCTTGTGAAGTAGCTTTACCTTCTTTAAATTGAGCAAATAATTCTTGAGTTCCTTGACTGAACGAACCTAAATTTTCTTCTATTCTTCCATCTGAAAGTGAAACCCCAAATTCTTTTACAAAATCATTCACTTTATCTAAATTGAAAGCACCGTTTCTCAATCCATTATCCAAAATAGCAAACATTTGCTCGGCACTAAATCCATTCTGGGCCCATAATTGACCGTATTCCGTTAAGTTATCTGCTAACTCTCCGCTTCTATTTAAGCCATTTTGAGCACCTTTATTCATTAGGTCAAATGCTTGTGTGGAAGTAAGGCCGAAGTTTTCCATTAAAGAGATGGCACCTCGTATAGACTCGTTCATATCTAATCCTGTTGCTTTAGTAAACGCTAGTGCTCCTTCCGTCATACTTTCAAGTTCTTTTCCATTTAGCTGAGGCATCATCTGCTTTATTTGAACCATAGCTTCTTTAATTTCATCCAAATCATCGCCAAAACCATCTTTAAAAACAGATTGAATACTACCTTGTAGTTTGCTGATATCCACGCCACTACCTAATTGCGCTTTCAACTCATTGTATTGTTTGCTGGATTCGTTAAGGTTCTCAATCACACTGCCTAACGCATCTTTCACTTTCTCGATACCAGCTGTCGCAAAGTTTGCTAACAGAGAGCCTTGAAACACTTCTGTTGCTGTGCTTGATTCCTTAAATTCTTCACTGGTTTCTCTTGTCTCATTTTTTAACCCGTCTAATTGCTTTTCAGTAATAGAACTTTGGTTTTTCAATGATTGTAGTGATTTTTCAGCCTTTTCAACTTGTGTAGATGATTCACCAAACTCTTTGGCCATCTGATCGACCACATTTTCTTGTGCTTTAATTGATTTTTTTAGCAAGTCGGACTGTGTAGCTAACCCTTTCATTTTCGCTTCTGCGGCACCTGCTTTATCGCCTACCGAAGACAACGCTTTAACTTCATCATTCATTGCTTTTTCGTTTTGTTTCAGTGCATCTTTTAAATCATTTACACCATTTTCAACATAAATAATTTCTTGTTTCGTTTTATCTAATTGTTGCGCATACGCACTTTGTTTAGCAATGGCATCGTTCAATTGTTTTTTCGTATTTGCAATGGCTTTCTCATTGCGATTTTCAGCGCTCTCTTGGCTTTTTAATCGTTGCGTTAGTAAATCCACCTTTTTATCGTAAGCGCCTGTTACATCGGTTAAATCCTTTTGTTTTTGAGCTAATGCATCATAACTATTTTGTGCTTTATCAAAAACTTTAAGATTCGCTTTCATCGAACTTTCTGCTACTTTAAGTTGCTGATTCACTTGGTCAATCGTTGTAGAAAGTTCTGTCCCGTCCAAACTAACACCTAACCGAATATTCCCAATCGGTTTTCCTTCTTTAGCCATGTTGTCACCTCTTCTTTAAAATAAAAAAACGACTGAATAATGGCTCTAAAAGCCTTTTACTCAGCCATTTACTTTGTACTTTGTCCAATCGATTGAAAGAACGCTTCTGCGCTCATTCGTTCGTCCTCTTTGCTCGTTGTTTCTGTAAATAAATGCAATAAATAAAAATAGTCAGCAGTTTCTACGTCTGAAATCGTCCAACCGCCTTCAATCAATTGTTTGTATAATTTATCAAGTTGCTTACTTGCTTCTTTAAATGTTATGCTTTCGCAATCGTCGGTGTAGTCATCTGCTTCCCCATATCAGCCACTTGTTCCAATACATTGGACAAAGAAGAAAACAACTCTTCTGCAGAAAGACCGTCTAGAATTGAATCAAAATTAACAGCTGGATCAGGGAATAAGTCCGCAACCAATACAATCATTTCGTCTAACATTTCTAATTCGGAAAGACTTTTTTCTTCTTCTGATTTTTCCGTTTTTGAGTAGAAGGCTAACATATTGCGCATTGAGCGTGCGCTCACTTCTTTTTGTTTAAATGTTTTTGTTTTTCCATCAATTTTTAATTTAAGTTCTAACATCTTATTCTCCTTTTCATTTCTAACTATAAAAAAAGAGAGAACATCATTGCTCTCTCTTTCATTGTTTACCCTGCAGCTTTTACATTATTTACTTTTTTAATAAATGCATCTTCTGTGACTGTTTCTGATTGAACAGCAGTCATATAAGCATATCCTCTAACGTCTGCAATAAATGAACCACTAGTTGCCACTGTCTTAGGATCGACTTTCCCATCCGATGTTTTTGTTCCTAATTCTAAATCAGGATGCGCAAACTTCCCTTTCGTCAAGCCAAAATACAAATCGTTTCCTTCGTGGTTTTCTGACACTAAAACTAAAGAAGTATACGGCGCTGAAGTATCCGCTCCAACAATAGCAACGCCATCTTCCGACTTGATACCATATAATGTTGGGTATAATCCTTCTACACTTTGAATATCAAATAGGGTTAAATCACAAGTGATATTTCCCACGCCTTTTTGATAAACGAAAAAAGGAATGTCTGAGGCATCAACGGTTGTTGCCTCGTTTGAAATCCCACTGATTTTTGCATCAATGGTTCCACCTTGTGTTTTGTCCACTACGAACGTTTTTTCGCCAATCGTGAAAATTGCTTTTTTAAATCCAATACTTGCCATAATTTAATTGCTCCTTTTCTTTTAATTCATTTCTAAATTCATTGTTCCGATGTATCGTTTAATTATTCGTTTCGCATTCTTTAAATCCTCATCATCCGTTTGCTCCGTGTAGGTACATTCCCATCCGTTTTTTCGCATAAGTAAATCCAAAGCATAATAATAAGTATCAACTTCTTTTAAATTGGACACCCATAAATCTATTTGAATGTAAAACGTAATCGTTAAGGGATTATCCGAAGAAAAATCAGTATAATCACCCTGTAGCTCTATAATTCTCATGATAGGGAGGACTGGACTTGTTAATTTGGTTTCTGGTATCCCATTTGTATGAATATCAACTGATTTTAACAGTGCTTCATTTTTTAACAATTCATAAACCATTGCGACTGCTGTCTTCATCCAAGTAACGCCCCCTTTATCACTTTTTCCATGATTGAAAGTACTTCCTGTTCTATTTGTGTTTGCGTTTTTTGAACGACTGCTTGTGGGAGTTGTTTAAACGTGCCAAATTCAACAAAATGCATTCGCCAAGAAACTTCGTCTGAGTATCCGACAAATGATTCGCCGTTTTTAACTTTCATATACACAACTTCACTGCTCGCATGTTTGTTCATATAGCTTCCACGTTTTCCTTTTGATTTTTTCCCTGTCCATACAGGCGTATTCTTCTCTAACGTTTGTGCTATAAATTTACTTGCTTGTTCAACAGCTTCTTTTTCAGCAGATTCAGCTTTCTTTTCTAATCGTTTCAATGCTTGTTGTGCATCTGAAACATCCACTTGAATAGCCATATTGATTACACCTGCTTTGCTGTGATTGTAGTGAAATCTTGTTTATAGATTCCTTTAGAAATATCAATAATCTCAAACTCAAGGTCATTATGTTTCAATTTCATTGAGGTATCGATTGTAAAATCTTGTCTGTAACGAATAATGACTGAAATAGTTCCTTCTAGGACCGTTCCAACTGTCGCCACTTTTTCTTTTAGCATTTGTTCACGAATACACGCCCAAACAGTTGCTACAACAATATTTCGTTCTTCTGTTTGTCCATAATCATCTTTTACGAATTCTTTAGAGAGAAACGATACTCGCTCTTTTAAATCGCTTGTTTGAATAAACTGAGCCATATCAGACACCCCTTAATTGTGTAATAAGACTTTGAACACCCAAAGGAATTTCTTGTATCGATCCTTGAACGGTATTTTCTCGTTGTGCGTACCAAGAACCAACTAAAAGAGCAACTGCTAGTTCAAACCGTTTGTCTTGTTTCACTTCTTCCGCATTTTCTATCGCATTCGTGATATAGTTTTCGGCAGATTCTTTTAAGACATCTAAAAGAGAGTCGTCCAGTGAAGTATCGACTCTCAAATAATTTTTAAGTTCTGTTAACTCCATTTAAGACGACTCCTTTCGATTACCCTGCTGCTGGAGCAGTGACCAACACATTGTATCCAGCTTCTTTATCAATTTCTTTATAATCAGAACGGATACCTACCGCAAGACCTTTGCTGTAACGGTCAAATTTTTCCCATTCCGCCGTAATGTCTTTTCGTTTGGCCATAAAGACTGATTCTGCCAAGTCACCCATAAAGATATAGCCAACAGATTTAGCAGGTGTTTTTGCCACTTTATTGGATACCACAATGACTTCTTTACCAAACAATACCTTTCCGCTATCTACTGCAATTGAATCTTGCAATAAGTAACGACCTTGCGAGTCTTTCAAGGTATCCAAGTATTGGTAAGCATCTTGATTCACCACAACTTTGATATCTAGTTCAGGATCTAATTCAACATTGACAATACTTTTCAGACCGTCAACATCCGTTACCGTTTTATTTCCAAACCCAGCAAGGACATCCAATACACCTTTGTTGTTTGTGTTTCGAACCATACGTTGCATTTGTTTTTCTGCATACGCCACTACATCGATTTCAGAATCTTCAAGTAATTCATTTGAAAAGGCAATTTGACCAATACGAGTCGCACATTTGTATTCAACATCAATGAATAATGGATCATTGATTTCTGCAATTTCTGCCAATTCTTCTTTTGTTGCCAAAATTGCACTGGCACGTTTAGCAACTGGGAATTTCCCTTGTCCAGTTCCTACTGCCTCAACAGTGACATATTTCGTTAAATCAACTAAATTATCTTTTAACTCTAATACGTTTGTTGACACGTCCACTGGTACTAGTACTGAACCACTAACCGTGTCTAATGAGCGTCTTTCTGTTCCTTCTGAACGAATAAATGCTTCAAAATCTTTTACCTTGTTTTCTCCTTGATGTAATTCTTTCATTGATCGCTCTTCTCCTTTTTCTTTTTTTAGTTTTTCTTCGGGATCGTCAACTTCTTCAATCACTGCAGCCGCTGCTTCTTGTTCCTGTTCAATTGCTTCTTCGACATCAGCCACTTCTTCAGGTTTATCTTCTGGCTTTGGTTCATCCGTTTTTACTTCCACATCATTTGTTGATTCTGTCAACTCGTTAAGTTCCTTCGATAGTTCTTCCGATTGCGACTCCGCTTTTTTCTTGGCTTTGATTTCATCAAGCAAGCCTTTCGCTTTTTCTAAATCGCCGTTTTCCAATGCTTCTTCAGCTTGTTTCTTTAACTCTTCGATGGTCACTTTGTCTCCTCCTTTATTTTTTTTAACGAACAAAAAAAGAACTAACTATTCAGCAGTTCCAATTCCAACGTTAATTTTTCTTTTTGATACTCTTTTTTTGCTTCTTCAAGATCACGCTTAATTTGTGCGGACGTTGAACCATAAGCTGGGTTTGCTACGATAGAGATTTCAGATAACCGACTAATTTTATTGACAACACGCAAATAGTTTCCATCAGCTAAACGCAATGTTTGTCTTGCATTCTTGTCTTTTTCATTAATCGTAAACCCGAACGAACATTCTGAAATATCCCCACGATTCACGGATTCATAAAGATCGTTTGCATAACTCGTATTAGGAATTTCAACCGAAAACTTTAACCCTATAGAGTCAATAATCAATTTTAGTGTTTTTGATAAGGTACGTCCTAAAATTTTACTAAAATCATGATCCACTAATATTTTCACATCGGATAAATCAACACCATTTAATGCGCCAGGTGCGATTTCTTCGTAGTAGTTCCCTAACTTTTTGCTTCGTTGCCCAAACTTCAAAGCGTATCCCTCGATGATGCGTTTTTCCCCTTGTTTCGTTGAAAGTAGATTGGCTTTTTTATCCCCTTCGTTACCTTGTATATTTTTTGTCGCATCAACCATTTACTCACCTCCTTTTAGTTCGTTAATATCTTTACTGGCACTATTTTTGAAAATAATATCGCCTATTTCAGCTGGTAAAGCATCAACACCATAAAAATCTCTAACTTCGTTAATCATTAATACGCCCTCGCCTTGCTTGTCTTGAATCAACTTACTAAGCAAGGTTTGTTTTGCTTGTCCTGTTAATGTTGAAAACTCAATAGATAAATCCGTATCTAATTTATCGTCACATTCTTGTTTCATCATGGTTTTATATGTGTTCAATGTAGAGGCGATATAAATATCATTTGCATCTGTATCTTTACTGTTTACTAATTCTTGACCAAATCGACTTAATGGAATCCCAAATGTTTTGGCTATCTGTTGTGTAGAGTATTTATTGTTTTGAATCATATCTAACACTTTTGTATCAACCTCTAATTGTTTAAATTCTTCTCCTTCGCCTAGAACCATAACCGAACCGCTATTAGAAGAACCGCTATTCGCTTCTTCAAACGATTCACGAATTGTTTTCTTGCTTTCATTGTTTAAGTTACCTTTAGCTAATTTTAAAATGCCGCTTGTTGAAATTCCTTTTTTAAAACTATTAACGAGTAATGATACACCATTCTTTTGCATAGCAATTTCAGGTTTCAACGCACTAATTGGACTTACGCCTAATTTACCATCGGTAGAAAATGCCTTTAAGTGAATAATATCTTTTTCAGAATATTCTCCAGAAAATTTACTATCTAAAATTTTATACCCTAATTCTTTTTCGTCTTCCGATTCTAAAACGGTCACTTTACTTGATTTAATATTTCGTAACCCTGTAATACCTTTCTCTTTATCTCGTTCAATCAATGCAAAGCCTTGACCAGTCAACAACGTATTTGCGATTAGTGTAAATAAAAAGGTATACGAAGTTGTGCTACTGTTTGCTTTTTTTGTAAACAAGTCTTCAACTAATGCATCGTTACTTGTTGTGTAGTCTGCAGTGGCGATATCTCCAGCAATAATTCGAATCGCTGTAAAAATATCCGATTGTAATAAAGCTGTTTCAGCACCAATATCGATAATTGCGCCGTTATCATTCAAAGCAATCAAATCGATAATAGAACCAATCGCTTTATCTGCACTTCGTTGATAGTGCGATTCTTTGATAAAAAAACCCATGTTTATTTTCCTCCTTTGTTCGTTTCTATACTCTGTAACTCGATTTGAAGCATAATCGCAATTCCGACCAATAAGCCACCAGAAACAATACAACCAACTACTCTATTAACTAAAAATCCAGCGACAACAAAAAAAGATAATCCTATAAAAAATAGAAGTATCTTCATACCATTTAAAAATCTCATATTTTTCTCTTTCCTTTCCTAATAACCGAAACCATACTCGCCATTTGCGATTAATTCGTTAATGTCTTCTTCGTCTAAATCGTGATACATTGCCTCGTTATAGGCATCAATCAATGCCATTAATGGGTCAATTTTATTGCGATTCATTGTTTTGTCAATCTGCACTAAATCATTGTCCTCAATCGTAATAGCATGGTAAATCGCTCGATTTAACAACGGATTATTGGCATGCATGATCTTATCGTTCAACGTGTCATACTTAAATTGACGGATTGGAGCAGTTAACACAAATTTCGTTTGTCGTACTTGAATCAATGGCAGCACACCATCTAATTTTTGAACAACTACATTCGCATACGCTGGATCATACGCAACTGCTTGAACATCTAATTTATTTTCATTCACAAAATGAATCAACCAATCAACCATAGTATCATAATCAATCAATCCACTTTCTAGCTCACTTATTGAACAATAACCTTGTCGTTCTAATTCTCTATAAAGCGTATTATCTTCTCTTTCTTTTAACTCAATTCCGCCTTTTGTCGCAACGAATGAAAAGGAATCTACAAAAAACTTGTTGTATTCTTCAAATGGAATCACCCAAGAAATAGAAGTCAAGTCACCACTTCTGGAAACATCAATACCAATATAAATTTTTCGCCCTTTGATTGTTGGCTTTTCTTTTGTGAATGCTGTTTGCCAATCATCCACAGTAAAATAGCTTTCTTTCGTTGCTTGGACCCAAATATTAAAGTGTTTGGTTAAAATATTTGAAACAGTTCCTTTGGCCAGACCTTCTTTGTATAATTTTTTGATCCTGGCAATCATTTTTTCGGTTTGAATACCACCGATTTCTAGTAAAGGATTTGATTTTATCCATTGCGATTCGTCTTCAACTTCTTTTACATTGTCTTGTTCCCAACATAAGGCTAAATACTCTTCGTCTTCAATATCTTGGTTCAAGATTTTTTCAATATAAGGATATTCCACACTATACATTGGATAAGTTAATTTCGATGATGCGGTACTTATAATAAGAATCAAGGGTTCATCTTGTAAACTCATGGACGTTTCGATAACATCCATCATTTCAGTTGTTCGACTAAGAGCGTATTCATCAAAGACACCTAATAATGTATCTAATCCATCTAAAGTATCCGCATCACTCGACAAAGGACTGACAAAACTATCGTCTGTCGTTTTTATTTCCGACTGCAAAATCTTAGTGAAATGCTTAATGCTTTTCGAATTTCCTCTAATCGCTTTGAGCTGCTTTTTAATCATGTTAAAAACAATTTTCGCTTGATCTCGTTTATTCGCCGTTGTATAGATTTGTCGTGATTCTTTTGGACTTCTTGAATAAAGCAACATGTACAAGGCAATCCCAGCACTTAACAACGATTTCCCATTTTTCCGTGCTAAAGAAATATACACTTTTTGAAACCGTCTAAATCCTGTCTTTTTACTCACCCAACCAAAAATTAAACAAATTACAAACTTTTGAAACAATGCTAATCCATTGACTTTCCCACTTTTTGGATCAGGTAAAGCACCAATAAATTTAATAGGCAATTCCGTTTTCTTTAAATCAAAAGTATAGGGATAATCTTCTGATTGGCTTTTAACCAAGTCTTGCTTGTGTCGGTCAATGGCTTGTTGAATCTTTTTGCCAACTTTAATTTTGCCTGTTTCGACAGCCTCAATGTATTCTGAAACATAATCTTTCATTGCTTATCAACTTCATTCATCATATCGCCGAAGGGATCGTCTACTTCTTTTTCAGAAGTCGGATTTTTAATGCGCATTCTGCTATCAATCGTTAACCCTAATTGGCTGGCTACAGATTTCAATTCTTTATTTGCGCCATTTAATACATCAATGACTTGGTTCTTTTTACCGTCATAAGTGAGAGGTTCATGATTCAATTGTTCCCTTGCACGTTCTGAAATAGAAACATACACACAATAATTCGTAACAATTGCACGGTCTAGCTCACTGATTGGTAAATTCTGCGTATCAACAATTTTCGCAAGTCGTTTCCATTCTTTTTTTGCCAAATCATCTAATTTTAACGGTAATTTCTTAAAGTTTAACGGCGGGAAAGTATAAAGAATTTCTTCTTCTTCTTTTTTCTTCTCCAGTTCTTCTTTCGTGTAATTCTTATTCGTGACAGCAGTTAGCTTCTTTTTTCGCCCCATTTCGCCCCTCCTTTATTTTCGTATTCATTACCTTGTATATTTTTTGTCGTATCTCAAACTTCATAAAGGGAATTTTTATCACAGAAAAGAGTACTCCGATTATTCAGCAAATTTAAACACAGCCCCTTTCCTTTGACCCCTTGTTCATTTTTAAAACTCTTTTCGATTAATTATTCATCAATGGTGTTAAACAGCTTAAAACGAATATTAGAGTGGTTTAAGGTGAATAAAAAAAGAGAACTAATTTGTCCTCTTATTTTGGCTATAATAATGTTTTTCTTTGTTGTGACATTTACGGTTGATTGCTTCTAGATTATCAACGTCTAGTCTTCGTTCCCAACCGTTAGGACTTCTTAATTCTTCTTTGTGATGGACAAGATTCGCTTCATGGACATATCCTTTTAACAAACAAGGTTGGCAAATATAATTGTCTCTTGATAAGACGAACGCTCTTGTCCTTCTCCATTCTGCTGAAGCATAGAACTTGGCTATCTCTTCATTGGTATGTCCGTTAGCAGTCACGTTTCTATTTGTCCTTACTTGCTTGTTGTAATCCTTATCTGCTTGCTTACTATGTTTGTCACAATACCTTCGACTGAAATCTACTAGCTCTCTGCAACCACCATACTCACACCTACGCTTAGCTACAATGTTCACGCTCCTTCTTATTCTTTCTAGTCCAGGTCAATGACCGTTGTTGCTTTTTAATCACACAACATTGACTTTCTCTAGTTGTATTTACTGCTCTACCATTCTTGGTGTATTTGATATAAATACCGTAACGACATAAGGTTTGGTGATTCCCATTATCAAATGCTAGGAATGGTCTATAACAAACTTCACATACTTTCCAACGATAAGGCTTGAGTAAAAAGTGAACGTCTACTTGATTCTTAGATTCAAAGTCATTGATGATCTCGACAAAGAAAGACTGCTTGTTGAATCGTTTAAAATCTTCTCGTAGACTATGAACAGTCAAATAGGTATCTTGACCAAAGATTGACAGCAAGAAAAGAGAAAGGCTATTGGCCACTTCTCTTTTTTCTTCTCTACTAAGTTCTTGAAATTTTCGCATAGACATTCACTCCTACTACTTATCGTCAAATTTTAATTCTGCTAATAATAAACTATGATCTCCATAAAATACATTGTTCCTTAAATCTTGCCTATAAAACTCGTCATTGCTTGCAGTTTTACGTTTCCCTGTTTCTGGTACTTCTTTTATGTTGTACGGTTTAACAGTGATATTATTCGTGTACGTTCGTTCGTCTTGAATCAAACCTAGATAAGAAGCTGCCAAGTCATCACCTAACATTGACAATAATTCTAGCAAGCCATCTAATGGACCCAAACTAAATGGATTCACATGCTTTATTTGAACCAATAAACATTTAGTTTTAAAAGAATTCGTTTTATAGTTTTCAAAAGGTTTACACTTTACTTTATGGCCATTCATGATAGCTTCTATATTTTCAAACAATTCATAGTCTAATTCTAAATATTCCGTATAATTCAAATGCATGATTGTTAATACTTGCATAACATTAAGTTCTAAGGCATATCTTAGAAAAATCAGATAGCGCATTTGACCAGTTATTATTTCTGCAGTTAATGCATAATCTAAATCATAATACAAAATATTGAACTCTTCTTTGTCCTTTAATCGTTCGTAAGAACATAATAAAGCTTCGATTATCTCCCTAGTGTATAAATCAAAAATAATGTGGTCAGCTCCTTTCTATGGTATAAATTGCTAAAGCTTATTTTAACTATTTGATACTTGGTATAATTCATTCTCAATCATTTCAAACAAATCAATATTTTCATTGCTAACCATTCCATAAAAGGAATTCATAATACCATCTTCTTTATTATCGGATTTTAGTAAGTTAAATAATTCTGCCTCAAAAAAGCGAATATCCCTTAACGACGAAGCAAGTAAATTGATAATTTCATCTAGCGACTTTTCTTTTCTCAACTTCTGAATTTCTAGCTCTAACAATTTTTGTTGTATATTGTCATATACAGATAAAATTTTGACTGTTTCTTTTTCGCTTGGACCAAATCGTTTTTCTAGGTTTTTGTATCTTTCACTGTTCTTATATACCCGACATTCTTGCTTTACAATTGCTTTTAAAAATTTAGGATTAATTTTTGTCATTTTGATTCCTCCAGTTTGATAATTTTTTCAAGTTCTTCAGCTATTTCTTTTTGTCTGTCATCTGCAAAACTGTTGCATTTAGGGCATGGTCTAATTAAAACTGTTCCAGCACTCTCAACTTGAATGACTTTCGTTCCGTTGCATCGACTACATTCATCCATGAATTTCACCTTTGGATAAACAATCGGAAAAATTTGCAATCGTTCCAACAGCAATTAATAGTTCTTGATGGACCACAATTTCTTCATCTTCCGAAATTTTTTTACCTTTCTTCGTTTTTTCTAAAATAGTAGTCAATTCTTTGTTAATGTATTGTAATCTTTCCCATGCGCTTAAGTTTTGTAATTTCATTCTACTTCCTCCTTAAAAAACTATTTTTTCTCGCTTATCTTTCGTTGCTTTCGTAAATGTAATGATATGACCCTCAACACCTTTAAAAATTCGACTTATTATTTTAGGGTTGTAAATCTCTCTTAATTCATCACTATTTAAATTAGTCGTTATTATGGTGCGCTCTCGTGCGTTTAACACGCCGAAAAGAACTTGTTGGATAAATTCACTTGCTTCTCGGTTATCACGCTTAAAACTCGATTCACTGCCCAAATCATCTAACACTAATACATCAACCTTAGTCAGCAGATGAACCATATTTGTTTCTGTATATTTACTTTCTGGATTATTAAAACTATCTTTTATCAGCCTTATTAAGTCATTGACTGATATAAACAAACAGCTTCCGTACGGTTTAAAATTTTCGTTGATTCCTTTTAACATGGACATAGCTAGATGAGATTTCCCAACTCCTGGAACACCCGAAAAAATAGTATTGAACTTTTTTTCTCGATCCAAATATTGTCCAGCGAATTTTCTTGCAGATGCTAAGGCAATTTCGGTTTCTTTATTGTCTGTTTGATAATTTTTAAACGTAGCATTCCACAAATTAGGATCTCCTACTAGTGAATCGAGCTTTAAAGTATCGATTGTTTTTCTTCGATGATTCCATTCAAACATTTCATTCACTCGTTTTTGTTCTTGTTGGTCCAATTCTTCTTTTTTGCACAATTGACAAAATGGAGCAAACTCTTTTATTTGTACTTTTGATATATTATGCTTCTCACAATATTCGCTTGTTTCCTTCAGTTCATTCAATAAAGAGAATTCCATTAAAATTCAACTCCTGAATTTGATGCTATTTTATTTTGAGTATTACTTGTTGTCCCAAACTCATATTCATCTTTCCATCTTCGGTTATTGAACCATGTTGAGCCATGAGCTATATACTGTTTGTTCGTACGTTTAAAATTGATTTCTTTTGTATAGTTCTCTATGCCTTCTCTAATCTCATCGTCATTAGCACCCTCTTTGATAGCTTTCTGATAAAACTTGAACGCTTTCTCTTTTCCTTTTTTATTTGGATAAAGTTTCCAAAGGATATTAAAACGCTCTGTCAATTCTTTGATTGACGGTTTTTGCTCTTTAATGTTTTTATTCTCTGTATTATTAATTATATTATTAAATAATGTATTATTATCTGGACCCTTTTCTTGCCTAGGGGGTGGTAACTTTTCTTGCCTAGGTTCGGTAACTATTGTTATCCACCTAGTATCGATTTCTTGCCCACCCTCTTTATACGAAACACTTCTCTTAATATAGCCATTATTTTCTAAAGACTTTAGCCATTTTTTTACTGATGTTTTGCTAACACTATATAGGTTGGCGAAGTAATCATTACTTGCCCAACAGTATCCTTTCTCATTGCAAAGCGCTGTTATTTCTCCATACAAAAGTTTTGCACTTGGTATCAAATTTTTGTCGTATCTTACCTCTGCAGGTATGATCGCATAATATGATTTATTAATTCGTTTATCCATCAGCTTACACCTCTATTCCAGCACCTAATAATCGAATTCTTTTTACTAACTCAACTCTTTTACTCAAACGTTCAGAAAGTCCGATATCATTGTATTTTTCGATAAAAGATTGAAAAAATTCAATCGATAGTGATAGTAGCATCGGCAAAAGTTCATTTGTCTTATTTACCTTTATACAGCCCGTATTTGAGTCGAATTGTTCAGTATCGTTAATCACTATAATCCTATCTCTTAAAAACTCAAATGTTTCAGCTGCCAACATCTGTATCATTTCTAAAGAGTATAAAACATTTTTATTCTCTGTTATTTTATCTTGCTCAATCAGAAAGGGAATGACAGCATTTGATACAATGGTTTTATATTCTGGTTCGACTAAAATAGCAAACCTTATAAAATAAGTTTCGTCATTGTTAATGATAAAAAGATTCTTGTTGCTATATTTATAGTGAACTTCATATTTCATTTTATTGACCTCGATTCTTCATTTGTTCAAGCTCAAAATCTTCCATATTTTTCGAATGCTTTTCTGTTAAACATTGGATCGCTGCAATCAATCCATTCAATTCGTCTATCTCATCTCTCGAAAAAGACATTCGATAAGAAAATCCGCTTAGTGCAGACATTGAACCACTTATATTCTGAGATTCAACAATCAATTCATCCAATTTTTTACTCATTGCTTTCACTCTCCATTTCGTCAATATCTGGACAGATGTCATTTGAAATTTTTTCAATAGAAATCTTCATTTCTGTTAGTTGATCACTCAAAACACTTAAAAGTCCATTTCCAACTTGATGATGTATTGGAAAATAATCTCCCTTAACTCTCGAATACTCCATGTTATCGAGTAGCATAGTAGTTAAATCTATTTGATTCGCCATGATTGTTAATTCTGTTGCTTTCTCTAATAAAATTTGTTTATCATCCATTTGATTTCCTCATTTCCAATTTTTAAATTCTATGATAGAATGAGGATACAAAAGTTGTGTGTCTTTCCTTGTCCGCCAAGACTATGAGGAAAGGCTTTTTTTGTATCCTTATTCATAGTGATTGCTCCTAATCTTCTAACTCAATGCCTAAAAGTTCGGCTAAACACATAATTTCCATATAAAACAGTTCTTGTATTTCTTCAATCGTGATTGGCTCTTCACTATCAAGTCTGTTAAATGTCGCTGCTGATAGTTCATGCAAATTTATAACTGTACTTTTCACCGTAGGCTCTTTTACACCATGAATTTCTTCCTGTAAACTTTGAATGCGTGATTGGATTTCACCTAGTTTTTCTGAATGCTCTTTATCCGGATTAGTTGGAATTGATACCATCGCTTCACTTGTAAGTTTTGTAATCCAATACTTGTTTTCTTCTAATTGTTTTTGATTCATTTTGCTTTCCTCCAATTTTTAAATTGTACTTCGTCATACGTCATAAATAGCAATACAAGAACACCTACAGTAATACAAAGTTTTGTGTCTGCTTGTACCTTCCCGAACAACAATCCTCCTAAAAAGGCTAAAACCATGCTTCTTAGTATCTTAAAATTTCTCATTCTTAAACTCCTTTCTATATCTCAAAAGTATTCTTTAAAAATCTTTGTAATTCTTCACGATCAACCCTTATATCTTGCTTGCTCCAGTGTTGGAATTTTAATCCTTTAGCTTCCCAGTCATTCAATTTATCATTACCAATTCCAAGAATTGACCTTATTTCACTTTTGTTCGGATATGGTCCTAATTCCATTGATTTATTAACTAATTTCAATCGCTTCTCTACCTCTGAAATAACTGTTGAAACTAATTGATTAACTAGCTCTGTATGAATGACTTCATCTGGTATTGTTAGTTGCATCTGTCGTTCCCTCCTATCTCAATCATTCGATATCTTCATACACAACATGATAATTTTGGTTTTTCCCAGTTATTACGGACGGATAATTATTGTCTTTAATCCAACTTTCTACTCTATTAATTACAGACTCAGCATATTTTGTTACTGAACCGCTCCATCCGTTTTTTGTTTCAGGTAAAATCTCGAATTCATCTTCTGACATTGGGATATATTCTTGAATAATTTGACTAACTGCTGTCCCATGTGGTTTTCTCTTCTTCGATAGAACCCCTAACCGTTTTGCAATTTGATCGCTATCATACAATTTACTTTTAAGTATTGGCATTTCTAATAATTTTTCACCAATTAAAGATTCTATTGCTTTATCTTGTAAAAGTGCTTTATTTACTTCAGTTGTTGCATCGTTAGCTAATTCAGCTAATAATTTTGCTTGACGACTGTTTGCGTTCTTCAATCTTGCTTCAGCATTCATTCGCTTCGTTTCTGAATCGATAGATACGTGTTGTTTACCTGATTTGATGTGTTCTTCCATTTGGTTGAATCGTTCAATATAAGCTACCGCAAATTGAGTACCTTTAACACCAGTCATTCGAGTTGAGTATAATTCGCATCCTTTTTTGGTGAAATCAAAACATGGACGTACCTCACCTTTTGAATCTGTATAACTAGATTCAATGAAATAATCAACAAGCGCAATTTTGCTCTCGTCTAATTGACTCATGACTTTTCTAGTATCTCTCAAAACTTCTTTATGTCCTCGTCCTACCATTTTTGCTACTTCTCTACTATTGATTGTTTGTTGTAATTGTTTCATTCCTTCTCCTCCTATCTGATTCTATAATCAGCGATAATTCTTAAAATGACTTGATTACCTTTTACAGTTTCCAATTTCCCACTAAGGTAACTTGCTAAATCTTGCTTCTTAATTCCATAAGCAACAGATAAATCGGTAATTGAAATATTGTTGTCTTCCATGTATTCATTTACCTTTTCTCTTCCTACTGCAATACTCGGCATAGTCTTTCACTCCTTTTTTTTAATTTGTAAGTTAATTAGAAAGAAAATCTTTAAAAGTGTTGACATATTTTAAAGATAATAGTAGACTAATGGCATAGTTAAATAAGCCTATTAACCGATAATAATTTTTAAAACCTCCGCCAAGATGTTTAATTATTAAGGTGTTTTTAGTTTGCTTTTACTGACTAACTAACTTACAACAACAGTATATTAAAGATTTCTTTATTTGTCAACAAATAATTATAGATATCTTTAAACACGTGTGTTGTATTAATAAGGAATGGTAATATGTCAACGTTTGAAATAGTAAAAAAACTTGCAGATGCTCAGAAAATATCTATTGTAGAGTTGGAAGAGAAACTTGATTTTAGTAAAAATTCTCTTTACTCTTGGAAAAAAAATAAGCCTTCTGCTGAAAAACTTGAAAAAGTTGCCGATTATTTTAACGTCTCTACGGACTACTTGCTAGGACGTACTGACAACCGTTATTTCGGTTTATCTGAAGAACAAAGAGATAGAACTGTGGATGAAGCTTTAAACTCTGTAATGAGTTATGATGGTGAGCCTGTGACTGAACATGATAGAGAAATCCTTAAAGGTATTATTGAAGGTTATCTCAACAATAAGGCAAAAGAGTAGGTGGTTTCTTGGATAAAAGAATACAACAAATAATAGATTCTCTTGGAGTTAATGTTGTCTATAACTCCGAATTAGAAAAGACAGCCTACTATATCCCATCAATTGATACAATATTAGTAAATTCTAGTAAACCTACTAAGGAGCAACAAAAATCTTTACTCCATGAACTAGGACATGTATGTAAACAGAAAAATGATTATGTTTTGTACAATCAAACATTCGCCTTACATTCTAAAATGGAAAACGAAGCTGAAGAGTATATGATTCAAAAAATGATTGAAGTTCGTTTTACAGATCCTGATTTTGAACTATCAACATTTAATGTTTGCAATTTTTTAGACAGTTATGAAATTGATTATAGTTATGAAAACGTAGTTAAAAGCTTTATGACTAATTATTTATCAGCTATAACAATATAATTTTTTTAAACAAAAATAGAACATACGTTCGGCAAGGGGTCTTTTTTTATGGCAATGATAAAGCAATATCAAAAAAAGAATGGTGATAAAGCCTGGTATTTTAAAACTTATCTTGGGCTTGACCCACTAACAGGAAAGAAAAAATACACGACCAAGAGAGGATTTAAAACACAGAAAGAAGCTAAAATTGCGCTTGCTCGATTGGAATTACTTTCAAAAGAAGATAAGTTAGTTGCTGATAAAAGTTTTACATTTGATCAAATTAAAGATATGTGGATGGAACAATATAAACCAACAGTTAGAGAAAGTACATTCTTACGAGTTGAATTTCTTTTTAGAAGAAATATTGGTCTATCTTTTGGAAATCGAAAGATAGAAAGCTATTCCATTGCCTACTGTCAAGAAGTTGCTAATAAATGGAAAAAGGAACTTGCCTCATACAAAGCTTTAAAATCCTATACTTCTGCAGTTTTTGATTACGCCAAAAAAATGAGAGTAATCGACAATAATCCTATGAAAGAGGTTGTTTTTTCTAAAGGTGACTCTAAACAAAAAAAGAAAAAAATTAAGTATTTTGAAAAAGATGAACTAAAAGACTTTCTCTCCTGTTGCGAAAAAGACGAGTTTCCTTTAACTTATCCACTATTCAGATTACTAGCATTTACAGGAATGAGAAAAGGCGAAGCATTAGCATTGCTATGGGAGGATATAGACTTCTTTAATAAAGCAATAAATATAAATAAGACTGTTGTACGTGGTCCAAATAACAAATTGAGAACTTCACCGCCTAAGACAGTCACATCGGAACGAGAAATTTCTATTGATGAAGCTACACTTTCAATTCTAAAAAATTGGCAATCTAAACAAAAACAATATTTGCTGAAATATGGACAAAATTATAATCAAGGAAAACAAATTATCTTTTCATCTTTAAATAATAATTACTTAGATATAACAAGACCGAATAAAGTTCTGACTAGAATTTGTAAAGAAAACAATTTTAATGATATCACTATACACGGTTTTAGACATACACATTGTAGTTTACTATTTGAAGCTGGTCTATCAATTAAAGAAGTACAAGTTAGATTAGGTCATTCTGACATTCATACAACTATGAACATCTATACTCATGTGACTGAAAAACAAAAAGAACGGTCTGCTGAAAAGTTCGCTCAATACGTCAACTTTTAAAAAAAGTATGGTCAAAAGTATGGTCAAAAAAACAAAAAAAGACCAAAACCCTTTTATATCAAGGGTTTCAGCCTTCTAAAATTCAAAAGAATTATTTTAATGTTACAGAAGCGCCAACTTCTTCTAAAGCAGCTTTTAATGCTTCAGCTTCTTCTTTAGATACGCCTTCTTTAACTGGTGCAGGAGCGCCATCAACTACTGCTTTAGCTTCTTTCAAGCCAAGACCAGTTGCTTCACGAACTGCTTTGATAACTTTAACTTTTTGATCTCCAGCTGCAGTTAATTCTACAGTGAATTCAGTTTGTTCTTCAGCGCCACCAGCTGCAGGTCCAGCTGCTGCTGCTACAGGAGCTGCTGCAGATACGTCAAATTTTTCTTCAATAGCTTTAACTAATTCGCTTAATTCTAAGATAGTTGCTGTTTCTAATTCAGCAATAATGTTTTCAATGTTCAATGCCATTTTTTGTTTCCTCCATTTAAAATAATTTAGTTTTTTATATTATATTGATAAGTAAAGATTAAACTGCAATTAAGCAACTTCTTCTTCTTTTTCTGCCACTGCTTTGATAGCGTAAGCCACGTTGCGGACTGGTGCTTGTAGCACAGATAGCAACATAGACAATAGACCATCGCGGCTTGGAAGTTTTGCCAAAGCTGTAATTTCTGCAACTGAAGATACTTTACCTTCAATCACACCACCTTTGATTTCCAATGCTTTTGCATTAGCTGCAAATTCATCGATGATTTTAGCAGGTGCTACTACGTCTTCATTACTGAAAGCGACTGCTGTAGGGCCTGTAAATACTTCATCCAAACCTTCTAAACCAGCTTTTTTAGCGGCACGAGTAAGGACAGAGTTTTTGATAACTTTCATTTCAACATTTGCATCACGCAATTGTTTACGTAAATTAGTCACTTCTTCTACAGTTAAACCACGGTAATCTACAATAACGACAGATGCCGCTGCTTCGAATTTCGCTGCTGCTTCATCAACTAGGGTTTCTTTTTTAGCGATTGCTGCTTCACTCATTTATTTTCACCTCCTGTAAGTATTAGATGGAGGAGTTCTCTGTTACGATAAAACAAAGTCCGTTTTTTGACTAGTTTTACAAATAATCATTCATAACAAAAAAGCTCCATGCCACCGTTGACATAGAGGGACGTAATTGTATGTATCAACAATTGTCCTCGGTAGGAAATTAAGACTTACGTCACCTACTGTCTTCGGTACAGTTAATTATTAACCTCAACTACCTTACCATAAGAAAGGTAGTTGAGTCAATGATTTTTTTAATTCGGCTTTACTTTTTTCTGTCATTGCTGAACTTTCTAATTAGAAAGAAGCTTGATCAACGTGTACCCCAGGACCAAATGTTGTTGTCACTGAAATATTTTTGATGTATTGACCTTTTGCAGCTGATGGTTTAGCTTTCAATAATACATCATTTATTGTGTTGAAGTTTTCAAGTAATTTTTGATCATCAAATGATACTTTACCGATTGGTACGTGGATATTCCCAGCTTTATCAACACGGTAAGTTACTTTACCTGCTTTTACTTCGTTAACTGCTTTAGTAACATCCATTGTTACTGTACCAGTTTTAGGGTTAGGCATTAAACCTTTAGGTCCTAATACACGTCCTAATTTACCAACTTCAGCCATCATGTCTGGTGTTGCAACAACAACATCAAAACCGAACCAGCCTTGTTGAATTTTATTTACCATATCAGCATCGCCTACGTAATCAGCACCAGCTGCTTCTGCTTCTTTAGCTTTATCACCTTTAGCAAAAACTAAAACAGATTGTGTTTTACCTGTACCATTTGGTAATACTACAGCACCACGGATTTGTTGGTCTGCTTTTTTAGGGTCTACGTTTAAACGGTAAGCAACTTCTACAGTTGCATCGAATTTCGCAATATTTGTTTCTTTAGCCAAAGCGATTGCTTCTGCTACTGGGTAAACTTTAGTTGTATCTACTTTTTTTAATGCATCTTGCATTTTTTTGCTCTTTTTAGCCATGTTGTTTCCTCCTTGATTGTGGTTATAACGGTAGAACCTCCCACGTAATTCATATCTTTCAATACGAAATAAACTGAGAAGCTACTTCTTAGGGATCTTGTACGGATAAAATAAAATTATTCGACAGTGATACCCATGCTTCGTGCAGTTCCTTCAACCATGCGCATTGCTGACTCAACGTTAGCGGCGTTTAGGTCTGCCATTTTAAGTTCAGCGATTTCTTTTACTTGATCGCTGGTTACTTTAGCTACTTTAGTTTTATTAGGCTCACCAGAACCTTTTTCGATTTTAGCTGCTTTTTTCAATAATACTGCAGCTGGTGGTGTTTTTGTAATGAATGTAAATGAACGATCTTCATATACAGAGATTACTACTGGAATAATCAAACCTGCTTGATCAGCTGTACGAGCATTGAATTCTTTTGTGAATCCCATGATGTTGATACCTGCTTGACCTAAAGCTGGACCTACTGGCGGAGCTGGTGTTGCTTTACCTGCAGGAATTTGCAATTTAACTAATTTTTCTACTTTTTTTGCCACGAGACATACCTCCTTGAGTCCGTGATGTGGTTAATTGGAGATGAAGATTTCTCCTCCCACTCGATCCTTTGACTCCTCAAAGAAACGTTGTGTGCAAACGCACACTGGAACATTATACCTCGCTTGTTAAATAATTTCAATGCTTAACGACTATTTTTAGCACAAAACTCATAAATCTGATTAAAGGTCACTAAAATTTTTCTTTTAAAATGAACTGTTTCTAGTTTCTTTCATCTATATATGTTAGACTTTCGTTAGCTTTTTAAACAATGTAAAGTAGGTGAATTCTATGGGAAATTTAAAGTATAACAGTGTTTTTGATATTATTGGTCCTGTCATGATTGGACCCAGCAGTTCTCATACTGCCGGCGCAGCTCGAATCGGGAAAATCGTTCGAAGTATTTTTGGCGAAACACCAGATACCGTGGATATTTATTTATATGAATCTTTTGCTAAAACTTATCGCGGACATGGGACAGATATTGCACTTGTCGGTGGATTATTGAATATGGAACCTGATGATGAACGTCTAGCTGATTCGTTAAAAATTGCGCATGAAGAAGGCGTTGAAGTCGCTTTTGTTCCGCTTCAAGAAAAAGCTGAACATCCTAATTCAGTTAAACTCTTAGTTTCAAAAGGAAATCGAAAATTATCTGTAACTGGAATTTCGATTGGCGGTGGAAATATTCAAATTTCTGAATTAAATGGATTCAAAATCTCACTCACGATGGGCACGCCTACCTTTATTATTGTCCATCAAGATTTACCTGGCATGATTGCTAGTGTGACTAATTTACTATCCGAAGCCGAGATTAATATCGGTACTATGACCGTTACTAGAGAGTCTAAAGGAGAAAAAGCAATCATGATTATTGAAGTCGATCAAGCTGAAATGGGTGATACAGTCATGAAATTGGTTGAGATTCCTCATATTTATAGTGTTAATTACTTTGATTAATTTTTACAAAGGAGCCTAAACTATGTTTTTTACAATAGAAGAACTTGTTGATCAAGCAGCTGCTTACCCTTCTGTAGCTGAAATGATGATTTCCGTCGAAATGGAAAATAATGGTTATAGCCGTGATCGTATTCTTGAAACAATGGAACGAAATTTAGCGGTTATGAAGCAATCAATCGAAGAAGGTGTTACAGGAGTCACATCGGTAACCGGGATTACTGGCGGTGATGCTGCTCGTTTAAATAGTTACCTATCAAATGGACAGTTTTTAAGTGGCGAAACTATTTTAACCGCTGTCAGAAATGCCGTTGCTGTGAATGAAGTCAATGCTAAAATGGGGCTAATTTGTGCCACACCAACAGCAGGCAGTGCAGGCGTAGTTCCTGGAGTTTTAATGGCTGCTATCGAGCGACTTGATTTAACGCATGAACAACAAATCGATTTTCTTTTTACTGCGGGTGCTTTTGGGCTTGTCATTGCAAATAACTCGTCAATCAGCGGTGCAGAAGGTGGCTGTCAAGCTGAAGTCGGTTCTGCTAGCGCTATGGCTAGTGCTGCATTAGTTTGTGCTGCTGGTGGTTCTGCCGAGCAAGCTGCCCAAGCTGTAGCCATTACGTTAAAAAATATGATGGGACTAATTTGTGATCCTGTTGCTGGTTTAGTAGAAGTGCCTTGTGTAAAGCGTAATGCGTTAGGGTCTTCGCAAGCCTTTATTTCAGCGGATATGGCATTAGCAGGGATTCGGAGCGTTATCCCACCAGATGAAGTCGTAGCTGCTATGTATCAAGTTGGGCGACAAATGCCACAAATCTTTAAAGAAACGGCAGAAGGTGGCTTAGCCGTTACACCAACTGCTAAAAAATTGGCACAAGAAATCCTAAATACTAAAAATGAATAAAGCTCAAACTAGATTTGCAAAGCCCTATTGAAAAGAATGATTTACTCTTTTTCAATAGGGCTTTACTTATTTAATACCTATCCTAAATCAGTCAAATTAGGGCATGTCTGAAAACATCTTTTATGCCTATTTCCATAAAAAGTCAGCAACTAATTGATCGACTTCAAGATTTTCATGTAGTTGACTATGTTGTGCATTTTTACCATAAAATATTTCTTCCTCCACCTTGTTCCCATTACTGCGCAGTAAAGAAACTACACTCATCGCATCAGCCACTGGAACGACTCCATCACTGACACTTTCATCTTCGATATCACCAGCAATGATTAATACAGATATCTCTTTAGAAACTACGTTAATTCCATTAAAAAAATCTGTATAGCGTTCACTTTGTATCGTTGGACCCTCACTAATCACTGAATCAACCGTCTCTCCTTCTGTTAATTCGACAAAATTATTAAATGGAGAGCCAATGGCCACAAATTTTTCGATAACTGGTAAATTTTGATCTGCTCCATAGGTGATTAAATACCGTAAAGAACTTACGCCTCCCATAGAATGTGTCACTAAATTAACTTTTGTTACTTGCTCATTTTCTTTCAAATAAGCCAAACAATTTTTAATCCACTCCGCTTGGTTCCATTCATGACTTTTATTATCAGAAAAAATAACCTGAATCATAGGATTCGTTTCTGTTTGAGTTAATTGACCATCTGCAGAGACTTCTCCTGTATCACTGACTGTTAAAACAAGTTCTTTTTTTGCACTATCTTGAGATTCAAAACGACGAATCATCCCTCCAAGAGAGTGCTTTGTTCCGCCGTATCCATGAATAAATAATGTAGGAGTTGTTGTTTTTTCGCTCTCGATTAAATTTGAAGAACTAATAGTCGTATGTTTGTTAGAATTTTCGCTTTTATTTTGTTTTTTGCTAGAGCAGGCCGCTAAACTAGCTATCAATGATAGAACAACTAGCCCCAAAAAAATGTAATTATTTTTCATTCGAATTCTCCTTTACAAAAAAATCCACAAAAAATTGCCTAGACAATTTTTTGTGGATTTTTGCTTAAGCGCGAGTTTTAAGATAAAAATCCGCAATAGATTATTTCAGCGATATACAATTTTTTATAGTGTATTTTTAGTTTGACTATAAAAACTTAGCTTCTGAATTTCTAACAGTTTAAATCGTATCTACTTGTTCAAAGTCTAACTCTGTACTTGTTTCACGACCGAACATATCGATATTTACTTTTAATTTTTGTCTTTCTTCATCTACTTCCGTCACTTCTCCTTCAAGTCCAGAGAAAGCACCTTCGATGATTCTAACGGTATCCCCTAAGCCAACTTCTAGATCAGATTGTCGTGTACTCATTCCGATAGAACGTAGAATATGATTAATTTCTTCTTGTAATAATGGAGCTGGTTTGCTTCCTGCTCCGTGAGAACCTACAAATCCAGTAACGCCTGGTGTATTACGAACAACATACCATGAATCATCTGTCATTGTCATTTCTACCAAAACATATCCAGGGAATGTTTTGTGAACTGTTTCTTTTGTTTTACCATTTTTTACTTCTGTTTCAGTTTCTTCTGGAACAACTACACGGAAAATAAAATCGCCCATGCCCATGCTTTGCGCACGAGATTCGATGTTTGCTTTTACTTTGTTTTCATAACCAGAGTAAGTGTGAAGAACGTACCAATTTTTTTCAAATGATTCCATTTTAATTGTGCTCCTTTGATTTTTATAATTATACTTTTGCAAAAAAGTTGGAACAAAAGAAATTAGTCAAGTATTCAATCCATTTTTATTCATACATCTCATAAAAGAGTATCATATGAACTTTATGCAACGATTTCCTTTGAACAATCTTTTGTCACAAGCTCTTCTTGTGTCGAATTTCAAATAAGAAAATAAAAAAACCCCAGTTCCCCGAAGTTTTTCTCTCGTTACCTATTATAGCACTGCTTTTCGTAAAATACTAGTTTGAATTATTTAAGAATCCAACCAAATACAGTTTGAATTGCTGTGTCCATCACAAAGAATAATACTGCAAAAAGAATAGATGTTTCGATAACAACTAGAGTATCTTTACGCAATTGCTTCTTAGATGGCCACGTCACTTGTTTCATTTCAGCTACTACACTGCGTAAAAACTTCATGCGTATCCCTCCAAAATCTATTTTGTTTCTTTATGTAAGGTGTATTGTTGACAGTATTTACAGAATTTTTTAATCTCTAAACGTTCGCCACGTTTACCTTCACTGACAGCTTTAGAATAGTTACGAGAGCCGCAAACTGAACAAGCAAGTGCAGATTTTTTGGTTGCCATTGTCAGACCTCCTCTATTCATATTTTTACTAGATAACATTATCATTCTTTTAGGTTGCTGTCAATGGGAAACGAGAGTGATTTTCTTATTTAACCACAGTAAACGCCAGTCTTAGCTCCTTAATAAACGATTCGGCTAGGGTTTCTATTCAAATTATGTTATCATTACCTTGTCATAATAATTTAATCTACAGGAGGTCACTTATGTTATTAAAATCTGTTGTTATTAAGAAAAAAAATCTTACTACAGTTAGCGAATCTTGTACTTTAGAAGAAGCTTTAAACATACTAGAAGATTCTGGGTATCGTTGTGTTCCTATTTTGGACGAATCTGAAAGTATTTTCCGCGGAAATATTTATAAAATGCATATTTATCGACATAAAGCAAATGGTGGGGATATGAATCTTCCTGTTACCTATTTACTAAAAAATGCCACAAAATTTATTTTCATTAATACTTCTTTTTTCAAAGTATTTTTCACAATTAAAGAGCTTCCTTATATTGCTGTACTAGATGAAAATAATTATTTTTATGGAATTTTAACTCACAGTGCTTTACTTAATATGCTCGCTCAATCTTGGAATATTGAACGTGGCAGTTATGTTTTAACGATTGCCACCATGGGTAAAAAAGGCGATTTAGCTGCAATAACTAAAGTAATCGCTAAACATAGTAGCATTGCCAGCTGTATTACGCTGGATATTGGTGAAGATGAATTTATTCGTCGAACATTGATTACCTTGCCGGCTGAAACAACTGAAGAAGTCTGTGCATTGATTGTTGAAAACTTAGAAAGAAAGAACTTAAAAGTAGTTGAAATCGAAGACTTAAAAAGTAAAACTGAATAAAGTAAACTAGCTTAATTTGACTATAAAAAAAGAACCGTCTATTCACGATTTTTTGTGAATAGACGGTTCTTTTACTTACTATGAGCGTGTATCATTTCCCCCGATTATTCAGTTAGTTGATTTCTCCAATAATACGGACTTCAGTTTCTAAAGTAACATCAAATTTTTCGTTGATTACTTGCTGAATATGAGCAATTAGTTCAACATAATCTGTTGCAGTTGCTTGATCAATATTTACAATAAAGCCAGCATGTTTCTCTGAAATTTGAGCGCCGCCCCACTTCAATCCTTGTAAGCCAGCATCTTGAATCAATTTACCTGTAAAATGACCTTCTGGACGTTTAAAAACACTTCCACAAGAAGGATATTCCAATGGTTGCTTTGATTCTCTTAAATAGGTTAATTCATCCATACGACCTTTAATTTCTTCATAGTTTCCCGATTTTAGCTGGAACGTTGCTTGCAAAACGACGCAGTGTTTATCTTGAAGCGTACTGTGACGATATGAAAAATCCATTTCTTCATTTGTTAATGTATTTACTGTTCCGTCTTCAAATAAGACATCTACAGAATAACAAACATCTTTAATTTCGCCACCATAAGCGCCAGCATTCATATAAATCGCGCCACCAACACTACCAGGAATCCCACAAGCAAATTCAAATCCGGTCAAAGAATGCTCCAATGCTTTATAAGTTGTATCAATCAATTTAGCGCCCGCTTCAACGATGATAGTTTCGTCGGTTACAGTAATATGATTCATTTTTTCAAGCATAATCACCATACCGCGAATACCACCGTCACGAACAATTAAGTTACTAGCATTCCCAAGTACCAACCAAGGCATTGAGGATTCTTTACAATAAGCGATAAGCTGCGCAATTTCTTCTTTGGATTTAGGAAATGCAAGGATATCTGCGGGTCCACCAGTTTTAGTAAAAGTAAAATTCTTCAAAGGTTCATCAAACAATAAGGTTATAGTTTCTAGTTTTTTAAGTGGTTCATTTTTATTCATCGAAAGTCGTTCCTTTCTTCTAAACATCCTATTATTCTAGCATGTCAGTTAGAAAGTTGCCAGTCTGATTTTTATAAAATATGCTGCTGATGATTATGAAGCATTTTCGCACATAATTCATGACTCAAAAAGATGTTCTCTTGCTTGAGTTTACTTGAATCATTTGTTTGAATCGCTTGAATAAAGTTTTCTACCATTTGCTTAAAGCCTCTTTTTTCGAGAGTTGTTGCCCAATCGCCAAAAATTTCTTTTTGGTTTTTGCCTGCAGATTTAATCGTTAATTCAGTTAATTCTTCTAACAAACAGGTGCCATCCTCACTAATCACTTGGAACGTTTCTGTATTTGCTCCAGCAAATAGATTCATCGAAGCAATTGCAGTCGTCGTTGGGGTTTCCACGTGTAATAATGCACGTTGTAATTCGCCATTTTCTTCAATAATCTTTGTTTGGATACTCTTGATTGAATCATCTAATAAATAAACCATCGTATCAACTACATGTAAAAAAAGATCATAAATAACAAATTCCGGACTATGATTCGCTGCAACACGATTTTTTTGAATAAACAACATATTTTTATTTTCAACAGTTTTTAATTGTTGGACAAGTGGCGCAAAACGACGATTAAAGCCCACCATTAAAAGCAACTGTTTTTCCTCTGCAATTTTCTGAATCTCAGCCACTTCATTCAAATTTTCGCTCAACGGTTTATCAACAAAAACATGAATTCCTGCTTCTAATAACTGCTTTACAACTTGACCATGAACTTTTGTCGCTACATGAACAAAGCAAGCCACTACTTTTGCTTGAATAAGAGCTTCCACTGTTTCTACTGTTTCTGTAAATCCGTATTTTTCACTTACATCACGAAGCGTTTTCTGATTTCTAGTAGCCAAAACAAATGTCGCTTGATCTCTTAATTCTGCATAGACAGGTAAATAAGCTTTTTGAGCAATATTTCCCAAACCAATTACACCGATTTTCATAATTTACCTCAATTCTCATTAGATGTTTTTGAAAACTATTTTATAGTTAAAATTGTTCCATGTTATTTTTAAAAGGATGAGTTAGGTTCTTTTAAAAACGCAATTTCTTCTTTAGTTGATGTTCTATTTAAGATTTCATTCCGATGTGGATAACGCCCAAAACGAGCAATGATTTCTTGATGTCTTTTTTCATACTCTAGATAGTTTTCTAAACCATTTTCAGAAAAATATTGTAATGCTTTTTCATGAATCACTAAAGACTCTGAATGCATTAATGGCATATAAAGAAAGGCTCGTTGATTCACAGTTAGCTTGTTTACTTGATTCGTAGCGATTGCTTCTTGTGTCAAAATTAAGGCCATTCCATCAGATGTAAATGAGCGAGGGTCATTTCGGTAAATATTTCTTGAAAACTGATCCAAAACGATAATTTCTGCTAATCGACCGACAATTGTTTCACGCCATCCAACTGTTTCACACTTTGTTGCTTTTGTATGAATCTCTAAAAAACGCTCCTTTATCTCTTGATCAAATTCAAGATTTTTTTGAAACCATTGACTAGGCTCACATTCTTCAAACCAAAAATTTATTACCTCTTGCGCTTTCAAACAAATTCCTCCCTCTACTTTCTTTTTTCATTTTAATTGTAGCATACTACCGAAAAAGAACGAATGATTTCACCTATCTACAATAATCTCAAACTGGTAAAAGAACTTACTTTTCGTTAAAATAGAAGTAATCAATCAAAAGAGAATTGAAAAGGAGTTTTTCACATGAAATGTATTTCTTGGAATGTTAATGGCTTACGAGCGGTTGTAAAAAAGAACTTTATGGACGTTTTTAATGAGTTAGATGCAGATTTTTTTTGCTTACAAGAAACCAAATTACAAGCAGGACAAATTGAATTAGATCTGCCTGGTTATCATCAATATTGGAATTATGCAGAAAAAAAAGGCTATTCTGGCACAGCGATTTTTGCTAAACAAGAAGCTCTATCCGTTCGCTATGGGATGGGAATTGATGAGTTTGATACAGAGGGTCGTTTGATTACTTTAGAATATCACGACTATTTTATGATTACTTGTTATACACCCAATTCTCAAAATGAATTAAAACGCTTGGATTATCGAATGGCTTGGGAAGATGCCTTTAGAAGCTATTTAAAACAATTAGAACAAGAAAAACCAGTTATCCTATGTGGCGATTTAAATGTGGCTCACGAAAATATTGATTTAAAAAATTGGAAGACTAATCAAAAGAATGCGGGTTTTACACCAGAAGAACGGGAAAAATTTACTGAATTATTAGCTAGTGGATTTATTGATACGTATCGCTATTTTTATCCTGATAAAGAAGGCGTCTATTCTTGGTGGAGTTATCGTTTTAATGCTCGTAAAAATAATGCAGGATGGCGGATTGATTATTTTGTGGTTTCTGATGCTTTAAAAAATCACTTAACAGCCGCAACCATTCACACTGATATTATCGGTAGTGATCATTGTCCAGTTGAACTAGACATGAAATTCCATTAATTTTTTTAGTAAACTAATATGAACGTATCAATCAACTCAAAAAATATAGAAAGGAATAGGATAGACTTATGAATTTTATCGCTTTTGATTTTGAAACTGCAAGTTATGCAAAGCACAGTGCTTGTTCGATAGCACTAGTCAAAGTAGAAAATAGTAAAATCGTTGGTGAGTACTATTCATTAATCCAACCAGAAACCGATTTTTTTTGGAAAAACATTCAGATTCATGGAATCCATCCTGAAGATGTCGAAAATGCACCAAAATTTCCCGAAGTTTGGTCTAAAATACATAATTATTTCCATGAGAACAGTCTTGTGGTTGCTCATAATGCTAGCTTTGACAACGGTGTTTTAGCTGGTTGTCTGGATTATTATGGAATTTCCAAACCACATTATTTGTCTCTTTGTACAGTAAAAACTAGTCGTAAATTATTTCCCGAAATGCCAAATCATAAATTAAATACCGTTTGTAATCGACTAGATATTCAATTGAACAATCATCATGATGCTTTAGAAGACAGTCGGGCTTGCGCAGAAATTTTACTTTATCAAGAAAAACATTTTGGTGTAGATCCTTTGAAAAAAATGGTTTTAGTTAAATAAGTTTGAGACAAAAAAGCTACTCTTCAACAAATTCCGCAAAAAAATAGGCTGTTCATCACAAAAATCAAGCCCTGCATTTTTTGTGATTGACAGTCTATTTCTATTTATTCCTCAATCTTATCCTGTAATTATTTTTCTAAAATTTCAATAATCTCATCCATGTTTTTCGAACCAAAGACGATTTCTTGATCATCAATAATCATTGCTGGGACACTCATAATTTTCTTCTCAGCTTTCAGTGCTGGAAATACCCCAATATCAATCATTTCTGCTTCTACATTATGATTGACAGACGCAATTCGTTGACAAGCAGCAACTACATCTGGACAGTAATGACAAGTTAATGAAACAAAGATTTGAACTTTTTTCTTCGGTAATGCTTCAATTTTCTCAATCGTCGTAGCTTCTAACGGTTGACCTGCACTTCCGACATTATAAACCGCTAAAACAATCGAATTCACTTCATGCCCACTTGGAATCCCGCTAAATTTGATACCAGTATATTCATTTTGATCATTCAAAATAACAACAGTTGGTAATTTATCGATTGCATAAGCTGTCTCTAATTCTGGTTTTTCACCTTTTTGAATCGTTTCTAACGTCATATATTCGCTTAATGAAGAAAATTCAGTTAAAAATGAATTTAGTTCTAATGATTTTTCTTCCGAACTATCCATCACTTGCAACAAGGTAACTTTTTTCGTAAGCTTGCTAAAAATGCCAGATAACTGTTCTCTCATTGCTTCTGGGAACCATTGACCACTCGTTGAACTCGTAGCTTTAGTCGCTTTGTTTTCAGTTGGATTAGTGTCTTTGGCAGTAGCTTTTTGTTCTGCAAGACGTTTTTCTAAACGCTTATTAACGATGGGTTGTCCTGCTTTTGTTTTTTCTTCTGTTATATATTTTTGAGCACTTGTTGCGGCAATTGCTCCATCTGCAACTGCAGTTACAATTTGGCGCAATTCTTTGATTCGTAAATCTCCTGCTGCATAAACACCAGCAACATTGGTTTCCATCAAGTCGTTCGTTGGGACATAACCACGGTCCAATTCAATTTTATCTGTAAAAATTTCAGTACTTGGTTTATTTCCTGCAAATACAAACATGCCAAAGGTACTTCCTTCAGGTGCTTCATACGTCGTTTCCTCACCTGTTTCATTGTTAATAAAAACAGCTTTACGAACAAAATCGTCCCCAGTAATTTCTTTGACTTCTGTGTTGTAAACAATTTTGATGTTCGGATGATTTTTTGCTGCTTCCGCTGTTAATTTTGCACAAGTAAAGTCAGGTTCACGAATAATCATAGTGACTGATTTTCCATAGCGAGTTAAATAAACTGCTTCTTCAGCTGCTGCATAACCGCCACCGATTACAAAAATATCTAATCCTTGGAAAAATTCCCCATCACACGTTGAACAATAAGCAATTCCTCGACCCGTAAATTCTACTTCTCCCGGAAAACCAATTTTGCGTGCAGATGCGCCAGTAGCAATAATCACTGCATACGCTTGATACGTTTTAGTCGCTGATTTTACCGTTTTAACCGTTTGGCTAAAATCAACATCGATAATATCATCTGTCGCAAAAGCAACACCAAAATCAAGTGCTTGTACACGCATATCTTCCATCAATTCTGGACCTGTTGTCATTCGAATCGCTGGATAATTAACGATTTCTGAAGTTGTGGTCACTTGTCCGCCAATTTTATCTTTTTCAATGATTAATGTATCTAACATTGCGCGACCAGCATAGATTCCTGCAGATAGAGCCGCTGAACCACCGCCGATTACAATTAAATCATAAATTTCTTCATTCATTTTTTTATCTTCCTTTTCATTTATTTCTTTTTTACTCTAGCATAGAGATTAATTTTTTATCAATTACTAAAAAAGGGCTTTGCATTTAGAAAATATTTGCGAACGATGACAGCGAATTGTTTCGTAAAACTTTATTCCTCAATCGTTTTCAGAAAGTTCCTAGTTATTATATTGCTTTTGGAAATTAAAGCTCGAAACAAAACCGATTTTTCGTTTTGCTTCGAGCTCTTTAATCTTTAACTAATTAGATTTTACCAACTAAATCTAAGCTTGGTGCAATTGTTTCTTCGCCTGGTTTCCAGTTTGCTGGACAAACTTTATCACCATGTTCTGCAACAAATTGAGACGCTTCTAATTTACGAACTAATTCGTCTGCATTACGACCAATTCCCATGTCATTGATTTCGTAAGATTTGATTTCACCTTCTGGACTAACAATGAATGTTCCACGGTAAGCTTGACCTAATTCTTCATTTAAAACGCCAAAGAAACGAGCGATTTTCCCAGTTGGATCTGCTAGCATTGGGTATTTGATTTTTCCAATTGTGTCTGTTGCATCTGCCCATGCTTTATGAACAAAATGACTATCTTCAGAAACAGAATAAACTTCACAGTTCAATTCTTTAAGGTGATCGTAATGATCTTGCATATCCCCAAGTTCTGTTGGACAAACAAATGAGAAGTCAGCTGGATAAAAGAAGAAAATACTCCATTTTCCAAGTACATCCTCAGTTTTTACTTTAATAAACTCACCATCTTGGTAAGCATCACATTCAAAATCAAGTAACTTCGTATTAATTAAATTCATATCTAGTCCTCCTCTTTTTTTCTACATTACTAGCATAGCAGTTTGAAATAATTACGTCAATAGAATTATTATAATTTAATCATTTTATTTCGTTAATTTCCTAGACCTTTTTTGAGAAAATCACGCTATTATTCTCAATAAGGCTTTTTATTGCTTTGTTACTCTAATAACAGGAACAGAACATAAAGAATTAATTAAGCAACATTCCCACTTTTGATTTTAACAGATAAAATTTTATTTATTCAAGTTACTTCTCCATAAAAACAAATTACGATAGATGTATTACCTCTAATTCTTTCTTTTACCAGAAAAAAGCCTTTATTTCATCAATAACCTGTTGATTTTCAACTAACGCACTATGATTAGTTTCTTTTCCTTTTACTAATATTTCTTCATAAGATTCGATTTGTTCTTGATAAATATATCTACCTGAAAAAACACTTTGTACTGGAACGGTATTATCCGATGCAGTATCTTCAACTTCACCAGCAATATTTAACATTTGAATAGTCTTCGGGATATTCTCTGTTAATGTCAAATAGCCTGCCAATAAATCAGTTGTTGTTTTTAGTTTAGTAAAAGTAGTCACTGCTTCATTATCTGTTGTCGAAGTTCCATTAAATGGAGTACCAATTGTTATTAATTTGGCTAATGTTGGATCTGTCTCTTTTTGAAATTCTTCTAAATAAGAGGTAATCACTAAACCTCCATTAGAATGCCCCACATAGTTATACGTATCAAAAAGATAATATTTTTGAATTTCTGCTAGCGCTTGTTGAAACCATTTCCCTTGAACAGTTAATGTTTCATCGCTACTATCTTTAAAACCAACAACGATGATTGGCTGACTATCATCAATAGCTAAACTACCCTTCTTTGTGATTGAGCCATCTTTATTTACCGTTATTTTCAATACATTATTTTGATGTTCGGTTTTTAATTGTTTAATTAGTGAATCAAACCGATTGACAGTTCCATTCGTTCCTGGAACAAAAATAGTTGGTGTTTGAATCTCCACTGCCTCTTTGGGTAGGGTTAATTTTTCAGCAAAAGCAAGAATACTATTTCCCACTAAAAAAAAGAACAGTCCGCTGACCAGCATGATTCCTAACATCAAAGACATTCGTTTGTTTCGTTGTAATTTTTTTATCATTTGCTTCATCCCCTCACACGTCTACTATAGAAGATGAAACTTAAATGAAAATAAAAAAGTAGCTCTACACAAAATTAGAATCAAACTTTGTGTACAGTTACTTTCAAATAAGATAAACAATTCTTGATTGTTTAAGGATTTTCAGGCAATTCAATTTCTGCTTTTTCTTTGGTAATCATGATTACTCCATCACCTAATGGTACCAATGTCGATGTTAAATCTGGATGTGTCATTACCGTTTCTAGAAAAGCGTTTAGTTTACGGTGAATTGTTCGTTGGCTGCGCGGAATTTCTTCGATTGGGTCTAAAATGGTTCCCGCTTGAAAAACATCATCTACCATCAAGACACCGCCAACACGCAATAAACGTAAGCATTCTGGTAAAAATTCAATATATTTTGATTTCGCACTATCCATAAAAATAAAATCATAGCTTTCAGTCAAAGTAGGTAAAATTTCGGCTGCTTGTCCTTCTAATAACGTAATTTTATCAGATAAACCTAGTCGTTCATAAGTCACTTTCGCTTTTCGAATCATCACATCGAAGCGATCAATTGTCGTAACATGTCCATCTTCACCAACGTATTGAGCCATTAAACTTGAAGAAAAACCAATCGCTGTACCTATCTCCAAGATATTTTTGGGCTGTAATTGTTGTAAAAGAAATTGTAAAAAAACGACCGTTTCATGTGGAATAACTGGAATCCCAGCTTCATGGGCTTCTTCTTCGATTTTACCTAATTCACCCGAAATCTTTTTTTGTTTTTCCCGCATAAAGTCGACTAATTCTTTTTTGACTACGGGGCGATGCATCATTTCATTTCGCATATTTATACTCCTGTTCCTTTAATCACTTGTTTTATTCTACTTTAGTAATATAACAGAATCAACAAAAAGTGAACACCTTTTTCACGTTTGCCAAATTCCATGGAGAAAAAAATCAACAACCTGATCCATCGTCAATGTATCATGTACTTCTTTTTTGATATAAGGTGCTAATGTTCCTAAGAAGTGCTTAACAGCTATTTCCGGCGTTGCTCCACCCCTCAAAAGCTGTTTTTCGGCTTTAAAAAAGCGTAAAAAGGGCTCGAAATAAGACGTTTGCCATAAAACAAATAATTTAGCGCGCAATTCTTTTGATAATTCAACTTCCATATCATGCATCATCATATTGAAATCGAAAGAATGTCTTTTTTTCAGTTCATTCGCCATTGCTTTTAACTTTTTCTCAGGATTTTTCTCATCACTAGCTAAAATTTCTTGCAAATTTTCTTGAACAGTGGCAGCTAATTGCTCAAAAACAGCTAAATAAACTGCTTCCTTATTTCTAAAATGACTATATAGATTTGGTTGAGTAATTCCCACCTCCAGCGCAATTTGCCGTGTAGATGTTGCTAAATAGCCATGTGTCATAAATAAATCAGTTGCTACATCAATAATCGCTTGACGCGTATTAACATGATTTACCATTCCTTTCACCTACCTTTTAAAGTAAACAATAAGCAAAAATCGCTGCAACAAAACCGGTCAAAATACCTGTAATCAAATTAACCATATTATTATCAATTCCTTTAATTCCAGAATATAGCAAGGTTGAAGTATCTTGTCCTTTGACTTCTGTAATCACTTGATTCTCTAACTGAAATTTTTCCTGTACAAGAATCCCTAAAATACTGTCAATCACTGAACTAATAAAACCACTCAAGACAATAATAACACTATATAAAAAGGCCTGCTCAATTGATTGCAATTTTCCAAAGAAAAACACAAGAAATGAAACAGCGATAAAACTAGCACCAAAAAAACTGGCAACTGTACCTAATAGTGTAATCCCACCAGATAAACCGGCCGCTATGGGTTTAAATGTAAGAATCGAAACAGGCGTTTTTTTACTTAAAATTCCAATTTCAGATGCCCAGGTATCCGCAGTTGCACCAGCAATCGTTCCAACCATTGCTAAATAAAAATAGGTTTGATTGGTAAAATAAAACAAACCCAAACAAATCAATGCTGGTACACTATTTGCAATCACTTGGATCGCACTACGTCCTTTTTTTTCTTCAACGACAAGTTCAGTTTCGTCTATTAATCCATAATATTTTTTAACTTTTCCGATGATACTGGATGAAAGAAAAAATAAAATCAATAATAACCAACTGAAAAAACCGCCAAATAGATAAAATAACATGCCAATCACAAAAGCCGTGATTGCACCATCTGTTGTCAACAATTTTTTCCTTGGTGCCAAAATAACAACACTACTATTTAATAAAAATCCTATAATCAACTGAAACATTTTTTTCTCCTCACACTAACTTAGAACTGCTTTGAAACTTTTAAAGAGGCTGAACTTTATTTTCATACTTAAATATCACTACCTCAATCTTTGTTCAAATAAACTCTAGTAAAATAACCACTGATAAATAAATGAAATACCTAATGGCAACGTCAAGTTATCTAAACCATTAGGTGTCAGTAATTCTAAAAAGGTCCCCACAAAAGCTAAAAATAAAGCAACCAACAATGATTGACCTGGACGATAAACGGTAAGAATTCCACTAATTACAACAAAGGTTACTATAAACATTGTCGCAGTTCCCAAAACCGTCTTCTTGCCATCTCCAAAGGGGAGTTTCATTTTTCCATATTTACTGCCAATCGCCGCTGCTAATCCGTCACCATAACCCATCGTTAAAATCCCTAATGCTCCAACATAAGGTTGACTAAACGAACTAAACGTCACTAAAGCTAAAATCGTTAACGAAATAGGATAATAAACCGTCCCCAAGCCAGCAAGATCCTTTTCTGTCCGTTCCATAGAAGAAATCAACGAATAACGGTAGGATAAACTATTAACGACAATAAAAATGATTGGAACAATACTGGCCCAAATATTATTTGTAAAAAAATGCATTGCAATAAACCAATAATTCGAAACGCCGATATGAACAAATTTTCTAGTCGTTTCCTCACTAAATAACGCTTTTTTTTGAGCAACTAAGCTAATAGCTAAAATCAACAAAACAAATAATGTCGAGACAATAAAACCATAAATATTACTCATTTAACTTGTTGCTCCTTTAATTGTGCTTTTACAGCTTGATATAGTTTTATTTGTTGCTGTTTCTTCACATAATTTCGTTTGGTGAAGCAATCATAGTCATTTTTTCTGACAGCATCCAAAATCGCTTCATAAAAAACGAGCGACAATAACAATGCTTCTTGAGCATCATCTTCGATTTGATCCATCATCGACAATGATTCTTGATACAGTTGTTCTGCACGTCTAGCTTCAAACTCCCACATGTCAATAAATGCTTCATCAATCGTTTCTGCGTTCAAAGCTTCTGCCGAAATACCATAAAATTCCATCACTTCTTCTGGAAAATAGATACGACCATTCCGCTGATCTTCTCCTACGTCACGCAAAATATTCGTTAATTGCATCGCTTGTCCAAGTTTAATTGCTTGTGATTCGATTTCATTAGGCACGTTTGAAAGAATCGGTAATAACATAATCCCCACAGCTCCTGCAACGAAATACGAATACTCCTCTAGTTCGGTTTGTGTCTCTGGTTGTTTAAAAGTAATATCCTTTTTTTGCCCAATCAGCATATCGTAAAAAGCTTGCTCATTCATTTTATAGGTAGCAAAAACAGGAACTAACGCACGCCAAAAAGGTCGGTCCGGAATATTTCCTGCTAAGAATTCATTCAGTTCAATTTCTAACTGATTTAATCTAGCTGGGTCATGAAAAACATCGATACTATCGTCTGCCTCTCGACAAAACGAATAAATAGCAAAAATACTCAATGCTTTTTGCTTTGGCAGTTGAGAAAATGCACGATAGAAACTTTTAGAATGTTTCTTTATTACTTTTTCACAAGCTTCAAAATCAGCAGCATACTCTAAAAAAAGCGGAGCCAGTTGCTCTTTAGGTTTTATCATCTTTCATCAGCTCCTCTACAGCTAGTTTAGCACTAGTAAGTACAATTGGAACACCCGCGCCTGGGTGTGTACTGCTGCCACAAAAATATAAATTGTCTGCATAATCAAATTTATTATGTGGACGATAATAATTACTTTGTTTCAATGTTGGTTTCAAGCCGAAAGTAGCCCCATTATAGGCGTTAAAATCCTGTTTAAACTCATTCGGTGTATAACAAGCTTCAAACACAATATGTTCGTCTATATCAGCAAAAATCGTTTCTTCTTTGACTAAATCAAGCACTCGTTTACGAAAAGCTTGTTTCGTTTGCTCATCCCACTGAACTCCTTTAGACAGCTCAGGAACAGGAACTAAAATATAAACTCCTTCATGGTCTTTCGGTGCTAATGTTTCATCCATCGAAGAAGGAACATACACATAAAATGAAGGATCATCTGGTAATTTTCCATCATCAAAAATATCATTGATATTTTTCTCAAAATCATTAGCAAAGCGAATCGTATGCAATGATTTAACTGGATATTTTTTATCTAATCCTAAATAAAGGATAAAACATGAACAAGAATATTCCATTTGATCGATTTTTTTATCTGTATATTTCCCACGATTTTTTTCATTTGGAATCAACGATTTCATCGCATAAGGAAAATCGGCATCACAAACAACATAATCAGACGAAATAACTCCTGTAGAAGTTCTTATGCCTGTTGCTTTCTTTTGTTCAAAAATAATTTCTTCAACGGGTGTATTTAAGTGAATCGTCCCACCAAGTTCTTCAAATAATCGGGCCATTCCAGAAGCTAAAGTATACATCCCACCTTTGATAAACCAAATTCCATAAATCAATTCAATCATCGGAATAATTGTATATAATGAAGGACCATTATAGGGCGAAACACCAATATAAAGCGTTTGAAAGGCTAGTGCTTTTCTTAAGCGATCATCTTTCACAAATTTAGAAATCGAACTGTAAGCATCGTTAAATGTGTGTAAACGAAATCCTTCAATTAACGATTTTGGATTATAGAAATCCCAAAACGAGCGAAAAGAACGCATGATAAATGCTCTTTTAGCTACTTGATAGCGTTTATAGATACTTGCAAGATATTCCAAATAGCCTTGCATATCATCTTCTGAGATTCCTTCCAAAACTTTTGTTAAAGAAACCAAATCGGAAGACATATCTAAGGGTTCTTCATTCGGAAAATTCAACGTCAACATCGGATCAACTTTTTCCATTGGAATATAATCATCTGGATTTTTGCCACATTCTGTAAACACTTCACGATAAATATCTGGCATCATTACGATTGTTGGACCGACATCAAAAGTAAATCCTTGCTCTTTGATTTGGTACATTTTTCCACCAACTTGAGGATTTTTTTCATAAAGATGCACATCATATCCTTGATTCTGTAAACGAACTGCTGACGCTAGACCTGCCGTTCCAGCACCAATCACAATAATTTTTTTCAAAAATCACACCACCCGTTTATTTTTATTAAAGTATAACCCTTATCAGTTGATAATGTAAATTATTTACTCTTTTGCGTAACTAAGTCGTTTGATTTTCATCCGTATAAAAGAGAAGAGAAAAAAATAATATTTAAAATGAAACAGATCCGTTCAATCATTTTATAAATATCAATTTTTATCTCTTCTCTTTTTTGACTTGATTGTTTTTAGTGTATCTTAATAGATCAGTTTAGCCAATTCCTCTTTTTCAATATTTCCAAAATATTTCTTCACATCTATTTTGTCTACTGCCGCTTGGATCGCCTGTTTCTCATATTTGACACCCGTCAATAATTTTTCAACATCAGCGATTTCACCTAAACCAAAGAAATCACCAAAAATTTTGATTTCTTTAATTGTGCTATCTTCAATATTCATTTGTAAATCGATTGTCCCAATCGGGAAACGATGGCGACGTTCTAAGTTAAATGCAGGAGATTTGCCATAATTCCATTCCCAATTTCGGTAATACTCCTCTGAAATTTTATCAATTGCTTGCCAATCTTCTTCCGTCAGTTCATAGGTTTTAACTTGATCAATTGAGGAAACACCGAATATTTTCAGTAAGATTTCTTCACTAAATTCTTCCGTTGTCATGCTCTGTTTTTCCGTTGGTAAAAATGGCTTAATATTCGTTACGCGTGAACGGATTGATTTAATTCCTTTTGATTCGATTTTATCTTTGCGGACTTTTAAAGCATTAACAACTTCGTTGATATCACTATCAAACATTAGTGTTCCATGAGCAAACATTCTGCCTTCCGTTGCATACATTGCATTACCAGAAAATTTCAACCCATCAATCACTAAATCATTACGACCTTTTAATTCCGCTCCTGAAACACCTAATTCATGTAACGCTTGAATAATCGGCTCAGTCACTTTTGCGAAATCCCGAAAAGAATTGCCATCATCCGGCATAATGAAACTAAAATTCAAATTTCCATGGTCATGATAAACGGCTCCGCCACCACTTAAACGACGAACAACTTGAATTCCTTGTTCATCCACATACTCTTGATTGATTTCTTCAATTGTATTTTGATTTCGACCAATAATAATCGAGGGATCATTGACATAAAATAAAAGAATCGGTTCATCTAATTGTTTTTCCTTTAACAGAAAAGTTTCAATCGCTAAATTAACAGTTGGATCGTTTTTATCATTACGTACAAAAATCATCGGCTCCACTCCTCTTTCAACTATATATCAATTACTAGATTTTTTTCAGCTAAAAGAACAGGAATTTCTTGTCCTGAAGCTTTTTCTGCTTGTTCTCGTAAAAGCGCTAACGACCCATGTTGAGGCAAATGGGTTAAAATCAATTTCTTGACGTTAGCCGCTTTGGCAATTTCACCAGATTCTTTTGCCGTAAAGTGCGCATGATGGTTTTCATTTCCTGCAAACAAATAAGTATCCGCTAAGAACACATCTGCCTCTTTAGCGAAGTCAATGAAGCTTTCTAAGTAACCAGAATCGCCTGTATAAACAAAGACTTTTCCTGTTTTTTCTTCAACAAAACGCATCGCATAACATGGCACGGGATGAATCGTTTTCATAAAGGTAATCAGAAACGGTCCTATTTTCAATTCCTCTGCTTCAAAATAAGGAATTGCAGTTGAAACATTCGCTAAGTTCAATGCTTCAAAGTGTTCTTGATCTTCTGTATGACCATAAATCGGTAAAATCGGCGTTGGTTCAAGAACTGGATATAGTTGTCTATAATATTGAAGCACACCCAGATCAGCAATATGATCATGATGGTAATGTGAAAGAATCACGGCATCTAAAGTTAATGGATCAATTTTTTCTTCTAAATTAACTAATGTTGTACTGCCCGCGTCTAAAAGCAAATGAAAGCCCTCAGATTCTAACAAATAAGAACTGGTTCCTTGTCCGTTGTAGGGATACGCACCTAAACAACCTAAAACAGTAATCTTCAATGTTGTCACCTTCCTTTAGTTAAGTATAACTAATAGTATCATAAAAAGCAGGGACAACAAAACTAAAAAAATGTCTTGCTATCCCTTCTTTTCTATTCAACTATAACCAAGTGCAGGTCTGAAAAATACCTCTTTTTCGCTCCCCTTCAGCCATACCTTAGCATTTTTTTTATACCTCTGAAACAAATGAGCCATTTTCTTCACGCGCTGTTTCATAAAAACTAGCAACGGCTACATTATGATACGGAATTACCCACAATAAACCTAAGCCTAAAGCTAATGCACCAATGATATACCAACCAACAAAGGAAAGCTGTAACAATAAATATTGTCCAAAACGACCGCTCATCAATGAATAAGAATAGCTAAGAATTTCTTTAACTCCCCACTCTGAATTATCGATTTTAGTCCAAACTGAAAATTGGAAAACACCACTGATAAATATGCTAATAAAAAACGTTAATGCACCAATAAATAGTAATAAAATCGCTAAAGATATGCTTGTTCCTATGTTGTTTTGAATTGTCAGAAGTGAATTAGTATTAAACATCAAGCTGAAATACAATGATCCACCATACGTAAGTAAAATAGGCAGTAAAACAATCAAATTAAGTAAAAAATTAATAATAACTTCAATCAAGTTAATTAAAAACATTGGCAAATAGAAGGTGCCGCTAAAAAATGACATTAGCATACTAACTTCCACTTTTTGACCTCTTAATACTTTCAGTGCACAATTATATGTTGCATACGTAATTGCAAAAAAGATAAATGTATTCAATAAAAACGAGGTAGTATTACTAGCTGCACTTTCTGCTGGAAAACGAGTGACTCCTTCAACAATTGCGCCAATGATTACTTTAATCAACCCTGCTACAAAGGTAATCCACGCCATTTTCCCCCAATTATTTGTTAAAGAGATTCGTGCTTGTTCACGATGCATTGCATTAGTTACTTTATTTTTCATTTTGGACTCCTTTTTTTTAAAACGCTCTTATTTTTTCAACCGTTTCAGCATCTAAACGCTTAACGACTTCTGTTACTAATTTCACCGTATTCAAATAATCATCTTCATGAATGATTGAAGTATGTGAATGTAAGTAACGTACAGGTACCGTAATCGCTAAGGACGGAATACCATTTCTAGTTAAATGCATTTTTCCTGCATCTGTTCCACCACCAGCAATCACTGTATACTGGAATGGAATATTATTTTCTTCTGCTACTTCAATCACAAAATCACGTAATTTTTTATGCGGAATCATTGAAGCATCAAAAATCAAAATTTGTGGTCCTTTTCCTAATTCGGAATCAGCTTCTTTAGCTGTCATTCCTGGGGTATCTCCTGCTGTTCCTGTATCTAGAGCAAACGCAATATCCGGATCAACAAGATGGGTACTCGTTTGAGCGCCACGTAATCCTACTTCCTCTTGGACATCACTACCTGCAAAAAGAATATTGGGATGTCCTTGTTGAGCTAAGTTCTCTAATACTTTTAAAGAAACAGCAGTCCCAACGCGGTTATCCCACGCTTTAGCTAACATGAATTTTGTTCCATTCATCCGTTTATATTCAATATAAGGAGTAATCATATCACCTGGTTTAATGCCCCACTCAGCGACTTCTGCTTCACTTGATGCACCAATATCAATAAACATCTCGGCTACATCATAGGGCTGTTGGCGCGCTTCTGCACTTAGAACATGCGGCGGTTTTGAACCAATCACTCCGTGAATGATTTTGCCTGCATTGGTTTTAATTTGGACTTGTTGCGCTAACATAACTTGACCCCACCAACCACCTAAAGTTTGAAATTTAATAAAACCTTTTTCAGTGATTTGAGTGACCATAAAGCCTACTTCATCCATATGACCTGAAAAGAAAATTTTCGGTCCTTCTTTTTCACCCACACGTTTTGCTATAATACTGCCTAATCCATCGTATATAATTTTATCTGCAAATGGTTCAGCATATTTTTTAAAGATTTCTCGAACTTCTCCTTCATTTCCAGGAACCCCTCTAGCATCAGTCAATTCAATTAAAAGTTGCTCATCTTTTTGTTCCATCGCTTTTCCTCCTATCATATATTCACATGTAAAGTAGTATACCATTTCTTAGTCGTATTTTAAAACAAACGTCATTAAACCCTTGATGAAAAAAATGCTTGTTTTAGAAGCAATATAAAAAGCTGATTGTGCTAAACGTTCAGAAATAGTATCACAACTTATATAAGCAAAAAAGTAGAGTTCCCTTGGTAAAGAGAGCGCCTCTACTTTAAAACTCTGTTCGCTACTTTTTGATTGTCTTTGGATCTTGTTGTTGCCATTCTTCGGAATAAAAGGAGTCATTCAAATGGTAAACTGGTTTCTTTTGATTGGTTGTTTCTAAAAACGGTTCAATATACTGATCAGCAGCTAACCAGCCACGCCAACCTAAATGAATCGTATCAGCCATAAAATATTGCGTTGAGGCTTCTTTTGAAAAATCAGCGATATTCGTAAATCCTTGGCTTTCTAATTGATAGGTTAATTTTTCACTAACTTCTTGTAACATTTCTTGCGATAGTCCTGTATAATCACTCCAATGTTTATTTACTGGTGGAATAATAAACAAAACATCCGCTTCGTTTTTCGCTAATTGATTTAAAACAACCTGAAAATCTGAATACTCAGGAGAATAACGATAATCTAAATCTTTTTGCGCGCCTTCAAGTTTTCCAATTTTCTTTTTCAAACGTTTCGTAAAGAAATTATTTGAAATTTCAAATTCGTTGTTACTCGTTGCTTTTTTACCAATTTCACAAGCTAGTTCATCTAACTCCGCATCATTATAAACAGCAGGTAATGACTTTTCAGCTTTCTTGATTGCTTCTTCTTTGCTAATCATTCCAATTTTACTGAATAATTCATCTTCACGAGCAAGTGCATTGATTGTCATATCCATCGTTTGCTTCTCAGAAAAAGTAGGAGTCTTTCCTTCTTTAATTCCTTCTAAGACAGTTGTTAATCGCTTATCTTCTTTTACCTTAGGAAATTCAAGCAGACGATTCGCAAGATATTTATCGTTCTCATCGACATTTTTAATACTAGTAACCCATTGGTAAACATGTAACTTTGAATAATAAGCATTGAAATAATCTTCCGTTATTCCTTTTTTAACGAACCATTGCGGGGATAAAATAAAGACCACTTTTTTATGATCCAAACTATCTCCCATCGATTGCATCATCATAGCTTGTGTTAATGATTGTGTCCCTGGAGCGCCTAGTAAGAATGGACGATAACTTCTATTGTATTTTTCAGCTAAAACAGATGGGTGGAACGGGCTAATTCGGCTCAATTCTGAAGAACCAAAGAAAGGAATATACTCTTCAGAACTGATTGCTTTATTTTTGATTGCATTTCCCCTAAGAACATTCGCGCTCATGGCAGTAGACGCATCTTCCAAAACAGACTTACTATCCAAATCTATTTTGATTGGGGTGAAAAAAAATATCAACAACAAAACCGCAGTTGCAATCAGAGGCCCAAAAACGCCTAATAATTTTTTCTTTGTCGTCATTATTGTAATGCTTTCACTTGCTCGATAACTTTAGTTGGTGTATTCCATAAATCGCGGTCAAATTCTGAAACAGGAACTTGTACACCTAACTGTCCTTCTATTTCTACTAGTAGTTGAACAGTTGCTAAAGAGTCCATCAATCCTTCTTCAAATAAATCAACTTCTCTATTTTCCTTTACTTCATCTGTACCTGTAATTTCTTCTAAAATATCTAAAACAGTTTCTTCAACATTCATTTTAATTTGCTCCTCTATGGCAGCGAAACGCTGCATATTTTTATTTTTTTATGGATTCAACTATTTAAAAAATAGCGTATCTAAAAAGCCTGAAAAGATCAAAAAGCTAAGGCATACGGCATTAAAGGTTAAAAATACCGCAAACGCATGAGTAAACTTATTCGACGGAATTTTTGCTTTATGTTTTTTCTTAAAGCGAAGCCAGGCATCTGTCACACAGATCAGTGTCGCATGGTAAAGTCCATAAACTAAATAATACCAAGTTAAGCCATGCCAAACACCCATTAATAAGAATAAAGCAAAGTAGCCGACATTTGAAGCAACAATTCTACTTTTAAACACTTTCTTTTTGATTAGCATAAACATCAAACGCATATAAACAAAATCTCTAAACCAAAAAGATAGCGTCATGTGCCAACGATTCCAAAACTCTTTAATATTCCAACTTAGGAAAGGTTTATTAAAGTTAATCGGTGTATCGTATCCCATCAAGTAACTTGTACCGACTGCAAATAAGCTATAACCGGCAAAGTCAAAAAAGAGATATAAACTATAAACATACATATAAACAACTAAATGCCACGATAGTCCACCAGATTTTTCCGCAAATTTCGCGACAATCGGCATCAAAACTTGCCCTAAATAATAGCCAATAATGAACTTATATAAAAAGCCCAAAAACAAATTATGAATCCCTTTTTCTAAAAAGAATAGATAATTATCCAAGTTCGGTGGATTATCAACATCTTTTTCAAAACGACGATAACGATCGATTGGTCCAGATGAAATCGTCGGAAAAAACAATAGGAACTGAATATATCTAAAAATACGGTAACTCTTAATCGTTCCATCCCGCATTTCCATAATCATTTGAACCGATTTAAAGGTTAAATAAGAAATTCCTAAAAAGCCAACTAAAGATGGTTTATGGGATAGAAACGGAGTTATTTTTACTAAAAACAAAGGCGCAATCGCCAGCATCACAGCACCATAAAAGATCCAGCTGTTGTTCTTTTTTTGGCGATAATGGAAATAGAGCCACACTAAAACCGTTTGAAAAACAACATAGCCTATTAACGCGACTCCTTGATGCCAGTCTTCTCCGCCAAAGCTCATAAACAAGAAAAACAAAGTGATTAACACTTGATACCACGACCAACGTTTTCCTTTGATTAATAACGTCGCGACCATCGGAGCCAGTGCAATAATCAAATAAATAAAATAAATTGGATTAGCATAAGGAATCATATAAGGGAAGTTACTCACTGGTGTTCACCTCATTTATTAATCCCTTACGATCAATCTTTCCATTTGATGTCAAAGGTAATTGTTCCACATAAATATACTTTTGAGGAATCATGTAATCCATAACAGAAGCACTTAATTCTTTCTTGATAGCTTTTGTCAATTTGAACTCTTTATCAAATTCATTTGGCTGCGCCACAATATACGCCACTAATTGCTGCACTTTATGATTTTGATATTTTGGAACAACCATTGCTTGTTTCACATAAGAAACCTCTGTTAAATGATGATCAATATCTTCTAATTCAATTCGATAGCCATGCATTTTTATTTGAAAATCAATTCGACCTTCGTAAATCAACATACCATCGACCAGTTTTCCAGCATCTCCCGTATGATAAGCAGGCTGTCCTTGATAATCAAAAAATGCAGCTTGCGTTTTTTCTGGATTATTCATATAGCCTTTTGAAACACTAGGACCAGCGATAATAATTTCACCCACCTGGTCAGGGGCAACTTCTTTATTTTCTTCCATAATATAGATTTTGGTATCTTCCTTAACATAACCGATAGGTACTCGACCATAATTTGATAATAGCTTTTCAGTAATTTGTACCCCTGAAATAGCTACTGTTGCTTCAGTCGGTCCATACGTATTGAAAACAGCCGTCTTTGGAAATCGCTCTAATAATTTTTGAGCTGTGGCTTTTGGTAATTCTTCGCCACAAAACAGCATTCGTTTCAATTGCGGGACATGTTTTCCATCAAAAGTCGGCTCCATTAAGCAGATATCCATAAAGGATGGCGTGGAAACCCAAACATCGATTTCTAATTGAGGCAACGCAGCAAAAAGTTGTTTAAAATCAGCAATCACTTCTTTGACTAATGGCGTTAATGACCCACCTGAAGCTAACGCAGGATACAAACTCATGACTGAAAGATCAAACGAATACGGTGCTTGCGCTAAAAAACGCATGCCTTCTGAAAGATTAAAATCTTTTATCAACCATTCAACAAAACTAACTAAATTATCATGACTGATCTGTACACCTTTTGGAACACCTGTCGTGCCAGAGGTAAAAATAATGTAATACGTTTCATCTGCAGTCACTGGCTTAAACTGAGTCATCGGCTTTTGTGCATTAAAAATCGACTGCAATTCTGGCGTTGAACAACGCTTTGTACTTGTTTGAATCGCTGGCCATTCATCAACTGAAAAAATCAGCGCTGGTTCCGCTACACTTAAAATCATTTCGATTCGTTCATTTGGCGTATGAGCATCGATTGGGATATAAGGATTGCCCGCTTTAGCTGCTCCCAAAAAACAAACCAGCATTTCAAATTCCAGCGCACCATAAACAACCACTGCTTGTTCTCGTTGAATTTTTTCTTGTAAATAGATGGCAACTTGATCTGAATATTTTTTTAATTCACCGTACGTATACGTTTTATTTTCTTCATTATAAACGGGACGATTTGGTTCTTTTTCACCCCAAAGATCAATTGTCTTTACTAAATCTTTTATTGTCATCCTATCACCCCTTCTTTTAAAACTCATTGTAAATAAATGATCCGCCATTGATATTTTTATAGTGATATAGATAAATCAATACAAGGATGATCATAAAGTAGAAAAAAGTTTTCCCAATAAATTTGCACCAGAAGCGGACATTTGGTTGATTTATAAATTCTTTCATTTTTTCCTCCAAAAGTGAACTACCTTTTACTTTTTTAACGTTATTGTATATGAAAAAAATCTTAAAAGAAAGCTTTTCAACGAATGATTTTGTTTTTTTCCCTAACAATTTTGTCACTTTAGATAAACAAGCGTTTTCTTGGCTTTTTCGCTTAGTATTCTCTTAAACATTTTTAACTTTCCACTAATTCTTACTATTAATTCGTATCTGCTTCGATCTCTAGGAGTTTAATGAATTCTAGCTCAAACTAGCCGAGCGACACCAAAAGCTAAAATAAAAATTACATTTTATTACAAATTAATTATTTCGTTATTTTTATAACTAATTTTTATTGTCAGCGATCTTTTCGGTGGACAATTCGACTATATATTGCTGAAGTTAAAAAGAAATAAAATAAATAGATTAGAATCAATAAACCACAAGCAAAGTAAGCTAACCAATATCCAGAACTACTGATTACTTTACTCAATATCAATATGGCAAAAAGCGCATGTAAACTTCCAATTATCATTGGTGGGAAAAAGATCATACTATTTTGTTGATAGACTAAACGAGTGATTTGCTTTTTGGGAACACCGATTTTTTTTAATAAATCATAACTTTCTTTTTCCTTTTCTGCTTCTGAAAATTGTTGCAACATTAAGATACTCCCACTAATAATAAAAGCTAGCACACCTAAAAACATCGCTACATATATAAATAACCCCATCACTCGGCGCTGATAACGTAAGTCAGGAAAACGGCTCGTATAATTAAGTTGCCACATTTCTTGCCGTTTATCTTCTATTTGCTTCTCTCCATCTTCTAGATTATTAGAACTTTTTTCAATTGTGCCTTCAACTTGATTATTGGCCCATTCATAATTATACTGAATCGGCATTTGCCAATCTGGTTTGATTTGATTTATAATTTTGTTTACTACTTTCTCTTCATTTTCTGCTGCTAAATCAAAGGCAACCAACATATAGTCTGTTCCCGTTTTTATTTGAGAAAACACTTGATCTGAAACAATTAAAGTCGGCGCATCATAACGCATCAAAATTTGACCTAAATAATCTCCTTGGACCGCTTGCACTTCCAAATTGATTCCCCCTGCTAAGTTAACAGGAATTTGATAATCGACCAAACCACTTAATAAATCTTGTTCACTATCCAATACAACCGTATTTTTTTCGCTATTCAGCGTAATTTCTTTCAAATATGGATTTATTTGCTGATATTCTTGGTAATTTGATAATGCCAATATATTGACTAAATTAGTAAAATCTTGACTAGCTGCTCTACCAATCCTATACTGCAGTTTAGCGCCTGTTAGTTTATAATGCAACTGGACTTTAGTCTCAATTTTAGCTTGCTTTTCTGACTGAATAATTTGATTCATTTGTTCAAAATGGTTTTCCGAAACTAAAAAATCTACTGGATCGGTCACATTTACAGAACGCATACCAATTGTATAAAAAGAAGTTGCTCCGCCAATCATACTTAGTGCAGTTGCCAAAAAAATAGTGATTGCGTATAATCGTTTGCGTCCTCTTTGAATATGAACTCTAGTATTCCCAAGCACTAACATATTCAAATGATGTTGCGCAAAATTGGTTTTACTTAATAAGAAAACTAGTAGGTAGATTGTATATTTATAAAATAGATATGTGCCAATCAAACAAACAAATAAAATAAATAATGGTAAAAAGATTGCACCGTCTATTCCTAATCTACTTTTCAATAAAAGCATAATCACTTCTATAATATTATAGGCCAGCAGATAGCCCAATAGAATCAAAAATAAACCTAAAAAACTTAAAAAAATACTTGTTTTAGTTAATTGATTCTCATTGCTATTTTTTTTATCCCAACGATCGAATACCTTGCTCAAATGATAACGATAAATCAAAAAAGTGCTTCGCGCAGAAATAATCAACAACATTAAAACAAAAATAATACTTGTTTGAATCATCGAAGGAATCGATAATGAAAATAAACTATCTACTTGGAGAAACATCGCTTTTGCTAGAACCATCGAAAATAATTTTGAAAAAATAATACCTAAAACCAAGCCTGAAAATAAAGAACACGCACCTAGTATCAGTGTTTCAGTAAAAAATAAAAAAGAAATTTTGCTTTTTCTCATACCAATCAATTGATAAATCCCAATTTCTTTTTCTCTTTTAGATAAGAAAAAATGATTAGCCGAAAGCATAAAACCTAAAATCATGATGATAACCAATGCCCCGCCTAAACTCATCGCTCCATTAATATGAATATCTTGTCCTGCCCGTCTTACCAAAGTACGATTATAGGTAAGCGCATTAAAACAATAATAAACAACAACCGCAAAAGTCATACTAACAAAGTAAACAAAATAATTCAAAAACTGACCTTTTAAACTTTTTTTGGCTAAATTAAAAATCATTGGCTCGTCCACCCCCACCGATTGTTGCTTGCATATCAATCACTCGGTTAAAGAATTCTTTGCGCGACCCTTGGCGAACAACTTCAGAGAAAATAACACCATCTTTAATGAATAAAATCCGATTACAATAACTAGCCGTATATGGATCATGTGTAACCATCATAATCGTTGCATCATCTTGAAGATTCATTTCAGTCATATATTGTAATAATTCTGCTGCTGATTTTGAATCTAGCGATCCTGTTGGTTCATCAGCAAAAATGATTTTCGGTTTCGTGATCAACGCTCTGGCTGCTGCAACACGCTGCTTTTGACCAATCGATATCGCATTTGGATAAGAGGATAAAATAGTCGTTATTCCCAAAATATTAGCTACATGAGCTAGACGTTCTTCCATATTATCTATAGCTAAACGATCAACAAACAATGGCAGTAAAATATTGTCTCTAACCGTCAGCGTATCCATCAAATTAAAGTCTTGAAAAATGAATCCTAATTTTTTACGTCTGAAATCACTTAATTCATTATCTCGCATTTTTAAAATATCTTGTCCATCAATAGAAACGGTTCCCATCGTAGGTAAAGAAATAGTTGAAATAGTATTTAACAGTGTTGATTTACCGGCTCCACTGGGACCCATAATCCCAATAAATTCCCCTTGATCAACAGAGAAAGACAAATTATCCAAAACCTGAACCTTATTATTTCTATGTCCATAGGATTTGCTTAGATGGTTTACTTCTAAAATTTTTTTCATCCTTTACACCTACTTTCCTGTGCTATTTTATTTTACCAATCTTTTAGTTTACTGAACATCATTTCACTCTATAAAAAAATCGATTTTTTTTACTTTTTTTTATCATTGCAATTCTTAATTAGAAACTCAACGGGCGATTGCTTTCATCCTCTTTTCAAAACCAGTTAAACACAACATATAGATGGTTTTTCCGTTATTTTAAAAAAATGACCACTATATCTAGTTGAAACAATATTGAATTTGTTTTATTATAGATAAGGAATAAGAAAGAGGAGCTGGGTAAAAATGATGGAAATCAAACAAGAAAAAAATCCTTTGAATGGAACAGATTCTACATTACACACATTAAAAATCGTCAAAAGAGATGGACGCTTAGTCGATTTTAATGATCAAAAAATATACGATGCTTTGATCAAAGCTGAACAAAAAATTCATGGTACCCTAGATCCTCTCGCTCATGAACGAATTCAAGAAATCGTTGAACGTGTTGATCAAGAAATCTCTGAACGTTTTCTAGATAATGTAAAAATTTATGAAATTCAAAACGTGGTCGAACATATCTTATTAGAGCTAAATGAATATGAACTGGCAGAAGAATATATTAATTACCGTACACGTCGCGACTTTGAGCGTAGTAAAGCAACAGATATTAATTTTACCATTGGCAAGCTAATCAATAAAGACCAAACCGTTGTCAACGAAAACGCGAATAAAGATAGTGATGTATTTAATACCCAACGAGATTTAACGGCTGGGATTGTTGGTAAATCAATTGGGCTTAAAATGTTGCCTGCACATGTAGCTAATGCGCACCAAAAAGGTGATATTCATTATCATGACTTAGATTACCATCCATACACACCGATGACTAACTGTTGTTTGATTGACTTTAAAGGGATGTTAAATGGCGGATTTAAAATTGGAAATGCCGAAGTTGAATCACCAAAATCGATTCAAACAGCAACAGCCCAAATTTCTCAAATCATTGCGAATGTTGCTTCAAGCCAATATGGTGGTTGTTCAGCTGACCGTGTGGATGAACTTTTAGCTCCCTTTGCAAAACTAAATTATGAAAAACATTTAGCAGATGCCAAAGAATGGATTGAGACCCCTGAACGCCAAGAAGCCTTTGCTAAATCAAAAACGAAAAAAGATATTTACGATGCTATGCAAAGTTTAGAATATGAAATCAATACGTTATTCACATCAAATGGTCAAACGCCCTTCACTTCTTTAGGGTTTGGCTTAGGGTTAAATTGGTTTGAACGTGAAATTCAACGTGCAATCTTACAAATCCGCATCAACGGACTTGGGAGTGAAAAACGTACCGCTATTTTTCCTAAATTGATTTTCACGTTAAGACGTGGGGTCAATTTGAACGCTGAAGATCCAAACTACGACATTAAGCAATTAGCACTAGAATGTGCTACTAAAAGAATGTACCCAGATATTTTAAATTATGATAAATTAGTTGACTTAACGGGTAGTTTCAAAGTTCCTATGGGTTGTCGTTCGTTTCTTCAAGGTTGGAAAAATGAAGAAGGCGAAGAAATCAATGTAGGACGCATGAACTTGGGTGTAGTTACATTAAACATTCCAAGAATTGCTTTAGAAGCACATGGCGATATCGATAAATTCTGGACACTCTTAGCTGAACGTTTGGAAACGATGAAAGATGCGCTAGTTTATCGTGTAGAACGCTGTAAAGAAGCAACCCCTGCCAATGCACCTATTCTCTATATGTATGGTGCCTTTGGAAAAAGATTATCTCGCAAAGATTCTGTCAATGAATTATTTAAAAACAAACGAGCAACTGTTTCAATGGGCTATATCGGCTTATACGAAGCTGCTTCTGCTTTCTTTGGTGGCGAATGGGAAAATGATCCTGAGGCAAAAGAATTTACCTTAGCAATCGTTAAAGAGTTAAAAGCTCACGCTGACCAATGGGGCAATGATTATGGTTATCATTTTAGTGTTTATTCAACACCAAGCGAAAGCTTAACGGATCGTTTTTGCCGTTTAGATACCGAAAAATTTGGTATTGTCGAAAATATTACCGATAAGGATTACTACACCAATAGTTTCCATTATGATGTGCGTAAAAATCCAACGCCGTTTGAAAAATTAGATTTCGAGAAAGATTATCCACAATATTGTTCAGGTGGTTTCATTCATTATTGTGAATATCCAGTTTTACAACAAAATCCTAAAGCTTTAGAAGCTGTTTGGGATTATGCTTACGATCGTGTCGGTTATCTTGGAACAAATACACCCATTGACCATTGTTATGAATGTGATTTTGAAGGGGACTTCCATCCAACTGAACGTGGGTTTGAATGTCCACAATGCGGCAATCATGATCCAAAATCTTGTGATGTAGTCAAACGTACTTGTGGTTATCTTGGTAATCCACAAGCAAGACCCATGGTTCACGGTCGTCATAAAGAAATCTCATCTCGAGTGAAACATATGAAATAGCAAAATCTATCTGTAAGATGAATGATTTTACTAGCTTTGATTTATGTTTCAACTGTTATTACAAGTTAACAAGCTATCACTTACTAAAAAACGATGTTCCCTGCATTCGCTTGTGAGCATCGTTTTTCCTTTGAAAGGGGGACTGACAATGAAAAATCCAGCACCAAAAGAATGGTTATCAGAAAAATTAAGTCAAAAATACATTGCAGATTACAAAACGTTTAATTTCGTTGATGGTGAAGGGGTTCGTAATAGCCTTTACGTCAGTGGCTGTTTATTTGCTTGTGAAGGTTGTTTCAATGAAGCCGTTCAAAGTTTTCGCTATGGAAAACCTTACACAAAAGAATTAGAAGAACAAATCCTAATTGATTTGGCTCATGATCATGTCCAAGGATTAACGCTATTGGGGGGAGAACCTTTTTTAAATACTGAAGTTTGTTTATCTGTAGTTAATCGAGTCAGAGAACAGTTTGGTGACACTAAAGATATTTGGTCTTGGTCAGGCTATACCTTCGAAGAATTAATTCAAGACTCTGAGGATAAATTAGAATTATTAAGTAAAATAGATATTTTAGTTGATGGTCGTTTCGAACTAGCCAAGCGTGATTTAAATCTGCAATTTCGCGGTAGTAGCAACCAAAGAATCTTAGATGTCAAAAAATCATTAGCCAGCGGTAAACCGATTATCTGGGATAAATGCCATGATGCAGAAAAATCCTACGAACAAATCAAGAAAGCCAAACTTATTTGATTGTTCTAATCATAAAAAAGAGCAGGAATAAGAAAAATCATTGTTGATTTTCTTATCTCTACTCTTTTTTATTATCGGAGGTTTGCTTTTCCCATAAAGGCAAAGTAATATTTTCATACGTCACAGGATCAAGATTTGTCACAGTGATACCTAATAGTCTGATTCCCGACTCCAAACCTAAAACTTCTTCCCAAATCAAATGCGCTTGATAATAAATCTGCTCCTTTTTCGAAACATATTCCGGTAACGTTTTTCTTTTGGTAATTGTTGTATAGTCCGCATAACGAACCTTCAAAACCACTGTTTTCCCATGTTTTTGCACTCGTTTTAAAGAAGCTTCTACTCGTTCTGAAAGCTGTCTAAGCTGAGTGACTACTTGATCCTCTGTTCTGAGCGGGACGCCATAGGTATGTTCTTTACCGACAGATTTACGATCTCGAGTTACATTTACTGGTGAATTATGAATCCCTCGAACTTTTCGATAAAGAGAATAGCCCATCTTGCCAAATTGCCGAATTAGTTCCATTTCATCGATATTATATAAATCTTCACCCGTAAAAACGCCTAAATCATGCATTTTCGGAACAGTTTTTTTACCGATTCCATGAAATTTTTCAATCGGTAAGGCCTTTAAAAAAGCTTCTGCATCCTCTGGCATTACAACTGTCAAACCTTTTGGCTTTTGGTGATCCGATGCTAGTTTAGCTAAAAATTTATTATAACTTACTCCTGCTGAACAAGTTAAATGAAGCTCGTTCCAAATATCAAATTGAATCAATTTCGCGACTTTAATTGCTGATTTACTACCAATTTTATTCGTTGTGACGTCTAAATAGGCTTCGTCAATCGAAACTGGTTCAATAATATCGGTATAACGACGAAAAATGGCTCGAATTTGCTGCGAAATCTCTGAATACTTTTGATGGTCACCAGGTTTAAAAATGGCTTCTGGACACAATTCAAACGCTTTTTGCGCACTCATCGCTGAATGAATCCCAAATTTGCGCGCTTCATAATTGGCAGTCGTTACCACTCCCCGTCCGCCTGTATCACTAGGATGGCGAGCAATGACTAATGGATGGCCAACAAGTTCTGGATGATCTCGTTCTTCGACAGATGCAAAAAAAGCATCCATATCAATATGAACAATTTTACGTGAAGTATCCTTTTTCAAAGGAAAACGTAATTCATTCGGCATTGAGATTTTCCCCCTAAAATAACTGCTTGTCGTTCTATTCATTATAGACGAACTTTTGTTCGTTATCAATAAAAAAAGACTCGTTTAGGTCAAAAGTAGTTCATAAAAAAATAAGCGATTTATCATAAAAACTTGAAGAACATCAAGTACCACTCATCCAACATAGAATGTGAACTTTTCATGTTTCTAGTTATCTTCATGATTTATCGCTTATTCTTATAAATTTACCATTTTTACTTTATTTAGTCGTGTTTTGGATTGCATTAACTCCACGTTCACCTGTTCGAATGCGGATTGCCTCGTCAACCGTTGAAATAAAAATTTTCCCATCTCCGACGGTTCCTGTTTGACAAGTTTCCAAAATCAACGAAATAACTTTCTCCACTGTTTCGTCTAAGACAACAAAACTAACTCTCACTTTTGGTAATAACGTAGTAATGACTTCTTGCCCGCGCACGTACTCTTTGATTCCCTTTTGATTCCCACAACCTAAAACCTGTGAAACAGTCATCCCCGTTGCATCGACAATCTCATTTAAAGCTAATTTTATTTCTTCTAATTTTTCTGGTTGAATGATTGCTTCTACTTTTTTCATTCATCGTCCTCCTAAGAATCTAATCCCATAAAGGTAGGATAAGCCGTTTCATCATGCTCGATTCGATCTAAGCCAATTGCTTCTTCTTTTGCCGTAACTCTAATTGGCATAAATAACTGAATGCCTTTAATAATTAAATAGCTAGCCACAGCAGCAAAAACAACGGTAAATGCAATACTAGCTACTTGAGCAATAAATAATTCCCCACCGCCATAAAGTAAACCAGTTTTTCCTCCAATTGAAGGATCAGCAAATACGCCCGTCATGATTCCACCAAAAATCCCACCAACACCATGACAACCAAACGCATCAAGGGCATCATCATAGCCTAATTTGTGTTTTACAAATGAAATGAAATAATAACAAAACGGGCTAACTAAAGCGCCAAAAACAAAAGAACTCCAAAGTGAGACAAAACCTGCTCCTGGTGTGATGGCTACTAAACCAACAACAGCTCCGGTACAAGCACCGATAACGGTTGGCTTTCCAATTGTTAATTTTTCAATCAACATCCAAGAAAGCATCGCAGTTGCAGCTGCAGTATTGGTCGTTAATAGCGCATGAATTGCTAACCCATCAGCTGCCAACGCCGAACCAGCATTGAAACCAAACCAACCGAACCAAAGTAACCCTGCTCCTAAAACAACAAACGGAATATTATGTGGTCGATATTCATTTTGTCGATACTCTCTTCGTTGACCTAAAACAATAGCTAATACTAAACCTGAAATACCTGAACTGATGTGAACAACATTTCCACCAGCGAAATCAATCGAACCAATTTCTTCTAAAAAGCCACCGCCCCAAACCATATGAGCCATTGGATAATAGACGATGATTGACCAAATAGCAATAAAAATAAAGATTGCTGAAAATCTCATTCTTCCAACAACCGCTCCTGTAATAATCGCCGTTGTAATAATCGCAAACATCATTTGAAATCCAGCAAATAAAGCCTCTGGAATTCCTTCACCTTCTGTTAATGAAACATGATTAAAAAATAATTTATCAAAATTTCCGACAAATAACTGGTCTCCACTAAATGAGAGACTATATCCTACAATAATCCATAATACAGAAGCTAAACCCATGACGCAGATAACCATCATAATAGTATTTAGAATGTTCTTTCGACGTTCTAATCCTCCATAAAAAAAAGCTAATGCAGGTGTCATTAAAAATACCATAGCCGAACAAATTAAAATAAATGCAATATTTCCAGCTTCCATATCAATCATCCCCCTAAAATAGTAAAAATTATCAACTCTCAACCAGTTGATGTTAGTTATTCTACCATCATATAATCCCAATAACTAGCAAAAACTTAAAAAAAATAAAAATAACTTCATTTTCCTAACAAATGAAGTTACTTTTATTAACATCGATAAATCAGTTTTCTATTTTTTCACTACTCATTCAACTATCAATCTAAAAAAATCAATCAACATGATATTCTTTATAGACTTCTTGCTTTTTTAATTTTCTACCTTTCGCTACTTCTTTAATTGCTTCTTTAGATGACAAACCTTCATCGATTAATTGCTCCACATGTTGACGAATTGATAACAACAATGATTCATCATCAATTTCTTTTTCACCAGAAAAGCCAGCCACAAGTAGGCAACATTCTCCTTTAAGTGTATTTTCAGCCAAGTAATCAATTAATTCAGCCAGTGAGCCACGCAAATATTCTTCATGCAGTTTTGTTAATTCGCGACAAATAACAGCTTGCCTTTCAAAACCAAATACCTCTGCCATATTTTTTATAGTAGCTAAAATACGGTAGGGGGATTCATAAAAAATACTAGTTGCTTCTAATTCTTTTAAATCAGCTAATCGTTCAACTTGTTCTTTTTTCTTTCGAGGTAAAAATCCGTAAAATGTAAAAGGTTGAGGAATCAATCCAGAAGCAATCAACGCAGTAATTCCTGCAGAAGGCCCCGGTAAGGCAATCACTTTAATGTTTTCTTTTAAACAAGCCTCCACCAATTCATGACCTGGATCACTAATAGAAGGCATCCCAGCATCACTAACTTGAGCAATGGTATCCCCTGCTTGCATTTTTTTTATTAATTGGGGAATTCTTTCTTTAAAATTATGCTCATGAAAACTTAATTGTGGTGTTGAAATTTCAAAATGGTTTAATAATTTTTGGGTATTTCTTGTATCTTCGCTAGCGATTAAAGTAGCGTTTTTAAGTTGTTTAATGCAGCGATAGCTCATATCTTCCAAGTTACCGATTGGCGTTGGAACTAAATATAAACACCCAGCTGAGCTTTCAGCATAGCTCTTTTGCTTTAGCATCTGCAACATCCTTTCAAAAATAGAGATTAAGACAATAGTGCCTTCATTTCAGAACCAAATAGTTACGATTAATTATCGTATTACTCAGCACCAAAATTCACACTCTTCGTCTCAATCTCTTACTATATTGTATTTTACTTATGTTTACTTCGTTCGCTCTCCATAAATTACATCTAAACAAAAGGCACATTCTTCATCATTTTCGCGACGAGAACCATATAAAATATTACATACGTGGAAGCCCTCTTCATAAAGTTTCTCTAAATTCATTCTAGATTTAGAAAGTTCTTGTTTGGCTGAATCAGCTGATTCATTTGCTAGTTTATTCAATTCTTGTAAATGTTCACGAAGTCGTTGATTCTCAATCTCTAAGGTCGTATTTTTTTCAACCAACTCATGCAAAGCCTCTTTAATCTCGCTCAATTGAGAAAGAGTTCCTTTTAATTCTTGTTCTAATGAATCTACACCATCATATAAAGAACGCTTATCCATTCAAATCACCCGTTTCGGCAACTCGAGCTTTTTCGGTAGCTTCTTTTATTTCTTCATACTCATATTCTACCGCTGTTTCACGTCCAACTAAGCGCACCTTAATCACTCTACTTAACAAGTTTAACCCAACTACTTTTCCTTTACCATCGGGTGTCACTACTTGTTTACCATAATCTGGTAATTCTTTTTTAGCTGCTTCGTACTCATCATTCTCATATTTTAAACAACACATCAAACGACCACATAGACCAGAGATTTTCACTGGATTAAGAGAGAGCCCTTGGTCTTTTGCCATCTTGATTGAAACTGGCATAAAATCACCTAAAAACGAAGAACAGCATAATGGTCGCCCACAAGGACCAATTCCACCCAAGATTTTGGCTTCATCTCTCACACCAATTTGGCGCAATTCGATTCTTGTACGAAAAATAGCTGCTAAATCTTTTACTAGCTCTCTAAAATCAATTCGACCATCTGCTGTAAAGTAAAAAATCATTTTACTACGATCAAAGGTATATTCAACACGAATTAATTTCATCTCTAATTCATGAGCCAAGATTTTTTCTTTCGCTGTAGACAAGGCAACTCGTGCATCATCCAAATTTTTTTGTTCTTTCTCCAAATCATTTTTTGATGCTTTATTTAAAATGGGTTTTAACTCATCTGGTAAATCTTCAGGATCAATCGTCTTTTTAGGTATGGCAACTGTCGCCAATTGTTTAGATTGTTGTGTTTCCACAAGGACTTTATCATTGTAAAAATACTCTGATTTTCCAGGAGCAAAATAATAGATATGACCAGCTTCTCGGAAGCGAACTCCTACTACTTCTACCATTTCCATCCTCCTACTTCTATTTTAGGGCAATCATACGTAGTACTAATTGTTCACAAACACTTTGCCAGCTAACATTGGCTTCCCATTTTTGGCGCGCCTTTAAAATCAGCTCAACAGCTTCTGCTTGCTTTTCAACAATTCTTTTAGATTTAGCTACCTTCACATCTTGAACAAGTTGTTTTCGAAAATAGGCTAATAAAAGCTCAAATCCTAGGGCTTGCTGCTCTTTTTCTTTAAAATCTTTAAGCATCTTTTTTTGAACATAAACAAATGCTTGGTGATCAGCTTGAACCAAGTAGTCAAACCATTGTTGAATTATTTCCCTAGCTTCATTAAACCATTCATCTTCAGCGATTTCAACTGCTTTATCAAAACTATTTGTGAGTTCTGTTAAAAGTTCTGCGGTTTGCTTAGTATATCCATTAGCAACAAGAGCATTTCTTAATTTTTCTTTATTTAATGGTTGAAAATGTAAGATTTGACATCTTGATTGGATTGTCGGCAAGATTTTAGGAAGTGAAGCTGTTTCTAAGATTGCCACAACTTTACCATCAGGTTCTTCTAAAAATTTAAGTAAACCATTCGCTGCGCCAATACTCATTTTTTCTGCTTGCTCAATAATGAAAACTTTTTTGGCTGCTTCCATCCCGCTTTTACTAAACTCCGATTTTAATTGTCTGATTTGATCGACTTTAATTGTTTGGCCGTCTGGCGTAATTCTAAGTACATCTGGATGTTCATTTTCATTGATTCGAATACAGTTATGGCATTCATTGCAAGGATTGTCATCGATTAAATGCGTACAAAAAATTCGTTTAGCCATCCATAAAGCAAATGCTTGTTTTCCTGTTCCGGAATCCCCTTCAAAAAGATAAGCATGGGCAATTCGACCATGCTTAAAACTTTTTTGAAGTTGCTGAAAGAGCAATGGTTGTTGCTCTGAAAGAACTTGCTTTTCATTCATATCAATATTGATGGAAGCCTTCAACTGGCAAGACAAACACCGTTGCCCCACCGACTTCAACCTCTACAGGATAAGGAACTTGACCATCCATTGAGATATCCAAGGTAACTGGTGTTGAAACGTATTGCTTACGTGATTCGCACGTTTTCTTAATTAATTCTAACGCCTCATCTACACGGTCATCGTCAATCCCCACGATAAATGTACTATTCCCTGCTTTCAAAAAACCACCTGTTGAAGATAGTTTTGTCGCACGAATATTTGCATCAATAAATTCGTTCGCTAATCGATTACTGTCTTTATCTTGTACAATTGCTAAAATAATTTTCATGGTGGTCACCTTCCTAGTTTCTAAAATAGTTTGGGTATCGATCAATAATTGCTTGGAACGTTGCTTCAACAACATTTTCTAAACTCATTCTAGCATCAATCTTAATGATTCGCTCTGGATTTTCATCAACTAATTTTAAATATTCATGACGAACACGTTGGTGAAATTCAAGCCCTTCTGAATCTAAACGATCGATTTGTTGTTTACGATTATTTTGAATTCTTCGTAAGCCAGTATCTGAATCAACATCTAAATAAATAGTAAAATCTGGAACAGTTCCTTCAATTGCAAATTCATTAATTGAAGCAATTGCTTCAACCCCAATTCTACGACCTGCTCCCTGATAGGCTAATGAACTATCAACAAATCGATCACATAAAACGATATCGCCCGCTTCTAAAGCTGGCAATACTTTTTGCATCAAATGTTGACGTCTAGCTGCTGCATATAACAAAGCTTCAGTTCGTTCATCCATTTCTTCATTTTTAGGGTCCAAAATGATTTGACGGATTTTTTCCGAAATCGGAATCCCTCCTGGTTCACGCGTTTTAATAATTGAACGTTTTGCTACTAAATCTAATTTCGGATACAATTCGCTTAGGACACTCGTTTTTCCTGCTCCATCTGGTCCTTCAATTGTTATAAAAATACCTTGCACTGTTTTTGCTCCTATCTTACTCATTTGAATCGTCTACTTTATTATACTGTATCTGTTCTTGACAGTCTAATTGAAACGGCTGATAAATGAAACTATTCTGCTTCTTTTTTATGCATGAAACATAAGTGAAATGTTTATCTTTAACCAAAAGAACCTTTTTAAAATAAAAAAGTGGGTGAACATCAGAATCTCGGCAAATCCCTGACCATCATTCATTGTAAAGAATGCAATAACTGTTCCTTCATCCAATTGCTCGGTTCTCAGACCTAATCACTTTTATCTCAACCTCTATTTTTTTTCTGGTTGTTTTGACTGATGGGCTTTTGCTAAGTAGACTTTTTTTGCCATTTTTTCGGCTTCATGTTCTAAGCGATTTAAGCGATGAGCTAAACTATTGCTTTCTTTTTTCGTTTCTGCCTGCACCAATTGTCTTTTGGTTGTAGTGATTTCTTCATCTAACTGTTTTTGCCACTGCTCGTTAAATTGATTCCACCATTCGGGAGAAAGATTTTCTCTATTTCTTCGTGCATCGCCCAAAGAAGTTTGTAAAATCCGAGAATACTTACGGGCTGAATTTCCCCAAAAGTTTTTCTTATCACTCAAATAAAAATCTTTTTGCTCTGTATCCATTTGATTAACAAAGGCTTCTTCTTCTCGATCAATTACATTTTGTAAAAAACTAAAAATCGGTAAAAACATGTAAATACCCAACGTCACGGTTACTGCAAAAAATGATAACAGTAATAGCACTAGCCTTAACCCAATCGTCATTATCGACCGTTTTTTCAATACCTCAATAAAAAAGGCATCGATTTTATGTTCTTGCATCGCTTCTTTAGTCAATGAAATTAGTAATAATTGTGTCAAAATCACAACTATTAAAGTCAGTAAACCATAGATAAATAGTGTTTCTTTCGTTGTATCTTCAATGATTAATCCAGTAGCTTTTGGCACTAAAGATAAGAAAAATAAGGAAATCAAATAAATAACTAAATCTTTATTTCTAACGACTTCTACCTTGTTAAATGCTTGCGCAGTTTGAAACCAAAGATCTGCGACAAAACAAAAACTGATAAAGTAAATCGCTACACTGCGTAATAACAAAACATAGTCCAATTCACCCGAAGAAAATTCAATCGGTAAATCAATCACCATAATCGTTAAAATGATTGCTATAATTGCATCACTAAATAATACGACACGTTCTTTCATAAAAACCTCCATAAAAAAAACAAGCGACAAGTTGTATACTCCTACTTCATTACCAACTAATCAATAATTCTTAACTATAAGTTCTTTACGACTCGACATGGGCTACCAAAAGCTAATACATTATCGGGAATATCTTTAGTTACTAAACTTCCCGCTCCAATTACACTATTCTCACCAATTGTTACTCCTGATAAAATAATCGAATTCGCTCCAATCCAGGCATTTTCCTTAATAAGTACGGGTAAGTTATACTGCGCTTTTGCTTTTCTTAACTTAGGATCAAGAGGGTGTTCTGCTGTACAAATCGTCACATTAGGACCAATCATTACCTCGTCCATGATTGTAATGGTTGTATCATCTACTAACGACAAATTGAAATTCGCATAAACATTTTTACCGAAATAAGTATTTTTCCCCCAGTTCGCTCTAAATGGTGGTTCAATATATGACCCGTCCCCAAAATCGCCCAATAATTTCGCTAAAATAGCCGCTTTTTCCTTGGTTTTACTTGGTAATAAATGATTAAATTCAAATAATAAATCACGATACATTGCTTGTTCTGCTGATAATTCCTGACTTTCATAATAAATTTCACCACTATGCATTTGCTTTTTCAGTTCATTAAGATCCATCTTCTCTCACCTCGCTTTCTTTTTTATCCACATTTACTAATCTCATCGGCTAATTCTAAAGCAACCGTTAATGCATTATGTAAGTTATTTCGATATTCTTTACGACTTCCCCATTCAACTGCATCTAAATTATCTGCCGTGAAGAAAAACGGGTATAACTGAACTTCACGGAATTGTGACCAAGCTAATAGAGCAGAACATTCCATTTCGACAACCGCACACCCTTGTTCTTTTCGCCGTTTTATTTTCGCTTCTGTTTCTCGATAAAGCGCATCGGTAGTCCAAGTTTTTGCTTCAATAAAAGGAATTTGCTTTTTAGAAAGAGTTTTCTTCATAAAGGATGAGTCCCTATATGGCATCGTTACCTCATCCGTCGGCACCATATAGTGATAAGAAGTTCCCTCATCTCTTACAGCTGCCGTCGGAAGAATAATCTGACTATGAGCAATCGAACGATCAAGAACACCACAAGTTCCAAATACAATAAATACTTTGACTCCTTGAGGAATCAATTCTTCTAAGTGTCCGACACAAGCAGATGCGCCTAAACAAGCCATTGTTATAGCAACTCTCAAATTTTCCTTTTCAAACAAATAAATCGGGATTTCCCCATTCAAAGAATAAGTACCGCCAATTTTTTCCAGATTATATTTTGCGACAAAATCATCAACTATTTTTTTAGAGAAACACGCAATCACGATTTCGGGAAAATTGGGACTCTTTTTTATTATCATTTGTGGATTGATTTTAGCCTTTTTATTTTCATCAAACTCTTCCAAGATCATTTTATTAGCTCCTTTTTACAACTAATTAAATAACTTCTAATTACTTTTTCTTTTATAAATACTTTATAGTTCCCGCCGACCTTCCACTGCTTTTAACAATGTCACTTCATCTGCATACTCGATATCACTACCAACAGATAGTCCATGTGCCAAACGAGTCACTTTGATTCCAGCTGGTTTGATTAAACGAGAGAGATACATAGCAGTTGCTTCTCCTTCTGTTGTTGCATTCGTTGCGATAATTACCTCTTTTACTTCATCATCATGTAGACGCTGAATCAATGAAGCAATATTGATATCTTCTGGTCCTGTTCCTTCCATTGGTGAAAGTACACCATGAAGAACATGATATAATCCATGGTATTCACGCATTTTCTCTAAAGCCATCACATCTTTTGGCTCTTCCACGACTAAAATCGTACTCCGGTCTCTGGTTTTGTCTTGGCAAATTTCACAAGGATCTTCTTCTGTGATATTTCCACAAATACTACAAAAATGTAAATCTCGTTTCACACTAATCAAAGATTTAGCGAAAGCATTGACATCCTCTTCTTTCATATCCAACGTATGAAAAGCCAAACGAACGGCTGTTTTCTGACCTATTCCAGGTAATTTCATATAACTTTCTACTAATTTTGCGATAGGTTCAGGATAATGCATCCTCTATCAGTCCTTTCATTCGTTTATCTTAAGCATTGAGCAAATAGAATTTTTTTATTATTTAGTTAAAAAATCAACTCTTATTATACCATTTTTCCTTTAAAAATTTGCTTATTTTCTATTAATCCAGTTGAATAAGCGATAGGACTTCTAATAATTAAATTAAGTAAATAAAGAGATTTAATCAAACAACCGAATCTTACCTGAAATCAGCTAGGATTTCGATAAGATTCGGTTGTTTAGTTTTAGGTCATAACCAGTTTATAGACCTGGGATTCCTTTAGCATATTGTCCCATGGTTGCTTCTGTTTCTTTTTCAATTTTAGCTAATGCATCATTAACCGCCATCACGATTAAATCTTGCAACATTTCTGCATCTTCAGGATCGATAACTTCTTCTTTAATCGTTAAATCTTTCATTTTACGATCTCCTGTAAAAATAGCCGTTACAAATTGATTCGTCGCTTCTCCTGTAAATTCCTTCACATTCAATGCATCTTGTGCTTTTGCCATATCTTTTTGCATTTTTTGAACTTGTTTCATCATGCCTTGCATATTTCCCATACCACGCATCATTATTTATCTTCTCCATTCTAATCATTTATTACTTCAACAAGCGAGTCACCAAATAAAGCAACCGCTTCGTCTACTACTGTATTTTCTTTTTCTTCAACTACTTCTTCAACATCCAATAATTCAGCACTAACAGTGACATCGGTTCGATCATTGGTATCTGTAGGATTTTCCTTATTTTGAGTGATAAACGACTGTCTCAAGCTTGGCCAACTATCTCTCGTAATACAAATCATAGACGGTGCATAATTGACCAATCTACTTAAATTATTGTGCACAGCAAGTTGTAACTCCTCGTCATCCATTGCACGACCACAAACAATTTCATAGTCAAAGGCTATGACGACTCCTGTAGGACTCGCTGCGACAGGCTCACTTGCTTTTAGCATCGCTCGTTGGGTTACAGAAAGCATTTGGAGCAAGTCTTCCCAAACATTCTTCACATGCCCTAAATGTTCTCGTGTCGCTTCATTTAGCACTTGATACACACGTTCAGTCGGGATACGAACCGCGTTTCGGCTATTAGTCACTCGATTATTAGTCGGTTTTGCTGGTTTTGTTTCTGACTGACTAATCCCATTTTTCTTCAATTCTGCTAACTCTTGTTGCAATTGCTCGATTTGTTTTTGTAAAATCGAGACATCTGGCAGATCGACTTCATGGCCTTGAGCTTGTACCTGTTTTTGTGGTTCCATTACAAGATTAGGTTGGACTGTTTTTGCTAATTTAACAGTAGCTACTTCTAAATAAATATTCGCATTATTTGTAAATCGAATCTCATTTTGCGTATCACTTAAGATTTGGATTAACTGATAGATTTTTTCAGCACTTGTATTCGTAGCAATTTCTTTAAAGCGCTCTGTTAGATGACCAGCCTTTTCACTCAATAAATTAGGTGCTTGTTGATACATCAATAAATCACGATTATACAGCAATAAATCTTCCAAAAAGCGACGTGCTTCTTTTCCAGAATCTAAAATAGTTTCTAATGCTTCTAATGACTGTTCGACATCACCTGCAACACAATATGAAATGTAATTATCCATCATTTCATAAGTCAAACTACCAGTCACTTGCATCGCATCAGCTAAAGTTACTTTATCTTCACTAAAGGAAATCGTTTGATCCAAGATACTCAACGCATCTCGCATCCCACCTTCAGCTGCTCGACCAATTACATATAAAGCTTGCTCTTCATAATCAACAGAAATTTCTTTTAAAATATACGCCATATGATTTACAATATCTTGTGTCGTGATTCGTTTAAAATCAAAACGTTGCGTTCTTGAAATAATCGTCAAAGGAATTTTATGCGGTTCTGTCGTAGCTAAAATAAAAATAACATTTTGTGGTGGTTCTTCTAGTGTTTTCAATAAAGCATTGAATGCTCCTGTTGATAACATATGTACTTCATCAATGATATATATTTTGTATTCGGCTTGCGTCGGAGCATACTTAGCTTTATCTCGAATATCTCTGATTTCTTCTACGCCATTATTACTTGCAGCATCTATTTCGATTACATCGTTTAAGCGCCCTTCTGTAATCGCAATACAGGTTTCACACTTATTACAAGGTTCGCCATCAACACTATGTTGACAGTTAATCGCTTTGGCAAAGATTTTAGCTGCACTTGTCTTTCCAGTTCCTCTTGGGCCGGTAAACAAATACGCATGCGAGGTTTTCTTTTGTACAATCGCATTTTTTAATGTTTGAGTAATTGCTTTTTGTCCCACAACATCATCAAAACGCTGTGAACGCCAAACACGGTATAATGCTTGATATGCCATTTTTTTACCCCTCCCTAGAAATTTCACTATCTACTATTATACGTGATTTTTATGGATAAGGCATTAAAAACATAGAAAGAAAATTTAATCTATCGTTCTACTTTTTAAAAGCATTGAAATAAAGCAAAACACAGCACTTTTTTAGCTTTAGGATTAATAATATTCTAAACAATCATTATCGATTTAGATAGTCGATTGCTTCTGGTAAAACTAAACGACGATTATCAATAAATTTTCTTAAATCAATCAAATTCTTAAATGACGGAATGTCTTCTACGATTACACTATTGATTTCTGGCACATCTTTAATCGTATAGTTAGACACATATAAATCATATTGACTAAGATCCAATGGCTTTCTCTCATCAACAATTGATTTTTCCTCTACTGTGATATCTATTTTGTGTTGGAAATTATCTTTTATTATTGATGCTAATAATTGTCCGTGTTCAATTCCTAGATCACTTAAAACAGCTACAGAAACCTTATGACGAATATCATCCAACAATTGAGGGAGTGATTCCCAACGAATAACGATTTCATGAAGGATTTCATCTAAATACATCGAATACCAAGGAAATTGCGTTTTATTTTCAAGCACTTGTAATGATTTTGATACCACTGCTGTAAAAACAACAAAACTTTGCTTAATCGCTTTACTAGAATAAAGAAAACGATCATACACCATATATTTTTTAAAGGGATACATTTTATGTTTAGCATAAATATACTCAATCAATCGACCGATATTTTCCCGACTTTCTTCAGTTATCGGAATTTCTAGTGCTTCTTTGATTGTCTTTACTAACCCAACACCTTGCTTGATAATGTTCATTCGCTCTTGGGGATTATCCCAACCAAAATCCCACCAAAAAATTGAATAACAAAAATCTTCATACCAATTATCTGGAACTTTTGCCTCTAAAGGTTTTACAATTTCTTCAATATCCGCTCGGTACTGCCGAACATCAATGGTATATTCTTTGAATCGTTGAATTGGATCTGATGTCGACTGAATCAAAAAGCCTTGATGCTCTCTAATCACCGTTACTGCAATGGAATATGCAAGATGAGCTAATTGAATATCGTTTAAATTAAGTTCAGAAGAATCATTAATATTTTGGGCTAAAGTCACTATTCTTTCTTTATCTAGCGGAAACGGCCATTCGTGGATTCCATAGACTTCTAAGAAATAAGAGGTAAAGAAATAGCGAACTTGTCGTTCCTCTGGACCATGAATATAATAAGGACTTCGACTCATCGTAATATTTCTCTTTTTCAAAGAAGTCGTGATTACATTAGATAAACGATACAAACTCGAATGACTTAAAAATAATTCTTGTTCCCAATATTCAGCCGTTTGTTTTGGATTAAAGAAAAGAGCTTCCAATAAGGTAAATGCGTTTGACTCTTGAATAATTTCAGCGTAAATATCATGAATCGAATGATGAGGCGACAAAATTAAATGAATCCCACTTTTTCTTGATGTTTCAATGGTCAAATAATCTAACCAACGATCCTCAACATATTGACAATCCAACATAACAGTTTTTTGTGAACAACCAATCAAATCCGCTAACCTTTCCGAAGTCACCCAACCATTCGAACTATTTAGCAAATTCAATAACGTTACTCGTCTGTGCATAGATGTTGATAATAAGAATTCCATTAACTTTCCTCTTTTCTATTTTAAATTTAGGTTATAAAGAAGGCGTTTTGGTTTGAGCAATTAGACCAAATTCAGTTATTGCGCTTTTAGCAATGAATGAGTTTTTACTAATTGCCTAAAACCTGACTTTTTTATACCGTCTACTTAGGGTTCAGTTTGCAAATTAAATTACTTCTTTATTTTATTTTTCAAAAAATAGTTTTTATTTATATTAAAAATTATACCATCTTAACTATTCAAATTATACCAATCAAATGGACGAATTCACTAACAAATCAGTTAAAATCATCAAATATAATGAATATTTAGTGTTTTTTTGGAAAATAATCATTTAAAAGAGCCAATTTGAGTAAAATAAAAAAGCGAAATTCATAGAAATCTGAACAATGATTTCCATAAATTTCAGCCTTTTTGATTTTAAATCATAATTATTGCGCCACAAGTGTACGCAATGTTTTATCTACATTTTCAGCAGCTAAACGTCCTTCACGGATAGCCCAAATCACTAAACTTGGTCCACGCTTAGCATCTCCTGCAACATAAACTCGTTCATTATTCGTTGAGTAATCATCAAATATTTCATCTACTTCTAAATGCTCTAATAAACTTCTTTCAGGCCCTACAAATCCCATAGCCAATAAAACTAAATCAGCTTTCATAATTGATTCGCTTCCAGCAATTGGTTGGAATTGATTATCGACTTGAGTGGTTTCAATCCCAATTAATTGACCTCTTTCCGCCCCAATAAACGCAGTCGTAGATGTTTGATAATGCGTCAATTGTTCTTTTTGAACCGTTTTTGCTTCCTCCTGACCATACCCATCTTTACTAGTCATTGGGTATTCTGGCCACGGATTGTTACCCGTGCGATGTTTAGGCATTTGAGGGGTGATTTCTAATTGTTTCACCGAAGCTGCTCCCTGACGAATCGCTGAACCAATACAGTCATTCCCTGTATCACCGCCGCCAATTACCACGACATTTTTCCCAGCAAGTTTTTTACTTGTTGCTTCTTTACCATATTTTAAGACATCTTTGGTAACCTCTGTCAAATAATCTACCGCAAATTGAATTCCTTGAAATTCTCTACCAGCTACTTTTAAATCTCGCGGAACACTGGCACCTGTCGCCACAATCACTCGATCATATTGCGCATATAGATCATCGATCATTAGATCAACACCGATTTCTGTATTTGCAACAAAGTTAATTCCGACTTCAACCATTACATCGATTCGTCTTTGAACAACATCTTTGTCTAATTTCATATTAGGAATCCCATACATCAACAAGCCACCAAATTTATCTGAGCGTTCGTAAATTGTCACCGAATGTCCTAGTTGATTTAAACGCCAAGCAGCAGATAACCCAGCAGGTCCACTTCCGATAATAGCGATTTTAAAATCAGTTTTTTCTTTTGGTAATCCTGTTGGACGAACCCAGTCATTTTCAAACGCTGTATCAATAATAAAACGTTCATTATCATGGATCGCAACTCCTGAACCATTCAACGCTTCCGTACATGACTTCTCACATGGAGCGGGACAAACTCGACCGGTCATTTCAGGTAATGGATTCGTTCGACTCAACCGTTCCCAGGCTTTTTCGGTTTCACCTCGGTAAACCAAATCGTTCCATTCTGGAATTAGATTATCATTAGGACACCCCGATACAGCACGTTTGCCGCCATAAAAGACACCCGTGTGACAGAAAGGAATCCCACAATCCATACATCTTCCAGCTTGTTCCTTTCTTTCTTTTTCATCTAAAGGAACTTGCAATTCATGCCAGTCTTTAATTCTTTCATCAACAGGTCTATAAGGGTTACTTTTTCGTTCATACTTTAAAAATCCATAAGGATCTCCCATACTAGTCACGCTCCTTCGCTTTAGATTTTGGTGGCACAACTTGTGTACCAATCACGGCTTCAAAAGCTTTTGTTACTAATTCTTCGCCTTTTAACCCTTGTTCTTTCAATTGTTCAGTTACTTGAATCATTTCATGATATTCTTTTGGATAAACCTTAACGAAAAATTGTTGTTCCTCTTCCCAATTAGCTAAAATAGCTTGGGCTTTTTCTGAATTGGTAAAAGCAACATGTTTTTCTAACAATTCTTTCAATTGTTCATCATGTCCAGACTCACCAATTGCAAATAATTCCACCATTTCCATGTTACATTTTTCAGCAAATTGATTTTCAGGGTCATAAATATACGCGACCCCTCCAGACATACCAGCACCGAAGTTACGACCAGTCGAACCTAAAATAACCGCTGTTCCACCTGTCATATATTCACACCCATGATCGCCAACGCCTTCAACGACGACAGTCGCGCCACTGTTTCTAACACAGAAACGTTCACCAGCTCGTCCTTTAAAGTACGCTTCCCCATGATTTGCACCGAAACAAGCAACGTTTCCGACGATTGGTGAACTAGAAGCATATGCCGCCTCTTCTGGTGGTACAATAATCAAACGACCACCACTCAGTCCTTTTCCTACATAATCATTGGCTTCACCAGTTAGTTTTAAGGACATTCCTTGCGTAATAAAAGCCCCGAAACTTTGACCCGCGGTTCCCTTATAATGATAGTTCAGCAATCCTGGTGTCACTTCATAATTACCGAAACGTTCGGCAATCCAACCACCCATACGAGCGCCAACTGTTCGATTCACATTCGTAATTTTTTCTTCAACATATACTTTTTGATTATTTTCAATCGCAGATTTCGCAAAGGCATCTAATTCTTTCCACTGACGCGTTTCTTGGAAAGGGTCTTCTACTTTTCGTTGAATACCGATTGTTTTACCTAACATTCTAGAAAAGTCTAATGATTTCGCTTTTCCTTTTGCCACAAATTTTGGTTTCAAGACTTCAGTGTGACCAACCATTTCATCAATTGTTCTAAAGCCTAGCTCTGCCATGATTTCACGCAAATCTTCTGCTAAGAACATCATCGTATTCACTACATGTTCTGGTTTTCCAGCAAAGAATTTTCTTAAAGCAGGATTTTGAGTAGCGACCCCTACTGGGCAAGTATTTAAACTACAAACTCTCATCATCACGCAGCCGACTGCTACAAGTGCTAATGAAGCAAAACTATACTCCTCTGCACCTAATAAAGCCGCAACTGCAATATCTCGTCCCGTCATTAATTTTCCATCTGTTTCTAAAACCATTCGTTGACGTAAATTATTCATCGATAGCGTTTGGTGTGCTTCTGACAAGCCCATTTCCCAAGGTAAGCCTGCATCACGGACCGAATTTCGCGGAGAGGCTCCCGTTCCGCCATCATAACCAGAGATAACGACTACATCTGCTCCAGCTTTAACAACACCTGTCGCAATCGTTCCAACGCCTGTACTAGAAACCAATTTAACATTAATTCTTGCATAAGGATTGATTGCTTTAAGGTCATAAATCAACTGCGCTAAATCTTCAATCGAATAAATATCATGGTGAGGCGGTGGTGAAATCAATCGAACACCTGGTGTCGAGCCTCTTATCTCAGCAACCCAAGGGAAAACTTTATTTCCAGGTAATTGGCCACCTTCTCCTGGTTTTGCTCCTTGCGCCATTTTTATTTGTAACTCTTCAGCGCTCATCAAGTACTCAGCATTCACTCCAAAACGTCCTGAAGCGACCTGTTTGATTTTACTATTTAAATTGACGCCGTTTGGTTTTGATTTAAATCGATTACGATTCTCTCCACCTTCTCCACTATTGCTTTTAGCTCCAATCGAGTTCATCGCTTCTGCGATACATTCATGTGCTTCTTGACTCAATGAACCATAACTCATTGCCCCTACTTTAAATCGTTTAACAATTGTTTCTGCTGGTTCAACTTCTGAAAGTTTAACGGGAGTTCGAGCTGTTTCAAATTCCCACATAGAACGCAAAGTTGTCGGCGTTTCTAAGGCTTCGTGATTCAGTTGCTCTGAATAGGTTTTATATAATGCATAGTCACCTGTACGAACTGCTTGTTGGAAATTGTAGATTGTTTTCGGATTAAACAAATGATGTTCTCCATCTGCCTTATATTGGAAACTTCCTCCTGATGGTAAGAAATCCGTCTCTTTTTCTCCATAAGCAGCTGTATGACGAGCTAGATATTCTTTTTCAATTTGATCAATCGTCAAGCCACTGATTCGGGTAGACGTACCTGTAAAGAATGTTTGAACAACATTTTCGGATAAACCAACCGCTTCAAATAACTGTGCGCCATGATAACCAGCAATCGTCGAAATTCCCATTCGCGACATAATTTTCACAATTCCTTTTTCAGCTGCTTTACGGTAATTTTCCAACTGATCTTCCAAGTGAAAATCTTTTAACGATACATACGTGCCATAAGGATGGATGGCACTTGCGCCATAACCAATCAACATCGCGTAATGATGCACTTCGCAGACTTCCGCTGAATCAACAACGATTGAAACAAGTCCCCGTTTTCCTTGCTTAACTAGATAGTTATGCAAACCTGCGACCGCAAGTAAAATCGGCATACTCATTTTATCTTCAGCTGCGCCACGATCAGATAAAATAATGATACTCGCACCGTTCTCAATTTCTTCCTCAACATCTTTAAACATCGCTTCTAATGCTCTTAATAAACGATTAGGTGCATCAGGAGTCAATGAATAAAGCGTCGTCTGAACGATGGCTTTTTGAGATTTTGTGTGTAAATTTCTTATTTTTAAGAAATCCTTTGTTGATAAAACAGGACTTTCAATTTTTAATTTATTACAGTTTTCTGGTTGATCTTCCAACAAATTACTGTCTCGACCCAAAAACATTTCTGTTCCGATTACTAATTTTTCACGAATCGCATCAATTGGCGGATTCGTAACTTGAGCAAATTGTTGTTTGAAGTACGTGAATAAAGATTGTGGTTTCTCACTTAAGACAGCTAGCGGTGAATCATACCCCATAGAAATGACCGGCTCTTCACCATTTTCAGCCATCGGAACAATCGTTTTACGAATAATTTCATCCGTATAACCATTTAATTTCCACATTTGATTGAGTGCTTCTTTGGATACTTCAGCATTTTCTTCCTGACCCTCTTCTAAATCATCGATTGTGATTAATTGCTCTTCCAACCATTGACGATAAGGATTCGCTGTCGCATAACGATCTTTAATTTCTTCATTACGATAAAATTTCCCTTCGACTGTATCGACCAAAATCATATTCGCAGGACCTAAAACACCTTTTTCAATCACTGTTTGAGGATCTAAATCAACAACACCAGATTCAGAAGCAACAACAATAAAATTATCTTTGGTAATTGAATAACGCGAAGGACGTAGACCATTTCGATCGAGTGTTGCACCAACCATATCTCCATCAGTGAAACAAAGGGCAGCAGGACCATCCCATGGTGCCATAAAACTAGAAGAATATTCATAGAAAGCGGCTACTTCTTCTTTTAAATTTGCTTCTTCAGACCAAGCTTCTGGAATCATCATCATCAGAGCTTGAGGAATCTCTCGACCATTGCGGTATAAGTATTCCATACAGTTTTCTAATTTTGCAGAATCGGAATTTTCTTCGTTGTAAACTTCGATATGATGGCTGTGCATCCAATTTTCGGCACCACGCAAAGTATTGATTTCACCATTATGCGCTAGAAAACGGAACGGCTGTGCTCGATCCCAGCTAGGAAAAGTGTTTGTTGAAAATCGTGAATGGATAAGAGCTATGCTACTCGCCATCGTTTTATCTTGTAAATCTGGATAAAATAGACGAACTTGATAGGCATGAAGCATCCCTTTATAAACGATTGTTTTTGAGGATAAACTACAGATGGCCAACTCATTTGGAGCGTAAATTTTTTCTAAATGGCGGCGTAAGCGGAATAAACGGTCTTCGAAAGCTCGACCTACCATGACATCAAAAGGTTTTTCAATCATGATCTGTACAAAACTCGGCATTACTTTTTGTGCACCAGGTCCACAATGTTCAAAAGAAAACGGAACTTCTCTTGTCCATAAAACGCGATACCCAGCTGTTTCAATTTCCAGTAGGACTGAAGATAACAAGTGTTCTTTTTTGTTTTCATCATTTGGTAAGAATAGGTTAGCGATTGCGTATTCTCCCTTATCCGGTAAGACAATTTGCTGAGCTGCTGCTTTTTTCCGGAAAAAAGTATCTGGCAAAGCCATTAAAATTCCAGCGCCATCTCCAGTATCCGGCTCAGCTCCTGTTCCTCCACGATGATTCATTCGTTCTAACATCGTCAATGCATGATCAATCAATTGGTGTGAAGCTATCCCATCGATTTGAGCGATAAAGCCCATACCACAAGCATCTTTTTCAAACGATGGATCATACATCGTTTTTTCTTGATTCTGTTGATGTGTTTTCATTACGCACCAGTCCTTTAATTAATTTGAATATTCTAATTTTTTTTTAATAGTTTACCTTTTTCTCTTCAATTTTACAATAAGCAGCTAGCAATTTTTACAAAAAAAATAATTAGAAAACGTTATCAAATTAAGCAACGCTGATAATTTCATTGATTTACTGGAAATTTTCAAAGCTTTTTTAAGATTAACATCTTATTAAATGGTCAAAAAAAGATTTTTCTGATAAACTATTTCTGATGGTTTCTTTGAAAGGATGAAAAATATGACACCAAATCGCGAAGACTACCTAAAGCTCATTTTTGAATTAGGTGGCGATGAAAATAAAATAAACAATAAGCAGATTGTTTCTGGTTTAGATGTCTCAGCTGCCTCCGTCAGTGAGATGATTTCAAAACTAGTAAAAGAAGGTTTGGTTGAGCACTCCCCTTATCAAGGCGTCCAACTAACAGAATCAGGTCTGAAAAAAGCCAGTACATTGATTCGCAAACATCGATTATGGGAAGTTTTTTTAGTCGAACATTTAAATTATTCATGGAATGAAGTTCATGATGAAGCAGAGGTTTTAGAACATGTGACCTCTCACTCATTAGCTAATCACTTAGCTGACTATTTAAATCAGCCAAAATTTTGCCCACATGGCGGTGTGATCCCTGATGATAATCAACCGGTCCATGAACAAAAGAGACAAACCTTGGCCGACTATCCTGTTGGTTCTAAGATTCGAATTGCACGTGTCTTGGATGAAAAGGAACTCTTAGATTACTTAGTTTCTATTGACTTAAATATCCATGAAGAATATCAAATCGATCATATTTCAGCCTATGAAGGACCGATTACAATCAAAAATGAACAAAAAGAAGTAGCTGTTAGCTATAAAGCAGCCGGAGCGATTTTTGTTGATGAATTAATCTAAACAAACAATATACTACTACGATGAAAAGAGGGGCTTATTTTATGAATGAAAAGATTGCGTTATTTACAATTTTTGGTGGTACTGGCGACTTAGCTAAAAGAAAGCTTTACCCTTCACTTTTTAGATTATATCGAAAAGGAACATTAGCCAAACATTTTGCTGTCATTGGTACGGCGCGTAGAGAATGGTCTGATGAACATTATCAAGAAGTTATTCGAGAAACCATCGCTGACTTAGGTCCTACAAAAGAAGAAGCCATGGAATTTTCTAGTCATTTCTATTATCAATCTCATAATGTAAATGACTCAGAGCATTACGATACCTTGAAAAAATTATCAGATACCTTAAACGATAAATATCAACTTCAGGGAAATCATATTTATTACTTGGCGATGGCACCTCAGTTTTTTGGTACAATCGTGCAACATCTAAAATCACAAAGCATTTTAACTGAAAATGGTTTTGATCGTTTAGTCATTGAAAAACCTTTTGGTTCAGATTATCAATCAGCCTCTCAGCTAAATAAAGAAATTAGAGCCGTGTTTCCCGAAAATGATATTTTTAGAATCGATCATTATCTAGGAAAAGAGATGATTCAAAATATTTCAGCTATTCGTTTTGCCAATAATATTTTTGAATCACAATGGAACAATCGTTACATTGATAACATCCAAATTACCTTTGCCGAAAGCTTAGGCGTTGAAGATCGTGGAGGTTACTATGATCATAGTGGCGCGTTAAAAGATATGGTACAAAACCATATTCTTCAAGTCGTTGCATTACTAGCGATGGAACCTCCAGTTGCTTTTTCAGAAGCTGACATTCGCGCGGAAAAAGTTAAAGCCTTACAAGCAATTCGTTTATACTCTGAAACAGAAGCACTAGAAAATTTTGTTCGTGGTCAATATGGAAGTGGAAAATTAGACAATACTGAGTTTACCGCTTATCGTAACGAACCAAATGTAGACCCAGAATCTCAAACAGAAACCTTTGTTGCTGGAAAATTTTTAATTGATAACTTCCGTTGGTCTGGCGTTCCATTTTACGTTCGAACAGGAAAACGTTTGACTGAAAAAGGCACACGAATCAGCATTGTCTTCAAACAAGTACCGATTAATGTCTTTAAAGATGATATTGAAAAATGCCAAGAAAAAACCGACTTGCCACCTAATGTTCTAACTATTTATATTCAACCGACTGAAGGATTTTCACTAACGTTGAATGGGAAAGAAATCGGTTTAGGTTTTACTACAACACCTGTTAAGCTTGATTATCGTCATAGTGCTGAAACAACCGAAAACAGTCCTGAAGCTTATGAAAAATTATTGCTAGATTGCTTAAATGGCGATGGAACTAACTTCTCACATTGGGATGAAGTTGCACAGTCATGGCGCATCGTAGATATCATCCGTGCTGCATGGGATAAAACAACCGTTGATTTTCCTAATTATGCAGCTGGAACGATGGGACCTCAATCAGCTTTTGATTTATTAGCTAAAGATAACTTTACATGGACATGGCAACCTGATACTTGGTACCGCGACCGTGGCCAACTAGAAGATTAATAGTAAACGAAATACAAAAATTCTAGCAACAAAATAAAAAAGTCAGTATTTTTGGTTTTATTTCCAAAAATCTGACTTTTTTATTTTAATTACTTTCGCTTGAATCGATCTTAACTTTCAAATCCTTCAGCAACTGCTTCTGGATAATTTTCTTCAACAATTGTTGCGCAACGACCACATAAATGAGGTAATTTTTGATCTTCACCTACATCGGTACGAACCGCACGACAACGATCACATGTTTCGCCTGCTGCTTTTTCAACTAAAATTGACATATCATCAAATTTCTCAGCAGTTTCAGGAACGGCTACTGTTTTATCTGCAATTTCAAAGTCAGAAACAATCAACAATTGCGCGATATCAGCATTTATAGCAAGCAATAATTGACGAACTTGTTCATTTGGATAAACTGTCACTTTCGCTTCTAACGATTTCCCAATCAACTTAGAATTCCGTGCTTCTTCTAAAGATTTCAATACATTATCTCTGAAGTTCATAAATGCTGACCATGTATCTAACAATTCTTCTTGATTTGTAAATTCTTCATAGCCTGGAAATTCAGCCAATTGAACAAATTCTTCGTCTTCTTTCAAGAAACTCCAAATCTCTTCAGAAGTATGAGGAATGATTGGTGTCAATAATTTAGTCAGTTTCACAGCAATTTGGTAAAAGACTGTTTGCATACAACGACGTTGATAATTATCTTCTGCTTCGATATAAACAACATCTTTCGCAAAATCTAAATAGAAAGAAGATAAATCAACCGTTAAGAAATTAATGATTGTACGGTAAATTTGCATGAAATTATATTTTTCATATCCTTTTTCACGAATTTCTTTGATCACTGAATTCAAACGAACAATCATATATTTATCAACTGATCTTAACTCTTCATAAGATACCGTATTTGTGTCAGGTTCAAAATCACTTGTATTTGCTAACAAGAAACGCATTGTGTTACGAATTTTGCGGTAAACTTCTGAGACTTGATTTAAGATATCCATTGAAACACGAACATCAGATTCATAATCCACACTACTTACCCAAAGACGTAAAATATCCGCACCCATTTGTTTAACTACTTTATCTGGTAAAATCGTATTTCCTAACGATTTACTCATTTTACGACCTTCACCATCTAATACAAATCCTTGAGATAAAACTGCCTTATAAGGAGCTACACCATTGATTGCCACACTTGTTGTAATACTTGAGTTGAACCAACCACGATATTGATCAGAACCTTCTAAATACATATCAGCGGGGAAAGCCAATTCTGGGCGTTGACGTAACACAGCTTCGTGAGAAGAACCAGAATCAAACCAAACATCCATGATATCATTTTCTTTTGTAAACTCACCATTTGGAGAACCTGGATGAGTAAATCCTTCTGGCAATAACTCTTTCGCTTCACGTTTAAACCAAATATTTGAACCATGTTCAGCGAATAAATTAGCTACATAATCAATCGTTTCAGGCGTGATAATCGCTTCACCATTTTCTGCATAGAAAATTGGTAGTGGAACGCCCCAAGCACGTTGACGTGAAATCACCCAATCGCCACGATCACGAATCATATTATAAAGACGTGTTTTGCCCCAAGGAATAATCCAATCAACTTTCTCTACTTCGTCCAAAATATTTTGGCGGAACTTATCAATTGAAGCAAACCATTGCGGCGTTGCACGGAAAATAACTGGTTTCTTCGTACGCCAATCATGAGGGTAACTATGAGTAAAGAAATCTAATTTCAACAAAGCATCTTTTTCATCTAATAATGCAGTAATCATTGGGTTGGCTTTATCATAGAAAACTCCTTCAAAACCAGGTGCTTCATCTGTAAAGATACCACGATCATCAACAGGTGAAAGAACCTCTAAACCGTATTTTTTACTAACAAAATAATCATCTTCCCCATGTCCTGGAGCTGTATGAACCAAGCCTGTACCAGCTTCTAACGTTACATGATCACCCAACATCACTAAGGACGTACGATCATAAAATGGATGATGAGCAGTCATATACTCTAATTCTGAACCAGCAATCGTTTGAATGATTTCTACCTCATCCCAACCAATTGCTTCTTTTACAGAATCTAAAAGATCTTTGGCCACCACATATTTTTTACCATAAGCTTTTACTACCACATATTGGTATGTCGGATTAACAGAAATTCCTAAGTTTGCCGGTAATGTCCATGGTGTTGTTGTCCAAATCACAAATGATGTATCTGTATCTAGAATTCCTTTGCCATCTGCTACTTTAAAAGCAACATAAATTGAAGCAGATTTAACATCTTTATATTCGATTTCGGCTTCTGCTAATGAAGATTCGCTAGATGGAGACCAATAAATTGGTTTTAATCCTTTATAAATATACCCTTTTTCAGCCATTTTTCCAAAAACACGAATCTCAGCGGCTTCATATGAAGGATCTAACGTAACGTATGGATGTTCCCAATCACCAGCCACTCCTAAACGTTTGAAATCAGTTCGTTGTGTATCAACTTGTGAACGTGCATATTTTTCACATTTTTCACGGTAATCAGCTAAAGACATTTCTTTTCTTTTGATACCTTTGTTCGTCAACACTTGTTCAATCGGTAATCCATGTGTATCCCATCCAGGAACATATGGTGAACGGAATCCAGACATTGACTTAGAACGGATAATAATATCCTTACTAATTTTATTCAATGAGTGCCCTAAATGGATATTCCCATTCGCATACGGCGGTCCATCATGTAAAATAAAGGTTGGTTTTCCTTCATTAAGCTCTTGTCTTTTCTCATAAACTTTCTTTTCGTCCCAATCTTTTTGCCACTCTAATTCACGATTAGGCAAATTTCCACGCATTGGAAAAGCAGTTTTCCCAAGTTGTAGTGTTTCTTTCATTTTCAAAATTGCTTCCTCACTTTCTTTTATAAAAACTTCTTGCAAAAACAATCAATTAATTGATTGATTGATTATTTATATACAAAAAAGTACTTCCATCCCAAGGGACGAAAGTACTCGCGTTACCACCCAAATTTAGAATGTTTTAAGTCAACAAAACATTCCCTCAAAAAATCGATAACGAGATTAATCGTCAAACTCTACGACCACAGGTTCAAGTTTGATTGTAAATAGAGGATCTTTCCAATAGCAGGGTCTATCAATCTTTCACTATCATTGACTCGCTTTAAGAATTTCTATTGGCTTTTCTAGTCTACTTATTTATCATCATTAAGTGTTTCTTTATTCAATAAATCAAGCATTGCTTTAGGATCAATAACACCGTCAGCGGTCATTACTTGTTCGGGGATTGGTTTTTCAGTAGCTACAGGCGTTTCTGTAACTACAGCTGAAGTTGTAGTAGTTACTGCTTCTACTGCTTCATCCGTATATTCTTTTTCCAAAACTTCTCTAATGATTGCATGAGAATCATTAACATAAGTTGAAAATGGTTTTAATAACTCATCCCAGTCTTCACTTTTCACTTGCTCTAATTGTGCTTCTAGCATTAAGCTTAAACGTTGGTGGAAAACACGTGTCTTCTTCTTCAAATCATCTGTCTCAACAGCTAACTGACGCGCACGCCCAGAAGCTTCCGTTAAAATTTCTGCTGCTTTTTCTTGGGCTGATGTAACTAATAGATTTGCTTTTTTCTCAGCAGATGATAATAAATCATTCGCTGTATTTTCAGCAGAAGTCACAATCACTTCAGATTCTCTATTAGCGCTTGTTTTCACTTTATCAGCAGTATCTTGTGCAACAATAATTGATTGGTTCAATGCGTCTTTTAATTCATTAAAATATTGCAGTTTTTCTTCCGCATGTTTTAATGATTTTTCAAGTTCTCTATTCTTTTGAAGGGAATCTTCATAGTCTTTTGTTACTTGATCTAAGAAATCATCCACATCATCTTGGTTGTACCCTCTCATTTTTGTAGAAAAATTCTTATTTTGAATATCTAATGGAGTTAATGCCATATCTCTTCACCTCTTTGGATTATTTTCTTAATACTCCCAATAACAAACGAAGCTTATCTTTTTTCGTCTTACCTTCTAGTTCTTGAATTTGAATTCGACCAAAACCTCTAATTGAGACAATATCTAGTAAGTCTACTAAAAAATCCGGCCTTGTATTTTCAGTCCAATTGACTTTGACTTTACCAGACTCTATTAACTGTTTTGATCTCTGTCTAGATATATTATATACATTTGACACCAAAATATCTAGCCGTAATGAACTAGTTGTTGTTCTTTCTTCAGACCAACCATCTTTAGGTGTTACAATTTCTGTATAACTACGTGCTTCTAACCTAACTGTTACTTTGCCGATTTTTTCTACTTGGTGTTGGACAAAACTAGCAACTTCTTTTCCTACAAAAAATTGCCACCGATTACCATCAGAAATAATATCACCAAAATACTCTCTTCTAATTCCAGTATTGACTAATGTTCCTAGTACTTTACCGTGAGATAAAGTAGCAAACTTAGCAGGATAAATAATTTCAAAAAGTTCAACTTCAAAATCATTCATCTCAGGTTGATAATAATTGGGATAAATTAAGCATCGTTTTCGTTCTGCTTGAGTATATCCGCCATAAAATTGAAATTCTAAATCGCTATTTTGACGAACCAATGTTTCTAAAATATAGGCTTGTCTAGGATCCAAAAAATCAGTTAAATATGGCGCATATTGACTTTCAACTTGTTCCAGCCAATCGCCAACAGAATCAATAAAAGGATGCTCATCTTTTCGAAAATGCTGGTATACATTTGCGTTCACAGATAATCACCCTTCCTTTATTTTAATAAAAAATCGACATCAAAATTATTCCTAATCCTCTAGACGCTAAGTTTAAAACAAGGATTCCAATCATCACATTCAAACCAACCATTCCGATTCTTAAATTCAATCGATCAAAGATACTTAGGTATGGTTCACAAATTTTTGAAAGTAACCGGCCAAGTGTTGACTCATACGCTCCTGGAAACCATGAAAGTAACGCATAGATAACTAATATAGCAGTGTAGATATCAACAGCCTTATATATAAAATTTAAAAAATCAATAATAGGAATTACCTCCTAGGAATTAAAAATCAAAAAGTTGTCTTTTGGCCAACGATTGTGCGGTAGCACTATCGATTTCCATATCAGATGGTGTACATAGAAATATTTCATCACCAACACGCTGAATGTCGCCATCCAGTGCATAAACAGTTCCTGTTAAGAAGTCAACAATTCTTCTTGCTTGATCTTCTTCAACAAGATGAAAATTAACAAGTACAGCTTCACAAGCAATAATATGTTTAGCAATGTTCATCGCTTCTGAATACACTCGCGGTTCAATAATTGTAATTTTATTAGATTTTCTAGATTGTTGCGTTTCTTGTGAACGTTTAGCATTTGAATTATTAGAGCTACGCATAGAGACAACTTTTTTTTCATTAAATGCTGTTTCTTGGTGTCTTTCTTGCTTATCTTGAGTCGTTTCCGTTGAACGGTAACGAGCAGACGGTTTTTCAGTTAGTGGTTCACTTATAGGTTGTACTTTTGGTTGTGGTTGACGAATCGGTTGTCTAACAGATTCTTGTCTCACAGGTTGTTCTTGATTTTCGTCATGCTCATCGTATTCATCGTCACTAGATAATCCAAAAAAATTCGACAACGCATTTTTACTAAAAATTGACATTGATTCCCCTCCTTTACGCACCTCTAAAAATTGCTGTACCGATTCGAACAAAAGTTGCACCGTTTTCTATAGCAATAGGAAAATCATGGCTCATTCCCATACTTAGTTCTGTACATGGTGCATGTACTAGATGCTCATTATTAATTGAATGTTGTAATTGTTGAAGTTGCGAAAACGTCTGATGGAGTTCTTTATCCGAAGCTCCTAAAGCTGCCATCGTCATCAAGCCAACTACTTTTATTTTATCCAAAGAGGAAATTTGCTGAATAAATGGTAATACTTCTTCTGGTTTCAAACCATGTTTACTTTCTTCCCCAGTAATATTCACCTCAACAAAACAAGAAATCACTTGATTCGCATGTTTTTGAATTTCTTCAGCTAATTTCAAACTCTCTAATGCATGAAAATAATCAATTTCATTAATAACTAATTTTACTTTCCTACGTTGTAAATTACCAATCAAATGCCATTTGATTGTTGAAAAGTCCTTTAAAGCTAATTTCTTTTCAAGTAATTTATCAACACGGTTTTCAGCTAAATTTTTTACGCCCAAGTTAACGATCTCTCGAGCTTTTTCACTATCTACAGATTTCGTTACAGCTATCATCGTAACTTCGTCAGCAGCACGATTTGATAAGTCACAAACTAGCTGAATTTCTTTTTGTATTTTATTTAGGTTATCAGCTAGCATTCTTTCGACCTCTCTTATCTTTTTCTACGGAAAAATGGTGGTGTATTCAATTCATCGTCATTTTGAGTTGGTTCTTCACGATGGAATGTTTCAAAATCTTTTTTCTCAACATTTTCAAAACTAGCATCTTCCACTTTTGGTCGAACATTTTGCTCGCGACGGATATCCCAATCACCGAATGCACTAGCATCTTCTTGTTGTTGGGCAGGCGCTTGCGTTGCTTTTGCTTGTTCCATATCCAAAACAGGTGCTTGTTGAACTGCTTGGATTTGTTGATTTTGTCTATTCGCCGCACGAGCGGGTCTTCTATCTTTTTTAGAAGGATCAATACCCGTCGCAATAACTGTTACACGAATTTCATCGCCTAAATCTTCATTAATAGATGTACCTAAAATAATATTAACATCACCACTTGCAGCTGCTGTAACAATATCTGAAGCATCTTGTGCTTCGAATAACGTCATATCTAAACCACCAGTGATATTCAACAATACTTGCTCTGCTCCATCGATTGATGTTTCTAATAATGGAGAAGAAATTGCTTTTTTAGTTGCTTCGATTACACGTTCTTCACCACTGGCAACACCTATACCCATCAATGCTGTACCTTGGTTTTCCATCACTGTTTTCACATCAGCAAAGTCCAAGTTTACGTAACCTGGTGCAGTGATTAAATCTGAAATTCCTTGTACTCCTTGACGTAATACATTATCCGCTTCACGGAAAGCTTCAAGCATCGGCGTCTTTTTATCGACAACTTCTAATAAACGATTATTTGAAATGATTAATAAGGTATCAACATTTTCTTTTAGTAAGGCAATACCTTCAGCAGCAAAACGGCCACGTTTTGGTCCTTCGAAACTAAATGGTCTAGTCACAACTCCGACTGTTAAAGCACCTAATTCTTTAGCGATTTTTGCTACAACTGGAGCAGCTCCTGTACCAGTTCCGCCACCCATACCAGCAGTAATGAAAATCATATCCGCTCCTTGTAATGAGTCAGCAAGCACTTGTTCACTTTCTTCTGCTGATTTTTGTCCAACTTCTGGTTGCGATCCAGCACCTAAACCTCTTGTATATTTAGGGCCTAATTGGATAACTGTTTCTGCTTTTGAGTTTTTAAGTGCTTGTACATCTGTGTTAGCCGCGATAAATTCAACGCCTTTTACATTTTCATCGATCATACGATTGACAGCATTTCCACCGCCACCACCAACACCGATAACTTTAATGACTGCACCATTATTAATGTTATTATCTAAAGAAAATTCCATAGTATCGTATCCTCCTATTTTACTTTTTAATCAAAGATGTTTGAGAAGAAATCTTTGATTTTGCCTGTTACTTTTTCACTAGATTCATGAATTTCAGTTTCTTCATATTCGTCTGTTGGTGCAGGTTCAGAGTAAGTCGTCTCATAACTTGTTTCTTGTACAACTGCAGTTTGAGTTGGTCTTACTTTTTCTCCTGGGATTGCGCCTTTTGCAATATGATAAATATCATTTAATTGAGAGGAATACTCTACAATACTAATAACATTTGTAAAGACTGGATTACGTAATCCCATGTGATTTGGTACGTATAATTTGACACTTACATCAAAAATTTCTTGCGCCAAATCAACAACACCTGGTAAACTTGCGCCGCCACCAGTCAAAATAACTCCACCAGGAAGTTCTAAAGCATCAATCTCATCCAAAATTTCTTTTGATTTTTTAAAGATTTGCTCGACTCTCGCTTCAATCACTTCTGATAAATAGCGTTCATCTACTTTAACTGGTTCTGATTTCCCAATCACATCAACAGGAAATTCTTCACTAACTGATGTTCTTTCTGGGAACGCATCACCATAGTTGATTTTCAATGCTTCTGCATTGTTGAATGATGTATTCAGAACAATAGAGATATCTTTTGTTACGAACTCTCCACCTTCTTGATCTACATGTGTATATTTTAATTGTTTATCATGCATGACAGAAGTCGTTGTTTGACCGCCACCCATGTCAATAACAATCGTTCCAAAATCTTTTTCACCATCAGATAAAACTGTTTCAGTCAAAGCAAGTGGCATTATTACTAGTTCATTACAAATCAAACCAGCTTTTTCTACACATTTTTTAGTATTATGGATAATGGTTTTAGGTCCAGTGAAAACTACACCAAACATTTCTAAACGAACGCCAATCATTCCACGAGGATCTTTAATTCCTTCAAATCCATCTACTGTGAATTCTTGGGGTAAAATCGCAACAATTTGACGTTCAGGAGGAGTTGAACGAACCAATGCCGCTGATGCAACATTTCGTACATCTTCATCAGTGATTTCTTTCGATTCACTACTTACAGCAATCATTCCTTGACAATTTTCAACTTCAAGTAAGTTTGCTGGCAACCCTACATTCACACTCTTTATCTGAATTCCTGCTTTTTCTTCTGCTTGTCTTACTGCTCTTTGAATTGCATTTACTGTTTTATCGATATCTACAATAATTCCTCGATTTAGTCCATCAGATTTTGCATTTCCAACGCCGATAATATTCATCTGTCCTTCGATAAATTCAGCGACTACTACTTTAACTGATGTCGTACCAATATCAAGGCCTACGTACATGCCTGTTTTTGCCATGACTGGGGTTCCTCCTCCTATTAATTCCAAGTAAATGAGTGAATGTTCTTCATCACTCATATGTAATTTTTATGAATACTCACTTCTTTCAATTTTACCACAAACATAAGCTCTATAGAAAGGAAATTCTACTAATTTTCTTACTTATTTTACAAATTTTCTTGACTTTCTTCAGAATTCTCTTCTACATCTTCATTCGTTTCTTTTTTTTCAAGCGGATAAGAGAAAATTCCAACTTCCATATCAATAACTCCAGGTTCTGTCATTTGACTTGCAACTTGTTGATAATAAGCCATTTTTTCACTTAATTGATCAATATTAACAATCACTTTATTCGCATCTTTCATATAAAGATTGATTAAATCTTTATTAGACTTCGATGGTTCATAGCGAATCTCAGAGATATTATTTTTAATATCATCTGGCAGTTTATTGTATGAAGTAATCAATTGTTTAATGATTGTTTCATCTGAAAAGTTTTGAAAAACTGGCATATCACTTTGTGGACTACTTTCTACTTCAGTTAAGATTTTGCCATTTTCTAAAATCGGATGATAAGTTCCTTCACTCGATTCCATTGCCACTACTTTATGCTCTTTAACATTGATTTTAAATGAATTCAATCCACTTAAACTAATGCTAGCACTTTTGACACGCGGCAAGCGACGAACAATATTTTTTTCATATATTTTGCGATCCCAAAATTGTTCCCAAAGACTGACGTTTTTTTCTAGTTTAGATTGAGCAATCACTTGATTTTCATCAACAGATTCAACACCAGAAACAGTGATATTCCCTAACTTACTAAGCGGGGAAATATAATAAAGAACAATTAAAATAGCCACAACAAACACCGATATAATCAACGTTAAGCGACGATGCAGTCGTTTGTTACGTTCTTTTTTAATATTTGGCAAACGATCTGCAAATGACTCATATGTCTGCTTGGTCTTTTCTTTACGTTCATTGATTTCTTTTTTTGACTCAATTTTTTCTTCATCTAGCTCATTTTCATTTGCTTCTTCTGATGTCTCTTTTTCTTCCGTCTCAGTTGTTTCATTTTCAATCAAAGATGGCTGCCATGATGGACTGTCCCCTTGACTTTTTAAATACTCTAAATTTTCTTTTTGCCAGGGGGTCAATGAAGAAGTATCAAGTGAATCGTCTTTTTGTTCTTGTTGCTCATCTGTTGACTCAGCATCATTTTTTTTCTTACTCATTTTTTTACACCCCTGATCATTTAGTAATTTCTTTCACTACATCATACAAACGGTCACTAGCATCAGGGATGCCTTCTTTTTTCGATGCACTTGCCATCTCAGCATGTTTTTCTTGATTAGACATAATTTTATCTATCATCTTAATCAAACTTGCACCTGTCAACTCTTGATCAGTAATCATCTCAACTGCGCCAATCTTCACTAAACTTTTCGCGTTTTTAGTCTGATGATCATTTGTTACATAGGGACTTGGAATCAAAATCGCTGGTAATCCTAACGCAGTAAATTCAGCAATTGAGGTTGCACCTGCACGGCCAACCATCAATTCCACATTCGCCATAACTTCTGCCATTTTATCAATATACGGCTGAATGCTTACATTTGTCAATTTATTTCCATAAAGATTAAACTTTTCTTGAAGTTCTTCATAATATCGTTGACCCGAAGCATAAAGAATTTGATACTCTTTATTTTCAAAATCAGGTAAAGCCTCTATAAATGCTTGATTGATTTTCAAAGCACCTCGACTACCACCAAAAATAACTACTGTGGGTTTTTCGGTGCTTAAACCATAATCAGCTAAAATAGACGATTTTTCAATTGCCGCGACTTCCTGCGCTCTTGGATTTCCTGTTAAAACGACTTTATTTTCAGGAAAGTAGCTTTTGGCATCTGGAAAACAAATGGCAATTTTCGTTGCATATCTACTCAAAAACTTATTTGTAACCCCTGGAACACTGTTCTGTTCATGAATAATTGTAGGGATTTTTAATTGCTTAGCCGCATAAACAACGGAACCAGATACGTAGCCTCCCGTTCCAATTACAACATCAGGCTGAAATTCTTTAATCAGCTTCTTAGCTCTCCCAATACTATTTAAAAATAGATACACGGTTTTCACATTTTGCGGACTTAGTGACCGACGAAATCCTTGAATTTTAATCGTTTCAAAAGGGATGTGATACTTCGGGACAATTTGACTTTCTAGCCCATTTTCTGTGCCAACATACATAAATTCAGTTTCTGGAGCTAACTCTTGTACTCTTTTTACAAAGGCTAGTGCCGGATAAATATGTCCGCCTGTTCCACCACCAGTTATCATTATCTTCATAATTTTCGTCTCACTTTTCTATTTCTTTTAACTGTTCTACAGCTTGTATAAATCGATTCCCACGTAGTTCAAAGTTAGCATATTGATCCCAACTTGCACAAGCTGGTGATAATAAAATGGTATCCTCACTCGCAGATAAGCGATACGCTTCTTTAACTGCCGTTTCAACATTTTCTGTTAATATAATCGTTTTTATCCCTGCAGTTTCAGCAGCTTCAGCAATTTTCTGTTTTGTTTCGCCAAACAAAACAATGGCTTTCACTCCTCTTAGAGAAGGAATCAGCTCATCAAAACGATTGCCTCGATCTAAGCCACCAGCTAATAAAATCAATGTTGACGAATCAAAACCACCCAACGCCATTTCAGTTGCTAAAATGTTCGTTGCTTTTGAATCATTATAAAAGGTACGACCGTTATATTTCCCTACATATTGAGTACGGTGAGGAACGCCAGAAAACTTCATTAACGTATGACGAATGGCTTCATTGGAAATTTGCCTCAACTTAGCTACAGCAATCGCCGCCAGTGCATTTTCTATATTGTGTGAACCAGGTACACCTAATTCAGTTTCTTCCATTATAAGTTCATTTTTAAAATATAATTTACCAGCTAACAAATAAGCACCTTCAACCACTTCAGTCGTTGAAAAAGGAACGATTGTTGCCTTAGATGTTTCAGCTAACGTTTGAAGCTCCGGTTGATTCCAATTAACTACTAAAAAGTCACTAGCGTTCATATTTTCTTGTATCCGCCATTTTGCAGCTACATAGTCAGCTCTTGTCCCATGATAATCTAAATGTGCTTCATATAAATTGGTAATCACAGCAATTTCCGGACAGAATGTCTCAATCCCCATCAATTGAAAGCTAGATAATTCCATGACTATTTCATCATCCGCTTGTGCTTTTTCAGCTACTTCGCTCGCAGGAAAACCAATATTTCCAGCTAACAGCGCCTTGCCTTTTTCTCGTTCGCCATTCAATAATAAAGAAATCATTGTGGTCGTTGTTGTCTTGCCGTTCGTTCCTGTAATTCCAATGATTGGACACTCAGCAATTTGATAGGCTAATTCAACTTCTGTTAAAATCGGTAAATTCAATTCTAATGCTTTTTTTATTAACGGATTAGAATAAGGAATTCCAGGGTTTTTAATAATTAGCGAAAAATCTTCATCTAATAATTCGATTGGATGACTACCGGTAATAACACGAATACCCAAGGTTAATAAATCTTGGGCTTCCGGGTTTTGTTCAAATTGTTTAAAATCGTTTACTGTAACAAATGCACCTAACTCATGCATCACTTTTGCTGCACTAACGCCGCTTTTGGCTAATCCTAAAATCAGCACTTTTTTATTTTGATAGTCCGTGATTTTTTTCATACTCTTTTCCCCTTACTCTAAAAAAGAATCCAAAGCGTGATGCCTGAACAAATCGCACCTGTCAACCAAAAAACAATATCAATCTTCCATTCTGACCAACCACACATTTCAAAGTGATGATGGATTGGCGACATCTTGAAAATTCGTTTACCAAATAATTTAAAAGACCCCACTTGGAGCATAACGCTAGCTGTTTCACAAACATAAACGAAACCAATCAATAATAACGTCCATTCTTGATGCAGAATAATTGAAATAGCTGCCAACAATCCACCTAATGCTAATGAACCAACATCGCCCATAAAGATTTTGGCTGGTTTTTTATTATAAGGGAAAAATCCTAGCAAGCCACCAATCACACTCAAGCAAATAATGACTACATCAAATTGTTGTTGCTTCCAAGCAATAATCGCATAGGTTGCAAATGAGATTGTTCCTAAACCAGCAACTAGCCCATCAATGCCATCAGTCAAGTTTACTGCATTTGAAAAACCTACTAACCAAAAAACAATAAAGACGCCATAAAAAGCCCCTAATGAAAGGGTCGTTACGCCAAATAAGTCTAGCGTGTCAGGTAATCCTTCAGAACGATACACAAAGTAAAAAACTAACCCACCAATAATTTGACCAATCAATTTTTGTAAAGAATTCAAGCCCATATTTCTTTTCTTGAAGACTTTGATAAAATCATCTAAAAATCCTAATAATCCGTACAAAATCAGAATAAAAAGAATAATTAGCAGAGATGGAGTAACTTCCTTTTGCCAAAAAGCAATCAGTATTGATGTAATAAAACTCGCAACTAGAAAAACAAGCCCCCCCATTGTCGGGGTTCCTGTTTTAACATTGTGCCATGTCGGTCCGTCTTCTCTAGTTGTTTGTCCTTGCTTTTTCATTTGAAAATAGCCAATAAACAGCGGCATTATCATCACTGTAATACCAAAGCTTAATGCTATGGGGATAAAAATTTGTGTCCACTCCATAAAATCTCTCCTAATTATCTTACTTACGTTTTTTTATTGATCAATAATTGTACTTCACTAAACTTAACGAAACATTGGATACATTAAAATTAGTTCAGCATTTATTTAGTTATTTATTTTCCTCGTTGTTTTGAGTATCCATTACAAATTTCATCAATGGATTAGCTATCTTTGCCAGCATTTGTTGGTTATAAGTTTGTGAATCAGGTTTTTGCGCTGTTAAATATAAGATATATTCGGGGTTCTCTGCAGGTACCATTTCTACAACTGAATAAGTATTTTCTGTTTTTCCAAGTAAATATGCGCCATTTTCAGTAATTTGAGCTGTTCCTGTTTTCGCAGCCACATGATACCCATCAACGGTGTAAACGTTATACGCAATTCCATAATTGGGATCTTCAACCGTATCAATCATATACGTGCGAACATCACTTGCTGCTTGCGCACTTACCACTTGGTCACCCACTTTTTCAGTTTGAGTCTCTTTAACCTCTCCAGTCTCATGATTTTCAATTTTTTTAATAAACTGAGGTTTAGTCATTGAGCCATCATTAGCAATCGCGGTGAATGCTTGCATCATTTGAAAATTTGTCACAGAGATTGCTTGACCAAATGAAGACATCGCTTGATCGACCCAGTTATCGCTTGGTAAACTTCCAGAAAGTTCTCCATCTAGACCAGAGTCTGTTGATTTTCCAAAACCAAATTTTTCTAGATAACCTTTCCAGACATCTCCAGTCATACTTTGCTCTAAATTGAGCATCCCGATATTACTGGACCAAGAAATTGCTTGGCGAAAAGTCAATGGACCTTTTTCACCATTATCATGGTCATTAACTGTTCGATCATCCAACTTATATCCTCCCACGGTGTTAAACGTCGCATTCGGATTAAACTTTCCTTCTTGGATGGCTGCTGCAGCGGTGAACAATTTGATTGTAGATCCTGGTTCAAATTGATCTTGAATCAGAATATTTCGCCACGATGCTCCTCCCTCATCTTCTTTTCCTAAACTATCTTTAGTTTCAGGATTAAAGGAAGGACGTTGACTCATCGCAAGAATTTCACCTGTTTTAGCTTTCATTAAAATTGCTGTCATATTTTGAGGTTTGTATTCTTCCATAACTGGATCCATTAATTCTTCTAAACGACTTTGGATTTTCAAGTCTAGTGTTGTATAAATATCTTCTCCATCGACTGCCTTCTTTTCAGATGCAATCGTACCTGGTAAAGGATTTCCATAAACGTCTTTTTGGTATTCAATTTTTCCGTCTGTTCCACTTAACACATCATTATAAGCTTGTTCTAATCCCATTTTTCCGACTAAACCTTTTGATTCGTCTTTTGAATCCGCTTGGTCAACATAACCAATGAAATGAGAAGCAAATATACCGTTAGGATAGATTCGAGCAGGATGGCCTTCAAAATAAATACCGGCTATTTTCTTTTCCTTTAATTCATCTTCAATTTTTTGCCGCTCATCTAAAGTAATCCCTTTTCCTTTATTCCCAAATTCCACTTGATATTGGATTGGTTTATTTTGATCATCCACACCATTTTTTAAATACTCTAGTGCTTCTTCTTTACTTAGCTTGGTATGTTTAGATAACACTTCGGCAATCGTATCAAAATCTTTAGGTTGTGCATAAAGCTTTTTCTTATTCTCACCTAGATAACTTTCAGATAAAATAGCATAAACAGAATAAGAAGTTGCATCTTCAGCAATCGTTTCTCCGTTGCGATCTAAAATAGCTCCTCGCTTGGCTTTGATCACGCTACTTCCTTGATACAACGCTTCTGTTTTCTCTGCTAAAGAAACACCTGATACCTTCCCGACAGCGACAATATACGTTAGGCGGAAGGCAAATAAAAAGAACAATCCAATACTCGTAGCAAATAAAATAATGCCTACTTTTTTACGATTGTTCATTGGATTTAAGTTCTTCTTTTTGACAAAATTCTTTATTTTATTTTTTATACTCATTATTTCACTTTCCTCAAGCTACCTTCATTTACTGAAAGTCCCTTATTTTTGGCAGCCGCTTTTACACGATCAGCTTTTGATAATTCACTTTTTTGTTGTTCCAATTTTAATGAAGCTTCTTCTTTTTCAGCAATCGTTGCTTGTGTTTCTGTAATCGAGTTTGTTACTTGAACAATAGACGTACGGACTTGAATCGTAAGAATAGCTATTCCAATAATCGCTACTATTAACAAAAAACCAATCGCTTTTTCTAAACGAGAAATATTCTTTAACCTTCTTTTAGGTGATTGGGGTAGATTATTATTTTTGTGAACTTTTCTTGGCTTGATTTCTGGCTGTACTTCTATGATAGGCTCATCTAAAACCGGCATATCGTATTGAAATTTTTCAGCTCTTTTTAATTCAGCCATGTTCTTGCCCCTTTTCTCTAATTGGATTTCATTTTTTCAGCGATTCTTAATTTTGCACTTCGTGAGCGATTATTTTCTGCCAGTTCTTCCTCACTAGGAAGAATTGGTTTTCGAGTAATAATCTTTACTTCTGGTTGGAATGCTTCTGGCACTACCGGTATGCCTGGCGGCAAATCTTGTGCAGTCCCATTGTTTTTAAATATATTTTTTACGATTCGATCTTCTAAAGAGTGAAAAGTAATCACACTTACTCGTCCATGTTTGTTTAAAATAGCGATTGCTTGTTCTAGTGATTCCTCAATAACACCTAATTCATCGTTCACGGCAATTCGAATCGCTTGGAAAATTCGTTTCGCTGGATGCCCCCCCTTACGTCTAGCAGGAGCAGGTATCGCAGACTTGATGATTTCTACAAGTTCATCGGTCGTTTGGATTGGTTGCTTTTCTCGTTCTCGCTCAATTGCTCTAGCAACTTGTTTCGAAAACTTCTCTTCTCCATAGCGGAAAAATATTTTCACTAATTCATGATAACTATAATTATTTACAACTTCATAAGCGGTCAATTCTGCTTCTTGATCCATCCGCATATCTAACGTTGCCTCTTTATGATAACTAAAACCACGTTCAGCTTCATCAAGTTGAGGGGATGAAACACCTAAATCATAGAGAATCCCATCCACATGATATACATTTAATTCTGCTAATTTTTCTTTAAGATAGCGAAAATTAGACTTAACAAATGTTACCATGCCTTTATCAACATATTTTTGCAAACGTATCGCCGCAAAATCTAAGGCTTTTTGATCCTGGTCAAAGGCATATAAGTGTCCTTCTTCATTCAATTGTGAAAGTAGGTACTCACTATGACCAGCGCCACCTAATGTGCAATCGACATAAATGCCGTCTTCTTTAACATTTAATCCATCAACCGTTTCTTTTAACAAAACAGTATAATGCTGAAAGCCCTCTGTCATAATTTTCCTCATTCCTAAAAACCAAAATCAATCATTGTTTCTGCAATTTCATCAAAATTCTCTTCTGCTTCATTTGAAAATTCTTGCCAACGCGCTTCATCCCAAATCTCAATCCGATTTGAAACACCGATGATTACACAAGCTTTTTCAATTTGAGCATGCGTTCTTAACGTCGAAGGGATATTAATCCGTCCTTGTTTGTCAATTTCACACTCAGTTGCCGCAGAATAAAAAAAGCGGACAAAAGTACGGGCATCTTTCTTAGCTAAAGGCATCTCTTTCAACTTTTCTTCCAAAAGTTCCCATTCGGACATTGGATAACCAAATAAACAGCCATCCATTCCTCTTGTCACTACAAACTTTTCGCCTAAAAGATCACGAAATTTAGCAGGTACAATAAGGCGACCTTTAGTGTCTATATTATGTTGAAATTCCCCCATAAACATAGCCAATTCTCCCTGATTTCCACTTTATAGAAATAGTCTACCACATCCTACCACTTTCTACCACCTAAATCAGGATAAACTTTCCCGTTTTAATGGTTATTTAAAATTTTTGTAATATATGTAGAGAACAACAAGGCTTCAACGACTTATTTTTTAACCATTATTACGAAAATCCATTTAAAAAAGGTCTTTTTAATGCAAGTTTAAAAACAAATGCAAAAAACGACCTTTCTTAATAAACAAAAACTAAACAATATAACTAAATATATTTAAAACTACTAAAAGTACATACAAAATCATACAAATTAAAAAAATCAAACGCCAAAACATTTTAAAATATCTTCCATAAATAATCTCACCGTAATAATACGCTTGAAAAACAGCAACACTAATCCCCAATAACAAAATAGATATGATCAAATATGGTAAAATAGATACATGGTACGAATCTTTCGATAATTCAGTAAGCCCAATAAACAAAAAAGGAACTGAAATATCTGTTGATTTGATCTTAAATCGTTCGGTTAAAGAGAATGTGGAAACTAAATAATTACAAGCAAATAAAACAATGACTGGAAATACATACCAAAAAAGCATAACGGCTGAAAAAGACACCATTTTTTAACAATTCCTTTCATCACACAATAGTCTAACTATACTTCATTTTCTTTACATAAATGTTTCATTTCATTTAAAGTTTGATGCCTAAATAATACTAATTGAAAAGCGGTCTATTCCTATAAACACTGACTTTTAATTATCATCAAGAATAACAAAATAATTTGATAAAAGAGGGATTTATTTGATAAATTATTTTAAAGAAAGTAATAATATATTTTTATCAGAACCGTCCAATAGTAAAGAGGTCGTTTGGATTTCTGTCAACGCACCCACAGCAGAAGAAATCAGCCAGTTGATTGATCAATATCAGTTACCTTCTGACTATATCACTGCAATTTTGGATGATAACGAAAATGCTCGTTTCGAAGGTTCCTATCAGCAGTCACCAGAAAAACCGATATTATTATTGCTTCAATATCCAAAAAAAGTCGAAAGCCCTAGTGGTTATCTACAATTTGATACTTTTCCATTTGCAGTTATTTTGACAATAGATAAAAAAATCATTACCATCTCTAAAGAAATACCGCCTTTTATTCAGCAAATGGATGACTGCACTCGTTCACCCGAAGAATTTAGTGTTCAAGAAGAACTGATTTTAAAATTATCATGGCATATTTCTCATGCCTACAATCACTATTTAAATCAACTCATCAAGAAAACGAATCAATTAGAAGGGGAACTACAAGTTTCTACTGAGAACAACCAATTATATCAAATCATGGATATCCAAAAGAGTTTGGTTTATTTCGAATCAGCTCTTACCGCTAATTTAGCAGTCTGGAATTTGCTTTATCCTGAAGCGACTGAAACTCAACCAACACACAAATCAAAGTTGCATGATATCTTAGTAGAAACGAAACAAGCCTTAGCAACTAGCAAAGTACAACTTCAACTAGTAGATAAAATCAGCGATACATTTTCAGCGATTGTTTCAAATAATTTAAACAATGTCATGAAAATTCTAACTTCCTTAACAATCGTTTTAACCATTCCAACGATTATCGGTGGATTATTCGGAATGAATGTCAAATTGCCTTTTTCTAATCGTGAAGATGCCTTTTGGTGGATCTTCATTATTACATTGGGTCTCTGTATTTTTGTTATCCGAAAACTAAAAAAACGTAATCTTTTATAAATTTCAGTTGCCGATTTAAAAAAAAGGTTGTAGAATGGAGACAATAAGTAAAAGAGGACGTGTAAAATCAATGAACAAAAAAAAGAGTAGTACTTTTTCTAAAGTGACTAAAACTGTTGTTTGGTTGATGTTGATCGCTATTATCGGATCTACGATATTAACTGCAGTTATGAGCATGCGCTAATCATAGCGATAATAGACTTTTTCTCTAATAAAAACGATTAATACTAATATAAAAAACGATTTACAGCTTTCTAGTCACACGATAGTGACTTCGGAAAAACTGTAAGTCGTTTTTACTTATTTTTTGAGGCTGAACACTTTTTTATCATCCTTGGTTATCAGTGAAAAAAAGCAACCTCTTCACAAATAACTCTCGTTTCTCATAAATTTGAACAGCAATTTCTGCGAAACGTTCTTTATTTTTTGAGGCTAAACACTTTTTTATCATCCTTGTTTTTTCGCCATATTTAATAATTCTTTCGCGTGTTCAACTGTTAGTTTAGTAATCTCGCTTCCGGCTAGCATTCTAGCTATTTCATTTACTCGTTCGTTCATATCAAGAATTCTAACTTTCGTTTCTGTGCGTTCACCTACGATTTCTTTTTCAATAAAATATTGTGAATCAGCAACAGCTGCAACTTGGGGTAAATGGGTAATGCAAAGAACTTGGGAATTCTCTGAAATTTGATAAATCTTATCTGCGATGGCTTGCGCTACGCGGCCACTGACACCTGTGTCTACTTCATCAAAAACAATACTTGTGATTCCTTGTGATTTAGAGAAAATAGTTTTAAGAGCTAGCATCACTCTTGATAATTCTCCCCCTGATGCTACTCTGACTAAGGGTTTCAATGGTTCTCCAGGATTAGTTGTAATATAAAATTCAACTTGATCTAAGCCGTCTTCCAGCAATTGCTCAGAAGGTAGCGGTAAAAATCGAACTTCAAATTCTGTTCGTTCCATGTAAAGTTCCTTTAGTTCTTTTAAGATATTTATTTCGAGCTTCTTAGCGATTTTCTTACGTACTTCACTTAGCTTGGTACCACTTCGCAAGGCTTGTGCTTTCTTTTCAGCTAATAATTCTTCTAATTGTCCCGTTCTACCTTCTAAAAAATCTGCTTCAGCTAATTCACTGGTGATTTCTTGATAATAATTTAAAATCGACTCTACAGATTCACCATATTTGCGTTTCATTTGTCGAATCAGCTCTAAACGATTTTCGACTTCATCAAGCCGATTTTCATCTAACTCTAGACCATCAATCAATCGAGTCAAATCCGCACTAGCTTCCTGTAAAAGATAATAACTATTTTGAACTGCTTCTGAAATTGCTTTATATTCTGAATCTAGGCGTTCAATCGAAGCCAGTTCATTCATTGCAAGCGCAACATTATCTAGACTACTTGCTCCTTCATCGTTGATTGCACCATAACTAATCGATAAAGCGCTGGCGATTTTTTGAAAATTACTTAATTTATCGCGCTCTTCACTTAATGATTCTTCCTCGCCAACAATTAATTGAGCTGCTTCAATTTCGTCTCGTTGAAATTGTAACATGTCCATTCGTTGTGCGAATTCTTTTTCATTTTTCTGACGATCACGTACTTTTCTTTCAATTGTACGATACTCAAAATAATGTTCTTGAAATTGTTCTTTTATTTTAAGCAAATCTTTTCCGCCAAAATCATCCAACATTTGAATATGTTTTTCACTTTGCATCAATTCCTGATGTTCATTTTGCCCATGGATATCAACTAAGTATTCACCAACTTTACGTAAATTAGCAATATTTACGATTCTACCATTCACTCGACAAACATTTTTACCGGACATCGAAATATCTCTTTGAATAACCAGCGACTCTTCATCCATCTCAACTCCTAATTCAGCCAACAAATTAACTAACTCTTGATTTTTAGGCATCGAAAATAGACCTTCTAACGTACATTTTGTTGCACCTTGACGAATATAATCACTTGAACCTCGTCCACCAGTCAACAAACCCATCGCATCAATAATGATTGATTTCCCAGCACCTGTTTCTCCTGTTAAAACCGTCATTCCCATTTGAAAATCTAATTGTAATGAAGAAATAATGGCAAAATTTTTGACAGAAAGTTCTTGAAGCATGTCAGCTCACCTCAGTTTTATAAATATTGAAAGAATTCCTTTTTTAAAAACTCAGCATCCGCTTCCGTTTTTGTAATCATCAAGACGCTATCATCTCCACTGATTGCTGCAAAAATATTTTCTTTATAATGTTTTTCGAGCAAATTAGCCGATGCAGCCCCACTACCTGGTATAGTACGCAAAAAAACATACTTTTCCATTTGATTGACAGAAATAAATGCATCTTTCATCAATCGTTCTAATTTAATCAAAGTATCTTCTTTGGTTTCTGCTGGCATACTATAACGATAGCCACCATCAACTGAGGGAACTTTGATTAGTTTCATTTCTTTAATATCGCGAGAAATTGTTGCTTGTGTTACATCAACCTCTTTTTCTCTTAAATAGGTAACAAAATCTTCTTGTTTTTGAATATTTTTTTCGACAAGTAAACGAGCAATTAAACGATGTCGGTCTTTTTTCCTCATAAATTCTCTCCTCATATGTTCAGTCACTTTTTATCATAGCTTATTTCTAAGACTTTTGAAAGCACAAAAAAAGATGCTTTGACAAAAAAAAACATGATTATTCATTCCTATTGTAGCAAATAAAAAGACAAACAAAGAAGCAAGACATTCATCTCACTTCCCATCTTATAGTTTTTATAATATTTTTAGTAAAAATAGTTCAACCTGATACATTAGTTTTTTAGCATTTGATGGGCTTTGCTCACTACTTCTTCGATTTCAGCGGATAAGTCAACGAGCGCATGATCATCAGAACTAACGAGATGAGCTAAAAACTCAATATTCCCTTCACCACCAGTAATCGGTGAATAATCTAGCCCTTTCACACGGTAGCCTTGTTTTTGTGCAAATGATAAGATTTCATCTAACACTATTCGATGAACTTCTGGCTCTCTAACGATTCCTTTTTTACCTACCAGTTCTTTCCCCGCTTCAAATTGCGGTTTAATTAGCGCTATTACATCTCCACCTTGTTGAAGGATTGCATGTAGCGGTGGTAAAATTAGTTTTAAAGAAATAAAAGATACATCAATTGTCGCAATTTCTGGCGTGCCTTCAGTAAAATCTTCTGGTGTGCTATAACGAAAATTGGTTCGTTCCATCACGACAACTCGCTCATCTTGCCTGATTTTCCAAGCAAGTTGATTGTAACCAACATCGAGTGCATAACTCAAACGAGCACCATTTTGTAAAGCAACATCCGTAAAACCACCAGTTGAGGAGCCAATATCTAGCATTGTTTTATTAGTTACATCGACCTCAAAAACGGCTAGCGCTTTTTCTAATTTCAATCCCCCTCTAGATACATATGGTAACTTTTGCCCTTTGATATGTAACGGTGTTTCAATCAAAATTTTCTCACCTGGTTTATCTAAGCGTTCTTCTTTGTCATTATAAACTAAACCAGCCATTACGCCTCGTTTTGCTTTTTCTCGCGTTTCAAATAGTCCTTGATTAAACGCCAAAACATCAATGCGTTCTTTTTTCATATCGTTCCTCTTCCTAACCTAATCGCAATTGTTCTGTGATTTCTTGTAATAATCCTAATTGAAATTCATTACTCATCTTTTTTATTTCGTTTAAGACAGCCAGCCCTAAATCCAATTGTTCTTTTAGCGCTTCTTTCGCTCCATCTATTCCTAACAAACTTGGATACGTACTTTTATTCAGTTCTTCATCACGACCGATTTTTTTTCCTAGTTCTGCTTCCGTACTCGTCGCATCCAATAAATCATCACGAATCTGAAACGCAAGGCCTAAATGTTTAGCAAAAACTGCCAACAACTCCACAATTGTTTCCGTTTGTTTCGCTAAAATACCGCCAGCTACTAAAGCAAATTCAATCAGCGCACCTGTTTTCTTTTCATGAACTTCAACCAATTCTTCCAAAGAAAGACATGTCTTCTCTCCTTGTAAATCACCAGCCTGTCCTGCGACCATCCCTTGTGTACCAGAAGCTTTACTTAACAATTGTAAGAGTAAAACTTTTTCATTTGCCTCAATTGAACTAAGTGCTAGGAGTTGAAAAGCAGCTGTCAATAAACCGTCGCCAGCAAGGATTGCATGAGCTTCCCCGTAAACTTTATGATTAGTTGGTTTCCCTCGTCTTAGATCATCATCATCCATAGCTGGTAAATCATCATGGATTAACGAGTAAGTATGAACCATCTCTAAAGCAGCCCCTACTTGATAATCGGGAGTGGCAATTTTTTTATTGAACGAAGATAAAACAGCTAAAATTAAAATCGGACGAAATCTTTTCCCACCAGCATCAATTGAATAGAGCATCGCTTCTTTCAATTGTTGATTCGTCGTATGCTGATTAATAAAATGAATCATTTCTTGTTCCACAAAAGGTAACTGTAACTGACGAAAAGATTGAAAGTTTTCCATCAATTTGTCTCCTCTTCCTCAAAAGGAATTTCCTCATTATTTTCAGTCATAATCTTTGTTAATGTTTTCTCCGCTTTTTCCAAAGTATCTTGACACTGTTTACTTAATGCCATTCCTTCTTGAAATGCGGCCAACGCTTCTTCTAAAGGAACATCTCCGCGCTCTAAGCGTTGCACAATTTCTTCTAGTTCGACTAACGATTCTTCAAACGTTTTTTCTTTTGTTTTTGCCATTTTTCCGCCTCCTCTAACACGAACTACGATTGTTTTAATTTATTTGAGCTTCACTGAATGATTTGTGGTAAGCCCTTAGCAGAACATTAATAATCTATGTTTTAGACCACTAAATTTTTCACACTATTTTTGCATTTCTATTTCAGCAATAACTACTTTGTCAGCAGTAACATCTATTTGACCATCCGCATAATGAATCGTCAATGTATCACCAACTTGCACATCATTCACTGACTTGACAACTTCATCCGTTTTCGTTGTATAACTATACCCACGCCCCATAATTTTCAAAGGACTTAACAAATCTAACTGTTGAACCGCTGAAGTAAAGCTTTTGTTTTTATCTTTCATATACTGTTCCATACGATCTTGTAATAATTTACTAGCATAAGTCAATTGTTGCTGACTTTCTCGTAATTTTCCTTGTGGCGATTGTTGATAAAATTGAGTGATAATTTGTTGTGCAATTCGTTGCTTTTGATGATAAACAGTTTCCATTGTTTGCATCAACCGTTGCGTTGCTCGATCTAATTTAATACTTTGCCCTTCATACAAGCGAACTGGCTGAGTAAATACATAGGAATTTTTTACCCGTTTAAATCGTTCATTTTTTTGCTGCAATTGATATAAGTAACTTTGTTCTAAACGACTTTGTCGCTCTTTGATTCTTAAAAGTTCCTCATTTAAAACAGGAACTGCTAATTCTGCCGCCGCTGTTGGCGTAGCCGCTCGCACATCTGCCACCATATCTGCAATCGTGACATCTGTTTCATGTCCGACAGAAGAAATAATAGGCGTTTTTGCCTGATAGATTGCACGGGCTACTCGCTCTTCATTAAATGGCCACAAATCTTCGATTGATCCACCACCGCGACCAATAATCATCGTATCAAAATTTGCTAAAGCTTCAACTCGTTGAATGTTTTTAACAATATCATCTGCCGCTTGATCTCCTTGAACAACTGTTGGAAATAAGACTAACTGAGCAATCGGGTACCGTCTCTTTACCGTTGTAATAATATCACGAATAACTGCTCCACTAGGACTTGTGATTACTGCAATTCGTTTAGGATATCGTGGGAGTAATTTTTTAGGACCTTCAAAAAGACCTTCTTTGCCTAATTTTTCTCGTAATTCGGCTAATGCCTGATATAATGCTCCGACACCATCAGGTTCCATATGTTCAACATAAATTTGATAAGAACCGCCAGCTTCATATAACGAAATGCGCCCTACTAAAAGAACTTTCATCCCTTCTTTGGGTTGAAATTTTAATTTTTGAAAAGCGGATTTAAACATGATTGCCGAAATTTTTGCACCATCATCTTTCAAACTAAAGTACTGATGAGCGTTTGCTCTTAAACGAAAATTAGAGATTTCTCCCGTCAAATAAACACGTTCTAAGTAAGGATCTGCATCAAATTTTCTTTTTAAATATTTTGTTAGGGCAGTGACAGTTAAATACTGCTTTTCCATCTTATTCACCTTACTTTGATTTTTTAGCTGCTTGAACCGTTTGATACATTAACATTGTGATTGTCATCGGACCAACACCTTTAGGAACTGGCGTGATATAGCTGGCAATTTCAGCAACTTCATCAAATTTCACATCGCCAATTAATTTTCCGTTTTCATCACGATTCATGCCTACATCAATCACCACGGCTCCTGGTTTCACAAATTCTTTGGTAACAAAATGACCGCGACCAATCGCCACCACAAGAATATCAGCTTCTCTTGCTAACTCAGGTAAATTTTTCGTTCTAGAGTGGGCAATCGTAACTGTCGCATTTTCCATCATCATCAAATGTGCCATCGGTTTGCCCACAATATTACTACGACCAATCACAACAGCATTTTTACCTTCTAATGAAATATCATACGCTTCAAACATTTTCATCACGCCATAAGGGGTACATGGAATCATCGTTGGGTTTCCGACAAATAAATGCCCCAAATTCATTGGATGAAACCCATCCACGTCTTTATTTGGATCAATAGCCGTTAACACTTTATCTTCATCAATATGTTTCGGTAATGGTAATTGAACTAAAATTCCATGGAATGCCGGATCTTGATTGTATTTTTCAATAATAGCTAATAATTCTGCTTCAGTAATCGTTTCTGGAAGACGATCGACCACAGAATGAATGCCTATTTTTTCAGCCGCCAAATCTTTATTTTTGACATATGTTTGACTCGCTGGATTTTCCCCTACCAACAAAACAACAAGTCCAGGGCGAATACCTGATTTTGTTAACTCTTCTACTTCATTTTTTATTTCTAGCTGCATTTTATCAGCTAATTCACGACCATTGATTAATGTACTCATACACACACTCCTACTCCTTTAAATTGAGATCATTTCTGTTAGTTCATCGTTTTTTGCTAGTTTTATTCTATCATAATTTTTAATCAGTTAGTACCAGAGCTGTTTCAAATAAAACATTCTCCTGAAAAAAATTCGCTTTCTCACTAAAACTTAGATACAGATTTAAATAAAATTGACTTTCTATTTTCCAATCTCTACAAAAAAAGCCGAATCATTCTGAAAACAATCATGATTTTCAGATGATTCGACTTTTTAATGCTTGATTTCGCGTACTATTTTGATTCGGGAATCTCTTTCATAACGTTCGATAGTACACCATTTACAAATTTCCGAGAATGATCGTCACTATACTTTTTAGTTAGCTCAATTGCTTCATTCAACGCAACTGTATTAGGAACATTATTTACATAGGTCATCTCAAAGATTGCCATACGTAAAATAATCAAATCTATTTTAGCAATTCGAGCAATCGTCCATTTGCTACCTAAATGTTTTGTGATTATTTCATCCAACTCATTCTTTTTATCGCAAACACCACCAACTAAAACATCTAAATATGTTGGTACAAATTCTTCACCATCTTCACTGATCAATTCTTCATGATCTAACTCAAGCGCATAGGAAATAGCATCTTGTTTGGTTAGATCAGCGTTTGAGTCTAAAGGAAATAATGACTGTAATGCTTTTTCACGGATTTCGTGACGAGTGAAACTCGGATTACTCATTCTCTTCTCCATCCTCCGGGAATAGTTCATCGAAATCAGGATTCGGTAATTTTTCCGGTACTACGGCCACAACATGAACATTCACTTCGACTAGATCAATATCCGTCATGAATAAAACTTGTTGTTTTACACGATCTTGCATTTCTAGTGCTACTTTCGGTACAGAAATTCCGTAATTTAAATAACAATAAATATCTACTTTTAAGCCTTCTTCTTCAGCTCGTAAAAAAATACCTTTGCCATGGGCTGCGCGACCAAGAAATTCATTCACATTGTTAGCGAATGTTCCACGCATGCCATACACACCATCTACTTTAGATGCTGCAATACCGATAATGACCTCAATCACTTCAGGTGCAATTACGATTTCGCCTAAAGAATCTTTTGTATTGATCACTAGATTATTATCATCAGCCATTGTTTATCCTCCTTAAAAATACACTTAGAACAAGTCATTACGAAATCGTATGAACCACGTAAATCAGTCCTTGCATATTTATCTATCAATCGTTTCTAGTTTATCATTAAACGACCAGTTTCGCTACCAGAAAAGCAAGATTTAAGCCTTACTAAAACAAAATCCTAAAAACTTGCTTCCTCTTTCCGAACTACTTTTCTGAAAGCTAACTACTTCTTTTTTATAAAATGATTAATTCTTTTGGTGCTTGTGTCAATACACGGTTTCCATTATCAGTGATTAATAAATCATCTTCAATACGAACGCCGCCAATCCCTGGCAAATAAATCCCTGGTTCGTCTGTTATTACATTCCCTGTGACAAACTGTTTATCTGCACGGAATGATACATTTGGACCTTCATGGATTTCAAGACCGATTCCATGACCTGTACTATGCCCAAACGCTTCTCCATAACCATAAGAAGCAATATGATCACGAGCAATCGCATCTAATTGAATCCCAGTTAAACCTGGTTTGGCTTCATCAATCACTTTCAATTGTGCTTCTAAAACGATTTGATAAATTTCTTTTAATTTATCACTAGGTTCACCGATTGCAAAAGTTCTGGTCATATCAGATACATATCCATCATAGTAACAACCAAAATCTAAAGTAATCATATCTCCTTTTTCAATGATTTTATCACTAGCAACTCCGTGAGGCATTGCTGAACGCAAACCACTTGCCACAATCGTATCAAATGAAACACTTGTTGCACCAAGAGAACGCATATAAAAATCTAATTGATTTGCAACTTCAATTTCCGTCATCCCAGGTTTGATAACTGTTAAAATATGTTTAAACCCTAAATCAGCAATACTACATGCTTTTTGAATAATCGCAATTTCTTCTTCATCTTTCACTTCACGCAACTCTTCAATCATCCCAGCAACTGGAATCAAGTCACAAGGAATAATTTCTTCTAATGCACTATATTCTGCAAAACTAATAAAATTTTCTTCAAAAGCAAGATTAGTTAATTTTTTACTTTCAATCAATTTGACTACTTCACCATAGATATCGGCATTGTGCTTGATAATTTCATAGCCGTCGATTTGTTCGGCTGCTTGTTCAGTATAACGAAAATCAGTTATAAAAAAAGCATCATCTTGAGTGATTAACGCAAGTCCCGCTGTTCCTGTAAAATTTGTTAAATAACGTAAATTATATGAGCTAGTCACTAAAAAACCAGCCAATTCATTTTTTTTCATCAATGCTCGTAATTTATTCACTCTTGCTAACATTTGTTCATCCTTCTTTCCATTAATAAATGCTCGTTTCTAGTATAACAAACTTTCTTTTTAAACAAAACAAATGAACAACAACTCTAATTAATTCTAAAGTTTTAAAGACAAAACAGCACTCTTTACTCTTTTTTAAAGTATTCAAACTATACTATGGATGATTCATGAAAAAGGAGGCCAATAAATGAAAAAAAGCATATTTTTCTTATTCTTTATCTTTTTATTCAGTTGTATCGCTATTTATGCGTTTATGATTGAACCAAAACGAATCGTTAAACATCGATATACCTTAGGAGAACAAAAAAAGCATCCACCAGTTACATTGGTACAACTATCGGATATCCATCTAAAAAAAGACTATTCAATTGCTCAACTGGAAAAAATCGTTGTTGAGGTAAATAAAGAAAAACCTGAACTTGTCGTCTTTACAGGAGATTTATTTGATCGATTTGCGACGTATGGTTCAGTTGAGGAAACAGTTGCAACATTAAAGAAAATCGATGCTTCTTTAGGAAAATTTGCTGTTTGGGGAAACCATGATTATGGCGGAGGCGCTAGTTCTATTTATCCAACTGTTTTAAGCGAGTCTGGTTTTCAATTATTAGAAAACGATGGAACCACAGTAATTACCGCAAATGGGGAAAAAATTTTTATCGCTGGATTAGATGATGCTTTATTAAGATCTGCTTCTATCTCAAAAGCCTTAGCGAAAAATGACGGGGCTTTTACAGTCTTATTAGGGCATGAGCCCGATGTTGCGGATCAACTACAAAACCAAAACGTTCAATTAATGCTTTCTGGACATAGTCACGGTGGCCAACTCAAGCTCCCTTTTTTCACGGTTAAAAATACGTTAGCTAAAAAGTACTATAACGGTTTTTATGATATCACTCCAAAAACAAAACTATATGTAAATTCTGGACTTGGAACAACAAAAATTTCCGCTAGATTACGTGTTCCCCCAGAAATTGCTATTTTTCAACTATATTTATAATTACAAAAATTCGATAAGTTCATTCTTTCTAGTTCAATAATACTTAATCAATAAGATGAGGTTGGGACAGAAGTGTTTAACTCCAAGAAATAAGCGACCAATCACGAAAATTATTTTTCAAATTTTTGTGATTGGTCGCTTATTTCCGTAGGAGTTGCTTCTGCTCCCACCGTTTATCAAGGTCATAAAACAATCGTTTAGAATCGAGCAATTGGACGAACCAGCAGTTATTGCGCTTTTTGCAATGAATGATGGAGAGGAAATTGCCGAGATTCTGATTGTTTTCTGCCGTTTATTCGTTTTTAGGACATAAAACAAAAGTGTTCTTTACTTTTGTCTCGCCCACATATCGAAATATGGTTATATTTTCCCAGTTATTTTCAGCTTGACCCACTTTCGTCAAACCCTTTCTGTAGCTATTTTTATACTTCTATTTGTTTTATTCTTCCACCAATTCGGTCAGCAAAGGCTTTTGCATAATATTTATTTGCGAACATTTTCGCATTTCGTTTGTCCCTCGTTCGCTGACCATTTTCATTGATATATCCATGAAGTACTTTTACTGCATACATAAAACATCGCTCCTTTTCTTAACTATCATCTACTCATTTCATGAATGGTTTAACATGATTCAACTATAACGAAAAGAGCTTAACTCAATCATAAAAAAATTCGAATTATTTATGACTAATGATTAAAAAAATATAAAATTATCTTTTTTCTAATAATCTAAAAGGTAATAATTACCTAAACAATGATTTCGTGCGTTCGTTTATCGACATGAATTTTGGCTGTCCATGTTTCAAAAGTCACAATTACTGGATTTTTTCGCTTTAATTCCTTTTGATAAGGTAAAAGTTGCGCTTGAATCACCTCAATAGATTCTATTAATTCAACAGAAAATTGTCCTTTTAAAAGTAAGCTCTCATGCTCCAATTCTTTATAACAACAAATTGAACCATTCGGATTTTTAAGGATATTTTGAACCGTTTCACCCGATCCATCTAAGTAAAATTGAAATTTTAGCAGACCTTCGCGAAACAATGGCTCTGAAACGGTAATAACGGAAGGGAATCCACGTTGATCTAAAGTAGCTATCAAAAAAGTTGTACTAGTTCCTAATAAATGAGTAATTCGCTCATGTAATAACATGTAATTTCATCACTTCTTTCTTGTTTATTTTACAATTAAATAATCTCAATCAAAACTATCTTTCCCTTTTTCACTATACTGGAATCATAATTAGAAAGTCAATTATTTATCAAAATTCACTAAAAAGAGCCATATACTACAGACAAATTAGTCTGATCATATGACTCCAGTTTTAGTTATTCTTATTTTCTTTTTTTATTAAAAATAATATTCGGATAGTTTTTAACAATTCGACTTAGTGTATAGTGTCTGATTTTCATTGGTTTGCTCTTTAATGAATGCAAGATTCGTTCTCGTACAGCAGAAGGTTTCTCATTATTAAATAAATGTTTCATCCGATATTCCTTAATACTTGCGTTTTCTGGATCAGAATTATCAACAACAGATTCCACTTCTTTTTTCGTTGTTTCAGTAAAAATCAAGGTCGAAATCACATCTATCATAAAAATAACAAAGAGAACAATTGGACCAATTCCATTAGTTGCAGAAACAAAATCATGAATCATATCTTGAATATTAGGATTAATTACTTTAATCAATAAAACACAGCCTACTCCCCAAAATAAAGAAACAGGTACAGCTACGCGTCCATCGATATTCATTGGTATTTTACTATAATTCCATAAAGTCATATTAAATAATTTTTCTAACAACCAACTTGTTATGTATTCTATCACGGTTACGATGACCACCACATTAAAATAAAGGTTTAAAAGAGATCCTACATGTTCTGGCACAAGTAATAAAACAGCTGTCACACCAAAACCATAAACTGGACAATACGGGCCTAATAAAAATCCTCTATAGACAAAATGTTTCGCTTTGATTGAACAGTAAAAACTTTCCCATAACCAACCAATAAAAGAATAAGTAATAAACGTCATAAAAATATTAGCCAAAAATTGACAACCCCTTTATAATCATTTGAGATCAAAAAAAATAGCATCTTTTTCTTTTGATTTTGTATTCCTTATGTACATATTAACATATTTAAAAAGCACCGCCTAAGTACATCATGAATAAACCAATTGCTCCAAGAACGCCGCCAACAAAAATTTGGCTAAACATACTTCGATCACCAAAGAAAAGTCGCAGTAAAAAAAACTTTTTACCAAAGCAAAAAATCAATAAGCCAATAAAAAAAATAACTAGACCAAACAAAACAGATGAGTTTGCTGTATAAGTTTCTGACATTTTTTCACCCACTTTCTTATTTTTTTTATACTATATCAATTTGTATCAAATAGCAATTAATAGCTAAGAGCTGCCTGAAAATTTCAGTAATGAGTTGGGAAAATCTTTTGTTCTATCTTCTAAAGTCTAATAAACAACAAAGAATATAATAACTAAAACTTCAGCTAATCACACCATGCCAAACTTTTTTTTATTCTAGGTATGCAATAGGAATAAAAATAACTCCACAGAATCAATTCATTACACAACTGACAAACCGAAGGACGAAGTGATTCGCTAATGCTTCTTACCTAAGTAGCTCATCAAGCTTCACTCTTCCATTCGAACCATAAATGGTTTCAGATACTCCCTAAAATAAATAAGCCATTCATCAGGATAAGAACTACTGAAAAATAGCACTCAAAAAAGAATCTGAAACAGTCTCTAACAAAAAGAAAATTTCTGCTGAATTTTAACTTTCTTAAACTTTATTATTAGAATTTTCATAATATTTGAATTTTCAATAGAGAAGACTTACAATAGTTGTGAATTAGTATAAAAAATACCAACTTTTCTGCTAAAAATCTTGGGGAAGATTGCATCGTTGGTATTTTTTTGTGTTCTTATTTACTTTAGTTCTCTATCCTGACATAAAAAAAGCCCTCACCGATAAGAGGTAAGCGACTTTATAATAAGTTTTTAATTATGTACTAGCTGAGTATGAAAAATTATTGTTTTTTCGCTCTTTTTGCCTTACCTCTTTGGTTACTCTGTTTAACCATTGAAGCAGCTGCAATTGTTGAAACGGCTCCTTTACCTACTACTTTATCAGTTACAGTCTTTGCCGCCTTGTATTTTAATGCTGATTTTAATAAACTCATAAGTTGCACCTCCATTGTCTTGATTCTTACTATAACAACCGAGTATGAATTTTTCATGAATTTTATTTTCCTTCTATATAACTATTGATAGATATACGATTGTTATTAAAAGATATTGATGATAGAAATGCAATCTGCTAACTATTTAATTTTTAGAATAGCTTTATTTTAAGTTTTGAAAAAAAACAATCGAGCCATATCCTTAACTAATTTTCCTGTTACTTCATTTACTGTATTTCATTGACTAAGTTCAAATTTCACTTAAAAACCCACCTCTATTGAGATGGGAAAAAAGGAGTATCACTCTGTTAGAGCAATAAATGAAAAATAAAAAGGGTTTGTTGGTATGAATTAATAATAGCTTATTTTTCGTCAGAAATCTATTTCAGTATTTACCTATCGTTGGTATTTTTTTGACACTCTTTAAGCATTACTTTCTTCTCTTTGTTATAATTATATGTAAATAATCTAAAGGAATGATACGATGAAAAAGAAATTGATGGGAATTTTGTTATTATTTATAGTATGTTTAGTTGGATGCGCTAAGGATAAATTTGCTGAACCTATTGAAAACAATACAAACAAGAAAATCGTGACTGCCTTTAATGAAAATAAACTAGCGATGTACAGTCCAAAATGGGACGGTCCTCATGAAATCGATATAAAAACTGAATATAGCTCTCAAGATTCAAAACCGACAAGTGGATTAACCTTTTTTACACAAAAAAAGGGTTCAAATTTTGAAAATAAAATAACTATATTTTCTTTCCAGACTTTCGATGAATTAGAAGCGTCGGATCTTTATACAAAACTGACCAATGCAGGAATAGCTACTGTCAATAAAAATATTAATTCAATCATGTTCACCAACAGGGATATAGGTGAAAAAACTTTTGAACAATATAAAATAATCTTTGATGAAATAAACTAATAAAGCCTCTTTGCGTAAGTGATCGCAAGGAGGCTTTATTGTGGGTGAGACAAAAGTAAAGAACACTTTTGTTCTATTTTATGAACCCGAACAAACGGTGGTACAAAAGCAGCTCCTTCAGAAATAAGCTGAAATTTACCAAAAATTTGAAGAGCACCAAGTAGGAATCATTCAACATCGAAAGGAAACCTTTCGTGTTTCTTGTCATTTTCGGAAATTCCTTCTTATTGCGATAAATCACGAAGAACGTAGTGATTCGATGATGCATCGTACCTACTTGGTTCTCGGAGCTAACCGCTTTTGTCTCAACCTCATTATCTTTCTAAAAATAGCTAACTACAAACCTAAAGAGTATTGTCTTAGAAAACCAAAATGATTTTAATGCTATCTCTGAAAAGTACATGAGAAAAATCACTTTAAAACGATTCGTAAAAAATCATCAATTTCCGAGTAGCTAATTATCATTGACGGGAAAGAAAATATATCTTTAACTTAATTTTTTAGCATATATAAGTCAAGTGGGAAAAATTCAGCTCATTTCCCGCTGAAACTCTGCTCTCAGCTAACTAGTTTATTTTTTGATTGATTTATTCAAATACTGTTCTCCCATTTAAAAATATAAGCAACTTCTTCTCAATTATTCATTCATCACGACATTTTTATGATTTAGCTAACTTTTTACCTTTGATATCCAATACTAACAAAAATACCCACCTCATAAGAGATGGGAAGGAATTAAGATTGAAAAAAAGTTTATTTGTTTTAGGGTTGAGTACATCATAATATGTTTGGCTTAAATAGACCTTAAATGATTATAAATATATTTTAGTTGTTTATTTTCAATCCTATTTTTTAAAACTAGTATAAGTTTGAACCAACTTTTTAATCTAGTTTTACTCAATTTATTTAGGACGATTCACTATTTTCACAATATCTATTAATCCAAATAAAAAAGCTCTACCCCTTACTACACAAGGGATAGAGCCGAAAGTTATTAAGCTTCTTGAGCTACTGGGTATAGATGATTCATAATTTCATAAGGTTTCATTTCGTATCATATCTAATAGTAGAAACACGATTCAACACTTCAAACTGTCACTGGATATCATTATCTATTTTGCTAATGGCATTCAATAATTCTCATTAGAGTGGGGCGCTATACATAAAATTATTCACTAATTCTTTTGTACTCCATAGGTGCACTTAAGCCCACCGTGTCTTTCTTCGTAGTACCTCTATTAAGAATAATATTCCCACTTGGTTTTAAAGCTATCGTATAAGACATTTCTTCTTTTCTATTTACAAAACTATAATACATATCATCTCCCTCTTTCGATCTTGAAGATGGCTCTGTATTAGTTTTTTCCTCTCCATCATATTGAATAGATAAGCCATTATCTGTTTTAGATATGTAAACTTTCTCTCCTGTCCAATCAGAATCGATACATTCCCATGTACCAACGAAAGAATCATACTCCTCTTTTGTTAACTCCAACTTAGTTTCCGAATTTTGTGTACTAGAATTAGAAATACTACTACTAGATATCGTTTTTTTATCATTAGAGTTACAACCTACCAGTAAAACTATGCTAGAAAGAATTAAACCACTCATAAATATTTTTCTCATATTGCACTCCTTTCAATTTCAAATTTGTTTTATCTACACATACAGACAAAAACCATCATGCCAATAGATATAAATTTTAATTCAATAATTCTCATTAGCGCAGGGCGCTATAAATAATTTTTAAGCTAATCATCTTTCCTTTTAAATAGTGGTTCGTCTTTATCATTATAGTAATCTTTATTAAGTTCATCATCCACACTCACACCAAACAAACTAACAAGTGATGCACCAAAACCTAGTACACCTAAAATAATAGACAAGGGAATGTAAATTTTTTTCTTTCTATACCATTTTTCTTTTTCCATATTCAACACCTCTGAAATTTTTATTTAGTTTGATTGACTTAAAAGACAAATATATAGTCAAGTTACATTACCTTTTTCTGTACTTCCAAGCGTGAACACCATAAGAGAAACCTGTAAACATAAAAAATATTAAAAAGAGTACAACGAGTATTGATAACCAAAATCCAAATAGATTTAACAATGTTTCTCTTAGCAATCCAATAATAAAAATAGTTGCGAAATTTATTACAAACTTCGTGCCAGTGCTATTTTCACTGTAATATTTACTTGCTTTTTTCAAACAATTTTTTACTTTGTCCATATATTCACCATTTTTTTATAATCATACCAAGAGTAAGAACAAATAGCTAGTGAGTATTGCACTAACAGACTAGAAAACATCTAGTTAGTTAAATTCATGCAACGAGGTTACTTTGAGTAACTCTGTTCTTAAATATTCCTGGATAAACAGAGTAGAATATTTCGACCTTGTAGCTAACTAGGTAGGCGCAAATTGCGCCCCCCTCAGCACGTATAATTCAATCAGCTGAAAAGTCGGGCTATTAGTACAAGGAAGTTTTCCTCTCCGCTAAATTTGAGTATTGTACATTTTGTGCTTAACTACCTCTATCCAATTTGGGACTAGGCTCTATAACTAACCAAAGCAATTTTTCTCTCGTTAAATTTCATGTTTCCCAACTTTTTGGGAAACCTATACAAAGGTACACCGATATTTTCGGCTTAGTTATACCCTAGCCATCCACAAGGTCATGTTTATAGAAATACATTTTGATAATCTACAATAAAAAGCCACCGCATAAGCGATGACTCTATATTAAAATTAAGCATTAAAATTTGTAATACGCTCAACAAATTTTGTAACTGGGTGAGTTCCTGGCCAATCATATTCTTTTAATTCTCTACCTGTAGTTTGTTTACAGATATTTTTTAATGCGCTGATTTCTTCTTGTGTTTTTAAGTGAACTCGATTTCCACCCATTACTCCAAACGCATCTTTTGTCTTTCCATCACTTCGTGCAGCCCAATACATAAACATAACTTCTTCATCTCCTTCATTTATTTTTATTTCACTATCATTTACTGGTGTGTTAAATAAATTAATTTCCTCTTGTCGACGGCGTCTTAATCCTTCTTCAAATTGTGTGCCTCTATTGATATAGTTTGCAAATGATTCTGTAATATAACTATTGGAAGCATTCTTATCCCAACCATCGTTTGCAAATGCTCCTGTTCCAACATTGTAAGCAAAACTTACCATTGCGTCGAATTGATTTTGATTAAACGAACGAGTAAAATAATTGTTTACTGCATTGGCATAACCTACGATATCTTGTTTGAACTGATTATCTGCTTGCGCTTGAGACCATGTAGTTACACCAGCGACTAAATTTGTTCGTCCTTTCGATTCTGCATGTCCCCAACCAATCGTAATCATTCCATCTCCGAGATCATAAGCAGTAAGTTTACATGATTCAAATTTTTTAATCAATGCCTCACCCTTAGATCCTAAAGTAGTAGCTTTTCCTCCTGATGTTGATGAACCACCACCACCAGAAATCCACTGATCTAAATTTAAAATGTCAGTAATAGCCACTTCCCCAACATTCTTTTTTGTTGCCAATCCAGCGTAGTTAGCTTGCCAACTATCAGATCCAATCTTAACCCAAACATGCCCGTATCCTCCGCCATCATATCTGTTAACAGCTATGTTAAGCGTACCAGAACCAGTTTTCGCAATCCCTTGAGAAACGTAGGTACTCGGAATATCTTTGGCATTTCCTCGCGCAGCATATGGATTAGGCGCTCCCAAAAATTCAAGTAGGTTTTTGATTAAACTCACACATTGTCCATTTAATGCGCTACTGGATTTATCAACAGTAATTTTACCAACAAGACTATCAAGAAAATTTCTTACTTCTCCAATTGTTTTTGCCATTTTTTTACCTCCTTCTTTATCATTTTGTAAGATCTTACAACGTTAGTATAGCTAAAAAAAATAGTTTAAAACTGTCAACTTCCTGTCAGTTTACTCCTATAAAAAATAGACCAGCTAATGTCTGATCTTTTTTAAATGCATCATAATATGTTTAGTCTAAGTGTATTACAAATACTTTTTCAACAGTTTGTAATTAATCATGTTCCCTTTCATCACATAATCATCAAACTTCGTCTTCAGTTGTTCGTACTTACTCCACTTCATATTTTTAGGCTTGCTAGGAAACAGATAGCAGCTCTCTCTCATGAACGTAAAGCCATCTACCCAAAACTCTTTATCTATCTGTCGTGCAATAGCGATAGCCTTGTTGTACCACGTCCAGAAGTCCGTTTTCGTGTCTTGCTGACTGCTATAGACTAGATCATGACACTTCACACAACCCCAACCGTCTTTAAAGTGTAGTATGCCTTTTCTTTGGCCACACAACGGACAGATGAACCACAGGAATGACATGGTGTAGAGGACAGCTCAATTCTACGCCCTCACATGATAAGGTATTCGTCTTTAAAATTGATAAGTGTTTCTACTCCCTGTTCTTTAAATGTGTATTCCGCTTCAATAACTGGATCCATTCCACGAAATTTACTTATGTCTTTAATTGCTAGGTTAGGATAGTAATTTCTACAACGTTTATTCATATTTTCTCACTTCTTTTGTAGTAATTAGAGTACTGTATTGCGTACCAAACTCTCGAAAACGCAATTATATCAACGTTTCAACTAGTTAATTATAATTGTTTTTTGTGTTTTATTTACTAAAAAAAACCTAAATCATTAGAGAACCTTAATAATCTAATAAATAATATTTTAACCTCAGATATTAAACTTGATTGTATTATACTCAAGCAAAAGGAGGGATACTCATGAGTGATTTTTATTATCTATCGGATAAACCCAATAAAGGTGGCGAATATGTTGTCCACTCTATGGACTGTGAAGAACTGCCATCTGTTACTGAACGAACGTTAATCGGATTTGAAGGAGGCTCTGAAGATGCTTTGAGCATAGCAAGAAATCAATTTCCTGATAAAAAAATTGTTACTTGTCCATCTTGTTATCACGTTAAGAGAAAAGGAAATTACAAAGAAGTAAAATAACTAGTAAGCCATTCGTATTTTGTAGTGACCCCAAAAAGTTAGACTTTTTGAATAGTAAACAAAAGAATGCCGCTGCCGAAAAACTAGCTAAATTTGCTAATTTCTAAGCGGAAGGCATTCAAGATGGTATTCAATTGTCTGTTTATCCAAATAAAAAAGCTCTACCCCTTACTACACAAGGGATAGAGCTGAAAGTTATTAAGCTTCTTGAGCTACTGGGTAAACAGACACTTGCTTTTTATCGCGGCCTTTACGTTCGAAACGTACAACGCCATCAACTTTAGCAAATAAAGTGTCGTCGCCACCAATACCTACGTTTGCTCCTGGGTAAATTTTAGTTCCGCGTTGACGGTATAAAATTGATCCACCAGTAACAGTTTGTCCATCAGCGCGTTTAGCACCTAGACGTTTAGATTCTGAATCACGTCCGTTGGAAGTAGAACCTCCACCTTTTTTATGGGCAAATAATTGTAAATTCATATTTAGTAACATGGTCTGCACCTCCTATTTTTTAGTTATCGTTTTAATTCGAATAAATTCTGAATTATCTTGCTCAATCGCTTGTAGACCTAACAAAAGGTTTTCCAATAAAATTTGAGCAATATTTTTTTGTTCTTGGTTTAGTGAAGAGAGCATTTCAACATAAAGGTAACCACCTTCTGTTTCATTCGTCTCTACAATCGGTTCGAAACCGGCTAAAGCGTCGATACCATTTACAGCACTAATCGCCAATGCAGACACAGCTGCACATACGATATCACTACCGTAAGGACCTGCTTCGGCATGGCCTGTTATCTCAAATGAAATAAGCTGACCAGCGTCATTTCGATTAAAAGAACCTTCGATCATTTGTAGGCCTTCTTTCTTGAGAACCTAAAATTATGCGTTGATTGCTTCAATGACAACTTTTGTATATGGTTGACGGTGACCTTGTTTGCGGTGAGTGTGTTTTTTAGGTTTATATTTGAAAGTTACCACTTTCTTTTGTTTACCGTGTTTTTCAACAGTACCTTCGACAGTCGCACCTGCAACAGTTGGAGCACCTACTTTTGTAGATTCGCCACCTACTAAGATAACTTCGTCAAACACAACTTTTTGTCCAGCTTCTACGTCTAATTTTTCAACGTAAATTGCTTGACCTACCTCAACTTTTACTTGTTTACCACCAGTTTTGATAATTGCGTACATGCTATACAGCACCTCCTTCTTCTAGACTTAGACTCGCCATCACAAGTGATAACTTACTCGTTATACTTAACGCTTGTTCTGTGCGGTTGTAGCTGTGGAGTCCACAATTACAACATTAATACTATATCAAAAAAGACCTCTCTAGTCAATTAAAACTGTAGATTTTGTTCTTTTAGATTGTATTTCAAAGTATTTCAAAAAAAAATGCTGTTATTTCTATTTTTTGATTGACTTTAGTTTCTATGTTCATTATAATAAATTTTGTCGTGTTAAGCATGCGCCAATAGCTCAGCTGGATAGAGCACTCGCCTTCTAAGCGAGCGGTCGGGAGTTCGAATCTCTCTTGGCGTATAAATAGTTAAAAGAACAACCTTGATTTTGCTCAGGTTGTTCTTTTTTTGTTGTAGCTATTTTCTGAAAATCATTGTTGCCTTCCGCTTTTTGACAGCCTTACTTTTGCAAGAATGAACAGAACAAAGGAGGCTATACAATTACTCTTCTTCCTCTTTCACATTTTTAATTTTTACATAATACGTATTGTTGATTTCTTGTGCCATTTTTTGCAAGGTTTGTAGTAGTAAAATAATCCAGCTAAATGCCAACATAAATGAAAACAACTCAAACGCTGTTAATGAAAGATAACCCACGCCCATAAACAAAACAACAATACCCACTAACATAATCACAATTAAATAGGAAATCGACATAAACTCTTTTGTTATATTAGGCAGTAACCATTTGATTCCTACAATTAAAATGATAATCAAATAAACAAGATATTCCGCAACATGATTATGAACCCCTTGGAAAGGACCCGTTTCAGTATAAGGAAACAGTCCGACTGCCCCTAAATCTAAAGCAGTTAAAGTCAATAAAATACGCAAGATAATCAAGCGTTTATTTTCTGGCATTGCTCGTTGTAAATCGACGAATAAGCAATCAATCAAGGCAACCATCAATAATGCTGAAAAAATCAAGGTTAAATTGAATTGCCATCTATTTTTTGCTTCAATCGTTCCTAAAAAACTGAAATTAAACTGCCACCATTGATAGTCTCGATTTGTGAACATTGCAAACAAAACGCCGCCCAAAATAACTACAATCAAAATACTGATTAATTTATCCGAAGTCACAGAGATTGCAGAGTAAATCATAAAATAATTGATAACCGCTGAAAAAATAAAAAACAATAACGTTGCTGTATAGCGGTCAAACGAAGCACCTATAAAAACTAAGCCTAATAATTTGAAGAAAATCAAAGTGCCTAATAGGGAAATAATAATAAAGGAAATCAAAATAGCTGGAAAATTCCGCCAACTAATATCCTTCGATTTTGAGACAATCTCATTTTTCTTTCCCTTCACAAAAGCCAAAATAAAACTAAACACACCACTCAATAAACCAATTGATAAAACCATATTAGCAATCGAGACTTCCCCTACTAAAGTAATCTGATGTTGATTTTTAATAAGAAGATAAACAAAAAATAACAAACTGACAATTGCCGTTGGAATCAAGAACCAACGTAAGGATAGCGTTTGGCTTCCCGCTGTTTTATTCGCTGTCTCCATCATTATTTTTTGATTTCTAACACTTAAAGTTACTTCATCTCCATTTTTTAAATCTAGTTCTTTTACTAATTGTTCTGGTAAAGACACAGTAACTTGTTCTTTTTCCATCCGTACATTCCTCCACGTTTAACTAATTACCATCTTTTATTATAATTTTTATCCTTTAAAATGCAATCATTTCCCTTAGTTCGATTTAGATATCGTAATTATTGGTGTTAGAGAAGTTGAAATAACAGTATTTAGCACTGAAAAACGATTAGATACAATCCTCATCGAATCACTACATTCTTCCTGATTTATCCCAATAAGAAGAACTATCCGAAAATAACAAGAAACACGAAAAGGTTCCTTTCGATGTTGAATGATTCCTACTTGGTAATCTTCAAATTTTTGGTGAATTTTAGAAGATGCGATTTACTTTTGTTTCACCCACCACCAATCCTACTTTTTATTCTTTTTCTCTTCACAAAACCGAACGTACGTTTTATAATAAAGAAAATTGTGAAAGGAGCTTATTATGAAAACGGCACTAACACTTGAAATAGAAGAATCTTTATATTATTATTGTCGCGAAAATGGCGATATTGTTGTTGAAGAAGTCACGATGCCTGAAGATCAAGGCATTGTTGATACGTTAAGCTGTCGTCTTTTGCCAACGAATCAATTTGAATGGCGTTGCTATGAAGTCAAGGTCAGTAAAGCTGATTTTCGTTCAACCGCCAAATTATCTTTTATCGGTCACTATAATTATTTCGTTTTGCCAGAAGCACTTTTCGAAAAAGTAAAAGAGGATATTCCAAAATCGATTGGAGTCATGGTTTATCATCAATACTTAACTTCTCAAGAACAAAAAAGTCCCGGTTACTTTACTGTTGAAAAGAAACCGCAACGTCAAGAATTAATTGTCAATGAACAAGCGTTACTTTTCCGATTAATTGCTGCGCAAGCACGCGAAGTTGGTAAAGCTAAACAGACTGCACGCGGTCTCAGAGTATTTTCAACGAATCAACTATATAAAGAATTGAAAAAAAGACAACCAGAATATGACTTATTTGGCGGTGGAATTAATTTTTATGATTGCTTTATTGAAGATACTCAATCACAAGCTGTTGAAGCACTGAAGGATGAATTAGCGGCTACACGTGAAGCCTATTTTAAACTTGAGCAACAGATTTTGGAGGACAACTAATGTACTATCCTTATTTTAGAGGCAAACAATTTGATTTAGCGGCATTGAATGATCTGTTAATCCATAATCGATTATCAATCCAAATAGCACCCATCATCGAACCAGTCAAACAATCGAAAACACTAACTAAAACAATCGAGCTATTTAAAGCAAAAGAGCAGCCATTTTATCTAATTCAAAATCCTCAAGCAGGTGACTTTCACACAATAAATGGGCCCGAAACTTTAGCAGCATACAACGCCCCTAACGCGCTTATTATCAATCATCCATTAAACATAAAGCAACATAAGCCTGATCTTTTTATCGTCGACTCAGCCAATGCTTCATTAGAAAGTGATTGGTCAGATAATCGAACCCAAGTCCTTATTAGAGAAGAATTTCGCTTACTAAACAAAGTAGTCGGTCCTTTGATTCTTTCACAAGATGTCTTTACCCGCTTACCTAAAAATAGTTTCTATCACGAATGTTCTGATGAGCTTTTTTCAACAGCTCATCTAACATACCAACAAAAAGGTTTTATCGGTTTTAGTGACTTTTCAATTGACAGTCGCATCTACTATGAACATAGCTATCCTTCGAAACAACTAAGCTTGCATTTAGTTTATTTAAAAAACGAACAACTTAGAATCCACCACTTTATTTCTAGTGAGGATCTTTCTTCTCAAAAAGATAAATTTTTCGAACTGATTGCTGAATTGGAACTTTGGCTTGCTACACTTTGTGGCGAGCAACTTACAGCAGGAATTCAATTACTATTAGCCGCCGCTGCTCAAGAAAAATTCCCTGGAATGGGAATAATGAGAAAAGCCTCCGTCATGCATCATTTGGAAATCATCTCTCGTTATTTAGATAACATCCGCTAAAGTCGGACAAGTCGAGATTTATACGAAAAAGCGCCAAATCACGAAAATGACAAAAAATACGCTGGGTTTTCTCTTAAGAAAAGCCCTTGTTTAGTATTCTTTAACTTTCTATAATTTGGCGTCTATTTCTATTTTCTTCGAACTGCTTTTTCTCGTTGCTTATTTCTATTTGTCTCCACCCATTGAAAGAACGTAATGATAAATCCTAATTCAGTCACTTTATTTAACGAAATCGGTAAAATATCAATCGACTCATCAGAAACTTCTTTCAAAAGTCTTCTCTCACATAAAATCATGGCATTTTTCTTTTTCACTTCTAATAAATCTAATTCGTCTAAATCATGATAAATTCGTGGATCTATTCTTGGTTCAAAAATATTGCTACGAAGCAAATCCTTATAAATCAAATATTTTGAATGAGAGTCCGTCACAATAATAATATTGACTACTGTACGTTTTACCAGTAAATACTGAGCACATTCATCAATAAAACGATTGATCGAATTTTGATCTAAATGTAACTCATTATCGAATTCTTCTCCCCATTTAATAATAATACTAGTTACAATAGAATAAATAGGGACTAAACTAGGAGCTAGTAAATACGTTCGATCGGGAATCAATGGTTGATAATTTCTCCAAGCTGTTCTAAATAGACGCATAAGCGCTTGTTCAAATGGCTGATTTCCTAATAAATTCTTTTCGGCTAATTCGCTAAATGTTTCAACCAGTTCAACCATTTTAGGTTTACTAGTGATAAAAATTTTGCGTACTTCCTCATGGTCTTCAAATAAGTCATTGATTTGTTCAAAAGAGTATGGACAAGCATTAAATAAAAAAGTAATAAATTCAATTTCTGATTCATTGATATACTCTTTTAATTTACTCTCTTGCCAGGCAGTCACTATATTAGTATAAATCGGTCTACGTCTAATTTCTGCCTTATAAAATGAATCAAATTGGACAGGGTTTTCCAGTTGTCTCTGATAACTAAGATACATCCCTTGGATAATAAAATATTTACTATCCTTGTCATAAACCCGTTTTGAAAATTTATTTTCTATTGTATCGATTAATTCTTCACAAGCAATTTCAAAGTCTACAGGATGAGTAAAATCCAATCCTTCATCCAATCGAATAAGAACATTCAAACTCACCAAACGCCATTCAATTTCAGATAAAACCAGTTGTCCTTTACTTTCTTTTAATCCAATTCGATTAAAAAAATCAAGGGCTTGATTTTTTAAAGCATATGCCTTACTGACAGAAATAAAGTCAGTTTCAACAAGCTCAAGATAATCAAACTTATCTAAAGCAAAATGTCCACATACTTTTAAAAAAATAGATTGCTGATAAATAGATTGTTTCAATTTATACAATGGAATCTCTTGATCAAATAACACATAATATAAAGAACGTGATTTATTAGACGTTTGAATCGCATAATCAAACTCAATAATGATTTTTTCAATATCTGATTCAATGGTTTTAGGGAAAACATCTAATAATTCTGCCATTTTTTTGATCGGTACTCTTGTTGAAGTATATAGATTTTCTAATAGCACAATTTGCCTGAATAAATTTTTTTCCATATATCTTTCTATCATCTATTTCAACTCCAATTTAGCTTTTCCTATTCAAATAGTCTTTTTTCATAAATACTAGAAAATAAACTTAAGCAGTTTACACGTTTTTGTTCACTTTCTAACAAAGTAACTTAAAATATTTGACTTACACTATTTTACTATATGAATTTTAAAGATTTTCTATAACCTTACTTCTCCAAGTAAGTTACATTTCCGTTTGAACGCCACTAAAAACTCAGTTTAAGTAAATACTTCATATATCCTTAAATAATTTCTCAATAACTTTAAACTTAACTAAAGGAAGACAATAGAAATAGGAAAATTCTTATAGCTCTATTCTACCAACAAACAAGGTATTTAGCTTTTATATTGCCTATACTTTGCTTCTAGCGTAGCTGTAGCCAATACATGCCCTTTTATTCCAGAGACTAATTCATTCAAATAGAACCCCTTTTCAAGCTCTACTAATGTATCTAATGCTAACACTTTTAGCGTATACAGGTGATCACCATTAGGTGGCGTCATTCCGCCATAAAATGAAGATAATTCTTTTGATTGATTTGCTTTTAAAGGACTATGCCAGCTATTGACCCCTTGAATAAAATCCGTTGCAGTCTGACTTTCATTCGCTAAGACTTCTTCTCGGGTCAAATTTGCTACGACCCAATGAATCCACGGAAAACCTTTTGTCACTTCATATGCATCTATATCATACAAAACAACCGCAAAACTTTTAGTTTCCTTCGGAGCATTTTTAATTTGAAAAGGAACAGAATAAGTAGGCATAAAATTTTCATTGAATTCCGTCCCGTGACCTCCATAACAATCTAAAAAATAGCCATCTTTTATTCCTGAACTTATGATTTCCATTTGCTCACCCCTTACTATTTTATCCTGCATTAATCGCTAAAAAAACAACAAAATTTACTTTTTATTAATAAATAAACTAGTTATGTATTGCTTCTACATTAGTCAGTAAAATAATAGTACTATATTGCGATTTTTCGAACAAGAAAAAAGAATTTTTATTTACTTATTTTAAATGAAACTATTTTTTTGTGTAATTAATCAACTTTTTTATGTCTTCAGATAAATACTGGCACAAAAGTAACTCTATCAGAGACAATTCCAAAGTTTTACAGTTGGAAATTTTAGCTAAGAGAACGAATTACTTTCTTTTACATAGAATAGGGAATAACTCGCAAAAGTTGAAGCAGACTTCACAGGACTCAATTATAAAAAAGGAACCATTCTATGATTTGCTATTTTTATCTGTTTCTTACAATATAACGCTTTATAGATGAATTACAAAAATTTCTAAACTCTTTGAATCCTACTATCTTTTTACCAATATTCTAAGTATTTTCTATTGCCCTTTTTTATAGATAACTTGCATCTTTTCTTCAATTTGTTGATCACTTTTATCTGTAATCAATGTAACAGAATTAAGGTCGAAAGCTCTTACTGCAGAGATTTTATGAAATTTTGAACTATCACAAAGAAGAAAGGACTTCTTAGAATTAGCTAGAACAGCTCTTTTTTTAGTCGCTTCTAATAAATTAGGCGTTGTAATTCCATGCATAATATCAATTCCATTCGCGCCTAAAAAAGCTTTGTCAAAAATAAAATTACTAAGATTCTCTATGGTTAGTGGACCACTCAACGAGGAGATATTGGGATTATAAGAGCCACCTAGAGTTGTAATTTCAGCTTTAATCGTTCGAGATAATCCAAATATATCCGTATTTGTTGTCACAATATGAATCTCTCTATTTAAAAGTTCTTCTAATAAAGTAGTACACGTCGATCCCGAATCTAAATAAATTGTTTCACCATCCATCACTTGTTGTTGAGCCAATTTAGCAATATATCTTTTTTCTTTAGTTTGCAAAACAGCTTTAGTAACAATTGGTAGCTCCGAAACGGTAGAATAGATTTTTACCGCTCCCCCTGTCAATAATTGAACCTTATTAAGCTTACTTAATTCTTTTAAATCTCTTCTTAATGTTGAAATAGAAGTGTCTGGAATGTATGTTTGTAAATCCTCAATACGTAAAAGTTCATTTTCACTCAATACTTCAAGTATTTTCTCTTGTCTTTCATATGGAATCATCATTAACCTCCTTTATCTTATCTAATAATATAACTATGATTATAGCATATTTTAATCACTGATCCGTTTTTTTGAATTTATAAAAAACCAATTACAGCGCCACATTAAACAAAGTTCTTGTCCTTGATTCTACTTCTTCTCCAACAAAATCCAATGATGTCTAAGTTAAACGAAAACTATTCAAGTACATAATAATAGGACATGTCTAAAATACTTGGATTTCTCCATAGTTTTCAGAAATGTCCTAGAAAAATGATTTTACTTCAAACTGTTTATTACAGAAATGTTTAGTTCCTACTTTCTAAAATATTAATTCAAGAAAATGACCATCAAGCTCAAACTAGTTTTTCATCTTTTGTAGTGAAAATATATCCTAAAACAGCAGACACAATCACAGAAATAGCTAAACCAATCATTGCTTGAATAAAGTTTGCTGAATCCCCTTCAACAAATGCAGGAAATGTTGTTACACTACCGAAAACAAACGAATTTGTTACCACATGCATCAATCCTAAATAAGCGCCACCAACAGCTCCTCCAATGATTTGAGCTAAAAATAACTTCTTATTTTTCACTAAAAGACCAAATAATGTTGGCTCAATAATAGCAGATAGAGCAACCGTCACCAAACCCGTTAAAGCAAAACTACGCAACTGTTTATTACGTGCTTTGAAATAAACACCAATCGTTGTTCCAATTACAGCAAAATTACAAGCAAAAGTAAAAGGTACAATATAGTCAAATCCGTAAGTAGATACATTATTAATCATGATAGGATTAACAGCCCAATGAATCCCTAAACTAACTAGGACACTCCAACCACCACCAATTACAACACCTGTTAAAATACTGCTTCGCTCAATCAACCAGTTAACTACATTCGCAACCAATTCACCACTATAAACACCAATTGGGCCAATTATAATAATTGTTAACGGTACCATAATTGCCAATGAAATCAACGGAACAACAACTAATTTAAGTGTTTCTGGAATTTTTCGATCTAAAAATTTATATAAGTATGAGAAAGCCCAAATCGATAAAATAATTGGTACGACTGTGGAATTATAATTCATTAACACAACTGGTATATTGAAGAACGTCGTAGTAGCACCATTTCCAGTATCTCCCATCAATGCAATAAAATCGGGATTAATCAATGAAGCACCAATCAAGGCTGAAATATATGGACTTGCGCCAAACCTTCTAGCTGAAGTAAACGCTAACAAAACTGGTAAAAAATAGAAAACACTCATTGAAGCAACAGATAAAATAGTATAAGTCCCACTGTTTTCCGAAATAAGTCCAAGTTGTACTGCTAAAATAAGTAATCCTCTAAGAATTCCAGATCCAGCTAAGGCAGGTAATAATGGTGCGAAAATGGCTGAAATCGCTGAAAAAATATTACTAACGATACTTCCAGATTGGTTAGAACTATCTTCATTCAACTGATTATTAGCATCTCCACTAACCAAGTATTCAAACTCTTCATAAAGTTTTGGCACTTCGGTTCCAATCAAAATTTGATATTGACCAGCTTTATTTATGACATCAACTACTCCGGTCAACGCTTTTACTTCCTGATCATTTACTTTCGAATCATCTTTCAAATTTAATCTTAAACGAGTTGCGCAATGCGATAAATTAGTAATGTTTTCTACTCCACCAACTTCAATTAGTATCTCTTTTGCTAGTTTTTGATAATCCATATCTAACACTTCCTTACTCTTAAATTTTTTTAACTATTGGAAATCTTAATTTAAGATTTCCAATAGTAAATCGCTAACGTGTACTGCACTGTTTTTAGAAATGATATCTGCTATGTGTTTCATTCCTATACGTTCAATAATCTCATCAATCTTTTGAATCATTTTTATATTTCGTTCACATTCAGCCAAAGGATCTTCAATAACGGGAAACGTGTCAAAATAGATTGCATGATCATAGTTATGCAATTTTGTATAATAAATAAATTCAATTGTTTTAAGTAAACTATTCGTTCCAATCATAAGTCCATCATCATTTAAACCATAACCATCATTTAAATGAACACCAAACAACTTCCCTCGACTCCCTAAAATACTAGCTCCATAAGCAGGATTTTCATGTTTCATTAGCATATGACAATAATCTAAAGTTATGCCAACATTCGGACGAGCAATATCATTTAGCATTGTCATCGCAATTCCTAAACTATCAATAAAAGCATAAGCACGAGGCTGAAAAGGCTTATATTCAATACTAAGTTTGATATCTGGTGCATAATCCGCAATTTCAATAAATGCATTTTTTATTTGTTCCCAAACTTTTTCATAATCAATTTGAAAAGAATAATCAAACCCATCAAAACCCAACCAAACAGTTACGACTTCTCCCTCTATTTCACGACAATAATCTAGCGCTTCTTTACATAATTGAATTGCTTTTTTGGAAATAGCCTGCTTTGAATTTCCAAGTTCCCCATTAATAAACTCTTCTCTAAATCTTAACGCTACTCCATTTGCTTGTAATTGATTTTGAGCTAAAAGTTGTTTCATTTCTGGTCCTGAAAAATCAGTAACGTGTTCTGGATAATTTAAATCAACATGGCTTAAACCGATTCGATGGAATTCTTCAAAAATTGTTTTCAAATCGTAGTCAAATTTTGGTAAAAATGAATTGATTCTTGTTGCTAACTTCATTTGATTTCCTCCTCCTCTATTTTCATACCCATCATAACACCACTTTTTTTCAAATGCAATCATTTTTTTTCTTCATTTTTCATCTTATTCCATATTTTTCTAAAAAAAATCAAAAGTGAGTGATTGAGATAAAAAAATACACTATTTAATAAGGAAAAAAGCGGAACGAGAAAGAAACCAATATCATAGCAACTAGGATAGACAAATAATCAGCTTATTTAATTAGTCGTTACTACCTGTTTTAAGATAAATACTGCTACTCATTCAACTTGTCGCTTTCGATTTCAGCAATCATTTCAACTCTTTTAGCATGTCTGCCTCCCTCATAATTAGCGTCTAACCACTCTTTTACAATCATTTTAGCTAAATCATTACCAACTACTCGTGCTCCAAAGGCTAATATATTCGTATTATTGTGTTGCTTAGAAAGTTTTGCCGTATAAGGCTCACTACATACAACTGCACGAATTCCTTTGACTTTATTTGCAGCAATCGAAATTCCTACGCCAGTTCCACAAATTAAAATTCCGCCATCAAAATTCTCTGCAGCCACTTCCTCCGCAACCTTTTTTCCGTAAATAGGATAGTCAGTCCTTTCAGCCGAAAAAGGACCAAAATCAGTAATGCTATGTCCTAGCTCTCCCAGATACTTAATAATTTCAGGTTTCAACTCAATTCCTACATGATCACTGCCAATAGCTATTTTCATTTTTTCTCTACTCCTTCCAATTTATTCATGTAATTGATTCAAAATCTTTTCATATGATTCTTTTTTACCAAATAAAGCTGAAGTGCCTAATACAAAACCATCGACACCTATTTTGTCTAAAGAAGTTATTTTCTCAGCGGAAATAGCGCCATCAACCATCACTTGAAATTTATATTGTTGTTTGATACTTGTCACATATTCAAGTTTCTTTTTTACATAGTCTAAATACTGTTGTCCAGCGAAACCAGGATTTACTGTCATAATCATTAAATAATCGATCAATGGTAATAACTCTTGAATACTAAAAATAGAAGTTCCTGGATTAATTGCAATGCCAACTTTTTTGTCTTTTTTTCTAATCATCTCCAAAGTTCTGGAAATCTGTTGATCAGATTCAGGATGAACATAAATAATATCAGCACCCAAATCTGCAAATAGCTCCACATAGCGACTTGGGTCTTGAATCATTAAATGAACATCAACTTCTTTTTCCGTTGATGAACGAATAAGTGAAAAATCTTGAATTCCCATACCGAAATTTGGTACAAAATGACCATCCATAATATCTACATGAAATATATCTGCACCTGAATTATCTAGCTCTTCAACCTCCTTTTGTAAATTAGAAAAATCAGCACACATCATTGAGGGACATAGTAATCTTGTCATCATCTCACTCCTTATTGCGGTAACGATTACTCAAAACCTAAAAATATAAAGGTTCGATTGAGTAATCGATTACCTAACTTGCTTAGAATATATCACTCTTATTAATTAAAGTCAACCCCTTTTAAAAGAATTGCTATCTGTAAATAAGTATGAGAAAATTTGGATTATGAAGTTTATTCATGTTAAGAATACTTGTGAGGTTTATTAAATGAAAAATTATTCTATCAAAGATATTGCTGAAATTAGTGGTGTTTCGGTCGCAACCGTTTCTAGAGTGATCAATAACAATGGTCGTTTTTCAGAGAAAACAAGGCAAAAAGTCTTAAAAGCAATTGAAGAAACTGGTTATAAAATGAACTATAGTGCTAAAAGTTTACGTATGAATAAATCTTTTTCAATCGGTATACTGGTACCAGATATTCGAAATTTCTTTTTTTCCAGTGTTGTTCAAAAAATAGAAGAAATATTATTTGAAAAGGGATACTCTACTATTATTTGTAACACTGCTAGAAATGAAGAAAAGGAAATTGCTTATTTACAAATGCTTCAGGGTAAAGGTGTCGACGGTCTTATTGTAATTTCTGGCGTAGAAGCATTTGAATTCGAGCATTCTTCAGCAACAAAACAAATTCCTTATATTTGTATCGATCGTGAACCTAAACAAAAAGAAAACACAATTTTTATTTCATCTAATCATTATCAAGGGGCGCAAGTAGCTACTGAACAATTGATTTTGTCAGGCTGTAAACAACCAGTTATTGCTATGTACACCCATAATTCTTCTTCTGCCAATGAACGTTTCAAAGGCTTTAAGGATGCCTTAAAGCAGGCTGACATTTTATTTAATTTTGAAAAAAATGTGCTTAAATTCGAGCATAATAAAACTACATTTTCTACTCAATTAAAAGAATTTATAGTAAAAAATCCTGAAGTTGATGGTATCTTCGCTATTAACGATTCTATTGCCTTGGATATTTTAATGCTTGCCTCTTCACTAGGAAAAGAGGTTCCTAAACAATTAAAAATAATTGGGTTTGATGATATTCCTTGTGCTAGTTATTCTACTCCTGGACTTTCTTCTGTAAAGCAAGATACTGCTACAATTGCTAAATCAGCAGTAGATTCATTATTACTACTTCTTTCTCAACCTGAACAAACTGGCAAATCAATTGTCGTTCCAGTTGAATTAATCTTACGAGAGTCTAGTCAAAAATGAGTTTTGCTTCAAAAATTTCACTCTTTAAAGCAGAATAATACAAAAATAAACGATAAATTATAAAGATTTGAAAAACAAATCTCGTTATTTATCGTTTATTTTCTTTACACTCCCAAGTACTTGTTATACCAATTTCATGAAAAAATCGAACAAATTTTATAGATTGGTGAATCGTTCATCTTCTTATTAATTAATCACTATTTTATAAGAAGTACGTGAAACAAATGGTTGCTCTTTCTTCAAAACAATCGATGGTAACTTCTCATCTTGTTCAGATCCAGGAGGTTGCTGCGCTTCTAATGTCACTGCGCCGCCATAAACTAATTTTCCGGTTGAGGTTTCCATTCCCTCCGCCCAACGACCAATGGTATAGATTACCACGCTTTGACGATCCGTCGTCATTTTAACTGTAATTTTTTTATCTGGACTTTCCAAAATAGCCTGTTCTTCTTGTGAATCAAGTAAAAATGGATGATCCAAGCCACCAGCTATTTCGATTTGTGTTTCTTTTTCATTAAAAATTTGCTTTAACAAAGTAGGTTCTCTAAAATCAAAAACAGTCCCTACAGTTTCCAAGCGATTGCCCGTCATGGTGTTATCCTCGTTCAAGGTTAAAATCGCTTCACTTTTTACATTTAAACTATGGTCAAATACTGATTCCTTTGCTGAACCACTTAAATTGAAATAAACATGATTCGTTGGATTATACAAAGTATCTTTATCACTTTGAGCACGGTACTCAATCACTACTTCATTTTCCTCCGTCAACGTATAACTCACTTGAGCGACAAGAGTTCCAGGAAAACCATTCTCCCCATCTAAACTAGTATGTTCAAAAACAACTTGATTCCCCTTTTCAGAAACCGTTTTCCAAACTACTGACTCAAAACCATGTTCTCCACCGTGTAATGTCGTCGTTCCTTCATTTTGCTGAAGCTGAATCTTCTTCCCATCGATTTCGACTGCTCCTTGAGCAATGCGTCCTGCTGTTCGACCAATTGTCGCTCCCAAATATGGACTTTCTTGATAGCTTGATAGCGTATCAAAACCAATCGTGATTTCTCGCTTTCCTTCGCCTGAAACAGGCACTTGAATACTGACAATTCGTGCACCAAAATTAGATACATTTACCTCTAGCTTATTTTTGTTTGTTAATGTGAATAGCTGGGAATTTTTTTGTATTTCACTTTTTGCCATTTTCCTCACCTCACTCTTATGGTAGTACACCTAAGTAAAGAAATCCATCATTTTTATGTTTCATTCTTTTTAAAATAAAAACCCCGTTCTAAAGAATAGGGTTAAAGTATTTTAAATTGTTAGGTTTGGATAGAAACATAGCAAACGACCTAACAGCTTAAATATTTCAATCTACTAGCTCTAAACAGAGCTAGACGGAATGTTGGACATGTGACCGTTAGTAAAATTATCATTTCAATCCACTAGCTCTAAACAGAGCTAGACTGTGAATTTCAAGTAAATATTCGGCAATTAGTCGCTAAAATTCACAAAAAGCCACTAAAATTAAAATAAAATGAGAAAAAGTTATGTTTTTCATACCAATTTTCTCTCCATTTTGGTGCGAACCTCCTAGGAATTTTATGGGCACTTGGGGTTCGCACCAACTTATGAGCTGTAGTAAGTCATTTACTTACAATCAAAATATATACAAAAAATTTTAATAAACACATTCCTCATATTATTAATAATAAATCGCCTTAATTAATTTTATAATTACATTATATCAAAATTTGATTCCTATAGATAATAATTATACTAGTAAAAATTCGTAATAAACAATTAATTTTCACGAGCTTTTATCACCGTTTTATATTATTTCTATTTTTAAATAAAAAATACCGAACTATTTATATAAAAAAATTGCTTTTTAACAAAACAAATGTTATATTTTTACCAAAAGGATTGGAATGATGTTTGCTATGAAAAAATTTATTACTATTTTATTGTCGAGTTCATTATTATTGGTAGTTGCTGGTTGTAATAATTCAACAACCACGAAATCTGAAAATAGTTCTTTCAGTGTTTCAAGTACAAAAAAAGAAAGTCAAGAGTCCACAAAACAACTTTCTGAAAGTTCATCTAGTAGTAGTGAATCTGATAGCGAGGAGGCTAGTTCATCAACAGTATCCATTAAAAATTCAGACAAATCACTTGATGAAATGAAAAAATTATTTGTAGTCTCTGGAAATAAGTCTAATGAAAGCTATGAAGAAAGTAGTATTATTTATACAGTTTCGGGGAAAACTCGCGATGAAGTCGTAGATGCTATGGAAAAAGGCCTTGATGCGATTGATGCTACGGAAGAAACTTTGCTTGATAATGATACAGTATACACCTATACAGGTAATTATGATGACAATCATGCCGCCGTTACAATCACTGTGACAAAAATTACCTCTGATACTTTTCAAGTTTTAATAACCTATTAAGTAAAGAAAGCCTATTTGTTGCTCAATCATGAGTGTTCTCAAAAAATAAAAGCGCCTGAGCTAAACTAAAATGTTTTGCTTAGGTGCTTTTATTTTTTCTGCTATACAGTTATTATTACAATAATTCAAACGTTGGAACTTGAGTATTTGAACGAATTTCGATTGTTTTGTTTTCTAAATCAAGTTGTAATTCGGCAAAATTCGTACCTGATTGATCTTTTCTGATGATAACCAATTCAGAATCAGAAATGACATTAACAGCGATACTTCCATTTAAATCAAATGCAGGACACTCATTACGGAAACGTAATAGTTTAAATAAATCTTTGACCACTGGGCGTTCAACTTCTTGCGCTGCTTCCGTTAAAGAATAATAATGACGATTGATATTGCGCCCTTCTTTTGTTCCTTCTAATAATTCTAAATCATTTTTTCCTGCTAATAAACCAACGTAATAAACTTGGGGAATCCCAGGAGCAAAACATTGAATCGCTCTAGCAATCAAATAGTCAACATCATTATCGCCCAATGCACTATAATAAGTACTATTGATTTGATAGATATCTAAGTTGTTATATTTTTCTGATGAGTAAACTTTTTTAACATTAGCCCCTACTTTATATAATTCTTCAGAAGTATAAGCTAATTCATCATCGCTTAATAAGTCTTTCGCATCAACAACACCAATTCCATCATGAGTATCCAATGTAGTAAATTGTTTCATTGGACTTTGCACTAACCAGTCTGCTAAACGGTTCACACGTTTACTGTATAAAGTAAATAGCGTAATCATTGGTAAAGCAAAATCATAAATGTAGTAATCATGATCAGCGATTTTCATTTGAATTGAGAAATGCTCATGAATCTCTGGTAACAATTCAACCTCATATTCAGCGGCTTCTTTTCTAACTTCATCTAACAATTCCCAGATTTCGGGCTCTACGAAAAAGTCGTTAGTATCAAGTTTTTTGATGGCATAGGCAAAAGCGTCTAAACGAATCAACGAACAACCATGTCCTGCCATATCTTTAATCGTCTCGCGAATAAACCGCTTCGTGATTTCTTTTGTTACATCTAAATCAATCTGTTCTTCACCAAATGTATTCCAAACTTCTTCTTGACTACCATCAGCGAATGTCACTTCTTGAAAAGGAGCTTTATCTTTTCGCTTATAAATCAAATCAATATCTGCTTGCGTTGGACGTCCCACAGGGAAAAATTCATTAATTCGGATAAACATCTCTTTGTAAACAGAATCATTATGCTTATTCTTGAAATCTTGGAAAAAGATAGACTCTCTAGAGATATGATTAATCATGAAATCAAACATTAAATAATACTTTTCACCCAATTTTTCAATGTCTTGCCAATCGCCAAAAGCTGAATCAACAACCGTATAATCACTTGGTGCAAAACCACGATCTCCAGTTGATGGGAAGAACGGTAATAAATGAATTCCACCAACCACACCTGCTAAATGATTTTCGGTAAAATCAGTTAATTCTTTTAAGTTTGTTCCTAAACTGTCTGAATAAGTAATCAACATCACTTCATTTTGAATCTTCATAATTTGTCCCCGCCTTTTTTATTAGTAAGTTCTATTTAAAATTAGGATAAAATACTCTTGAAAAGCTTTTGGTCCTAATCTTAGTTTCACTATTTAAGTTAAAACAGATGGTTAACCGAAACAAAATGTCAACCGGTTGACATTTTGTTTGTTACTGCTATTTTATGCTGTTCATAAAAAAAAGTCAATCTATTCTTTCACAAATTTTAATCCTTGCGTATAATGATAGTATTAACTTGCTGAGAGGAAACATATGAAAAAAATAAAATTAGAAGATGTTGCTAAAGAAGCAGGTGTATCACCAACCACTGTTTCACGAGTATTGAATAATCGTGGTTCTTTAAGCGAAAAAACAAAAAATAAAGTGTATGAAGCGATGGAAACATTAGGCTATTATCCTAACGAAATTGCCCGTTCTCTATTTGGTAAAAAAACGCGAACAATTGGACTTTTATTGCCTAACTTAATGGATCCTTTTTTTGGGGAATTAGCTACCAAGATTGAAAATGAATTAGCAAAACAAAATTATAAAGTATTGATTTGTAATACCCGAGATGAATTTGAGAAAGAAGAAAATTATTTAAAAATGCTTTTGGCCAATCAAGTGGATGGCATTATTGCGAGCTCTCATAATAAACCAAGTAAGTTATATGAGCGAGCGAATTTGCCAATTGTTGCTATTGATCGTTATGTTTCAGAAACGGTTCCTATTGTCCGTTCAAATAATTATCAGGGCGGTTGTTTAGCTACCAGTTATTTAATTAATAACGACTGCAAAAAAATTGCCCTACTTTCTGGAAGTAGTGAACGTGCGATTGAACAAGGAGAACAACGAGCCCAAGCATATACTGATACGATGCAGAAAAATGGATTGACTCCATTGATTTATCACGTTGAGTTTGATGATTCCATTCAAACTCAACGTGAACGAGTGAAACAATTTTTACTTGAATATCCAGAAATCGATGGTGTTTTTGCAACGGGTGATTCTCTCGCTGGACTACTCCATCAAATGGCTGCTGAGTTTAATCGAAAAATCCAAATTGTGGGGTTTGACGGGACAGAATTTATTCGTAATTATTTTAAAAATTTTACAACAATTCAACAACCTATCGATCAACTTGTTCAAAAAACAATTGAATTACTTTTTTCCTTTATTGCTGGTGATTTTTCAGAAGCTGGCAAAGAGTTTTTATTTGATACAAAATTGATTGAATAGAAAAAAATTCACGTTAAGAACGAACTCGATTTAGTCGTAGCCTTCTTAACGTGAACTTTTTAGTTTAATGCTAGTTATTCCTTTATTAATTGATCAAGCAATTGTCGAAAATCATTTTGAAGAGTTTTCAATTTTTCCTCCGCTGCAAATTCATTTTGTTCATGAACGGAGAAATAAATTTTACATTTCGGCTCCGTTCCAGATGGACGAATACATAGCCAATCTCCTGATTCGAAAATAAATTTAATTACATTCGATTTCGGCAATAAGATGCGCTCACTTTGTCCCGTTTTTATCACCAATTTTTCAGCCGAAAGATAGTCTTCTTGGTAGGCTATTTTATTGGTTCCTACTTGTTTTAAAGCAGCTCCACGAATTTGTTCCAATAGGCGTGCCATCTTCGTTTGACCACTTTTCCCTCTAAATTCAATGGTTTCTAGCGCTTCTTGATAAAAGCCATATTCTTGATATATTTCCATTAGTCGAGTGTACGCTGATCTTCCGGCTAATTTATAATTCAATGTAAGTTCCGCCATTAAAACAGCAGCTTGAATCGCATCTTTGTCTCGAACAAAAGGCTGGATTAAATACCCAAAACTTTCTTCATAACCAAATAAAAACTGTTTATCATCGCTTTGTTCCGCTTGTTTGATTTCTTCGCCAATAAATTTAAAACCAGTCAAAGTTTCACGCGTTTCAATTCCAAAATGTTCGGCGATACGTTTACCTAAATCTGAAGTTACAATCGTTTTTGCCAAAAAGTAATCAGTCAATTTTTTTCCCTGTACTCGTTTTTGTTGAATAAGATAATCAAGCAATAGAACGCCGATTTGGTTGCCATTTAGTAAAACAGGTTGTTGCTTTTCGTTCATAATAATGACTCCTAATCGATCCGCATCTGGATCCGTCGCCAAAAACAAATCGGTCAACTGTTCTTTTTCTGCAGTTAAAATTAGTTGAAAAGCCGCTGGATCTTCTGGATTTGGAATAGAAACGGTAGAAAAAGCTGGATCACCATCCGCCTGTTCTTTTAAAATAGAAAGATTCTTGAAACCAATTTGAGCAAGACCTTGCTTAATTAAAACTTCTCCAGTCCCATGTAAAGGTGTATAGGCGATTCGCAATTGTTCGCCATGTTCTTGGATCATTTGTGGCTGTTGTGTCACAGAAAGCAATTGTTTTAGATAGAGTTGATCCGCTTCTTTGCCGAAGAAAATAATCTGTTTCTTTGAGCAGTATTCAGCTAATGACTGTGTTTCAATCGTCAATTCATTTGTGATTGACTTTAAAATATCTAACAACTCTTGCGCTGTTTCTAATGTAATTTGCCCACCATCAGAGCCATAAACTTTAAAGCCATTATACTCTTTAGGATTGTGACTAGCGGTAATCATGACTCCAGCGAATGCCTGCCATTCTCGCACCAAAAACGACAGCTCTGGAGTTGGTCTCATTGCATCAGATAAATAGCATTTAATTCCACAAGACGCAAGAACGCTTGCTGTCCATTGCGCAAATTCTTTAGAGAAAAAGCGACTATCATAGGCAATCACCACACCTGCCTGTTTGGCTTTCACTCCTTGTTGCTCGATATATCGCGCTAATCCAAGAGCAACACGCTGAATCGTATATTGATTGATTCGATTGGTTCCAACACCTAATTCACCTCGCATGCCGCCCGTTCCAAACTCTAAATAGCGATAAAAACGATCTTCGATTTCCTTTTCGTTCGTCAATTGCCTTAATTCGTTTTTTAAATTCCGTGCTAATTGTTCATTTTCTAACCATTCATGGTATTTATCTTTCCACATTTAGCTATCAACTCTCTTTACTTATTTGAGCTAAAATTTCTTCAATATCCATTTCGCAACCAGCCATCGACGTATCTGCTACTCCGTAATACATCGTTAATTTCGTTCCATCGATAAGTCCTCCAGAACCAAAAACAACATCTCCGAAAAAGCCATTTTTTTCGTAATCAGCATCGGGTTCCATAATCGGTGTTTTAGTCCGACCAATCACTTTAGAGGGATCTTCTAAATCTAATAAAGCGGCCCCCATACAATAGCGATGCTCTTTTGTTGCGCCATGATAAATCACAAGCCAACCTTGATCGGTTTTAATTGGCACTAAACCGCCGCCAACACGTCCACTATCCCAATTATCTGTTCGGATCCCCAATAAATGTTTATGAGAACCCCAAGCCTTTAAATCTGGCGAACTAGCTAGCCAAATGTCATAATTACCGATACTTTTTAAGGACGGACGATGTAACGCATAATAATTGCCATTGATTTTCTCTGGAAACAACAAAACATCTTTATTTTCAGGTGCAAAAATATTCCCCATATCTTGATACGATTCAAAATCAGTCGTACACACAAGTGAATCGCATACGCCGTTCGGTGAAACTGAGGTATAAGAAATGTAGTAGTTCGAACCAATTTGAGTGCATCTAGCATCTTCTACGCCATACGTTTGATAATCATTGAATGGATACAAAAAGGCATAATCATCAACTACAAATTTACGTCCATCCTTACTTCGCGCAATTCTAATGTAAGACAATGAGGTCAGATAGAGAAAACCATCTAAATTCTCAGCTGATCGAATCATCCTTGGGTCGTCAAAATTGTAGGTTGGATCGTTACGATCAAATTCAAGGATTTGTAATTCTTTCGTCTCACTATCAACGATCGGCGCTTTGATCATATTTTTATCTTTAGAAATAGGTCGTTCAGCTACACGTAGCAATAAAAGTGTCTCATTTTTATACTTTGCTACGCCAGCATTGAAAGCACCGATCACTTCATGATCTTTATGTAACGGTGGAACGTCCAATGGAGTCACTAACGGATTTTCTGCAAAACGGTAAATTTTCATTTTTTCTCTTCCTAACTTAAAATGGATTTTGAATCGTTATTTTTTGTGCTTGCGCATCACTGATTCCCGCATAAAGAACGGTTTCTTCATCAGAAAAGGTCAAGCCACCACTAAAAACAACATCTGCTAAATCGGGACGTTTCATGGGTCCCGCTATAAAATCTTTTCTTTCAGCAATGATTTTTGCCTCTTTCATTGCTCCATTAGCGATATCTAAAACAAAGCTCATTGCATAATAATGACGCTCACCATTTCCATCAAACTTAGCAATATGTCCTAACACACAAATTTTTTTTTCTTTCAGATAAATTTCATTTGCTCCCCCCCATTCTGTTTCCGTAAATTGATCCTTAAGTAAGGGAGCATTCTCAACGATTTCAATAGTCAAATCAGCGAACTTATCAATTATCGTATAACCAATTTTTCCTCGACCACCCTTGATTCCTTGAGGACGAGTCAAAACTAAAATTTTTTGATTGGCTAATTGTTTTAAACGTAAATCCTTCATTCCTAGAGGCCCTTCAAACACTCGAACAGCTGTTGTTAAATCTTTTAATTCATACAATACCGTTCGCCACTGTACTTGATCCGCTGTTTTAAAGAAAACTTCGACTCCGCCCAGAATCAATTTCCCATCGATTTTAGTAAAAAAAGGATCTTGCAAAGTAAGCGAAAGGCTCTCTTCAAGTACTTGCCACTTTTCATTATTTTTTTCAAATAAACGAATAACTGATTTTTCACTCTCTCTCGCTTCAACTCTGCCTGCAATTAGATGCTTACCTTCAAACATAAATGGAGCGGTAATATTATAGACATCTAAGTCTCCAACACCTGAAAACAGCAGTATTTCAGGATTTTTAGTAGTATGTTTAGAACGATGAATAGGCAATAATTCTTTTATCTCTATCATTTGACTCTCTCCTCAACCCTTCTTTTGTTTTATTATTTTAATGTAAATTGCATACCATCTTGGAATCGTTTAGAGAAAATTAAAAACAGAATGATTAACGGTAATGTTAACAAAACAGAGGCCGCATACATCGGTCCTGGATAGGTTCCATAAGGACCAAACATTTGTGAAATCAAAACATTCAACGTCGTTGTGGAATCACTTTTAGAAACAATCATATCCCATAATAAATTTGTCCACCGATCTGTATATAAAAATAGAAAAATCACTGTAGTAATCGATTTTGACATTGGTAATACAATTTGGAATAAGATTTTTATATCACTTGCACCATCTAGTTTCGCTGCTTCAATCAGCGTATCTGGAATCGCTTTAAAGAAATTCGTATACATAAAAATGGCCCATAAACTAATCATCGTAGGAATAATCATTCCAGCATATGAATCCAGTAATCCCACTTTAGTAACCATCAAAAATTGTGGAATTAACAAAATAATGGCTGGAAAAAACATTTGAAATAGAATAAAATGATTGACCAATTTTTTTCCTTTAAATTGAATTTTCGCTAAAGCATATCCCACCATCAACGCAAAAAGCAACATTAAGGCTGTCGCAATAGTCGCAACAATAACCGTATTTATAAAAGCACCTAACCAAGAAGCATCAGCTGACGTCGCTGAATCGCCAAAAAGCCAACTCCATGAGCGCAAACTAAAATGAGTTGGAATGATTTTGCGATCGACTTGATCCCACTCAGCAAATGAATGTAAAACTAAATAAATAAAGGGAAAAATCATAATCAACATCACCAACGTTGTGATTGTATAGTGTAAAGAAACGCGCCATTTTTTCTTTTTAAGACCACCCATATTTTTCACCCCATTTTTCTAATAATTTACGAATCACACCAATTGAGGCGAAAGTCACGACAGAAGACATTAAAGCAATGGCCGATGCATACCCCGATTTCAATCCAACAAAAGCTTGATTATAAATCTCCATTTGCCAAGTATTAGTCGCAAAATTGGGTCCCCCACCTGTTAATTGATATACTTCGGTAAAAATACCAAAACTTATCCCTACAGCTAAAACGGTAACTGTAAATAAAGCTGGATAGAGCATCGGAAACGTTACTTTCCAAAAAGTTGTCCACTTGTCCGCGCCATCAATGGCTGCCGCTTCATATACTTCTTGATTGATATTAGATAAGCCTGAGATCAGAATCAAGCCATAGTAACCAGACATCTTCCACGCAATCATCAACGAAACAATAAATATCGCGGTATGCGGATTCCCTAACCAATCAATGTCTAAATTAAATTTTTGACGTAAGAAAACATTGAAGGGCCCATTGTAAGAAAGCAAACCTTTCACAATCAAGGAAGTAACAACACCACTAGAAAGATATGGAAGGAAAAAAGCCACCATATACAATCCTTTGAATTTCGGTAAACTATTTACCAATAAGGCAATCATCATAGATAAAAACAATGCCAATGGAACAAAAACTAGCAAAAATTTATACGTTACGAAAAACGCAGAACGAACCGCTGGACTTTTTGCAGCATCAATAAAATTTTTCGCACCAACAAATGTAATGTCTGGAGAAATCATATTCCAGTTCGTCAAAGCTAACCAGAAAGACCATAGTAACGGGAGTAAGAAAAAAATAAAGGTAAAGATTAGATAGGGGCTGGTAAATAACCAGCCCAATTTATTATTTGTCTTCATTATTGAAGCGCCCCTTCAACTGCTTTTTTCCCGTCAGTGAAAGCTGTAGAAGCATCTTTTTCACCTCGAACGACAGGGACCCAAGCTTGTTCACTGAAGGCTTGTTGAATGTCATTGTATTTTTCATTATCCATTGCTGGTACAGCATACGGTACATTTTCAGCAAAAACTTTCATTGCTGGATTTTTCTCGAAATAATCTTTAAATACTTCATTATCAGTCGCATCATCACGCGCTGGAATCAAACTAGTCACTTCTAACCATTTCAAATCATGTTTTTCGTCGCCATAAACAAATGCCAAAAACTTCATCGCTGCTTCTTGTTGCTCTTTTGTTGCTTGTGCATACATCACGATCCCTTTTGCATCCGCATAAGTAGAAACATGTTCTGCCGATTTCATTGCATCAGGTACGACCGGTGTTGTCACTGTATAATTTTCGCCAAATTTCAATTCTGGATATTTTTCCTCCCAATTTGGGAATGTCCATGGACCTAAATCAGTCATCAAACTATCGCCATTTTCAAAAGGATCAGTTGCTTCACCGGTACGTAATAATTTATTTTTTGCTAAGTCACTCATCAAACCGAACACTTCTTCAGTCGCTTTTTTATCTGCTACAAATTTATTATCCTCAACAAATGGCGCACCTTCGCTGGCTGCATCATATAACGGGAAGAAATCAAACCAACGCATCCATGCAGTCGGATCAGCTAAATCTTTTTTCGCCCAAAGTGCAACGTCTTTTTTCTCTTCGGATAATTTTTTACCAGCTGCTAACAACTCTGAGTATGTTTTCGGTACCTCTTCGATTCCTAACTCTTTCAATGTATCTAACCGCCATGCAAATAAAATCGGATTAGAGTAAGCCGGTAGGACGTATTGATTTCCATCTGAAAACTTCCAACTCTCAATACTTTTCGTCATATTCCGTTTTTCAACAATATTTTCAAAATCTGTTTGATCATTGAGCGGTAAAATAGCTTTGCTAGCTGATAATTGTGCCGCAAAACTACGGTTGATATTTTCAGATAAAGTCGGAGCCGTATTAGAAGCGATCGCCGATTGAATCGTTGCTTCTGAAGATGGACTTTCCTTCATCTGAGAAACTTCAACTGTGATATCAGGATTCGTTTTTTCAAATTCATCCGCCATTTCTTGCCAATACTTTAATTGTGTCGGATTAGGCGCTGCCCAGAAGGTGATTTTTGTTTTACCATCCTCTGTTGTTTCTTTGTTTGAAGAACCACATGCAGTCAATAAAACGCTTCCTAAAATAATTGCAGAAACACCGATTAAAAATTTCTTTGCTTTCATTTCTTTTCCTCCTATAAAGTAAACGCTTTCTGTTTTTTACAAATTCATATTATCACTTGTAATTATTTTTGTCAACATTACGTAACTAGCATTACAAATAATTACAAATGAACTTTTTTAAGTTTTATGTTACAATATAGAAAATTAAACTTAAGTTATCCGTTCAAGTAAACTATTTGCTGTAAAACAATAAAGCTTCTTCAACGCTAAAATTAAGGAGACCATTTATGAAAAAAGTATCGATGCAAGATATTGCAGATAAATTAGCGATTTCTAAAAACTCTGTCTCACAAGCCTTACGAGACACTGATGGAGTAAGTGAAACAACAAAAAAAGCAGTCATTCAAACTGCTCAAGAATTGGGTTATTCGTATAAAAGTAAAACGACTGCTAAAGAAAACGGGAAAATTTTATTAGTAGCAACTGATTTTGCATTATCACAAATCAGTTTTTTTGGCGAAATCATTGAAAGCATTCGCAAACAAGCAATGAAATTAGATTACTCTTTTGAGACACAAACAATTACAAAAAAAATGATTAACGAGCAAAAACTACCAGAATCGATTGAAGCCTACACTGGACTTATTGTTCTTTCTCACAGTGACAATGCTTATATAAAAAAACTTTTGGATTTAAACCTACCAACTGTTTTAGTTGACCACCATGATCCATCGTTACTAGTAGATACTATTTTGTCCAAAAATACTGATGGAACTTATTTAGCAATTTCTTTATTAAATCAAAATAACCATAAGCGTATCGGGTTTATTGGCGATATTCATTTTTCTCCCAGTTATTTAGAGCGTTATCGAGGATATCAACGAGCACTAACCGATTTAGGTCTACCAACTGAAGACGACATTGAGATTACAGCCATTGAAGAAAGCCAAGGCGCATTATTTGAACGGTTGAAACAGGTAAAAGAGATGCCAGATGCTTGGTTTTGTGTAAATTCAGGACTTGCATTTATGCTAAATACGTATCTCCAATCAAATGGTTATATCATCCCTGATGACTGTAGTATTATTTGTTTTGATGATACCGAATTTACCCGGATGGCTCAACCTGCTATCACAAATGTTGCAACAGACCTCAACTATATGGGTGAACTTGCTATGGAGACACTAGTCGAACGCATAGCTGATCAACTCCACCCTTTTGTTCATAAGCAAATCGTTCCTTCCTTAAATATCTATGATTCAGTAAAAAAAATGTGATTGTTTTTTACCAACTCAACGATTAAATAACCGTCCGCTAAAATTAAGTAAAAATAATTTTAGCAGACGGTTATTTAGGCTAACTTCTGTGGCTATGAAGAAAACGATGCGTCAGTATTTTTTCTATAGAATCATGCGATACGTAAAATTTTTTGGTAAAAATATTCCCATTATTTATACAAACATAATAATCAACTACCAATAATACAAATTTTGAAATCAGCGTTTATCGCTAATCATTTTAGCGCTAAATGAAAAAAGTTTTTAGATAATAACAACTATAAATATTTATTTTTTCATTATTCATTCCATAACATTATTTTTAATTATTTATAATGGATTATTCACTATTGATAACTTTTAAAACTATTCATATTCCTCTTCATTCTATTAATAAAACAAAATAATTAAACTAAAAGTAAATAATTAGTTATAAATAATCAAGAGTAGACGACCACATTTATAATATGTTATCTTAAATTAATTAAGAAAAAAATGTTGTTGGGAGTTGGGGAAATGCAAAAAGAAGTTGTTGTATTAGGTCTAGGTTATGTGGGGTTACCTAGTGTTGTTAATCATACGAAAAATGGGCATAAAGTAATAGGATTTGATGTCGATCAAAGAAAAGTTGATTCTTTAAATCAAGGAATCAGTTATTTAGACACCGTTGAAGATCTTGCTATAAAAGAACTTTTGGATCAAGGTGTTTTATTTACAGCGGAAGAACAAGATATTTGCGCGAAAGATATTTATGTCATCGATGTACCGACACCCATTGATGAAAACAAAATTCCAGATTTAAGCTATATTGAATCTGCTGTCACTATTATTAGAGATAAAGTTAAAAAAGGTTCATTGATTATTCTAGAAAGTACGACTTATCCAGGAACAACAGAAGAATTCATTGTACGATTGTTTGAAAAAGACAAGTTTACGGTCGGAGAAAATTTATTTGTCGCTTACTCACCAGAGCGAATTGATCCAGGAAATACATACTCATTAGGAGCCAAAATCCCTAGAATTGTTGCTGGTCACTCTAAAAATTGTTTAACAAAAGCCGTTGAATTCTTTGGCGACCATGTCCATCCAGTTGAAAATTTAAAAATAGCAGAACTCGCAAAGATTTACGAAAATACTTTTCGTCTGGTAAATATCGCACTGGCAGATGAGTTACAAAAAATCAGTGATTCACTAGAAATCAACAGTCAAGACGTCCTTGAAGCGGCTGCAACAAAACCATTTGGCTTTATGAAATTCACACCCAATTTAGGGATTGGCGGTCATTGTATTCCAGTTGATCCTTACTACATTACTTGGTTAATGCAAAACAAAGGTTTAGAAACGCCATTAATTTCAACTGCTGGTGCCATCAATGATTCTATGCTAGATTATAATTTCGATAAATTGTTAAACTATGTGAAAGAAAGCACAACTAAAAATATGGCTAAAATGAAGGTTGCTATTCTAGGTTTATCTTATAAAAAAAACATTGCGGATACCCGTATGTCGTCGGTAGTTACCTTAGCAAAACGACTTGAAACTCAAACTCGTTCAGTTCATATTTTTGACGATATTATTCATGCAAATAAAGGTCATGGTAGTGAAAAAGTTATCCCGCTTGAAAAAAATTATACTCAACTAAAGCAATTTGATTTGATTATTTATGCAGTAAACCATGATTTATATGAGCAAGAAAAAGAAATGATTGTAGAGAACAGCCCGCTATTTTATGATTTAACGATGGTGTAGCTATGCAAACATTAAAGTACAATAAAGACAAAATTATTTTCTCATTATTGATTATACTTTTTTTGCTATTAATATATTTTTTAAGAATAAAATCCTCGGGAAATTACCAGTTTTGGATGATTTTATACTCGGTCAATTTTACTTATCTCTTATGGAAATTACTTTTGGCTTTGTTTTATTCTCCTTACCGAAATAAAGCAGAAAATTTCAATATTTCCGTCGTAATCCCAAGTTTTAACGAAGATAAAGATTCTGTTGTAAGAGCCGTAACCATTTTATTAAAGCAAACATATCCTATTCATGAAATTATTTTTATCGATGATGGTAGTGATAGTGATGAGGCCTATCAAGCAGTTAAAAACATTCAGATTAATGAAATCGAAGGCGTTAGTAACGTTAATCGAAAAACAAAATTAATCAGTCTTCGTTTAGCCAAAAATAGCGGAAAAAAGAAAGCGCAAGAAGTTGGTTTTCGACAAGCAACTGGGGATTTATTTTTGTTAGTGGACTCAGATGGCGAACTTACAAAAGATACGTTAAAAGAAATGGTACGACCTTTTTCTGATCCTTCAGTTGGTTCAGTTGTCGGAAAAATCGAAGTAAGAAATTTGCAAGATAGTTTTTGGAGTCGATTGCAGGATATCATTTATTCAAACTCCTTTCAAATTGGTCGTGCCTCCCAATCAAAATTAGGCACTGTAATCGTTTGTTCTGGAGCCTTAAGTATGCATCGAGCAAACTTAGTAAAAAGAAATCTGCGAACCTTTAAAAAAGAAACATTTTTAGGGATTCCTTGTTCAGCTGGTGATGATCGATTATTGACTGATATTGCCTTACAAAGAATGTATAAAACTGTTTATCAATCAACTGCGTTATGCTATACAGATGTGCCGCCGACATTGAGAAAGTTTTTTAAGCAACAAGTTCGTTGGACAAAATCTGCATTAATCATGACTTTATATTCTTTTAGATATTGCTTTTTCCGTCCATTATCAATGATTTGGCAAGTATTAGAAACCTATCTTTGGCTGTATAATTTAGTATTGACCTTACTTTTAATTTATCAAAGAAATGTTTCAATGACTTTAGACGTACTATTTATTGCTGGTATTTATTTTATTTTAGTCAGCTACCTTTCTACCGTATTTTATTCTAAAAGAAATTTGAAAGTCTTTTTTCTAGCGTTTATTTACTCTTTTGCTTATTCACTGATTTTAATTGTGATTCGTACCTATTCGTTACTGACTATTTTTGATACGGGATGGAAAACACGATAATTAATGGTATTTTTTTTACAGAAAAAAAACACGAAAGAGGTTAGAACAAACAACTTCTTTCGTGTTTCTAACTATATTTATAAATTATAGCGTACTTCGATATTTTTCGAGTTGAAAACTTACAAAATAACTGGTTAAAATTGGACAAACAACACTTCAAAATAATTATTTCTATCCCAAAGTGTTTGTCCCAATCTCTAGTTGTTTTAGAAATTTTTTTATTCGCTTAAATCCGTTCCATTTGTTTCAATCACTTTTTTATACCATGCAAAGGAATCTTTTTTATAACGCTCCATTGAACCATTGCCTTCGTTGTCACGATCGACATAAATCATTCCGTAACGTTTTTTCATTTCACCTGTTGTAAATGATACAAGATCAATAATTCCCCACGGTGTATACCCTAATAAATCTACGCCATCATAATCAACCGCTTTTTCCAATGCCTCAATATGTTTCGTTAGATAATCGATACGTGCTTGGTCATGAATTGAACCATCTGCTTCTAATTCATCGACTGCACCAAAACCATTTTCTACAATAAATAATGGCAATTGATAGCGATCATATAAACGATTCAATGTGTAGCGTAACCCTTCTGGATCGATTGCCCATCCCCAATCACTAGATTGAATATATGGATTCTCAACGCCATTAGCTAATCCGCCGTTCACGACATCACCAAGATTATCATTACTTACATCAGCTTTTACGACTGTTGACATATAATAGCTGAACCCAATATAATCCACTGTTCCTTCCGCTAACACAACCAAATCTTCTTCAGGAATATCTAATTGGTATCCTTCACGCTCAAATTCTTTCAACGCATAGCTTGGATAATACCCACGTACATGTACATCAGCGAAGAAGAATCGTTGATGCATCGCTTCTTCTGCTGCCATAATATCTGCTGGATTACATGAGTAAGGATAGATTGGTACATGAGAAATCATACAGCCAATTTGTAGATCAGGATTGATTTTTTTGCCCGCAATTACCGCTTTGGCACTGGCTACTAATTCATTATGCGCCACTTGATACATGACTTCTTTCGCATTTTCACCTTCTTCTACAAGTACCCCTGAGTTGGTCCATAAGAAAATAGGATTATTAGTATCCATCTGATTATTGATTTCATTAAATGTCATCCAATATTTCACTTTATTTTGGTAGCGTTCAAAACAAACAATTGCAAATTTTTCAAAAAAGTCAATGACTTTACGGTTTCTAAACCCACCATATTCTTTTGCTAGATGTAATGGTATTTCAAAGTGAGACAAGGTGATGATCGGCTCGATCCCATTCTTTAATAATTCATCAAATAAATCATCATAAAACTGTAAACCTGCTTCGTTTGGTTTTTCTTCGTCACCATTTGGAAAAATTCGTGTCCAAGCAATTGAAGTGCGCAAACATTTCAAACCCATTTCTGCAAATAATGCCACATCTTCTTTGTAACGATGATAAAAATCAATCGCTTCATGGTTTGGATAAAATTTTCCTGATTCAATCGTTTCTGTAATTTCTCTTGGTACACCATGAGCTCCCGCCGTCATTACATCAATCACACTTGGTCCTTTTCCATCGGCATCCCAGCCACCTTCAAATTGATGAGCAGCTAATGCGCCACCCCATAAAAAATCATCTTTCATCTCATTACCTCCAGCTTTAATTTATTTGAATGCCAATATTGCTTCATATCTTTTTAACCTATTTTAACTAAGAACTGTACACATACATAATAATTGTGCATGCACAATTTGTCAATACATATAGAATTTAATAATTTTTATGTTAAAATAAGGGGAATATACTGAGGAGAACATGCGATGTTAAAATACAAAGAAATTGCTCTAGAAATCGAAAACCATATCCTTGAAAGTAATTTAAAACAAGGAACAAAACTGCCTAAATTTGAAGAACTGATCCAAACCTATCAAGTGAGTAAGAGTACCATCGTCAAAGCCTTGAATGTGCTTGAAAATCGTGGCGTTATTTATCAAATTCAAGGTAGTGGCGTTTTTGTTCGTAGACAAAAAAAAGTCGGCTACATCAATATGATTGAAAATCATGGTTTCACTGCAGATTTAGAACAATTTGATATTACGTCAAAAATCTTATCGTTAGAAATGATCACGCCTGATCAAGAAGTAAAAGAAGCCTTAACGCTTTCTGATGAGGAAAAAGTTTATTGGGTCAAACGAATTCGCTACATAAATGAACAAGTTTTATGTGTTGAGGAGTCTTTTTATCGATGCTCCATCGTTCCTTATTTAAACAATGAAATTGCTGATCAATCGATTTTCAACTATTTAAAAACTGCTTTAAAATTAACAATCGGTTTTTCTGATAAATACTTACAGGTGGTAAAAGTCAATCAATCTACTAGCACTGATTTAGGTGTTCAACCAAATGATCCTAGTTTATTTGTTGAAGAATTATTCTATTTATCTTCTGGTATCCCGTTTGATTTTTCGCGAACTTTTTATCATTATGAACATGCACAATTTTTTTTGCAAAGTACGAACTTAGACAATACCTGATAAGAGTACAAAGTATTGACTACTTAGTAAGCGAGACTAAAACAGACATACTGACTTTGGAAACCACTACTTCTTCTACACTTTTTTTGTTTTAGTAAATAAAATAATTCATCGTTTTACTTTCGATTCACTCACTCTTATATAGAATCCAGATAAAAAGCCCTATGGACAAAATCTCAAAAGTTGATTTGTCCATAGAAGCTTTTTACTTTATACTAACCTAATTAAGCAAAATCATAAATTTCAATAGCACTAGCATTTTTTGTAGTTACAGATTCCCAAAGTTAATAAACAAATTTAAACAGGAACAGATAAACGTTTTTTCAAAGATCAATCGTTAATCAAATTCCTTTGTTGGTCGTCTAGATTTATCCTCATTTTCAATTGGTTTAGAAGACCTTTTTCATATGTGTGAATTCACCTTCTTTTTTAGCATATCGATCGATCAATGGGACCAATCGTTTAAAATGGGCGGATTCAGTATGTTCCGTCAATGCATCCTTATCCACCCATTCCTCAATAAAAATGAAATGGCCTTCCTCGCGTAAATCATGATATAACTCATAAGAAATACACCCCTGTTCTTTTCTTGTCTCTTCTACAAGTTCTTTATACAGTGGAAATACTGTTGGTATATGTTGTGGTTCAATAAAATCTTCGGCAATAAGTTTTAGCATTTATTTTTCTCCTTTTCCTATTTTATTGACTGCTTTAAGTCATAAAATTATTTTTTTTATAATAAAAAGAAAATTTTGATATACACATTTTATTTTCTTTATCGTTTTATAGCTAAAGCTTCTCGTCTCATTCATGATGATTTATCAAATTGTTATTCGAATAATACTATATGTTTTTTAGGTTAATTGTAGGAGCAACTCAAGGAAGTATTTCAATCCACTAGCTCTAAACAGAGCTAGACGGAAAAGTGTTCTCGCTTCACTTGATAAGTTAAATATTTCAATCCACTAGCTCTAAACAGAGCTAGACTGACTGATTTACTTATAGTCATTACTGATTGGCTATTTCAATCCACTAGCTCTAAACAGAGCTAGACTGACTGATTTACTTATAGTCATTACTGATTGGCTATTTCAATCCACTAGCTCTAAACAGAGCTAGACTGTGAATTTCAGATAAAAACTGATTCTTTTGTTATCAAAATTCACAAAGTACAGCTATAAAATTAAAATAAAATTAGAAAAAGTCGTTTTTTTATTACTTTTTCATCAATATTATGGTGCGAACCTCCTAGAGATTTTATGGGCACTTGGGGTTCGCACCTTTTATTTGCTAAAAATCAATAATTCTACGACGATATTGATTATCTAATTGATAAGTTCTCAGATTATCAATTAAATCAAACTTTTTTCTTAACATACGCAAGAAACACTTTCGACCTCCAATCATAAATTAGAAAATTCATTCCCCTTCACTATTAACTGAAATTTATCTAATTTTTCATACAACCTTCTAGTCAAACACATTCATTTACTATTTTAATATATAGTTCAACTTATTTTTAAATATAATATAAAACAAAAAGAAAGCATTCGCTATTTATAATTATAGTATACTACTCTATATGAATAATTTTAAACATTTTTTTCATTCTACAAAATATTACTTAGCATTTCGTAATAAACTCATCTAAAAAATACTTTTCCCAATTTAATGCTTTTGTTCTAAAGTTTTTTACTTTATTAAAACTAACTAGTCAAAAAAATATTTACCACACAATCTATCAAATTTAATCAACTAAAATACACCTTATTTAATACCGCTAGTCATGATGATTAGTTTTATTTGGAATGCTATTTTTAATTTGGAGCTGTGCGGAATTCTTGTTTGAATTTTTTATGTATTTATTTGGTAGAAGTCAGTTAAATTTAGTGACTGATAAAATGAATTAATAACAATTTTCGTTATTTACTCTTGACTCGCAAACAAACTTATTGTAAAATATATTTTATAAGTGATCAAGCTTTGCACCAAAACCCCACCACTCGGCGAAAGTGGTGGGGTTCTTTTTGATTCTCAGTCGCTTTTTATTTACGCCGATTTTCAAGCCATTGTTTGAACAATGCTAAGATCATTCCAACAATCACTGGCGCAACTATTGTTGATAATAGTACGATCAAGCTTTACACCTCCTTTATGCGATACGTATCGCCATCGCAAAAGAGAAAGCGACCACTATTAAACTACTCGATTTTCTTTACTTATTTTTTTGATTCGATACAAAAATAGCTGATTTGTAAAAACTTTTTTTGTTATTTTATCTTATATATAAGGGAGCTTATTTTTTTGTTATTTAATCCATTTAAAGCAAAAATAAGATTGTCTCAATCACATTATTTGGGTATAATCAGTACCATAAGATAGAAACAATTCACATAAGTATAAATACTGGCTCTTCATAGTCTGGCGCCAACCAAACTAATGAAATTATGTTAGACAGCAAACCCTGTAAAACACGTTGCCTGTAGTGTAAGTATAGCTATGTTTTTTTGAAAAGCTTATTGCTAAAAAAACTAGTCTGCTTGCCTATTTGTAGACGATTACAGGAAATCTGTAGTCGTTTTTTTGTTTCTATCTTTAATAATTTTGAGAAAAAGAAAAAAGGCACTTCAATATTCGGCGCCAACCGTTTATTGAAGCCCTGAATAGAAAGCAAACCCTCTCTATCCAAGTTGCCTATTTACCAGTATCGAAATACTAGCTTCTTTATTGTACCTAATTTTTGTAAGAATTTCTAGACAGTTTTTGAAATTTCTTTGCTAGGTTCAAGAAATAGTTTCTTTATTGATAAATTGTTTGCACTAGAGATAGGCTCGTCCACTCTAGTGCTTTTCTTTTTCTCTCTAAAATCGAAAGGAGTTTCTCTATGAAAAAGAAGCCTGTTTATGTAAAAGCTGTTCCTTATCAAGAAATCATTCATCTTCGTGATACGATTGAGCGGTTGGAATCTTGGCAAGAACCATTGACTTCCTTGGAAAATTATTTTGCGCAGTCACACTATCCACTCAACAAAAAACAAGTCGTCAAACAATATTATGCTTGCGCACAATTGTTTCAAGCTTTTTACACTACTTACGGTCATTTATTGAAGGAAGCAGATCAAATGATTGATACGTTAACAAAAACTTCGAAAATAACCGTTTCAACTGATTTAAGATAAAGTGAAAAAGTGCTTGAGTCTGAATTAAATTCTTACTTAGCACTTTTCACTCTTATTTACTTAATTTCACTTATTAAATCAACTTTTTCGCTATATTGTAATGCTTATGCTCCGTTTTTTTTTCACTTTTCAAGACAATTCTATTTATTTATTATTAAAAAAATTTTTTTTACGCTATAATATACATTAAAACAATCATTTGCGCTTAAAATAACTAGTTAAGAAGACTTGAATTATATTTTTTAGGAGGAAATTTCTTATGAATATCACAGAAAAAAAATATGATATTTCAGATATAAGTACTATTTTCAATATTTTAAACAAAGTGGACAAAAAAAAGATAGCTGCCATAAAAAAGGAAATTTCTAAAAAAGAGACTAGTACTCAAAAAAAGATAAGCGTACTCACATTTAATAAAGAAGATGTAAAAATCATTTTTATGGAAAATAGCTTAATTGATATTGAACACAAATATACGAAAAAAGAAATTGAGAACATGTACATTTCACTGATAGGTTCCAAACCGTTGAGTTCTAGCAATAAAAAACAAGTAATTAAAAATATAGAATTATATTTTAGTTCTGCTCAAAGAGCTAAAAAAATACACGATAATTATAAACTAAGTTCATACTAACTAATTAGTTTAGCTTATCCATGTGTATTTTTGTTTATCAGAATAAAGTGCCTAACCCTTGCTTCCATCGTATGTTCAGCTTTGGTAGATGAAACAATTTTTTTACTTTTGTTTCATCTACTTTTTAATTACTCCATTTATTTTCTAGAAAAATTATTCTTTATTATAAAAATCTTTTACTCCCTAAATAACTTCCCTAATAATCGCCATATTCTGCTCCGCCTCTAAAGATCCATCAATCACCAAATCAACATCCTCAATAATAAATCTTTCATAGTCTACAAATATTGGTCGAGCAAACGTTAAATAACTCTCAGTCATTTCTTGAATCACTTCACCAGTTTGTCCTTGAAAATCTCTCAGTAACCTTCTAGCAAAGGAAATATCTAGCGGCGTTTGGACATAAATAACTGTATCGATCCATTCTTTCAAAGCTTCATGTTTATAGCCAAATGGAAAATCAAGAAATAAATAGGTGTATTTTCCATACTCTTTTCTTAAATCCTTTACCATTCTACGAATATCATATTGATTCACTGCTTGTTCAATCGGCATATCGATTGGCGGGGCGCTAGGCAAAGCATCAATATCATAATCATCAAACGCCAAACTTTTGCTATCAGGATAAGCTGCTACAAGTTTTTCTGTATAAAAAGACTTCCCACTTCCTCCCATTCCGCTAATAACAATCACTTTACTTTTTTTCATTACTACCAACTCCTCACTTTTCCACTCACAATGCTCCTTTTTTCCCTACCTACTTAATCCATTTATGTATTAAGAACAAATTACCTATCAATACTATTAGAGCAATCGGTACACAAAAAATAACAATTTTCAGTTCAAAAAAGGCAGAAAAATAAGAAAGTAACAAACTATTGACACCAAATGAAATGATTCCTAAAAATAGACCTGGCACATACGTCTTTAAACACAAACTTTGTGCCACATGAACGATGATGTGCAGGTTGTACGCAATAATAACTGCTGCATAAAATGATACAAATGAGAAATACCAACAAATTCCCATCATCAACAATAATAGAAGATACTCTTCCAACACCATTAAGCTAAACGAACGCGCCGATGTTTCTGGTAAGTTTTCGACTAATTTATTTACTTGCTTTTTCTTTTTTTGTTGATGAATCCAATCTGGCATTAGCGCTATTTCCTCTAGTTCATGTAACATAAAAACAATTGGAAATAGCAGAAAAAAACTTGCGATTGTCATATTTTTCATTAACTCCTTTAAGAAAAACTCTTTACTCAACTATTATATAATCTAACGAAAATATTAGCCCTTCTTCTGCTGATCCATAACTACCTGATCCAGTGATACCCGTTAATTGTTCCATTCCACTGCCTTTTTTGATCGTCAATTGACTTTGTGGTAAGCCATTGGCAAAGATTCCCTTTTCTTCTACAATAAAGGTGCCTTGTTTCCCATGAAGGCTTCCTGTAAATAATAAATAGCCCACGTACGTTGCTTCAGATAAATGGGGATCTTCTTGATTATAGTGAGAGTACTGTAATAGATACTCTCCCTGAAATTTCCCAGCTATTTCTTGAGTTCCTTCGTAGCATACGGAAGCTTTTGCTAAAGGTTGTTGTGGTAAAAATCCTGGTAAATTTTCTTCTGTCCAAGAACTAAGTGAAAATAAACTGTTAATAGGCATTGTTAGTCTCTCCGTTTTTCAATTTTTATTTAGTTTTACTTTACTGTTTCATAATAACCAAATTTACAGAATGCATACCATTGCTCTACTTCTTCGACAGACATTTCAGTCAAAGCGAGTAGCAATTCTCTGGCAAAATCTAAGGCAGCAGTTCCATTAGCTGTAATCAGTTGTCCATCCCGAACCACTTGCTTTTCTACATAATGATTAGCTCCAGTATAGCGAGTTCCTGCATAGTTTTGCAATTCTTTTAATTGATTGCTTGTGTGTTTGCCTGTATTCAAAAAACCTAGCTTGCCTAAAAAGACGGTAGCATCACAAATGGCTCCAATTACAGCCCCTTTTTCTTGTGCCAACTTACCGACAGCTAAAGCCTCTTCTGTTCGCCAAGAAGTTCCACCAATTAAAAGTAATCCAGCAAAATCTTTTTCCATCGCTTCTGCTATTGTGTAATCAGGTAGTGTCAAAAATCCACCCATTGATTGAACAGGTTCTTTGGTTAACGAAACAGTTTTCACTTCAATCGTTGCTTGGCGGTTCAGTTCCGCAGCAATCGGAGCAACCTCCCAATCCGCATATTCTGTTAAAATGACAATTAATACTTCTTTCATCCTAAATTCCTCCCTTATCTGTTGGAACCTAGCATACAATAGAAGTGTGACAACTGTTTGTCAGCTTTTATATAAAGAATAAATTTTTTCGATTTTTTCTTTGATTGCATCCACTAAAATTGGCGGCTCAAGTACTTTCACTTTATCGTGTAATCCTAAAATAAAGGTCACGGTCTGTTCTAAGTCAATCAGAGGAAAACGAATCACGTTAAGAGCAGTTGTTGATTCATCAAAAAATTCAACGCCTAATTTATCAATTAAAAATAAACGATCTTTTTTATCATAAGTTAAAACCGCTTCTTGATGGTTATTGATAGGCAAATGACTACCCCATTGAGCTCCACCATCAAGCTGTAAATTAATTACGCCAATTTCTCTCGGTTCAAATCGCTCGGCTTCGACCTCATACCGTTGAATACGAGTTAGTTTAAATAAGCGAAAGGCTTGTCTTTTCAAACAAAAACCATAAAGGTACCAATCAGAAGCTTTAAAAATCAACTTATAAGGTTCAATTTTTCGTAGCGTTACTTTTTTCTTTGAATGATAGTAGATTGAAAGCAACTGATGGCTAGCGATTACGCTTCGTAAATCATCTAACTTTGCTTGTTGCAGATTTGCTTGAGACCAAGAAGATAAATCAATCAGCAAATCATTTTGCATTTGTTCTTGATACTCACTGGTCGGCGCAATTTTCGATACTAAAGGCTTGAATTCAGTCGCAGTTGAGATACTTTGAATCGCTGTTAAACCAGTCATAATATGAGCAATATCTTGAATTGAAAAAATGGTTTTACTGATTTTGTATCCTTCCACAATACCAAATCCTCCACGAACGCCTGAATAAGAAACAATTGGAATACCAGCATAATTCAGTGTATCGATATCACGATAGATTGTTCGTTTCGATACTTCAAGTCGCTCAGCTAATTCTTTGGCAGATAAACGATCATAGGTAGATAACAGACTTAGTAAACTTAATAATCGTTCGATTTTCATTTTTGATCTCCTTTTTCAAAATTACAATTGAGCTATTATTCATTATACCTTGAATAATCATTAAAAATACTTTCAACAATAACAAAATATAGAATACCATTTAAAAAGAAACCTAGTATACTTTTAAGTATCGCTAAAAGGAGAGTAAAAATGAATAAACAAATTCAACAATTTTTATCTTATAAAAAGAATTACCATAATCTATCCATTCCAACAATTAAAGCATATCAATCAGATTTAACTACTCTATACCAATATTGTTGTGAAAATGATTTGCCATTAACACAAGGAATTTTACAGCATATAGAACATTTTCATCAGTTAAATTTACTAAAACCAACCAGTTTAAAAAGAAAAATGATTACTTACCGCATGTTTTACAATTATCTAGTAACAAAAAAATTTATCGAACGAGATCTTGAATTTGAGCATTATCGAGTGAACTACGTTATTCCTAAAAAAGTCCCTCGAACACTTAAAATAAGAGAAATTAATTTATTATTAAATTGTATGTATGAACGACTTGCACATTCTTCAACCAGTCTATACCAGAAAAAAAATTGTATTCGCGACATTGCTTTAATAGAAATGTTAATTGCTACAGGTATTCGAATTAGTGAAGCAAGCCTAATCAATTTAGCTGACTACGATCAAATAGAAAATTCGTTACTAATTTATGGGAAAAATAGAAAAGAACGAATGATTTATTTATCTAGCGAAGAAACGCGAATCGCCTTGTTAAACTATTTATCTATTCGTGAACAGTTTAATCCAGAAGATCAAAGTCTTTTTATCAATAAATATGGGAAACGTTTATCTATTTATGGAATCGAAGATATTTTTTCAAAATACTTAAAACTAGCAAAGATCCAAACAAAAGCAACACCACATTACTTACGTCATACATTTGCGACTGAGTTACTAAATAATGGAGCGAACATCCGTGAAGTGCAAGAATTACTTGGTCATTCAAGCATTGTGACCACACAAATTTACACAGAAATCTCAATTGAACGGAAAAAACATGTACTGAATAACTTTAATTATCGAAATGACATGGATGTAAAAACCTCCAAATAACTATAAATTATTTGGAGGTTTGAATTATGTTTGAATGGACATTTATGAATATAGACAACATAGAGCCTCATTCACTTTTTGAACACTTACTACACGAATTTTTAGAAGCAAAATTTGATAGCTATCATTGGGAATTAACCAAAAGTTCTGGAGATAATAATAGAGATGTACTAGGAACTAGTAAAAAATGTGGAGACAAGCATTGGGCAGAAGCAAAATTCATTAAAGATGTAAGAAAAAAAAACATTTCCTCAAGGCGTTTTGATTCAACACTTATTTCATCATTACTTAGTGAAGATAATATAATTGCCGTTCATTTTGGTACGAATATTTCTTTTCCAGACAGTTTTATAAGAAGATCAATACAGTATAATTCTTGTATAGAAATTGAGAATACATATTATATCAATAAGGAATCTCTAGAACACTGGCTATATGAAAATCCTGAAATTGCTAAAAAATATTTTGGTAGTCCTATTGATGTATCTATGTTGAGTCCTTCAAAAGTTAATATTGAAGAATTACTTTTTTTAAAAAAAAATGATTCTCATAAATTTGAGATAGTGGATCTTGGTATCATTTCTAGGAAAGTTATTTATCAAATAAAAGTAGTTATTCAAGTGAATAACATAAAAAAACAACAAATCAAACTTTTTGTAAACGGAAACGAATTAAATATTGAAGATGATTTGTTTATTGAAAGCGGAATTCAAGTATTCTCATTTTGTAGTGAGGAAATTTTACAAGATGGGGAAAACATAATTAAGATACTAGATTTAGAAGAAAACATATTAGATGAAAAGAAATTTTCAATTAAATATATTCAATATCAATTTACACAGACTCAAACAAGTTTTATTAATCATTTTAACAACAGGAAAAGTTCTAACACTATTTGGAATATACATGGAGAAAGTGGTACTGGAAAATCATGGATTTTGGATATTTTAGGTTCTAGCTATGGTAGTAGAGAAGAAATCGTTATTTTAGACTTTGATGGAAATATGCAAAGTATGAACACTCTTACTTACCTATTATGGAATTTAGAGAATTTCAAAATAGATACTATTGATGAGAATAGAACCGAATTTTATGAACAACTACAAGTAATGTTGCAAGATCAAGCTTTGGAACAATTATGCAATAGCTTTGAAGAAGCATATGGAGAAAAATGGATTTTTCCAAAAGAATTAAAAGGAAAATCAATTTTCATTTTTAAAAATATTTCAAGGTTAAGTAAAAAATTCTACGAATCCTTATTAATTCCTATATTTAATTACCTTATTGAACAAAATCAAACACTAATTATTGAATCTGAGAAAAAAATATCTTTTAAATTCATGAAACAAGAAAAATCTACTGGAATCTCATTTGAGGAAATGAGAATGCTAACGACAGAAGAAATTAAAGGTTTTTTTCTTCAAAAGCATTACTCATTAGATGAAGAAGAAAAAGAATGCGTTGCAATTCTATTAAAGAACTCTTTTAGATCATTAAAACAGATCTATGATTTTCAACCCGTATTATCAACAGATAAAAATTTTAAAGAAATAGTTCAAATAATTGAACAGGTAAGAATTGAACAACAGTTAACAGAAAATGATAGGATACTTTTACTAGCTTTAACTGAACTGGTTAATATAATCGAAGTACACTTATTAGATTTTCCAACACGTTATCAAAAATCTTTAAACAATTTACTCAATAAAAAGTATATTTCAAAAAAAGACGATGTGGTTTATGTAGATAAAAAGAATAACTATAAGTTAAACTTGAAAAAAAACTATCAAGAAATACTTTGTGAGTTTTATGAACAAACAAAAGAAATAAGAATTGCTTATAAAATTGTACAACTAGATGATACCAAATGGGAAGAGCTAAAACAGCCAATACTTGATGCTGCAGCTGAACTTTACAATAATAATTACTATTATGATGCATTAAAAGGATATGCACTATTTGTAAAATATATAAAAAAAGATTATTCCAGAATTAATATAAATGAAATTGACATAATATATAATTATGCTGAATGTTTAAATCATACAACTTCAGCTGAAAGTTCATTTGAACAACTACATTTTGCTTTAGCTCTTGCAAAAGAAAAAGGAACAAAGGAGCAAGTTTTTCATATTGAAGGAGAGCTGTTAAGTATAGCCTATTGGCGTTTTGTAAACAGTCATAATTTATTGGAACAAATCTTAATTTTTATCGAAAAAGTAGATGAGTATGGTTCCAAAAATATGATGACAAATAAAATCAGACGTGGTTATGAGACAGCGCATAACAGATATATGGTAACAACTTTATTAAATGATAACTTTGAAGAAGCTGAAGAATGGTTTATAAAAAATATTGAACTGAGTAAACTTCATGGTGAAAAAAGACATGAAGGATATACATTAATGGATTATGCTAAAGGTATATATCATAAAAAAAATCATTGGAAAAAAGCTTTGGAATTATTAAATAAGGCTTATTCTATTTTCAATGATGAAACGAATACTGAATTACGTCGGAAATTAGATTGTCAATGTGAAATAAGTTATTTAAAGTATCTAATGGACGAGTCTCTTGGGATCGAAGAATTTAGGCGCAATAAAGAAAAACTAAGAAAACATGGTTTTTTGACACAGTTTTATAAAGCCGAATTGAAAGAAATTATGCTTCATGTCTATTCTAATATTCAAAATCATGAAATGATAGAAAAATTAGATAAAATTGAAAAGTCAGATAAAATTTCACCTTCTCCTCGAACAAAATATTTGATAAAACACTTAAAATCTTTAGTACTATATAGAGAGGGTGATTTAAATAAAGCTAAATTACTAGCTGAAGAATGTTTAAATATACTACCAATGGACGGCTATGATAGCTATCGGGAAATAAATAGTTATAATACGGACATTGCTACAGAAAATTTTCTATTCGATTTTAGAATTTGGTAAACGGTAGATATTCCCATGTAAATCAGCAATGATAGAAAATCTGAGATCAAATATGGCAAATATATTAGCATTATTTTTGATATCTAAATAATGATCTGCCAAAAATATTATTGGAGCGATACCTTCCAAAATTTGCAAAGGAATTTTTTCTTCTAAAACTATTTTTTCTTTTTTTGAATATCTTTCGATATCAATAATAGGATCTTTGCAGTTTAAATTACTCAATAAAGGTTTCCAAGAATTATGAGGATAACTACTACAATTTATAACAGTATAATTAGTAGATAGTTCTATAGGATTTAGTTGTTGTAATATTAATTTATGAAAATCTAACATTAAAATGTCTTTCCATTTATACCAAAAATAACCATCTTGATAGGATGTATTTCTGAATATTGTCTCTCGACTACCTCCTTGAGTATGAAAAGCTTTGGCATTTGGGACAACAATACATTGTTTATTTAACTCATAAGTTACCCGTAAGGATAAATCTAAACCATCCCAAGCATTGTAGAAATATTCATCAAAACCATTTAAAGCAAAAAAATCAGTTTTTCTAATCATATAGAAGGCAGAAGTCAAACCTTGCCGAATGTTATTTTCTTTTAGAAGATCATTATCTAAATCAGTTCCATTCAATGCATGATTATTAAAAAAAGAACCAAAAACATGTCCAGCAGATTGAATTTTATTGGTTTGGGGATATATTAATAACCCTTGTGCAATCCCTTTTTCAGGAGAATCTTTCAATTGTTTTAAAAGAATATCTATAGAGGTTAACACTGGGAAAACATCAGTATTGATAAATAATAGATAGTCTCCAGAGGCACATTTAGCTGCTATATTATTAACTTTTGAGTATCCTAAATGATTTTTTTCAGTTTCTATATGTTTAATATTATTATTATTTTTTTCAAAATTGGAAATGAGTTGGTTGACAAAGCTACTTACTGCTCCATCTTGAATCATGATAACTTCATAATTATAGGTAGATACGATTTTATTAAGATGTGTAAGAAAATTTTCAAGTAATTGATAAGTATTCGTATATGATACAATAATACTAATATGTTCCATGTAAAAACCTCCAAATAATTTATAGTTATTTGGTTATTATTATACAGCAAATACCTACAAATAGATATATATTTGTTTCCTTATTTTTTATTTTTTGTCTATAAAATCATTTTTATAGCGTATATATTATAGGAATATCTTATTTATTATTCAAAATAAATTGAATTAAGAGAATAAGTTAGAGCTAAACAAATCTATCTATAAACATAGACTAGACTTGTTTAGCTCTTAAATTTTTCTATTCAAACATTTTCTTCGCTGCTTTTAACAATGTTGGAATATCTTTATCATATCTTGGAGTCTTCACTAACTTAGACATTGGAACACCTGCAAAATGGAACGCTGCAATTTCACCCGAACGGACAGCACTTTGTTCAGTGAAAATCATTTGATAGGGTTGTTCCACAAATTCACCTGTAAATGCTAAATTGGTTGAATGTTCTGGAATCACTTTTGGTCGATCAATTTTAGCTCTGTTGTTAAACAACGCAGAAGCATATGGCATATATACAGGAATATTATTGACAATACTTGCCAAGATTTCCTCTTCTTTTTCTACAATATTGATTGGTCCAGGATCAACTTTAGATAATTGTCCAATCAACTCTTGCGCCATTTCTTTACCAGTCATCTTGATATATTCTTTTTCAACAAATTCACCTTGACGTCTTGGATATAAGAAGTATCCCCAAATAACTGTTTCATTTGGTTTTTGTGTTGTAAAATGTGGTTGATGATGAACCACAATCGACATATTGACGTCTTTATGCCCTAATGGCGTAATTGGTGTGGTTGAAATAAATGAATTTAACGCATTTCCTGGTGTTTGAGTCGTGATTCTAACGATTTCATTCAATAATAAATGATTTTTAGTCGTCAACGTAAAACTTACCCATTCACTTGCATCACGATCGGCAAAGAATTTATCTGCATTACCTAGATTATAAAATTTTTCACTAATATTTTTCCAAAGAGTTGAAGCCGCACCGTAATCCATATTTTCGGCTGCTGGTGTATCATAGTCCCCTAAAGTTGCTGAATCAGTAATCGAACCATTGGTGAAAATAACCGCTGTATCATCATCGATTGGCAAATAGTGGCTTTCATTTGTTAGCGTATCAATCATTTTGATTCCTGTAACAGTAATTTCATCTTGCATTTTTGTTTCTTTAAAATCAAAATCAGTCACTAAACGATTTAACACAATTTCACAGCCTTGATCCTTTAAATAATTAATCAATGGCAACATGATACTTTCAAATTGATTGTATCTTGTCCGATTCACACCGACTAAATGTTCGATTTGAGTGAATTCATAAATCATTTGGTGCATATAACGACGAAATTCTTGAGCCGAACTTCTAGTTCTAAAAGCAAATGTTGTTTCCCACATAAACCAAAAATTCGTTTCAAAAAAGTGCGGATCGTCTTTAAAGTATTCCGCAATTGTCATATTATCTAGTTTTTCTTCTTCTGAATCTGGCATTGAAATTAATTTAGTCAACAGTTTTCGATCCGTGTTGTCAAATCCTAATTTTCCACCATCGATAATTCCTTTGCCACCTTCAAGTAAGCGCGCTTTATCATAGGTTCTATGTTTGGCATCAAATTCTCTAGTATCTTCTTCTGCCGTCATATTAGGCTCTGTAGCGGAAGGAATTCTACTTAATAAGTCCATTAAATCAACATAGGTCCGATAATTCAACATCCGACCACCACGTGCAATGTAGCCTTTCGTGTTTTCCATTGGATGATTTTCATTCCAATATTCATCGGTTACAGTATCGGTTGGTGCGCCATCATTGGATCCGTGATCATCTAATGAGTAAAATTTGATTTGAGAACCACGCCAACCACCTTCTTGAATAAGATAAACGGCCGCAGCCATATTTGCGATTCCAGCACCGATCATAACAGCTTTGTTTTTTCTCATAATAGTTTCTCCTTCAAATTTTGACTTTTACTTACTAGTATCATATTCATCATATAAATAATCATCGTTTTCAAGCAAACCAGTTTTTTTGCCTAAATACAATCCAGCGATTGTTAACAAACCGATTCCTACGCCTACTGCCATTAACTTGTTTTTCATAAGAACATCTCCTACCATTTTTTTGTAAAATCATTTTGATAAGTCGATTCTATTCCCCTAAAAGTTGAAATACAAGTATCTATACTTAAAAATCCATTTCATTTAAACACTTTATGCAAACTGTCTATATTTTTCATTTTTTTTAGCAAATCGCTTATACTTGAAACGGAGGTGAGTTAATGTTACTAATTCCATTACCTGATTATGGCTTTGATCCGACAGAAGCCGCTATCCCTTGGAAATTTTTCTCTCAAAAAAATGAAAAAATTGTTTTTGCCACCCCAACTGGTAAAATTGCTACGGGAGATCAACGTTTATTAACCGGCAAAGGCTTTGGATTATTGAAAAAAGCACTGATGGCACAACCTAGTGCAATCAGCGCGTATCACGAGATGATTTTATCTGAAGAATTTAAACATCCTATTAGTTATCAGGATATTATTCCAGAAAACTTTACTGGTCTTTTATTGCCTGGAGGACATGATCCTGGGATGAAAAGCTATTTAGCTAGTACAATTTTGCAAAATAAAGTTGCTGAATTTTTTGCAGCTCAAAAACCTATCGGTGCGGTTTGCCACGGAACAATTGTTGCCGCAAGAACGACAGATCAACAAACAAAACAATCTGTTCTGTATAACTACGAAACAACTGCTCTTTTAAAATCACAAGAAATGTTGGCTTATGGACTGACATTTTTATGGTTAAAAAATTACTATCGTACCTACCCAACACCTGTGCAAGTTGAAGTAACAAATGTATTAAAGAACTCAAAACAATTTCATACAGGACCGTTACCTCTTTTTAGAGATAGCGAAACGAACGATAAACACGCTTTTGTTGTAAAAGATCGCAATTATGTTTCAGCGAGATGGCCTGGTGATGCGCACTTATTTGCTAAGACATTTTATACTACTTATTTAGCTTATACTGATAATAAAAATAAGTAGAATATCATTTTTTGACAGATACGTTCTTAAAATTTTAAGCTCGAAAAAGTTACTCTAAAATAAACGGTAAATCACAAAATAGACAGTGACTATTGCATGATGCTTTTCAATTTTTGTGATTTAGCGCTTATTTTAAATGGATCTGAATAACAAGATCCTTTATTTATAGTAAATACAAAAAAGCGATAAACAAGCTCAAACATAATACAAAGACAAACAAAAAAATACGTGAATGTTTCAATTCATTTTTTAATTTATCCTCTTTTCCTTTTAATGAATACAAGTTCATTTTTAAATAGGAAAACGAAGCTAGATTCGTACAACTAGCCAGCCCAATAATTAAAAGACTCCATATTGAATCTATTTCTAATGGCAGATACATCAACATAAGTAAAAATATTCCTGTTGCAATAGGACCTACCCAATAAATTTTTGTTAAATCAGCAATTTTTTCTTTTTTCTTCATTTCATTAACTAAGGTAGAGTCTTCTAATAAAAGTTCATCTAAAGATAAATCAAAAAGTTTTGCAATCCGAATCAAACTTTCAATATCTGGTACCGTTCGTTCATTTTCCCAGTTTGATATCGTTTTTTTCGAAACAAAAATAGCTTCTGCTAATTGAATTTGGGTCCATTGTTTTTCTTTCCGTTTTTCCTTTAACATTCGACTAATTTCCATTTTTCCACCCCATACCTTCAACTCAATTTACTTCCTTTTGTCTCTAGTTTAGTTATTTTCTTTTCAATTAGCGATAGAAAATCATTCCTTCTATTCAAAAATCCAAGTGGAAAAACATTGCTTCTTCCTTTAGCTATAGGCTTTTCTTCCGCTAATGCTTGCTATTTGCTAAATAGTTAAATCATTTAAAATTATGGTGAGTATTTGTTCATGACTAACTTCTTCAGTGATTAATTGTTCATTTTCAAGACCAAGAAAATCTTTTTCAATAAACCATGAACGCATTTCTTTAGTATCGAAATTTGTTTTGTTTTTAGTCTGATGTCTTCGAATAGTTTCTTCAAAAGTTAAATCATAATAATAAACGAACGATTCATCTGCAAGTAGTAATGAGCGTCTCAACATTTCTCCATATTTATCCTTTGCTAAAATTCCTTCAATAATTGTATATTCACAATGGCGCAGCCCATAAAGTACCATTGTTTCAATCAATCCGATGGCTGAATTGTTAGGATAATCTTTCACTTGTAGCAACTCTCTTCGAATTGTATCTTGCGAAATCAATAAATTCCCCGCACCTAATCTAGTATGTAATTGTTTGGCAACGTTGGGTTTTCCGCTACCAGAGTTCCCACGAATCAAGATGACTTTTGACATTTCTTTTTCTTGCCTTCCCCGATTAGATTTTTTTCAGACATCAAAAAAACACTTCTTAATAATTTTACCATTTCACACCAAAGATGTTGATAAAACAATTAAAAAGCGCTGTGTTCTATAACTATTTTCTCTCTTGAATCATTTGATTCATCTCAACCAGTTGTTTTTTTACACTATTCATAATAAACAACCAAATCGCCACATAGATGCTTATATAAATAAACGTGAACGTTCCGATTTGTAACACATCAAGCTTAATCCATTGAGAAAGCAAGGCGACCGAAATAAACGAACCATAACAAAAAATAAAGTTTACAATTGTCATTTTAGTGATACTCCAATCCGTCACTTGAAAAATAAGTGCCGCTCCACTTGGAAAACCACCTAGAATACTCCATAAAAGGAGCGATACGACCATCGCTGTACTCTGATTACTGAATTGTTCCATAAATTTAGGCGTTGAAGGATAGTAGAAGCCTGAACCATTTAAATAAGAAAAGATAATCGAAATCACTAACCCCATAAAAATACCTAGCATAGCACCTGAAAAACTTTTTTTGACAATTTTTTTTAGCATCCTAATCGCTCCTTGATTTTTTTTAGATAGCGCCTTGACGAACTCGTCATCGCTCCTGTTTGAAACGTAATTAAAATAAGTCCATTTCTGGTTAATTCAAATTCTTTTACATCATCTAAATTGATAATTTCAGTATTCGAAATCCGCACAAAATTTTCGGTAACTTGCGTCTCTAACTCATACAATCGAGAAGCTATCAGCCATTCATTTTCTCCGCAAACCGCATATACTTTCTTTTGACTAGTATAAAAACGGCTCACTTGTTGTAGAGGAATTAGTTTGTTTTTTCCTGCTATTTTTCCCGAAATAACTTTTGGTTTTTTTTCAATATATGTAATCCACTCATTCACTTGCGCATTTTTTTCCTTCGCTTTTAGGATTACCAACTGTTCATTTAAATTTTGATCTTGTTCAAAATTAACCTTCATTCTCTCACCTCTATGATTAGTGTATAAGGAATGCCAATGAATGTATAGCTTTTTGGGATAGGTGGTTATTTTAAAATGATAAGTGGTAAACTTAAGTCAAGTGTCTCCGAATTTTACTCAAAATCAAACTTCCTATTGCTGTTATTAAAGCTAAAAGAACAAATATTTTTTGTGAATCTGTATAAGTGAACAAACGAATAAGATATGCCCCTACGATAGGACCTAATGTACTTCCGATTTTGATCAATTCTGTTAAAGCAAAATAAGTCGTTTTATGATTTTTGGGCGCTAATTTATCAACCGTATAATCTAAATGTGATCCTAACAATACTTCAGCCAGACTATAGACAATCATCATAAAAAAACAGCCACTCACATGATCAGCTACTAAAACTAGCAACAAACTTCCCGAAAATAACAGATTACTAGCAATCAAACTGATTTCAAGACTAAGTTTTTCTGTATATTTTAGCAGTACAAATTGAAATGACAGCACAAGTAATTGACAAATCGACATAGTAAGAGAATATCGTTCAATTCCATTAGAAAAACGACCACTATTCGTAAAATATTGTGAAACGGTTGAGGTAAATTGAGAATAGCCGAAATAAGAAAAGCTTATCCCAAATAGAAAAAAGAGAAAGGGACTTGCTGTTTTAAATGAAAAAGTTCTAGTTACACCTGAAGAATGATGTTCTTTCTTTCGATTTTCAATAGGTTTATTTCTAAAAAAAATAAAATGAATGACACCAATCCCTAAATAAATACTTCCTAACCAAAGATAGGAGGTTAATTTATCGTTAGTATTAACTATCATTCCTGCTAAAGGACCAAGTAAACCACCAAAATTAATTGCTAAGTAGCGCAGATTAAAAATAGTAAATTTTTGTATTTCTTCTGTAGTAAGCGATAGTAGAAACTTTGAACTTGATTCATAAATCGAATAGCAACAACCGTTTAATCCATTTAAAAGCATCAAAATCCAAAAACTTGTAGTAAAATAAAAGGAAAGAAATACCATGCCCAAAATTGTAGGAATCAAAAAAATCAGGTGTGTTATTTTGATTTTTTTCATTAATTTACTAACAAAAAAACTAGTGAAAACCACCATTAAAGGATTCATTCCAATAATATAGCCAGTCTGTACAGGTGTAAAATGAAGCCTATTTGTCAAATAAATAGAAAGAAATGGGACGCTCATAAATAATCCAATTCTTGAACAAAGGGTTCCTAGTAGTAAAATTTTTGCAGAAGTAGATACGTTTCTTTTCATTGATTCGCTCCTTTTAGTTATTCTCTCTAAAAGATATCAAAGAAAAAAGTTTAGCTACTTTCTTTGTGCCTTATCCTCACAAAAATAAGGAGGTCACTATGAAACAATATGGAAAAACCTTTAAATTTATTCGAAAAAATAAAAGTCTATCTCAAGAGATCGTTGCTCACCAAATCATGAGCCGTTCGAATTTATCCAGATTTGAACAGGGAACTTACGCCGTTAGTTATGTCGTTTTTATTCAATTACTTCAACGACTAGACATGCTTTACGAAGAATTTATCTATATTCATAATAACTATCAGCTTAGTAAAAAAGATCAATTGTATGCAACGCTTGTATCCGCAGAAACAAAGGAGGAATTAGCAAAAGTCAACGCCATTTCTCAGCACGCTCAACAAGAACTCGCTAAAGGAAATCTTGAATATGAATTACTTTTTTTTACAGCCCAAACAGCACTTTATCAAAAAAAAGAACCCTCGCAATTAACGAGGGATGAAATGAAAAACTATCTTCAAAAAAAGCTGATTGAAACGGATACTTGGTTTTTAAATGATTTTCGGGTACTAAACAACTTTCTAACCTTTTTGGAGAATGAAGAAATCGACTATTTTGTAGGTCGTGCAGTCAAAGAGTTTAGTAAATATGAACAAATTTTAGTAAGAAATAACGTTTATGTTCACCTACTTTTAAATGCTGGAACAATTTTTTTTAAGCGGCAAGATTTTGAAAAAGCTCGCATTTATCTGCTTGCTACAAAGCAATGCGCTGTCAAACAAAATAAATTACTGCAAGTTCTTTTAGCTGAATGTTATCTATACAGTATTGATATTTATGAAAAAAAGGAAGCGCAAATTGCCAAAAAAGAATGTGCTACGCGTTTAGACTTACTTTGTTCATGGGGGTATTCTACCTTAGTCGATGAATTAAAACGAATACTCATTCAAAACCAAGGTGAGGTTGGGACAAAAGCGGTTAGCTCCGAGAAATAAGAAGGAATTTCCGAAAATGACAGGAAACACGAAAGGTTCCCTTTCGATGTTGAATGATTCCTACTGGGTGTTCTTCAAATTTTTGGTGAATTTCGGCTTATTTCTGAAGGAGCTGCTTTTGCACCACCGTTTGTTCGGTTTTAAGAGATAAAACAAAAGTGTTTTTTACTTTTGTCTCACCCACTTGCTCAACGCTAAACAAATTAAGTGAAAATTTTTCATTCGTCTAAATGAACTTTTTTATGCACTGAGTCACGAACAATCAATTCAAATGGTAAATTTAAGATAATCGGCGCTTCTGAATCTTTTGCTTGAATCATTTTTGTTAGTGATTCTACTGCAAGCTCTCCTTTCTCAATTTGATCCAACTTGATTGTGGTCAGTGGTGGATCACTTAAACGAGCATAACGAATATCATCAAAACTAATAATAGAAATATTTTTTTTAGCATATAACTGTTGTTCCTTTAAATAATGAATCAACTCTATTGATAAAAAGTCTGCCGTAGTTATAATAGCTGAGTAATCTTGAAGATTTTTTGCTAACTTAGGTAGTTGCTTATCTGTATACAACTGTTTAGTATTGTATGTTAACTGATGTTGTTTTAATGCCGCTTGATACCCTTTAAAGCGTTCTTGAATAACACCAGCCACATTTTTTTTGAAAGGATAGCTAAAAAATGCAATCGATTCATGTCCATTTTCAATCAAATAATTTGTAGCAACCATAGCCGCTTGATAATTATCTGTATTAATAAAAAAGCGCTGCTGCTTGGTTTTTAATCCTTCAATCTGTTTTTCTGCCAAATGAGTATCGATAAAAACGATTGGCGCATTGATTTTTTGTTCAAAATCATCAAAAAATTCTTCAATAATACTAACGGCAATAAAGCCTTCAAATTTCCAATTACGCTGTAGTGCTTCGACATCTGCGACAGAAGTGACACTATGCACAAGAATAAAATACCCCAATTCTCGCGCTTTTTTTTCAATTCCATCTAATACTTCTGCAACAAATGGATCAGAAAAATTAGTTTGTTCAATTTCCGAATAATAAAGAACGCCAATCAAACTGGAGGAAGATTGAACCAAAGCACGAGCATTCATGTTAGGCGTATAATGGTATTTATCTATGATTTGATTAATCAACTGTATTTTTTCAGCTGAAACACGGTGTGCTTTTTTATTAATCACATTTGAAACAGTCGTTACACTAACACCTGCTTCTTCCGCAATTTTTTTGATTGTTACCCTCATGTTCTTCACCAAATTTCTAGTTTATTCTATACTTTTTACTATTCCATTCAAATGAAAGGACGAAACAAAACCAGCTGGTGCTTTTGTTCCATCCCTTTTATTATACCATTATTTTTTCATTTTCCAGATCCGCTTGCTACTCCTGCGATAAATTGTTTTTGGAAGATTATATATACAATAATCACTGGAATAATCGAAATAGAGGTTGCCGCAAACAAACCGCCATAATCTGTTCCATATTGACCATTGAATAACCGCAATCCAACAGAAATTAATTGTTTACTTTCATCATTAATCATTAAAAACGGCCATAAGAAGTCTTCCCAACTCCATAAAAACTGAAAAATTGCTAAACTAGCAATCGTATTGCGGGACATTGGTAAAATAATTTTGTGAAAAATAAAAAAATCTGAAGCACCATCTACACGAGCAGCCTCCATCATTTCATCAGAAATTTGTGAAATCGATTGACGAAACATAAAAATCCCGAAACCACTGACCATAGATGGAATAATTAATGCTTTATAGCTATCCAACCAACCAAAATCCACCATCATTTCATACTTTGGAATCACGGTTACAGCCCATGGTAACATCATCGTTGCCAAAACAATTCCAAATAATAAATTTCGACCTTTAAACTTAAATTTTGCAAATACAAAACCAACTAAAGCACTTGTATAAATAATAATAACAGTTGTTAATACTGAAACGAATAAACTGTTTAAAAACATTCGCATAAAATTAAATTTCTCTTGTACATCAATATAATTTTGTACAGTCGATGGTGTTGGAAAAAAACTACCACCAATTTTTACGATTTCACTATTTGGAGCAAAGGAAGAAACAAGCATCCAAATAAACGGAATAATCGTTAAAATAGCCAATCCTAATAAAAGTAAATTAAATAAAAACATCGCTGTCTTTTTCATTGCGCTTGTTTCCTTTCTCCAGTTAATTTAAACATCAAAATCGTTAAAATCCCTATGATTACAAACAAAATAATCGCCATCGCTGAAGCCGTGCCAAAATTATATTTTACAAATGCTTCATCAAAAATAAGATAGGAAATGACAAATGTTGAGGTTCCTGGTCCTCCTTCAGTCATAATAAGGATTTGAACATATGCTTGCAAATAAGTAATCAGAGAAGTAATCACAACAAATAACGTCGTCGGTTTTAGTAATGGCCATGTAATGTTGATAAATCGTTGCCAACGACTGGCACCATCAATATCAGCTGCTTCAAATACTTCTTCTGGCAAGCCCATTAAGCCACCTAAGAAAATAACCGTTGCATAACCAAAATCTTTCCAAATCGTCATGATAATTACGGCTGGTAAAGCCCATGTTGTGTCTTTCAGCCAATTAATATCTAAATGAAACACTTTGTTGATTAATCCGAATTGAGGATTAAACATCCACATCCAAACAAAGGAAACAGCTACTAAAGGAGTAATCGTCGGCATATAAAACATCCCTCTAAAAAAAGTTTTAAAACGCGCTAATTTGGAATACAATAGCATCGCCAAACCCAAGCCTAAAACAACTCGAAAAATAACGGAGAAAAATGCAAACACGAAGGTATTTTTAATTGATTTCCAAAATAACGAACTACTTAAAACGGTTTTAAAATTTTCTAAGCCAACCCAATCATATTTATCAATCAACGGATTCCAATCATGGAGACTTCCTGCAAAAGCCTTATAAATTGGATAAATCAAAAAAATAGCAAAATAGATAATCAATAAAAAAACAGTGATATTTTTCAGTGAAAACAACCGTGAAGATTTAACAGTTCCTTCTTTCATTTAACAAATTCCTCCTTTAGAAAAAGATAGACAGTTAACAAAACACTCCATTTCTTCGTTCGTTTCCGTCTATCTTTTCAACTAATGACAATTTAAAGCTACTTTTTTAGTCCAAATTGAGACAAAAAACGGTTTTTTTCTCAATTACACTTATTTTTTTGCTTCACTGTAAAATTCATAACTTGGTTCTAATGAAACAAAGTCTGTATTTTTCATTTCAGACGCCATTTTTTCTTGGCCATCTTTAATGGCTGTTTTGATATTTTTACCGTTGTATAATACATCTTCCATCGTTTGAGTCGCGGTTGTCTCAACGGTTGCAGGAAAAGCACCTGGCCAAATCAAACGATCTACTCGCGGAGCCAAAACACTTAGTACAGGATTTTCTAATACACTTTTATCATTAGCTAAATTTTTCTTCATAGGAAAAGATGCATAACTTAATGCAGCCTTTTTAGAATATTCGTCATTTGCTAAAAGGAAACGAATAAAATCTTGCGCAACAGCCTGCTGTTCTTTACTTTGATTTTGATTGATGCCAGGAGTACTTTCTCCATTGTATCGATCATAAGCAAACGGTACTTCTTCAGTCGGTGTTGGTGTTGCAAAAACACCAAAATCAATCGTTGGGTAGTTCGTATTTAATTCATTTAAAAAATGACCCCATTTATAAACCATAGCCGTTTGTCCATTTCCAAAACTTTGAGTAGAATCATCGCCAAAATCCTTTGAACCTACTTGATCCTTCTCATACAAATCAACTAAAAATTGCATATTATCAATTGTCGACTGATTGTCAAAATCTACCTCTTTGCCATTTTCTTTAAATAATAATTGACTGTTTTGATAATTCAATCCTTCATAGATTGCCGCGTAATCTTTATTAAAATTAAAACCTGCTTGACTAATTTTTCCGCCATCTGATTTCGTCAATTTCTTAGCTACTGTTCTAAATTGATCCCAAGTTTTTGGAATATCAGCATCAGTTAATCCCGCTTCTTGCCACAATTCTTTGTTATAATAAATACTACCTGTATTCATAACACTATCTGTATAGTAAATTTTATCATCAATCAAATGAGCATCTACACCATTGAAATCTGCTTGTAACTCATTGACCGGAATATCATAAGCTGCTAAATATGGAGATAATAAATCATGTTGCGAGTTATGAATATTAAATAAAGCAGGTCCATTTTTTCCTTTTAGTGCTAAAGGTAACTTTGTCCAGAAATCATCCCATGGATTATTCACGATTTTAATTTTGACATTTGGATAAATTTTTTCATATTCTTTAGCCATGTCAATTGCAGGATCTCCTTCATTCCAAGTCCAATATTCTAAATTGATGGGTTCGCCATCGTTAACCAACTTATTCGGATCAAATGTGAGTGTTTCACCTAAGATCTCCATCCCCTTATCCGCCTTGTCATCCTTTGTCCCTGAAGCTTCTTTACCACTAGAACCACCTGAAGAACATGCTGCCAACCCAACCATTACCACAATAGAAAACAATGCCAGCCAAACTTTCTTTTTCATTCTCTAGACCTCCAGAATTATTATTTCTATAAGTTTAACGTTAAACTTATTTTTATAAGCACAAGTTTAACGTTAAACCAAATGGATGTCAAGCGCTTTCAATAAATTAATTTTTTTTATTATTGGGAACAAATCTATGTATTCAATTGAATTCATTCAAAAAAACGCACGCTCATGAAAAAGTAAAAAAACACAACTAGAAACTATTCCATATCGAATAAGATCTCTTCGTATTTTTTTACTATTTTCATGAATGGTCGCTTATTTTATACTTGATTCTTCTTTCCTTCTATTCTTCAAACTCATCCAACTCGTCATCTAAATCTGGCAATTCAATCATTGTTACTGCTTGTTGTCCAATCATTTGTAGATACTCAGTTAGCTCGTCAATATCTTCAATTGCAGACACTGACGCTTCAATTAACATGGCTAAATTTAATCCCGAAAGAACTCTTAATTGTGTATATTCACCTAGCGCCATCATTGCGACATTACAAGGAGTCCCTCCTTTTAAATCAGCAATAATCAATGTTGGTACATCCCCATATTTTTTTAAAATTTTATCTAATTTAACTTGCGTTCCAGTCAGACCGTCTTCGGCTTCCATTGACACAACAGCGATATCTGCTAACTCGCCAACAATCATTTTAGCTGACGCTACTGTTTCTGCAGCCATTTGCCCATGACTCATAACTATTATCTTAACATTCATTTGCTCACTCCTTTTAAAAATATAAATGATATAGCGCCTCACGTTTGGCAATAAAACCACGCTCTTTGCGATCTGGGTGAATTCGATTTGTTAGTAAAATCAACGCCTCTTTCTTCTCAAAATTTAATCCAATCGAAGTTCCAGTAAATCCAGTATGATACAAGTAAGTCTCCTGATTGTGGTTCTGCTTAACTTCCCAGCCATACGTTCGTCCATTAAAATTGGTTGTTTGAATCTTAGTAAATAATTCTTGAGAAAATAACGGTTCTCCATTTGCGATTTGATTGTTTAAAAAGCCTCTAGAGAAACGACAAAGGTCTGTGAGTGTTGAAAATAAACCCGCACTTCCAATTTCATCAGCCAATTGAAAGGCTTTTGAATCCTGGACAATTCCTTGAATAGTTCCACGATTTTCTGTAATTTCAGTGGGAACAGCGTTTTGTTTATGCGTAAGATGATAGGTCGTTTTATGCATTTCTAACGGTAAAAATAAATTCTTTTTGAAACTTTCCGCTAACGTACATTGATCAATATTTCTGATTCCTTCACCAAGTAAATAAAAACCTAGATCAGAATAAATGACTTTTCCAGCATCTTCAGAAGGTAACTTTAGTAGAAATTGTCTAATTTTTTCTTTTGTTACCAGCTTTTTGTCAGGTAAGTCTGCTGGTAAGCCACTACAATGAAGCAGTAATTCTCCAATCGTTGCATTTAAGAAAATGAATTCCGGTACTATTTCACCAATAGATGTTTGAAAAGTTAGCTTTCCCTGATCGACCAATTGCAAAATTCTAGTTGTTGTACCAATCACTTTTGTCAAAGAAGCAAGATCGTAGTAATTTTTCTTCGTTAATTTCTGTGTATTATACGGAACAACTACACCTAAGTTCCCTTCGTAATGTACAATCGTTTGCTGCTCTTGGATTGTCGCCCACGAAGCACCTGAAATTGTATTCGTTTGAATAAGTTCTTGAATTGTTTCAGTGATTTTTTGTTGATTCATTGACTATCACTACTTTACTTTTTAATTGTTCATAACATCAGAAATTCTTCCATCATATTTTGCTAACCGTTCTTTAGCTGTTTGGTAATCGACTTGCATTTTCGCCATTACGATGGCTGGCGCTACTTCTAACTGCGCTTTTGTTAAATAGTCTTTTGCCAACGCTTCTTCGATTCCAGTTGCAGCAACAATAATATCGGTTGCTCGTTGAATTAATTTTTTATTCGTTGGTTGTACATTGACCATCAAATTCTGATAAATATTCCCTACTTTAACCATCAAACCGGTAGAAAACATATTGAGTACCATTTTTTGTGCAGTTCCAGCTTTCATTCGTGTTGAACCTGTTATAACTTCTGGTCCGACAATTGGAGCGATGCCAATATCGGCTAATCGGTTCATTGGACTTTGATCGTTACACGTGATTGAAATCGTCAAAGCGCCTACTTTTTTGCCATATTCAATCGCAGAAATACTGTACGGTGTTCGTCCACTAGCAGCGATTGCGATTAACACATCTTTTTCAGAAAGATGCTGTTCACTCAACTCATCGATAGCTAATTCTTTTGAATCTTCTGCTCCTTCAATCGCTTGAAACATTGCTTTTTCGCCACCAGCGATAATCCCAAACGCTTGCTCAGGTGAAACACTGTAGGTCGGCGTTAATTCAATGGCATCTAAGGCTCCTAAACGACCAGAAGTCCCTGCACCACAATAAATCAAACGCCCTTTTTTTTTAAAACGTTCCGCTGCACGATCAATCGCTTCAGCAATTGCTGGTAGCACTTTTTGTACCGCTAAAGCTACTTTTTGATCTTCTTGATTGATCAGTTTTACCATCTCAAGTGTCGATAATTGATCAATTTGATTGCTCGTTTCATTTCTTGTTTCCGTTGTTAATCCCTTTAAATTCATCCAAACACCTCTATTTCTCTTTTAACCGATTGACTAATTTATTTGTTTCAATCATATTTTGTTCAACTTTTGTTTCTAAGTCATCACGAATAACACCTAAATATAAAACATCCCCAATTGCCATAGAAGAAGCTACAGAAGAAATAGCTCCTACACGCACTAAATGTTCATTATTAGGGACAAGCAAAATTTCATCACTTAATTTCTGAATTTTTTCACTTGCATTGCTTGTAATAAAGATAACTTTTGTTTGGTTTTTCTTTGCAATTTCACAAGCAATCAATACTTCTTTCGTTAAACCACTATAAGAAATTGCGATTAAGACATCTTTTTCTGTGGTATAATTCAAAAATTCTAACATCATATGAGTATCGTAGTTAAACACTGCATGGCGCCCCGCTCGATTAAGTTTGTGGTAAAGATTATAGGTAGTCAAAGACGAGGCCCCAATTCCAACAAGGTGAATCGTGCCCGCTTTTTCCATCAACTCAATCGAGCGTTCCAATGCAGCTTTATCGATTGAGAAAAAGAGATCATCAATCGTTGTGGTTAATAAAGATTCGACCTTGGAACAAATCGTTTCAACAGAATCCTCGGTGGAAATAATCGGATCAATGCCAATTTTTTTATTGCCCTTCGCTTGTTTAACCGCAATTGATAATTTCAATTCTTCCCAACTATCAAAACCTAATTGTTTTGAAAATCGCGTGACAGAAGCAGGCGAAGTTTGACTGTTCATCGCTACTTCATTCGCTGTCAAAGTGAGCAGACGGGCAGGATCCTTTAAAATATAATCGGCAATTTTCTTATTGACTTTCGAAAAGTCTTTATATTTTTTTCTAATTTCACGAACTGCATCCATCTGCTCACTTCACTCCATTTCTATTTAATAAAATTTAGAATCGTTTCATCTGACTCTGAGGGAATCATTTGCGCAGTAATTTTAATTCCTTGGTCGGCTAAACGTTGAATCGTTTGACGATCTTCTTCAGTTAACGCCACTGATTTTTTGATTGGTTTACTACCTTCTTTTTGCGAAATATTCCCTACGTTAAAGCTTGCCAAAGGCACACCTGCATTAATCAATGCCGCCATATCAGCGATATCTTTAGTAATTAAGAAAACTTTTTCGTCTTCGTAATTGCCAGCTAAAATTTTTTCGATTGCTTTTCTTTTAGATAGAATAGACAATTTCACACCTGCTGGTTTAGCCATTTTTAGCGCACCAATCTGCAATTGATCTTTTACCGCTAAATCATTGACAACCATAATTCTTTGCGCACCAATCGTGTTGGTCCAAACTGTTGCTACTTGTCCATGTATTAAACGCTCATCTACTCTTGCATGTACGATTCCCATCATTAATCATCTCCACTTTATTTATAGTTTAAAATAAACCGCCTATTGTTGACAACAGGGTTTCTAAATTCCCCAATAACATTCCTAATAAAATCAATATAAAAATCAAACGTGTCGAATTAATTTTTTTCTTTCCTAATAACCAATATGAAAGCAACACGATTCCTAGCGGGATCAATGCTGGTAAAATTTTATCCAACATTTCTTGTACAGATAAGGTCACCTCACCCATTTTATACGTCAAATCAAGTTTATACGTAATCACTGAAGGAATCAATCCGCCAACTACCGTCAATCCTAAAATAGCAGCACCTTGAGTGAACAATTTCATTTTATCGGCAAATTCAGTGGCGATTTTTTTCCCTTGATTATAACCAATCCAAGTGAATTTATAACGAACCCATAGAACAGCGGCCCCAGCAAGTAACGGAATCAACAAGCCAACAATTTGTCCACTTTGTGCCATATAAGCCGCAATCGAGAAAACAATTGCACGATAAATGGCAATAAAAATCGTATCTCCTACCCCAGCAAAAGGGCCCATTAAACCAGTTTTCAACCCCGTAATTGCCGTTTCGTCTTTAATGCCGATTTCTTCTTCTAACGCCATATCAGCACCAATAATCAAATGTGACATCGCAGGCGTCGTATTCATAAAACCTAAATGTGTTTTCAAGGCTTTTTTCATGTCTTCAGGATTATCTGCATACAACCGTTTCAAGGCTGGCATCATCACCCATGAATACCCTAAACCTTGCATTTTTTCATAATTCCAACCCCATTGATATCCAAATAAATTACGAATATACACTTGATTGATATCACTTTTAGTCAATTTGTTAGTCATCGATTTCGACCTCCTCATCGTCTTCATAAACCACTGTGCCGCCAGCACTTGCTGCAGCTTTATTCGTATTTTGTTGATCCATCACATAAATAGCAGCTAGCGCTAACCCAACTAATGCTACACCTAACACTGAAAAGAATTCTGCACCATAAGCAAGCAATACAAACCCAATAATAAAATAAGGCCAGTACGTTTTTATTGGCAAATAGCGCATTAGAATCGCAATCCCCATCGCCGGCAAAATCGCACCTGCTGCTTTAAGACCATTCATCACCCAAACAGGAATCCAGTTATTAATCATGTTAACTACCTGTTCACCAAATGCCAATCCTACAAAGACTGGAAGCACACGAGAAATCGTCCAAGGGAAAATGCCAAATACATTACAACGTTCGACGCCTTTATAATTTCCTTCTTCAGCATAACGATCTGCTTTATGTTGAAAAAACGTGTTCGTCATTCTACCTAAAATATCTAACTGGGTTAATAATAATCCAATGGGTACAGCTACACCGATCCCGTACTCCGCACCATTGCCAGACATAATTGCGTAGGCGGTTCCCATAATTGCTCCTGAAAGAAAATCTGGTACAGTAGCCCCACCATACGTAGCAACACCTAAGGTCATCAGTTGTAATGTTGCGCCAATCATCAATCCAGTTTGAACATCGCCCAATACTAAACCAGTAAAGGTTGCAGCAAACAACGGCGTGTAAGGACCAATTTGGATCGAAATTTGATCCAGTACACCAATCACAGTATAAAGACATAAAATAAGAATAATTCCAAAAGAAATTTCCATCATACTTCCTCCTTGTATCCGTTTTCATTTTACGAACTCAGTATAGCATCAAAGAAATTTAATTTCAAGTGTGGAAAAATAATTCTAAAAAAAGAAATTCGATTTCTTTGCGATATTCTGTGATATACTGAATCAAAAGGCTATTACTGGAGGAAATAAAATGAAACTACTACTTATTTATTTTATAACAATCTTTTTATCTAATACTGTTGGTGCCCTTTCTGGAATGGGTGGGGGGGTTATTATTAAACCAGTTCTCGATTTTATTGGTTATCATTCATTGAGTAGTATTGCTTTTTATTCTAGTGTCGCTGTTTTTACGATGTCTATTTCCTCTACTTTTAAACAAATTCAAAACGGAATTCAGATTGAGCTAAAAAAGGCTACTGGGATTTCTCTTGGTTCACTTTTAGGTGGGGTTTTAGGAGATCATTTATTAAGCTTTGCTTTACGGATTGCTCCTCAACAAGCGACTGTTCAAGCAATTCAAGCTATTATTATGTTACTAACCTTGGTTATGGTACTATTTTATAATCGATTTGTCTCCTTTCATTTTTCATTCCACTCCCTTCCTACTTTTTGTCTTGTCGGAATCTTGCTAGGTACACTATCAACCTTTTTGGGAATTGGTGGCGGGCCAATTAATGTCGCTTGTCTGATTTTCTTTTTTGGAATGGAAATCAAATCAGCAACTGTCTATTCAATCATTACGATTTTCTTTTCTCAATTAGCTAAATTAGTTAGCATTGGGACTTCGACTGGTTTTGGTAGCTTTGATTTATCAATTTTATGGGCAATCATTCCTGCAGCTTTATTAGGCGGATACTTTGGCGGTTTTCTCAGTAAAAAATTAACAGACCAGCGAGTGACACAATTATATAATGGTGTCATTTCGCTAGTCATTTTATTAAATCTCTATAATCTGTATGCGGTACTTCATTAAAAAGACTTTTGTAGCTAAATTAAAATTTAAGTCCTCTATTTAAAAATCTAATTGTACTTCTTTCAATCAATGGTAATAAATTCAATTAGTTTTTGATAAGAAGGATAGGACGGATGCTTTTTCAGTTCACTGTTGTCAATAGCTAACGATTGTTTAGCAATAATTTCTTTGGTTAAGGAATCAGAAAAATTTACAAAATCATTTTGATATTTTTCATTATAGGCTAAAGAAAAATATTTTGATTGGCGATAATAAGGTTTTAATTCTTCCACACTAATTTTTTCTGGCTGATCGGCAAAATATTCATCATAACGTGCACTATCAATTTTTCCATTAGTAACCGTTAATTGAATTCTACCAATCAAACCATCCCCAAAATCTTCTGCATAACCAATATATTTTGTTTGAGAAGGTTGTCTGATTTCATCTTTCAACTCAGCAGCAATTGCCATTAAACCTTGTCTAGCAGTAGTTGAAGACCCTCTGACCGTTTCAAAATTGCCATCCACTCTATTTTCTTCTCTCATTTGTTTTTCTACAAACGTAATTCCATTAACGACTGTCACTAACGTTGTATCCGTTCTAGGATTTTGCGCTTGAAAAAAAGCGTAATCGGAAAGTCGTTTATTTGCTCCTGCATATTTAGATTCGTAATAGTTTTCCGCACCATACTCATTGAATTCAACATTAATAATTTTACCTGAATCATCAGTAACAATTTCAACAATTCCTTTATTCCCTACATCAAAGTAACCGTCGTTTGTAAAATAGTTTCCTTTCATTAATCCTAGCGGTGGTTGATTCGACCAGAACATCATAGCTAGTTTTTCCTCATAAGGATACAGTGGTTTAGGATTAGAGCCAAAAGTTGTTTGAGTAGCGCCAGTAACAACATCATAATTGTAAGAAGTCTCTTCAAAAGTAAGCTCATTTGCTTTTCTCTCAGTGACTTCTTCTGTTACTATCTCTTCAGTTGATACGCTACTTTCTGTAGTTGATTGATTGACTAATGGAGGTCTAACTAATACTTTTGATTCTTCTGTCTTTCTTTTTTGATCTGGTTTACAACCTGCTAGACCGACTAATACGATCAAAATGACAACTGTAAATAGGGTCTTTTTTTTCATAGGTTTCTCCTTTCAGCTGCGAGTTACGCGTTGAACCGATACCCACTGCCCCAAATAGTTTCTATAGGGATTTCTGATAATTTTGCTTTTTTTAGTTTCTCTCTAATTCGTCCAACATGAACGACGACTGTATAAATATCACCGTCAAGATCGTCCATTTCCCATACTTGTCGAAATAACTGTTCTTTCATCCAAACACGATTCGGATGTTCCATAAAAAATAGTAGTAAATCAAATTCTTTCGTTGGAAAAATCACTTCTTTTCCTAAAACAAAGACGCGTCGTGCATTTTTATCAATAAGAATTTGATTATTTTCCACAATATTCTCTGTTTGATCTACTCCAGTCAAGAGCTTGTACCGTTTAATATGAGCTTGAACACGAGCAACTAGCTCACTTGGACTAAACGGCTTTGTCATATAATCATCTGCGCCAAGTCCTAATCCTCTAACTTTATCGATATCTTCTTTTTTAGCAGAAACAATCATTAAAGGAATATTTTTCTTTTCTCGAATCCGACGACAAACTTCAAAACCATCCATCGTAGGCAACATAATATCAATCACAATCAAATCAAAAGATTCATTTAGCGCTCGATTCAATCCTTGTAGCCCATCACTGACAATTTCAGCCTCAATTTGATTGATTTCTAAATAATCCCTTTGTAATTCAGCGATACTTTCATCATCTTCAATCAATAAAACTCGTGCCTCTTTCTTTGTCATTTAGCTACGCCTCCTCGAGTTTTTTTAATAAAATGGTTACGATTGTTCCTTGATGATGTTCACTTTCAATCGTAATTTCACCTGCTAACGTATCAATAATTTGTTTCACGATTGCCAATCCTAATCCGCTACCGCCGGTTTTCGTTGAACGTTCTTGTTCTCCACGATAAAAATGATCAAATACAAATGGTAACTGTTCTTGTGTGATTCCTTGACCATTGTCAATCACACGAATAACCATATGCGTTACGTTTTCAGTTAGCTCAATTTTAATTGATAATGGACGTTCCGGATCTTTGAATTTAATACTATTTTCAATTAGATTTATAAATACTCGATTTAATTGGGTTCGATCTCCTAAAATCAGGCTGTTATTACTTAGTTCTGAAGTAAATTGAATCGATACTTGATCGTCTTGTAACTGAAACTCTTCAACGATATGTTGTAAAAACTCTTTACTATCAATGGGTTCATAGTGAAATGGAATCACGGCAGCATCTAGCTTAGAATATAAAAATAATTCTTCAATCATTTCATCTAAAGAAATAGCTTTTTTACGTATCGTCTGCAAATAACGCGCTTGTTTTTCTGGAGAATCTGCCACACCATCTAATAATCCTTCAACATAACCAATAATTGCAGTAATCGGGGTTTTTAAATCATGAGAAATACTGGCCACTAACTCTTTACGATTATTCTCTAATTTTTCTTGTTCTTGCATTGAATGAATCAATGTTTCTCGCATCATTTCAAAATCATTCGTTAATTTTTTCACTTCGTTTGCTGTTTGTTTCACTGGTTTTTCCATTGCAATTTCTAACTGTCCTTGACTAATTTCAGCGATTCCTTGTCCTAAATTTTCTAACGGATAAATAATCGTTCGCTCCATTAATCGAGTTAAAAATAGTAATCCGCCAATCGCAATCACTAAAATAAGTAAGATAATTAGAATGCCCCACTTCGTCATAAATTCCAAAAAGGTATTTTCCTTTTTTAAAATTAACAAACTACCTGGCGCCTGATCACTGAAATTGAAATCAAATTTCATATACCGATAGAGCCTTCCTGCATTATCAATTGTTCCTCTGGTAGTAAGATTATTAACATCAAATGTTGGGAAATGAGCAACTAAGGACTTCTCAACTAAATCTTTAGAATAATACATCATTTTTTCCTGTTTACGAACCACAATACCTAAAGACTCTTTTTCAGCTGCTTTCATTATCTCTCTCACTTCGCCACTTGGCGTTAAAAGTTGTTCTGGTTCAGATTTCGCTATCCCACGCAATTTTACGTAGGCTAATTCTTCTTCGGGACTTAATGAACGCTGTTGTGTGAAATACTTATAAACGGTTCCAGGACTAGGAACTTTCTCTGTTGTAATATAAAAAACAATACAAATAATTGAAACTAGTGATAAACAAGCAATCGCAATACCACCAATATAAGAAATAAGAAATCTTTTTTTTATAGTCATATTATTCTCCTTTTCTATATTATAATAAAACGATTGCTTTTATCCTAGAAAACCGGTTTAATTAACTGTTAGAAGCTAAATTCTGGTTTAAAATCTCCAGTATAAGGAACATGTTCAACAAAAATGGTGATTTCATTCCCCGCTTGATCTTTACCCATTCGTTTATACGTAAATTTTTGATCATTTAATTCTGTTAATTCCAAAGCTGCACCATATTTATTTTCTCCAATTGAAACGTGAGCTCGAATTTTATTATGATTTAGCACATCGAAATAGCCAAAATCATTACGGCTATTGCCAGTTTCTAAATCGAAAAACTCATATTTATTTGTTTTGGCATCAAATTTAGCGAGACTAATAAAATTCGCATTTTCTTCTGTTACATCGTTCCCCTCTTCATCCAATACCTTCGTGCCATTCCATAGTGTTTCACCTAAAAGCTCCGTTCCACTTCGTTTCGTTTCGATATCTCCTGTTGTTGTTTCTAACGTTTTTTCTGGTTCAGTAAATGTTAAATCCTCTTTGTAAGGAATATGCTCGACAAAAACTTCGACATCATTACCATCCTTATCTTTTCCCATTCTTTTGTAAGTAAACTTTTCGTTTGTTAATTCGGTTAAATCAACTACTGCTTGATAATTCATTGTTTCTGAAATCAAAATTCTTTTTGATCCATCATTTGTAATAAAGAACGTTCCAGAATCTCCTCGGCTATCTCCAGTTTTTGCATCAAAAAATTCATAACGACCTGTTTGATTATCGTATTTTGCTAGTCCAATAAAATTAGCATTTTCAGCAGTCAAATCATTATTTTCTTGATCATAAACTTTCGTTCCTTGCCAATTTGTCTTACTCAAAATATTGGCTAGTTCTTGCCCTTTTGTTTCTTTTGTTGACTGATCTGTTGATTGCTGTACTTCTTCTGTCTTATTTTCACTGCTTGCTTTAGATTCATTAGAAGCCTGTCCTTTTGCACCACAACCAGCTAATAATAAAACGAATCCTGCGATTCCTACGATGAGTTTCTTATTTTTCATAATTTTCTCTCTCCTCAATAATAAAATTAGTTTTCTGTTACTGACTTTTATTATAGAGAAGGGAAATAAACAAGAACGAACAAAATTATAAACAAATTATAAACAATCAGCTGATACAAAAAAATAGAAGACGGAGCCAACATTCACTACGTCTTCTATATTCATATTAATCTCTTTTATCGTTCATTTATTTTCCCTGTTCATCTTCTTTTTTTCTGCGTTTAACTAAAATAAAAAGAAGCACTACAAAAATAATCGCACCGCCAACATATGGCAACGACTTCATCACAACTTCACCTGTTTGTGGAAGCATGAAAAAAACCTCCTTTATATTAACTGTTTATTTTATTATGCACATAAAGTATAGAAAATTGCTATCTCTTTTTGTTTTTATCGATATTTTTTCCGCTAATTTAAATCTTTATTTAATAACTACTGTATAAACTGATGATAAAAAAACTTTTTTAATGCGCTAGATGGTTGCTGATTATTCAATCTTTTAGTTCGAATGACAGTTTAGGATAGCAATCAAGCATTTTAAGACATATTTTTTTAGTTGCTATAAATTCATGATATTCTCAGTAAAAAAGGAGGGATTCTGGTGAATATTTTTTTATTGCTTATTTTACTTGCAGTTTTCATACTGCTTTTCTTACTTCAAAAAGAAATTTCAACTAAAGAAACCAAAAACCAAAAGCTTATTCTTAATTTAACGATAATTTTAGCTGGCTTTGCTATTGGTATGCTAGGTTTCATCCTATTCGGTCATTAGTCTACACTTCATTTGTTAAGACCTTGGAACAAAAGCAGTTAGCTCCAAAAACCAAGTAAATATGATACATCATCCGTTATTGTATTCTTTGCAATGAATGACAGTTAGGAAATTGCCGAGATTCTGATTGATTTATACCATTTATTCGGTTCTATTAGATACCGCATAAGTGGGCTTTACTTTTGTTCCACTCACATGAACGTCTAAATAAACTAAGTGAGAAACGAATCAGATTCTTCTCTGACAAGTCTCTCACTTAGTTTATTTTTTGTTCTCTACTATATCAATCTTTCAGCGATTCTTACGACGCTTGCGGCGTTTTCGTTTACGACGTTTCAATTGCTGTTCTAATTTATTCGTACGTTTAAGCAAATAGACAATAAATATCCCTAGAATAACGAACAAACCAATTAATAAAACTGTAAGCCACGGAAAGACCGTTTCGGTTTTATCAGAAACATCTGATTTATTCAAGCTCGTTGCCTCTGACTGGTCGACTGTAAATGGTAGTTCTTCTTCCCAACTATATTCACCAGAAGTAACTTTTATAATACTAGAATAATCACCAGCATTAAATGCTTTACCATCTAATGGAATAGTCAATGGAAGTTCTGAATTAGGAGCAATTTTTAGATTTACTTTTTCACCTTTCAAAAATTCTTTCTCTTTATAGTGAATTTCATAAGTTACGTTAACTTTTTTGATATACGTTGCTGCTGTATTCTCCATAAGAATCTCAAGTGCATTTCGTTTATTACTTTGAATGGCTTTGATTTCTTTAAATACTAGCTCAGGCTCCACATCCTCTTTTTCAGTTCTGATGACTATGGCGATTTCTCTCGACAAAATATTTCTAATACTACCTTCAACCTGCTCTTTAGGCTCCTCAATCATATAAATAGCTCCAGCGACAATCCCTTTAAATGTTTTATCAGGCATCTCAATGGTGATTGATAGTTCTTTTTTTTCATGTGGCTTCAATTTTATTTCTTCAGTATTTAGCTTTGCAATTTCATTGATTTTTAAAGGAGCAGAAGTGGCATCAGATGCTAATTGACCCGAATATTCAACAACACCAGAACTGTTGGTAACTGCTTGATTGATTGAAGGCTTAAGCTCAATTTCTGTATCCTTATTGTTTTTTACAATCACCTTCAAAGTTTCCTTTTGATTCGGCTCTAATAATAAATCAAAATAGGAAACATCCTCGTTTATTTGACTGACAGGTTTAACCGCTTCAATCGTGAAACTATCTAAAATATTTTCTGCTGAAGCGTTTAGCGGAAAAAGAACTACCCAAAAAACGATCCCCAATAAAACAAAAATTAGTTTTTTTGTTTCTTTCATAAGCTACCACGTCCTATTCTCTCTACTTTATGGAGCTGTTGAAACGGTCCAAACAATATTCGCTTGATAAACGCCAGCTGTTGTCGCTTGTCCAGCAGGTATCGCTAATTTAAAATTAGTCAATGGTAATCTGGTAATTCCTTCCCCAGATCCTGTTGCAGCCACTAAAGCAGTTTGTTCACCGGCAGTCGTATTTAATTGAATTGAATTACTAGCCGGTCCAGTAATTCCTGTCACTGTTCCATTAGTAATATTGGTTGTGATTACACCCGTTGTAATCGTCAAATTCGTATTGTTCAATTTTTTAGTTGGACTTCCTACAATTGAAAAATCACTTTCTTGTTTTACTTTAATTTCCCAACCAGTTCCGACTCCTCGATTATCCTCTACCCCCAACGAACCGACAGTTGGTGACGCTTCATTATACTTAGTATTCAGTTCCGTTACATCGGTTATACCATCAGCATCAACTTCTCGTGCTTCCCATTCTTGTGATGCTGCAGATTGAATTTCATGATAACCAAAGTTTAAATTATTCGGCACCCATGACGCATAGTTTCCTCCAGCTTGTGGCGCCTCTGGTACGTTTGTTTCCGGATCAGCTGGACCACCCGTTCCAGGATCAACCGGTCCCGGATTAATTGATGTACCACCTGTAGTAAATTGGATCTTTCCTTGCGTATTCTCTTCCGCAAATACACTTCCGGCTCCTACCAAAGAAAATGCAACTAAACCGACTGATAACAATAAATTCTTTTTCATACTGATTTCCTCCTTAAAATAATATATAAACTATAAATTGTAACCAGGATGCCAATAAAAATTAAGAAATAACCATTCCTATCATTTGCTTTTAGCAAACTTTGCTGTTTAACAGTAGTTACTTTTTCTACAGACTCATTTTCATTACGCTCTTCATTATCCTTCGTCTCTTCCGTTTGTTCAGTTTGAACCGTACTGCTTGAACTCGTCGAGTCATCATAAAACTGAATTTGACCTTGTGTTGGCACAGCAGTAGTTATTTGAGGGGAAAAGAATACTAAAACGACAACAAGAGTTACACTCATCAATAGTTGCTGCTTCTTCATTTTCTCACTCCCAACTTAAGGACTCTCTGAAGCAGTCCAGATAACGGTTACCTGATATTCTCCAGCTTTTCTAACAGTATTTTTAGGAATAAACAATTCAAATTTAGTCAAATCAAAACCGAATTTTCCAGGTGCTGAAGTAGCATCTAGCCGAATAATTTCCTTTTCTTCATTGGCAGCTAATTCAATGGCTTGATTCGTTAAACTATAATTAATCGTAGTAGGATCAAAACCATCTGAGGAAAAATTAGCGCCATATATAAAAATAGAAGCGTCTAGTTGATGAGATCCATTCAACCAATTTGATTGTTTTTTCGCTTTCAAATTCCAGGCTTTCGAATTTTTTGTCGTATTGACATAATCGATTCGCCCAGTTGTTAGAACATTTGATTGGTTTCCATCTGTCGTTGCTTGCCATCGTTCATTTGTTATTGTTTGTATTTCATGCGAACCGAAATTTAACTGTGATGGCACATCTAAAGCGATTCTTTTTTCTGCTTTTTCGCCTTGAAGATAGACATTACTATTTCCAGTTACTGAACTAAATAAATTTATATCAACAATTTCAGATTTTAAAATTGTCATATAAAAAGGACTTGTTAAAATTCCATTTTCGTCTCCATAAAGCGCATGATTAGGCTTACTTAGTTGAATGGGAAAATCCACTTCCATCTCACTCAAAGCAGAGCCATTCACTAGTTCGTCTAATACTTCTGGCGTTGGATTAACCAACTGAGTCAGTAAATTATTAATAGCCGTCTGTAATGGATCCAGCAATGTTCCCACTAAGGTCCCAACTAAGCCGCCCGTTGCTTTTAATGTTTTAACATCTTGTGAAAGACTATTTAATAGCGTGACCAATTCAGTAACGATTGCCTCCGCTAAAGATGCTTGATAATCGGCAACAAGAATTTGTCCATTTGACTCAATTGGCGCTTCAAATTCAATTTCGCCTAAATTCTTTAGACGAGCTACCGTATTTGACATGCGTGTAATAACAACTCTAACCGCAGGTGACAATAGAGCTAAAGAGGGTTGCAGTAGATTAAGAATATTCTCGAGTAACGTAATAACCGTTCCTAATAGGCCACCCACCAATCCATTTTTCGACAGCAATACATCTACTTTCCCAATAGCATTAGCCGTTGATATCACGTTTCCAGATAATTCATCTGGAATATATAAAACTACTTTTTGGCTTCCAGGTAATAATTTAGCACCAACAATGTTAGCGCTAACAATTTTAAAAGAAAAAAAATGACTTTGATTATTTCCGCCAAAAATTAAGGGCTGAGTGACCAAACTCCCACTATTATTTGAAGCAGATTTACCAGATACTATTTCAACTTCAGCTAAAGTAGAAGCTTCACCACTAGGAACAACAACGACAAACCCATACCAATTAATCAGCAGACAGAGCAAAAATATTGATAAAAATTTTTTTTGCCACTCGAACAATTACTGAACACCTCCTCTAAAGTGAGAATTTAACGATATAATTAAAAGATAATACTCTAATTTCTTTAGTATATTTTAACAAAAATAAAAAATAACGACAAATGATATAGTAATTTTTACTTTAAATAACAAATCAAAGATTTTTTATTGCTAATCATTAGTACTCAGTTAATGGACACAATAAATAACTAAGTCATGAAGTGGGCTTTTCAAGGCTCTCTTTATAACTTAGTTCAGTATTTTCTATAGATTTCCATTTTCTAATTTTTATCTTGTTCATTCCATATCATATACATCTGTTTTTTATCTTAATTTATTTAAAAAATTATATCATTTCAGAATCTTGTTCGTTTTTTAGTTTTGTATCTAGTTTAAAAGATTCATTAATCCTTGGCATTCAAACTAATTTAAAGTATCTTTTCACCTCTCTACTTTTTTCTAACTATTCCTACCACCCAAATAATAACGACTTTCTTTCATCTGATTTTTTCAAAACTAATCATCATTTTTCTCCAATAAATAACAGTCATAATCAGTGTACTTATAATGATTCCAGTCTCTAAAATAACAACAAATTGATTTTCATAATCTGAGAAGTAAAACTTCCTCCCCACTTGTTCTCTATATCCTACTATTTTTACTTTAGATACTCCTAAATCTTTATCCAAACAACAACAATTATCACTCAATCATTTTGTTGCATTTATTTTCCAACGCGTTTTTTTATAATCCTTATTCAGTTTAATCTATTGACATTATTTTAGCAAAACACCGAATAATCTTTATTAATCAATAGCTTTTACTCTTTATTTTTTAGTCTTTTTTCACTCCCTATTTCCAACGCATCCATACTATGTTTTTTTATGTAAATGACAACTGAATATTTTTTCACTATATAAAGTGAAAAACAAGAACTTGAAAACGTTTTTCATCAACTATAAAATGAAATTGCATTAAGCGATTATTCGTTTAAGTGAAAAAAATAAAAAACAACTGAATATTTTTTCACTATATAAAGTGAAAAACAAGAACTTGAAAACGTTTTTCATCAACTATAAAATGAAATTGCATTAAGCGATTATTCGTTTAAGTGAAAAAAATAAAAAACAAAAGGAGAAAGTGAAATGAATGAGTCAATTGGGCTTTTAATCATGAGTCACGGCGATTACGGAAAAGCTGCCATCGAAAGTGCACAACTAATTGTGGGAGAACAAAAAAATTATGATACCTTAAGTGTTTTCGTCGTCGATCAAGTAGATGAATTAAAACAAGAAATGATGGTGAAAGTCGAAGCTTTGGATACAACAAAGGGGTTGTTGATCCTTACTGATATTATTGGAGGAACGCCAACTAATTTGGCAAGCCAATTATTAGTCAAAGCTGATACAGCTCTTGTTGCAGGAATGAATTTACCTATTTTACTTGAAGTATTAATGAATCGCGGGAAGACAATTGATGAACTACAAGAAGTTATTACTGCCGCCTATCAGCAAGGTCTAACAATCCGCACAAATAAAGATTTAGAAAAGGAAGATGATGAAGATGATTTGCTTTAGCAGAATTGATGATCGATTAATCCACGGACAAGTAGTAACTACATGGGTAAACATGTATAACATTGAACAAATTATTGTTTTAAATGATAAAATCGCCAACGATACAACTCAAAAAAACATTTTAGCAATGGCTGCACCTCAAGGGATTAAGGTCAAAGCCTTCCCCGTTGAGAAATTTGCTGAAATTATCAAAAAAACAGAGATCACGCGCAGAACAATGCTCTTATTTTCATCAAGTGTCGATGTATTAACTTCTGTTCAAGCTGGAGTTCCTATCGATGCATTAAATATCGGTGGCATGCGTTATCAAGAAGGCAGAGAACGTTTGACAAAAGCATTATCCGTAACACCTACAGAAAAAGAAGCTTTCCAAGAATTATTAATTAAAGGATTAGATATTACGGTACAGATGGTACCAAATGATGAAAAAATAAACTTGAAAGAGGTTATATAAATGATTACAGCCCTACTTATTTCTATTTGGGCGGGTCTTTGCGCGATCGATGATATCGGTCCCCAAATGATTCGCAGACCTTTGTTGATCGCAACTGTTGTTGGTATTATTATGGGGGATGTTCAAGCTGGTTTAGTGATTGGTGCGACTTTGGAAGTTATGTGGATGGGTGTGGGAAATGTCGGTGCTTACTCAGCACCGGATATTATCTCAGGAACAGCCATTGGAACAGCTTTAGGAATCGCCTCTGGCGGCACTGCAACAGCTGTCGCTTTAGCCGTACCAACTTCTTTACTTGCACAGCAATTATTGATTTTATACCGTTCAGGAATCGTTTATTTAAATCCAATCGCAGACAAAATCGCAGAAACTGGTGAATTTAAAAAAGTATTTAGAATCAATTATGTTCCAATGATGATTGCCTTCTTGATTCGTGCTGTACCAACCTTTGTGGCCATCTATTTTGGTGCTGGCACGATTGACAAAGTCGTTGAAGCATTACCAGACGACATCATGACTGGCCTAAGTGTAGCAGGTTCGATTATTCCTTCTGTCGGAATTGGTTTATTGATGTTAATGATGATCAAAAAAGGCGAGTTATGGACATTCTTGATTGCTGGTTTTACCTTAGCCGTTTATCTAGATTTATCTGTTTTACCAATCACTTTGATTGCTTTACCAATTGCCTTGATTTACGACTTAGCAACACATGAAAAAGTCGTTGTTGCAGGTAATACATCAAACAACACAAGTGATGACGAGGAGGATTATGACCTATGAGCAATCAAACACAAACAAATAAAATTACTAAAAAGGATTTAAACCGAATTTTTTGGAGAATGCAGCTATTAAATGTGACTAATAACTTTCAATCGATGCAAGCAATTGGTTTCTTATCTAGTTTTACTCCTGTTTTGGAACGTTTATACGCTGATCAACCTAATGAACTAAAGCAACAAGCAATGAAAAGGCATTTAGAATTTTTCAATAGTCATGTCAATGCGGATGCCTTAATTTTAGGTGTGGCAGCTGCGGTAGAAGAAACAACAACGGAAGAGGAAAAAGAAACAGTTACTGCAATCAAAACTGGATTAATGGGACCTTTAGCTGGAATCGGTGATAGTATCTTGAAATTCACTTGGTTACCAATTTGCGGTAGTATTGGCGCTTCATTAGCTCTAAATGGTAGTTTACTTGGTCCAATCTTAATGTTCGTTCTTTACAATACCGTCAATGTTGCCTCTAAATACTACGGAATCCATTTAGGTTACGCCAAAGGAATGGAAATGATTAACGGTGGTGGCGGTAATGTTTTACAACGGTTATCGAATATAGCAAATATTGTTGGGCTAATGGTTATCGGCGGTTTAGTCGCCTCGGTGGTCAAAGTAAATGTCGTAGCTGAAATCTCGGCTGGCGAAAACGTGATTAAGTTTCAAGAAATGTTTGATAAAGTAATGCCTGGTCTATTCAGCTTACTTGTCACAGTTGTTGTCTATAAGATTTTAAAGAAAACGAACGGAAAGCATGCGCCGCTGTTGATTTTGGGAATTATGGTTCTTTCAATTCTCCTAACGATGTTTGGCGTTTTAGGTAAATAAAATGAACGCAACTTACACAGTCACTCAAACAACAAAAAATACATTTACTTTTACAACAAGTGCTTCTTTCACTCAAAAAATAGAGGTATACTTGAAACAAACACCCGAAGATTCAGAACCACAGTTTTTAATTACAACAGAACAAGCGAACTTTACTATTGTGCTGCCAGCAATTGATTTCAGACCTTACTTTTTACTGAAAATTGGCGACACTCACATCACTGTAGCGGAACGGACACTTCCAATTGCTGGTATGAACAACTTTAGAGATATGGGTGGTTATCTGGCGGCAGATGGTAAAACAGTCAAATGGGGCGTACTCTATCGTTCGGATCATATTCATAATGCTGAACCCAAAGGAGTTACCTATTTACAGAAACTAAATATCCATACAATCATTGATTTTCGTAGCCAAGATGAAATTGAAAAATATCCCAATAAAAAAATTGCCGTTGATATTCAAACCTATCACTTAGATCCTGATGCTCATGCAGCGGAATTATCGGCTCAATTCACTTCTTCTAAAGATAATGAAGACCGTAATTTAATCGATAAAATCATTGAACAAAAGAAAAAGGGTCAATTAGTCAATCGCTATGATATTGTGATGGAACAATATGAAAACTTTGTCAAAAAAGAAAAATCGAAAGCAGCTTTTAGTGAATTATTAGCGATTGCTGCTGATCCAAAAGCACCTGCGATTATTCAACATTGTCGTGGCGGTAAAGATCGAACAGGTTTTGGTGCAATGCTTTTATTAGGTGTTTTAGGTGTATCAAAGGAAGATTTAGTTGCTGATTATATGCTGACTTATTCTAACCGTGTCGCTAGAAATGAATTAAAAATGACCGGCTACAAGAAATTAACAAATGATCCTGATATTTTAAACTATCTCTATTCGTTAATTGAAACAAAGCCTGAATTTATTGAAGCATCCATCGGTAAAATCGAAGACCAATATGGATCGATTAAAAATTATGCAAAAAGCGAACTGCAACTTACTGATGAAATGATCGAAACCATGAAAAAAATGTATTTAGAGTAACACAACTCATGATAAGGAAAAGTAAAGCAAATGAATCTATCAAAAAATATGGAATTCTTAGAAAATAAGGTAAGATTTAAAGCGCTTTTCCTTCTCCTGCTTCGTTCTGAAACATTTATCAAAAGTGAACATTTAGCAGCAGAATTAGGCGTTACCTCAAGAACTATCAAGACAGATATTCAAGCTTTAAAAGAAGAACTGGCAGAAATCGATATCATGATTGTTTCCAAACGTTCAAAAGGATACAAACTAGAAATCAACGATATACAGTATGAGAAAAGGATCAAAGAATTTTTCCAAATCTATCAAACAACAACTGTGGATAGCGAATTCGATACTAGGGTATACTACATTTTAAGACGATTATTGACTGCAAAAGGGCCGATAAAAATGGAAACCTTGCAGGAGGAATTAAATAGCAATACAAACAATTCTTTACGCAAAGAAATGCATCATGTCAAAAAATTATTAGCTGATTATCACCTAGCATTCCTAGTTCGTCCACATTATGGAATGTTGATTCAAGGAAGTCCTTTTAGGAAAATCATGTTAACTGTTCGAGTATATAAACAATTTGACAAAGTCTCTGATCCCGATTTTGGAATTCCAGCCTATAATGAACTCTTTTTTTGCGACCAAGCTGAAAAGGAGAAATTGCGAAAAGTATTTTATAAAACGATCATCGAATCACGGATTGTTTTTTCTGACATCAATGCGGAACGTTTTTTTGTTTATTTGATTTATTTTAGAAATCGTTCGATTGTGGATGAGGAACCTTTGGTAATGATGGATTTTCCTACAATTGATTTTGATTATCGAGCAACAGAAGAAAATGCTTTAGTGGTAGAAATTATTCAAAAATTGCGAAACCAATTTACTGGCTTTGAGTTTTCAGAAGAAATCAGTCGTTTTTTAACTTATATTGCCATTATTAGTACCGATTTATATCGCTTTAAGGATTGTACAAAAGAAAATTACGGCACTGTATTAGAGACTGCTGAAGAAACTAGAAATTTTCTACTTAGAAGATTGTCGAAAGATCTACAAATCGATATTTTTGATGATTATACCTGCATCAAAGATACGTTGAAAATCATGATTCCGATTAGTTTAAAAATCAAATTAAACGTTTCTGACAGTGTTGATTTAGGCTATGAACATATCAAAGATTATCAAAATGAACCAATCCTCGAACACTATATGAATAAATTATGTGCGGAATTCTATTCACAATATGGCTATTGTTTCTCGATTCGTGAACAGCATATTTTGTTTAGCACCTTCTTAGGTATGTTAAACCGAATCACGCTAGAACATCGACAATTAAAACTAGCAATCATTGCCATTGATGGACGTTTAGGGACCCAGAAATTAAAATTTAATTTACTACATCATTTTTCAGAATACATTGAAAAAATTGAAACACGTGTCTTATATGAACTAGATTTTTTAAAAGATCAAGGTTATGATTACTATCTTTGTTCTAACTATGGCAAAAATATGAATATCAACTATGCACCGATTTATTTTGCTGAAACAGATATGACTGAATTTGAATACGTAGATTCCTTGCGCCATATTTTTTTGGATGCTTTCGACTACGATAAAATCATGCCCCCCATTTCATTTATTGAAATGGATTTAAAATATAAGTTTAAGCATTTTCCAATTGAAACGTATTTTCAAAAAAATAGTCTGTATGAACATATTGAAATCAACGGAAATACGTCGATTCATCTATATTTTAGTTTAGATTCTCAAGTCGAAACATTTCAACTCTTCACCTTCCCAGAAATCACTGATTCTTCGATCGATGGACAGGAATATTATTTATTGATCAACCTTTCGATTGCAGAAGACAAACAAAAATTCCGAATGTTTTTGACAATTATCAATCACTTGGTAGTCAATCGAGGAACCTTAAAAAATGTTTGTCATGAAAGAAAAGAAACATATAGTCACTTTTTCTTGTAAGAATAAGGAAGTTTGTTGAAACAGAAATATTTCACTTCAAGAACCAAGTAGGTAATCCCCCATTGAATCACTTTTTTCTTCGAACGTATCGCAATAAACAACAACTCAAAAGAAACACCAGATAGGATTACATTCGATGTGGAATGATTCCTGTCTGGTGTTTTCAATTTTTGGGTAACCGAGTAGGTATTGTGCAACATCAGCTTATTTCCGAAATCTTCAAGTGGTTGTTTACTTTTGCCTCCCCCAAGTTTTATTCATTGTTTTCTTAAAGCTCAGAATATTTCTGATTGCTGCCTTTGCTTTTATCAATAGGATATTTTTGATTATTTTTCACCAATTTTTCTTCAATGATTTGATCAATATCAAATCCTAAATTATCTGCAAGCATATAAGAATAAATCAGCACATCTGCTAATTCCTCTTTCAATCTTTCTTCAGAAGTATTTACTGTTTCTTCTGCTGTTTTCCATTGAAATAATTCCAGCAATTCAGAAGCTTCTAATGTAATTGAAAGAGCTAAATCTTTTTCATTATGAAATTGGCGCCAATCCCGTTCATCTCTAAAACGATTGACTTTTTCCATACTAGTCTCTTCTTTTCCCATGATGATCACACACTCTCTCTAATTTCTCACTTTTCAATTAACGAATACCTCTATTATAAAAGAAATTGCTTATTATTCATACTTGACTGTTCATCAAGCTTAGGGAATACTTGACGAATCGTTTTCCAAATTGTTTTTTTAAGCTATCTCTGCTAATAATTAACGCAAAATCAACTGAAGCTTAAGCACTCTATAAGATTAAGACAAACAATTAAATTCTTCCACACCTCAGCTTTTTCAATTTAATTGATTTAAAAAATGGCGGATTTGTTTTTTGTTTTTTAGGACGACTACCTGTTTAGATTTAGGCGTATCTCTTAAAGCCTCTAAAATTTCAATTTTTTGTTTATTAGGAAAATTCCACACCCATTTGATAAAAGCAAAATCAAATTTTTCAGGACAATCCGCTTGCATATCAGGTCTGGTTGTTCCATTATATTTTTTTACTCTTTTTAAAATTTGATAAATACACATCCATCGATTGAAATCTAAAAAAATGATTGTGTCTGCTGCATCTATTCGGATATCTAATGTTCCGCCAAAATTTCCATCAATGATCCATGAAGGATTCTTAACCAAATTATTCTGGCACTCAATCTGATATTCTTGATCGGTCATTTCCCAATTAGGTTTCCATAACAAACGATCTAGATGAAACACTTCAATAGCTAATTTATCTCCTAATTCACAAGCTAATGTTGTTTTTCCAGCACCACTAGAACCAATTATTATAATTTTTTTCATGAGAACACCACTCCAGTCTATTTGAGGAAATGTTCATTATATCATGAAAACGAGCCGAATAATTAAGAAAATATTCACCGCTATTGTTTTCAGATACTCCCTAGTTCCATATGTACTTAATTATTTTCCATTTTGAGAATCTTTTTCTTGTGATTTTTTTGGTTTTACTTTAGCACCCATCAACCGTACAAGATCTAATAGTTCCTCATTCTTAGAAACTGAATAATGAAGTCAGCCACCATTAACACCACAAGGATAACGGTTTTCCAAAGCTACTTGAATTTCAGGTGACAAATCAGCCAACATATCTTCTACTTTCTGGGCACCTTTATCGTTTACAGAAATCGTACAGCAAAAACCGTTCTCTTCAAAAAAACATATAGCAACAACGTTTTTCTATGTGCATACCGGAATCCCCAGCCATATTCATTGCCAAAAGGAAATTTTAATTCACGATTTAACTCATACCGTTCCAACAACATATTCTCAAAGCAGATTAATCTTTGCCAAGCAGCAGCTCCTATAAAAAATTGAACATCCTTTTTTGTCGGTAGATTCTCTTTTTCAATCAAGCGTTTCTTCTCTGACATTTGAAAAACACCTTTCTATTTTTCGTTAATAACACCATAACATAAAAGAATGTAAATCTACCATTACCATTATGTTTTTATTTTGTTAAGTAAAATTAATTTACGTAGCAGAAAGCATATTCATAAAATTCAATTAAATAAAAAGATTCTACCTGTGATGTTATACAAAAAACGTTGGGAAAAAAGTGCCGCTTGAAATAAATTCATTTAGTTAACTAAAAAAATAATGACCGTTTGAGCGTGATTTACTACCATTTAAGATTTTTTAACTCTGTTGCTTCATACATTTAGTATACTTATAAAAAAGGAGTGATTAAAATGGCAAAATATACAACTAAAAATGCCTTCAGCACGCTAGGAATCTTCTGGCTGTGTTTTGCATTCGCTGCACTTTTCGGTTCAGGTATTCTTCAATTTATTGGCTCAATTCTTTTAATTACTTTTAGCTTTGGAATTACCGGATTATTTATTTGGTATAAGTTTAATGAAAAGAAAGCACCTTAATATTTAATATCTAACAAAAATAGCGAGGTTGGAACAGAAGTGTTTAACTCCATGAACTAAGCGACAAATCACGAAAATTGTTTTTCAAATTTTTGTGATTTGTCGCTTAGTTCCGTAGGATTTGCTTCAGCTCTCACCCTTTATTCGTTTTTAGGACATAAAATAAAAGTGGTTTTTACTTTTGTCCCACACTAAAACTGGATAAATGGCAAAATCCACCATTTCCTTCCTCTCATTTTTTATATACTAGAATTGCAAGAGCTGATGATTCGGTCAATTAGTCAGTATCATACATGTTATAATTTTTTACTTAAACCAATTTATTAACTACTTCTATTTCATGATGCATAACCTCAAATATAACAACCACAGATTCTTTCGCTACATTTTTTCTAGCAGTAGATTGATCATCTTTAGTTACACTTTGAATTTTCCAAGCTGGCTCAATTGTAAAAGTTCCATTTAAATTTAAAGTTTCTATATGCGTTTCGTGATGTACTGCACATGAAACTGTACCTCTAGGATTCGATTTTATTATATTCATTATCTTTATTTGCTCATCTAAATAAAACAACAAAGTAACAGAACCGGATCTTTCTAATACTTGAGATAAAATAATATTTTTTGGAAAACCATTTTTATCGACAGTAGACAAGACAAATGATTCTGCTTTTTTTATTATTTGTTCAAATCTATCCATAAATTACCTCTTTTCTCTAAAACCATTTAGCTATTGTAACAAATTAATTATTAGAAAATAAGAGGTTTTTTTTAATAATTTGGTAAGCAATCTTGTTGACTAGAAAAAAAGGGCCTATTTTGTTTTTAGTATCACTGATTCATTTTTTCGCTAAATATTTCTTTCTTTTTAAATCCAAGAGTCATCTACTGCTCCTTGGAAAGTCATCGGGCCATATTTAGCTTCTATTTCATATTCAGTCGACATTAGTCCTGTCTTCTTATTGAAGTTACGTTCAAAAACAATAGGATCTTTGTTTGGATCATCACTTGATTGTAATGTCAAAATATACTGTTTTTCAACTGGATGAATCCAAATACCAAACTCTTTCAAAGAATTTAAATCTAATTCCGGCATAGCTGATGAAAGGCATATTTTATACTGACGGCAATATAACATATCACTAAGTTTCATAGAACTTTTCCTCCTAAAGAAATACTTCACTAATTTATTAAACTAATTAATATTCTTTTTTAGTATATTTAACTTTTTCTACTACATAAATTCTAACATATCATCGATTATTGTCCACATACTATGTAAATAAACGACCACTCGCAAAAATGATACAGATCAAGAAAGGTTCTCATTCACCATCAATAGTAACACCTTTTTTCTTATCATTTGCTGAAATTACTTCTTATTGCGATAAATCACGAAGAACCAAGTATTTCGATAATGTTCGTACCTACTTGGTTCTAGGCGTTCATCACTTTTTTCTCAAACTCATTTCAATTATTTTTTATGAGTATTACCAAAGTTTTTAATGGTCGATTTGTCTTTGTAATTAAGCTTGTTGCTTCGTAGTTGCAATTGCTACTTCGCGAATATTCACTTCTTGTGGCATATCATAAATATATTTTACTACTTCCGCAACATGGATAGGATCTAAGGTTACTCCTCCCATTGATTCTTTCCAATTTTCATAATCAGATAATGCACGATTATCCGTTACTTGCCTCAATAATTCTGTTTCCGCTGCACCAGGAGAAACTAATGAGATTCTAACATTATCCATCGCAACTTCCTGACGTATCGTCTCTGTTAATCCATGAACACCAAATTTTGAAGCTACATACCCTGCATGATCTACAAAAGCTTTAAATCCTGCAATAGAAGATATATTGATAATCGTTCCTGTTTGTTGTTGTTTCATATTAGGCAGAACGATTTTCATTCCATTTAATACACCTAGTACGTTAGTGCTGAGCATTTTTTCCCACTCTGCTGGATCTTGCGTCAAGATATTTCCTAATAGCATAATACCTGCATTGTTAACTAGTAGATCCGTTTGTCCATATACTGCTTCAGCTTCTTGAACAGCTAGTTGAAATTCATCAAAATTCGTTACATCAACTTTTTTTACCATAACATTTGTGAAATCTAGTGGTAGTTGCTTAATTTTTTCTACTCTTCTACCTAACAATAATAATGGATATCCTTCTTTATTAAATAGTTTAGTAATTTCTGCTCCAAAACCTGAACTTGCGCCAGTAATCACAATTAATTTTTTTGTCATTATATATTCCTCCTAATAAACTAGACAAAGCATACACCCTAGAGTATACTTCAGGTCAAGAGAAAGGAGTTGTTTTTTTGAGTTACTCTATCGGAGAATTTTCTACCAAAGTAAATATTTCTGTAGACACACTGCGTTATTATGATAAAGAAGGATTGATGCCTTTTATTGAACGGAATTCTTCTGGTCGAAGAGTCTTTAAAGATGCAGATTTAAATTATGTTGAGGTCATTAAATGTTTAAAACGTTCGAATGTTTCAATCAAAGAGATACGAACATTTATAGAATGGTGCATGGAAGGCGACTCAACGCTCTTTTTAAGAAAAAATTTTTTTGATGAACAAGAGCTTGCTTTGGAAAAGCAAATTGCAGATTTAGAAAGTGCTCTTGCTTTTTTAAAATGGAAAAAATGGTACTACCAACAAGCCTACCAAGCTGGGACAGAAACAATCCATTTTATCTCTGGAACTAATGAGGTTGATCCAAATGTGAAAAAAAAATACGAGTCAAATCATAGTCTTTCACTAAGTTAATTTCTAAGTTATTATCTAAAATCAAAACAATACGATTAAAAATTTACATTGAACGCTCAGAAAAGTAAGTTTAAACAAATCTACCATTGCTTTTCTAAAATATTTAAAAAAGGAAAATGAAAAACAAAAAGTACCCAATATAACTACCTAATGAAATGATCGACAATTTAAAGTTAGAGAAGGATAGCCCTTGCTACCTATACGTTGAAAATCATAAAATAAAAATACAAAAGAAAACAACTGACAATGCCATTATTTATTTATGGTAGTTTCTTATTCCTTCACTAATTGCTAGTGTCGTATTCTTTACCTACTTCTATATGCAGGGATTTTCTCAAATCAAGTTAACTGGCGAACAATCGATTGCCACTATGGTAATTATTTTAGGTTTTTTCAGTGGAATTGTTCTATTTACTATTTTCTTTATTAGAGGAAAAAGAAGTAACTATTCTACACTAAAAAATATTTATTGGCGAAATTTCCCAGCCCTCTTAATTTCTTTTGGTATTATCTTGGTACTAACTATCATCGGATTTTTTTGGACGATTGGTGTTTTATTTGAAGGAGCTAGTTTTGATCTCATGACTTCAACGTTTATTGCGCTTACCTTTTTTTGTATCATTAACTACTTGATGATTTATTTGACCTTATCAATTTCCTCACAAATGATTACCATTCTGCTTATTTGTATCATTATTAGTGGGGTATTACTTTCTATGATTTCCAATAGTCAGTTACAATGGTGGTAATTTAATTTCAGCTTTTTAGGAACAGATAAAGCGAATGGTAGTTGGCAATTTAATCTTACATTAATTGTTTCTGCTTTATTAATGATTGCACTCATCGATTATTTGTTTGTCGTCTTACAAAAATCTTTACCAAAAAATAATCGCCTAACTATTTTACGAATTTTACTACTGTTGACTGCATTAGACTTGGGAGGTGTTGGTTTCTTTCCAAATAATGGTTCAGGTCAATTACATATGCTGCATAATCAAGTAGCTAATTTTTTAGTTTATCTTATTTTAATCTTAATTATTGGTATTCGTTGGTTACTCCCACAAGTGAAAAAAGAATTTCTAACACTCTCTTATTTGAATGGAGCGATTCTTTTCGTAGCAAGTATTTTATTTCAGGGCGTTGGTTATCTATCTTTAACCGCTTTTGAATTAATAGCTTTCCTGCTGGCATTTAGTTGGATTTTATTACTTTTGCAAAACCTTCAGAGATTAGCTATAGGTAGCTCGTCGATTTATTTTATTGAAATAGAGTAATGAGTTTTAATAGAAAAATTTAATGCTAAAAAACTAAGTAGGATGACGTTTGTGGATTCCTACTTAGTTTTTAGCATTAAATTTTTTTTTTTTTGTAACTAATTTCAATTAAGGACCAACCACTCTAAAAAAATAGAATGATCAAATAGATTATCGAATTTATTTCACTTTCAAACCAAATTACTTTTCTATCTAAATATTGAAATGAACAGATTTTTCTTGTTTCATTTTATTCAATTGTTTTGTTAAATGCCGATATTCTAAAATAAGCTAAACCGTGATTCAAAATTCTAAAAACTAAGAATATGAGCCCTAAAAAAACATTCACATAAGATAAAAGAAAAGATAAAGTATATAAAATAGTACTTAAAATTGGATATTTTCTATACTTTTTAAAACCAAATTCTTCTGTTTCATAACATTTTTGGATGTGCATAAATGTAGCTATAAATTAAATAAAAAAATAAGGAAATTAGGAATGCTAACAAGGCATAGATTGCGCAAAAAACTTGTAAATCTTTCAAATTTTGAGTTCTTAAAGTTTCTGCAAGAAGAGACATAGAGAGACTTAATAATGTTATGAAAAAAATCAATACTAAATTTATTATATTTAATTTAGTTGTTGTATATTTAATTGATTGAAAGGTATCATGATGAAACATCCATAAAATAAAAACATAAAAATAAGTCAGCACATAGGCAAATAGAGTTGGCTAATAGGTGATGATAGCCTAAGCAAAATTTCCAACTGTATAATGAGGTATTTTAAACTCTAAAACCAATATTGTAATTAAAATAGCGAAAATACCATCACTAAACGCCTGTACTCGATCTTTATTCATATAAAACTCCCCTTAATGATTTGATCTGAAAAGTTACTCATCAAATTCAATATCCAAATCAGCCTTTACTTTTTTGAACCTGTTTCAGTTGTTTCAAAATATACAAATAGTCTTTTTCACTAAGTGGATAATCAAATAAAACCGTCAAATCATTGTTTTTTTTCTTTGCCGCGATTGTCGATAACCGAATATCAGGTTTTTGAAGAAGATCGTTTTCTAAAAAAATTAATTTGAATTCATACTTAAACCGATCATATAATAGTTTTTTTATAATATTCTCATAAATTTCAGGTAAATCTGTTTCCAGTAAAACAGTTATCGTGGTTCCTAATAAAAGTTCTGGTTTAATAAATACCTCAACCATAAAGTAACGTTGTATCAGATACTTTCGCTCAAGAAACAAATCAAAATCAGACGTTTCATACAAGCAATCAAGAAATTTAGATATTTTTTCGTTAGAGTGAGGATGTTCTTTAGCGATTGTTTCAAGTAAAGAATTAGCATTGTAATCAGACTCTATTGCTTTGAATAAGTGCGCATATAAATGTGATCGATAAACAAACATAACTACTTCATCATACAATTCGATTGGAATCTCACAAAACTCTTCAGAAAATTTAGCTAAAAAGAGTTTAGTTGCTCGATTAACAATCGTATCTTCTTGAATAAAATCAATCAATTCTCTTTTGAATGGATTATCAATATACATCCACGAATGCGTCAGTATATTTATCGTTAGAAAATAGATTTCTTCATTTGAAACGATATGATTATTCATCATAAGTTTAGTCACACTATTCGATAGCTTCACCATATTTTCAGTTGGAAAATATTCTAACCACTCTTTTGAACAGCTAACAGTAAAACCCAACCGATACCTTAACATTGCAATCGTGATCAGATACGCTAATTCCCGTTTTTTTATAAAGTTAAGTGACAAATTAAGTTCTGTCGTTATCATCGTAACTGCTTCTGTTATCTTATTTTCTGGAATCGTTGAAAAAACCAGTGGCCATTCCTCTGCATCAAACAATACCCATGTCACACTATAACAAATCATCCTAATTTGACTTTCTTTTCCAATGATGGATAATTCTTTATCTGATACTTTCAACTCAAATTCAACTAAAAACATATTTACTTTTTTAATACTTTTAGCTAACGTAAACTCCGTTAACATGTATTTTTCACAATATTCTTTTTTAGTGATCCCTTTGTTAAAAAGCAAATAAATCAACAATTGAATATCTTTATCTTTTAAAAAAATATATTTTTCTAACATAGCCTGAGTGATTTCACTATTATTTACAAAACGAACTCCATGAGCTTTTGATATTTCAAATTGTATTGATTGATTTTTTTCCTCATTAAAATCGATGACTAAATCATTTAATTTATTCACATATCTTTGAACTGTTCTTGTAGACAGTGAATGTAATTGACTCAATTCGGCTATACTTATCCAATTTTCTTTCTCAAAGATACTTTTTGATAAAATATCGACTATTTGATTACTAGGTGACAACAATCCTCGCAATTTATTTCTCATGATTTATTCGCTCCAAACTAATAATAGTTACTCAAAAATAAAATTTTTGAACCATCAACCGAAATCTAACATAAAAATCATTTTTTTTCGAATAAGAAGAATTATGAAATGAATTATTTTAGACAGATACAATCAGATGACTAGAATTTTACTATATTTTTAATTATTTTTTGATATTTTTTAAACTAACTTTTTTCAATTTTTATATTGAGCTTCATTATTCTACTAGATAGTTACTCTAACGTATCAGTCTTGATATTAAAGAGTTTGGAACAGAGGTGTTTAATTCCAAGAAATAAGCGCCAAATCACGAAAATTGTTTTTCACATTTTTGTGATTCGGCGCTTATTTCCTTAAAATTTACTTTTACTTCCACCGTTTATTCGTTTTTAGGACATAAAAGAAAAATTTTCTTCTCCTAGTCACTATCTATAATTTTATTCCATTTTCCAAAGATTCTCATTTCTTTAATAACCACTATAAGAATTATCAATCAATAGTTTATACTTCTTTCATTTTTTTGATTATAAAAACATATAGAAAGACACTCAGTACTAGCACACCAAAAATAACGAATCTTACAGATAATTTTTCTCCTGCATTTAACAACTTATTTTGTGATGACTTTTCTCCCCCTTGACTTGGTTTATTTGGTTTTGTCGGCTCAGGAGGTGTCGTCGTTTCCATTGTATTGGTAATAAGTAGGTTTCCTTGATCTTCATTGTTTATGGATACGTCGTATCCAGATGGGACATTCACTTCTTTGACAGTATATATAATATCTTGTCCATTTGCTTTTTCGGGAAGTTCTGTCCAAGTATACTGCCATTGATTTCCTTCGTTCAAAGTAACTGGTGCCCCTACAGCTTCATTGTTTCCGTATAATTGTACTTGAATTTGGGATGGACGTTTCCCGTCTTGATTATTTTTATCGTCCCAGGATTTCGTTACCGTCGCACTCGTTTCACCTGGTGTATAACGATTGGTAACTTCCGTTCCTGTTATTTCTGTTGTATAATCTGGCACATTATCTTCTGTTACCGTATAAACGATTTCTTTACCGTCTTCATATTTTGGCAAATTCGTAAATTCATAGCTCCATTGATTGCTTGACGTAACTACTTTTTGGGCGACTTCTTCACCATTCGCTAATAAGTTGACCGTGATGCTTTCTGGGCGTTTTCCATCTTGGTTTTCTTTATCATCCCATGTTTTTGTTCCTTTTAGGTTTACTACTTCTGGTTCATACGTATTCGTAATAAGTAGGTTTCCTTGGTCTTCATTGTTTATGGATACGTCGTATCCATATGGGATATTCACTTCTTTGACAGTGTATACAATGTCTTGACCATTTGCTTTTTCGGGAAGTTCTGTCCAAGTATACTGCCATTGATTTCCTTCGTTCAAAGTAACTGGTGCCCCTACAGCTTCATTGTTTCCGTATAATTGTACTTGAATTTGGGACGGACGCTTCCCATCTTGATTATTTTTATCGTCCCAGGATTTCGTTACCGTCGCACTCGTTTCACCTGGTGTATAACGATTGGTAATTTCCGTTCCTGTTATTTCTGTTGTATAATCTGGCACATTATCTTCTGTTACCGTATAAACGATTTCTTTACCGTCTTCATATTTTGGCAAATTCGTAAATTCATAGCTCCATTGATTGCTTGATGTAACTACTTTTCGGGCGACTTCTTCACTATTCGCTAATAAGTTGACCGTGATGCTTTCTGGGCGTTTTCCATCTTGGTTTTCTTTGTCATCCCATGTTTTTGTTCCTTTTAGGTTTACTACTTCTGGTTCATACGTATTCGTAATAAGTAGGTTTCCTTGATCTTCATTGTTTATGGATACGTCGTATCCAGATGGGATATTCACTTCTTTGACAGTGTATACAATGTCTTGACCATTTGCTTTTTCGGGAAGTTCTGTCCAAGTATACTGCCATTGATTTCCTTCGTTCAAAGTAACTGGTGCCCCTACAGCTTCAGTGTTTCCGTATAATTGTACTTGAATTTGGGATGGACGTTTCCCGTCTTGATTATTTTTATCGTCCCAGGATTTCGTTACCGTCGCACTCGTTTCACCTGGTGTATAACGATTGGTAATTTCCGTTCCTGTTATTTCTGTTGTATAATCTGGCACATTATCTTCTGTTACCGTATAAACGATTTCTTTACCGTCTTCATATTTTGGCAAATTCGTAAATTCATAGCTCCATTGATTGCTTGATGTAACTACTTTTTGGGCGACTTCTTCACCATTCGCTAATAAGTTGACCGTAATTCTTTCTGGGCGTTTTCCATCTTGGTTTTCTTTGTCATCCCATGTTTTTGTTCCTTTTAGGTTTACTACTTCTGGTTCATACGTATTGGTAATAAGTAGGTTTTCTTGATCTTCATTGTTTATGGATACGTCGTATCCAGATGGGACATTCACTTCTTTGACAGTGTATACAATGTCTTGACCATTTGCTTTTTCGGGAAGTTCTGTCCAAGTATACTGCCATTGATTTCCTTCGTTCAAAGTAACTGGTGCTCCTACAGCTTCAGTGTTTCCGTATAATTGTACTTGAATTTGGGACGGACGCTTCCCATCTTGATTATTTTTATCGTCCCAGGATTTCGTTACCGAAATGTTTTTAAACTGTTGATTTTCTTGATTCTTAAATAAACCAATATTTTTATATTGAATCACTTGATTCGGTTCGTTCAAATCACTAGTAGTAATCGAGAAATTTAGTTTTTCATTTGATAATTCGAATCCTTCTGGCGATTCAGTTTCCAAAAAATAATAATTTCCAGTCGTCAAACGTTCTGTTCGAACTAAGCCTTCCTCATTCGATACAATATTACTTTTCACTTTTGAATAATTCCCAGTAATATTTTCCTTGTACAAATCAAACACAGCATTCTGTAAACCAGTTTCCGTTTTCTCATCAATTTTTTTAAATTCGACGCCTGCTGTTTTCCCCGTTATGGTTCCTTCAGCTACATTATATATCTGAGTATCTGATAAAACCCATGAATCTTCTGTTGAATCATTATAAACAATCGTAATTGTCGCATCATTATTAAATTCTGTATCTTCTATCACATCATAAATTGGTGTTGTGTAATAGCGTAGCAGATATTGTCTAAAACCAGCACTATTTTCTTTTGCATAATTTTCATATTTTAAAACAGAAGGTAAAATATCTAGTTGAAATCCATTAAAGTAAGAATTTGAACTATCTCTAGTCAAATTCATATCTTGTTGCGGAACACCACCATATTCCCAAGGAAGAGTAGTAAAAAAGCCTCCTTCAAAAGCATATGAACCAGACCAATAAGAATCTACATCATAAAAGGCGACCATTTTCTGATCATGCGGAGTATCTGAAATATAGATATGTTTAATTTCTTCAAAAGAATTTACTTTCCCTAGTAAAATATTTCTACCTAAACCAATATCCCACTCAAAAACTGTAGACGTAACATCAGGTGATTCTGGTAAGTTAACTGCAATAGCATCGCCTACCTTTTTATTATTAGAAGTATCTCCAGAACCTTCTCCTGAGCCTCCCCCAGAATGATTATCATCTGGTTTAGGTACAGTTATAATGATTTCTTTATCTGGAAAAATTATGGTATTTTCTGAATCTACTTTAATAAATTTTTCATTTAATATATAACTTAAGTTAAATGTACCAGAAACAGCTGAGTGAGTTTCCACATAATCTGTAGTAAAAGTCATATTAATTGTATAACCATTATCTGCATTACCTAGTATATTTACTTGTGCAATTTCTTCAGAATCTTCATATAAATTAAATCTAAAATTTTTCACTACTTTAAATTCTTTTGGGATAGAAAATTTTAGTGTATCTCCCTGTTGATACAAATTATCCGGAATTTCCCATTCATAATCCAATTCATAAATCTCATCAATTTCCATTATTCCATTGTTAGTGATAGTTTGATTAGAACTATCTGATATCTTTGTTGATGTTACATATGGATCTCCATCATATTCGTTCGCAGCATTTATTTTTGAATCGTTAAAAAAATAAAACAGTCCAATTATAAAAATAAAAATTATACCTACACTGAAACAAATTGCTTTAAGTTTCTGTATTTTCTTCATATTCTACACCCTTCCCATACATTTTTAACTTTTTTGATATATTCCGGATAAAAAAATACAACAAATCACAAAAACATTATAATCCATATTGATAATTTTTAAAAAAATATAGTATTAAGTTGATATAAACATTTTTCTATTTTTGTCGTAAAAAAAGCAATAATTACTAGATTGACATACATAATACCCCATTAAGTTGCTTTCATTAGTTAAACTTTACTTAAATTTAGATAATTCACTCGTTTAATAAGTTCTTTATTTTCTTATTTTTAGGAGTATTTTGAACTTATAAAAAAAATTTGCTATTATACTTTTTTTTAGCTATTCTATTACTACTAGTAATTAGGAGTGATCATTTTTGACTCAAAAACATAATTGGCAAACCATCAAATTTATTATTTGGGGAATCATCACCGTATTTTTTAATATTGTCTTGTATCATCTACTTTATCTAAAAATGGGACTAAATTATCAAGTAGCTAACATTATTACATGGTTTATTACCGTTTTATTTTCTTATGTGATCAATAAAGTTTTTGTCTTTGATTCAAAAACAAAAATTTCGATAACTGAAGTTTTTTTATTTTTTAGTTCAAGAGTTTTATCTTTAGTTGTTGAACTATTTGTTTTGTGGCTAATTTACGATTTGTTATCAGTTGAAATAACAGTAAGTAAAATTGTCAGCCACGGTATTGCTTTAGTTATCAATTATTTCTTAAGCAAAACTTTATTTTTAGAAAAGAAACCTACTTGACATAAGAATCATCTAAGTACATAAAGCAAAGACATTTCTACTCGATAAAAATAGCCATCATAACGATTAGTATTTCACGTTATGATGGCTATTTAATTAATTTTTAATGATCTATCTTTAACTTAAAATCGAGTTTAATTCATCTTTATCATAGTTATTATAGGTACCGACACGATTCATTAAATATTTTATTTCATGTAAAGCAACTTTATTTACTATTTTTTTCTCTGAAAATTGTTCAGTTACATCTTCATTTCTATCTACTATTAAATTTTCACATTCAGCATCTAATAAAATATTCAATAGTTTTTTTAATATCAATTCATCTTTTGGCATACTAGTTTCCTCCCAAACTTTAAGCAAATGTACTTACCTACTTTAGATTTACTTCTAACCCTCTTGCTCAAAAAAATTCGATAAACCAAATCTATCAATTTGTTGTTGGATTTCAGCTAATGCTTCTTTTTCCAATTGAAAAATTGCTGCTGCTTCATTCACAGGACATAACTCATTTACTTGTGCATCTAATGAATCTAAAATTGTACCAATTTTTATAAAGCAATCTTGTGTTTCATTTATATTTTTTTTCATATTATCTATCGCTACTTCCATAATAATTTTTTGTTGTATCATCATTTATACTACAGATTTAGTATAAATGGTAAATACCAATAAACTAATAAGGAATTAGGAAAATTTATAGTTTATTGTGAATAAATAGTGTCTGTTATTAACGATTTGTGCAGAGTCTATTTTACTATTAGTTTGAATGACTTTAAGTATTCTCGTCGATAAACAAAGTAACTAAAAAAATCATGATGTCTCACTTAGTTTTTCTTTGGAATCACCAATAACTTATCTTCTAATACTTATTTTAGCTATTCTTTATCTAGAAAGTCTTTCAATATTTCCCGATAACCATTTCTAGAAATAATTCCTTCTAAAAGTTGTCTATCATGAGTGTGCGTGATACCAGTTTCTAAAAGCTCTTGATACAGCTCAAAAAAAGGTAAATTGACCTCTTTAGAACGTTGTAATTCTTTTTGAATATCATAGGTTATTCTTCTAAAATCAAAATCTATGTTCCCCATTTCATTTATCTCCAAAATAGCATAGTGGGCTCTCTGGTCATGTTTAAAATTCTTCCACCCATTAAATGCCTGTCCAATCGAACCCGGATTTATAATCAGTTGATCTTGTGATCCATAGCGTAACATCTGATGATGTACATGTGCATAAATTGAGATATCTACCTGATTTTCAACCAATTGATCAAACATTGCTTGCTCTGCATTTGGTACTAAATCTCCACCGTAATTTTTATTGAGTAAATTATGAGTGATACTAAAATTCAATTCCTCTGACTTTTTTAATAATTGAATCGGAAGATTTTGTAAGAACTCAATTTCTACTGGTTTAAATTCTGATATGATCTTTGCTCCCAGTATTCCGATATAGACTTCTTCTGGATTTTTTAAATCAACTTTTTTGTCTGCAACCGATAAAAAACAATCATCCCAATTGCCTCGAACCCAAATCGTTGGCGCAATAGCCGTTAATTTGTCTAAAATCTCTCTTCCACTCGGTCCTGGTAAAAATAAATCTCCTAAAATCCAGTATTCAGTTATCTCTTTTTGTGCTGCATCTTCTAAAACAGCTTCTAAGGCGGTTAAATTTCCATGAATGTCTGCCAACAAACCAATTTTTTTACTCATTCGACTCCTCCTATTTATATTTTTCATCATTTATTTAGCAATTCACTTTAAAAAAACAACTAAAAATTTTTAGATTTTAGTTGTTTTTTTAGATAAATGGATTTTTTCCATCTTTCTACCTTATTTAATTGTACTCTTTTTTCTACTTAGAATAAATAGCTTTTCACTTTAGCGTTTACTTTTTCAACACATCTTGATATTCAGGTTTTCGGTCAAATTCTTTTTTAGCAAACGGACATAAAGGCATGATTTTTTTGCCTTCCAAACGTGCTTTTTCCACACCTTTTGCTACTAATTTTTCAGCTAAATGTTGTCCTCGATACGTTGGATCAACATAGGTATGATCAATAATCATAATATGGTCGCCGGCATTCGACCAAGTCATTTCACCGATTTCTTGTTCCTCATCATTTAACAATACAAAACGATTGGTTTCTTCTTTGATCGTCATTTGACTCCCCTACCTTTTTTCAATATATTTTAGTGCGCCACTTGGGCAGGTATTAATCACTCGAATCGCTTCTTCTGCACTAGCATTATTCGGTATAATCCAAGGTCTACGCCCCACTTCAAAAACAGCCCCATTGCCACGTACGCAATTGCCTGCATGTTCACAAATTTCTTGGCTGTAATAAATATCTAAAGATTCTCCACTATACTTTCTATACCCTTGTTCTAAAAGCGTTGCTTCTGTTACTTCGACATCATCAATTTTACTTCCGTCCATCAAATAAACCTCCAATTGAAATTTTAGTTGTAATCCTTCACTTTCTTACTTAAATTCTACGCTCATAAATAATTTATATCAAGAAGGATGCAGTTTACTTATTACTAAAACAAAAAATAATATTTATTGAAGCGTGAATGTTGGTTCTAAAGTACAAACTATACTTTTTTCTGATTAAAAATCACTTGATTAATCGTTTTTAAATCTTCGTCAAACTTTTGTGGTTCATCAAACATTGGAAAATAAGCAGAATTCTCATATAAATAAAACGTTTTTTGTGGAGCTGTAATGTTGTTATAGAATTGCTTTGCTTGTTCTGGGCAAGTCATCAAATCATATTTTCCATTAAAAATGAAAATTGGTACAGGTATTTCTTCAATTACAGAAGCATAGGTTTGTATCATAAATTCAGAAATTAAAGGAACGGCTTTTTGAGAAAATAAACTACCTAAAAACTGGAATTTTTCGCCTAAAGAATACCCTTTAAAACTAAATAAATCCTTCATCATTCTAAAATTCGAATAATTTTGACTATTAAAAACACCTCGTTTATATTTTGAAATATACTTACTGGTAATCATATAATAGTCTCTATTATTCTCAAATTCGATTTCATTCTTATTCGGAAATTTTTCCAAGAACTTAGAATTCCCTTCTTTCTTACAACAATCTTTTACAAATTCATAAACAATTTTTTGATGCTCATACATCGAATTAACTTGACCAATACCGATATAGGAAGAAAAAAGTTCTGGTCTTTTTTCACAGCTAAACTAGCAGTTATCGTTCCAAACGAATGGCCCATTATTACACAAGTATTTTTGTTCCATTTTTCTAAAAAATATTCTACCCATTCAATAATATCTTCAACAAGATTTTCCACAGATAATTGCTTTTTAGTACTGTTTACACTTAGACCACTACCTCTTGTTTCTGGAAAAATACATTGAAAATACTTATTTAATGCTGGATAATATCTTTCTATTAAAAATAATTCTGGATACAATGGACCTCCATGTATATATACTAAAAGAGGACGTTCATCTGACTTTTCATCAAAAAAAACGCCTCTTTTTTCTTCTTCAAAGGTTATTATTTCCTTTTTCATAATTTCTCTCCCAACTTTTCCTTCACGAACAAAATTTTTTATTCATTATATAAATAACTTACAAATAAATATTAATGTAGTCATTACTCTAAGTCAACAAAGTATAAAAAATGATTATAACGTTTCTATCACTTATTTTTGTATAATAGATAACAAAAAAACCTACCTCGGGGGAAGGTAGGAATAGGAGTTAAAAAAATGAAAAAGTGTTTTGTTAGGGTTGTTTGTTTGGTATAAACTTATAATACAAGGCAATCATGAATTATTTATGAATTTGAAATGTAAGTTTTGTGGAAATTTTATAAAGGATTCTAAACAAGATAATCTGACTTAAAAAATCAACTCAACATTCAATTACTTTCTAAAAAATAAATTAAACAAAATTTCCTTCATTGATTTTCCTGCTTTGATTTCATCTTCTTCTGTTTCTGATGATTCATTTTCTCTCATAATCGCTAAATCATCAACTTCCCAAAGTAAATCAGACTTTGAGAAGAAAGTTGGTTCGACATTTCCAGCCAACTCTTGAGGATTACCAAAAAAGGACGTTCCTCTCAATTCATCAAATAGTTCTTCTCCTTCAAACGTATATGCTGCGTAATAAAATAAGACGAGCGTTTCACCTTCTGTTAGACTAGCTCTGAGAATTTCTAAATAATTTATTTTCGATTTTTTCCATGAATTGTCTTCGTTGATGAATTTTAAGACTTGATAAAAGGTTCGAAAATAAGGCATGATTGCTTTATAATATCGTTTGAAAACGATTTGAATAAGTTCGATTCTTTCTGGCTCTGTTAAATCAGAAATATCTCTTTCAATCAGCTTTTGCATAAATTTCTCAATCTCAGTGGCCAATTGCTCACTAAATTCTAAATAGCTATCGTTAACCAGATAAAAATCATTAAAACTATTACTAATATAGTCCACTAAGCTACTTTCAACAAACGTATCAAAATCCTGATTAAGTTCTTCACAATCCGATTCAATTTCAATTGACCGATCAAATAAATAAGCCAATTCATTAAATAGAGGGCTATCAAGAAAAGGCGAATTCGTATCGATATAATGAGAAAACTTCACTTCTTTGTTTTTTATTTTAGCCAATTCTACTTTAAATTCTTCAGTTAAATCTATTTCTTTTGTCGAAATGTATTCATCAATTTCCTTTTTCATAGTAGATAAAAGGTTCAATAAATTCACTTTATTCTTGCAAACAAACTCATAAGCTTCATTTTCAAGTTTCACTGTTATTTCGCTTTTTATGTCAGCTAAAATAGTAGGAAAATAGTTTTCTTTCTGTACTAATTTATCTTGTTGTCGATTATATTGGTTTAACAAACTAAAAAAAGCACCATTATCTTGTTCTTGTTTTCTAGTTTCATTTTCTTTGTCCAACTGCAACGTCACAATATACAACGTGCCACAAATACCAACGAGTATTCCTAAATAGCCGCCAAAAAATCCTAACCATCCATCGCTAGTACCAATTAAAAAAATAGTGATTCCAATTAAAATCACTGTAACTATGCCCACAACAAAATAAACCCTTCTCAACTCTTTTATCATATTATTCTCCAATTTTTGTTTGATTTTCGTTTTACATAAACAGCTTTTCAGCTTTATTTTTCTTTTCATTAGATTTTTTATTGTTGTCTAAATGATAGCTCATTTGTAATATTAAGTAAACAAAACTTCGAGAAATTTTCGCTTATTTTTTGAAAAACAAATGCTATAGAAATAATCACTATAGTAACATCACTTGAATATATCTAAATCCAAATCAAGCACAAAAAAACCTACCTTTGGGGAAGGTAGGTCTAAGGAGTTAAAAATGAAAAAGTGTTTTGTTAGGGTTGTTTGTTTGGTATAAATATATAATACAAGGTAATAATGAATTATTTATGAATTTCAAGTGGAAGTTTTGTGGAAATTTTATTAAGGAATTAAAAAAGCACTCTTACCTATAAAAAATGATAGTCGTTAAATAATCCGTGCAAACGCAACGCTTAAAAAATTTAAGACCATCTGTAAAAATGAACTAATTCGATGATTCTCATATCTGCATACTTCCTAGTGTGTCATTTTTCTCTCCCAATCGCTTAGAATCAATTACTTCTTTCTAATTATTATTACTTAATTTAAGGTCTTTTTTCCACTAACTTCCATTTGAAAAAATACTATATAATTCCTGATACAGTACATCCTTTATTCATCTTTAGGTTTCGTTGTCTGTGGTCCTCCTTATATTTCTTTGGCTTGGCTAAGAATATAAGATTCTGCCTCTTGACTCCAGATACCATTCGTTTTTGCTAGAATTTTGCCAAGCTCAGAATTATTATCAACTTCAGCTAGTTTCGTTAAATCAATATCTTTATGTGTATAAACGAGTTTCTTGCCTCCACCGATTTCCGGCTGATCGAGCGTTGTTTCACCGACCGCATTCAACCCTAAGACATGGGTCACTACATTTGCCACGTGAACTTGTTTGTTTTCAATCAATGCGACAGCTTTACGCATATCTTCTGTATTCCCACCAGAAGTACCGACATAGTGGGTAAAACTATAATGAATATCATAGAAATTAATTTCAGCAAAAAATTCTTTCTGTTGTGGACCAGCAAAAAAGTTAAGACAACCGTCTGGATTCAATAAAGAAGAAGCCTCTTTAATCAGTGACGGAACTGGAACCATTACAAAAATATCGTCAAATCCAGTTTCTTTTGCCACTTTTTTTAATTCTTCCACTTGATTTTCACATTGACTAACATTTATATAATGAACTTCAATCCCATTTTGACTAGGATAAAGAGTTTGTGCCCGAGCCAATTTTTCGTCATTCATATCAGTAATCACTACTTTTTTAGGTTTGATTGGACCATGTAAAGCATAATCAATAGCTAATAAGCCCATCGGTCCCGTTCCACCCATAATCAACAACGTACCATCTGGTTTGATTCCCATTTGATGTTGATAACTTCCATGAATTAAATGATAATTTGCTTCAAAAGCACCAATTACACAAGATAAAGGTTCGATTAATGAACCTTCAAAAAACGTTTCCCCTTTATAAGAAATCAAGCAATCCTGTTCCATTACGTCTTTTGATAAAATAATATAGGTTGCATCACCACCAGTATACGCATACGAATAGCCTGGACAATCTGGACGATCAGGTAATTGTAAATTGGCTTGAACGACATAGCGTTCTCCCACTTGATAGTCGTTTTGCCATTTTTTTCCAACTTCAAGAATTTCACCACAAAACTCATGCCCAACGATGATTGGATTTTCATTTAGATCATTCGGTGCTTTTTTATGATATGCCCCTTGATTCGCTAATTTCCAAGTTGACATACAGATACTATCCGTGACAACGCTAGCTAAAATCTCATCTTCTTTGATTGCAGGCAATTCAAATTCTTCTAATCGTAAATCTTTTTTACCGTATAATCTAACTGCTTTTGTTTTCATTATCTATTCTCCTCGCTTATCCTAAAATTCCTAAACCATAACCAATAATTCCAACGGCAAATAAAATAAAAATCAATAAGATTGGACTTACTTTTTTCTTTAATAATTTCATCATTAATAAGGTCAATCCAAGTGCTAATAATCCTGGAACTAAATCGTCTAAAATATTTTGAACTGTTGTAATGACTTCTTTGCCATCAGCTCCTGTTGTTTCAGAAACAACAATCGGTATATTAATGGTTGTCCATTTGGTCACTAAAACTCCCATAATAAACAGTCCTAAAATCGTCGCTCCTTCAGTCAATTTTTGTAGTAGATTGCCTGACAAATCTTTAACAATATCTAGACCTTTTTGTAGTCCATAAGTTAAACCAAACCACTTCATCGACATCCGAACAGCATTAAAAGCAAAGAAGAAAAACAAAGGTCCCGCAATATTTCCTGTTAATGCCATTGAAGCCCCAATTGCGGCTGTGATTGGTCGTAAGGTTCCCCAAATTAAAGGATCTCCTACACCAGCTAATGGTCCCATCAGTCCAACTTTTAAACTATTGATTGTGCCATCATCGATGGGCGCACCACCGGCTTTAGCTTCTTCCATAGCGATTGTTACGCCAATCACTGGTCCACAAACGGCAGGTGTTGTATTGAAAAAAGTTAAATGTCTCTTTAGCGCTTCTGCTTGTTCTTCTTTCGTTTTATACACACGTCTGATTGTCGGAATCATATCCACACAAAAACCTAACGCATGAATCCGCTCATAATTGAATGACGCTTGTTGAAAATTAGAAAAAACAAAGGTAGTAAATAAATCTTTTTTTGTGATCGTTGACTGCAACGTTGGTATTTCTTCTGTCGTTTCTTGTATTTTTTCCATTTTATTTCCCCCTAATCTTCTAGTTCATCATCAACAAGCAAAGCATCATTTGAAAGAACAACCGATTCTTTTTGAGCAGTTTTATGAAAATTCGGATCTAATTGTACATATAAAATCGCTGTAATCAATCCAATAATCCCAAAAGCAAGCAAGCTGAAATCTAAATAGCCGCCAACGACAAAACCTAAATAGAAAAATGGCATCAAGTAAGCTACACTCATCATATTTAAAACCATCGCATACCCCACAACTACGATAAAACCACCAGCAACAGCTAATCCACCTGTAACCACATCTGGAATCATATCCAGCATGCTAGTTACCATTTCAGTACTAACAAAGGCCGCCACGATTGTCGCTGGAATCGCGACACGCATCGCTTGAACCAAGGAGGCACTAAAATGTAAGGCAATAATTTTATTGAAATTCGCTTGCTCAGCTTCTTTATCCGCTGCATGTTGAAAAGCAACCGTAATTGTACGAGCAATAACGGTCAAAACTTGACCCGCTGCCGCAACTGGTAAAGCAATTGCAATCCCTGCTTGAATATCTTGGTGCCCAACAATGACCAAAATCGTTGAAATAATACTTGCGAGTGCTGAATCTGGTGATTGAGCTGCCCCAATATTCATCCAACCCAACGCAATCAATTCTAAGGTTCCACCTAAAATAATTCCTGTTTGTAAATCGCCCAAAATTAACCCTACTACGGTACAAGTAATCAATGGGCGATGGGTTTGAAACTCATCTAGGACGCTCCCCATTCCAGCTACTGAAGAAAACAAGAAAATAAGGATAATTTGACCTGTTGATACATTCATCGTTCTTCCTCCTATTATTTACAAAAAAGATTTTTATAATCCAGCCTCTTTTAATTTTTCAGCAAAATCCGTTTTCCCGTCACTTGCCACCACACGACCATCCAACACCACATCAAGCGCTTTCAACGCTTTAAAAGAAGTTACGTCTTCGGGACCCACAGATACCGCTTTTGTTACTTGCGTTCTTCCGGTTTTAAATTGCATCCCTCCTACATTCAAGGTCTTAATCGGTACACCTGCTTGAACCATTTCTAATACTTCTGTAGGATTGGTGAACAAATAAAATACAGTTTCGTTTTCATATTTTGGATTATTATAAACTTTAACGGCTTTTTCAACATCGACAATATTCACTTTGATTCCCGGAGGCGCCGCTTGTTTCACTAGAGTTTTACGAATTTGATCATTGTTCACTTCTTCACTTACTACGATAATACGTTGCGCCCCTGCTTCCTTTGCCCAAACAGTCACCACTTGCCCATGGATTAATCGATCATCAATCCTTGATAATTTGATTTGCATTTTATAAATCCTCCTCTTCATCAATTACTTGGTCTTTAAATGAACATACAATAGTTGCTGCTGCCGTTTTACAATGCTCAACGATTTCTTGACTCGTTGCGGTCGAAAGCATACTAGCTATTTCTAAAACAAGTGGCAAAGACATACCTGAAAGAACTTCAAAATTTTTCTCTGTCTGCTCCAAACAAACTGCACACCCTGCATTATATGGAGTACCGCAAAATAAATCGGCAAAAACGAGTACTTCTTCCACTTCGGGTGCAATCGCATTAACAATTTTTTCTTTGATTGTTTCTAAACCGTCTTGCTTACAAAATTCCACTGCTGCAAAATCAGGTAATGTACCGAAAATCATTTCAGCTGAATTTTTCATTTCGAGCGCTAATTTTCCATGCGCTACTAAGATAATTTGTTTCATTGGTTAGCCTCTTGTCTTTCCACCAGCGATATTAACTGTTACACCGCTAATATAACTTGAACGATCGGAAACAAAGAATGCCACTAAATCTGCCACTTCTTTTAACTGACCACTTCTACCTAATGGAATCGTACTTGTCTTACTATACCCTGCTCGTAATTGATCAACTGAAATATTTCTGGTATAGGCTAAAGCTGTTTCATATTCAATTGTTCTTAAGCCAGTTTCCTCCATGATTCCAGGTGCGATTCCAACCACTCTGACGCCTTTTTTGCCTAATTCTTTTGCCCAAGATCTAGTAAAACTATTAATTGCTGCTTTAGTTGCAGCATAGGCACTTTGTCCTTCCGACCCTTCTAAACCGCTTTCAGAAGACATATTAATAATTACGCCCGTCCCTTTTTCAGCTAATACATGTCCAACAGCTTGACTTACTAAAAATACGCCTTTTTGATTAATTGCAATCATCTTATCAAAAATATGTTCACTAATTTGATACTCGCTATTCTCTTGCTTAATATCAGTTAACAAAGCTGGAATATTAATCCCGGCATTATTGACTACTGCATCGATAGTGCCAAATTTTGCTACTGTCTCTGCGACTAAATGATCTACTGATTTTTTTGAAGAAACATCTGTTTCAATAAAAGAAATATTTTCTACTGCCAGCCTTCCTGGTCTTAAATCTGCATTGATGACTTGTACGCCTAATTCAGAAAGTTCCTCAACGATTGAAGCACCAATTCCTGATGATCCACCTGTAACAATCACTACTTTATTTTCAATATTTAACCAATCCATTTTTCCACTCCTTAACATTTGTGATTTAAAATTAACTTTTGTGATTACATTATAACCAGCTCTATTTCTGTTTGTCAATAACTTTTGCACATTTTTTAAATCGGAATCACTTTTGTGCAAAAAAAGCATTTACTTCGTGAAAGATACGAAGTAAATGCTTTTCTATTATTTTGTTGATTAATTCTATTTTTTTTAATCTACCTAATTTAAATTTCTAATTTTAGCCAACTTGGATTATTCATACGCTAATCTAAGCATTTCTCTAGCTGTTGCTTCAGTTGTGACTAAAACGTTGATATAATTCCCGCGCAAAGCGCCTAAAATTGCTCTGGCTTTTTCAACTGATTCTGCCAAACCAATCCTTGTCTCAACATGCATTAAATCAGCAATATCCATCCCAATGATTTTGTCATCTAAGATACTAGAAATATGTTCCCCTTGGCTATTGTAAAATCTAGAAATAACGTCGCCCACAACTTCTTGTTGAGTCAACGATTGTAAAATATCTTCACCGTAAAAATCCATCCATGTTTGTTCCCCGCTAAGATTTGGACTACCGATTCCAAATATTGCGATATTTATTTTTTTCCAAATCGCCACAAGTTCTTGATTAAAATCATTTTTTAGTAATGCGGCTTTCATTTCCTCACTTTCTGGAAAGGCTGGAGCATCGATTAATAAGGCTTTACCATTTAATTTTTTGGCCGCTTCATAGGTAATGGTATTGACATGAAAATCACTACTTAATTTTCCAGCAGGTCCGCCAATCATCGGTACGCATAGAATCGCTTCTGTTTGTTTAGGCTTGATATGGTTTGCAAAAGTGGATAACACCGATCCCCATGAAAAACCAATCACTTGATTATCTTCCAAAATCGAACTTAAATATTCGTCGGCCGCTTGCGCAATTGCCACTTTTTTTTGTTCTTCTTTCATTTCTTTTGCAGAACGGACAATAATTATTTTCTTTAATTGAAACCGATCCAAAAACTGTTTTTCTAATTCATACGATTCATCTTTGTCATAATTAATCTTGATTTGAACAATCCCTTCTTCACGCGATTTTTTCAAAAGACGACTAATGGTAGAACGATGGATATTCAATGCTTTAGAAATTTCACTTTGATTTTTATTTTCTTGATAATACATTTCGGCAATACGAATTAACAACTTATCTTCATTCATTCATTCTAACCTCCTGAGTTTGTTTCAGTTCAGTATATCACATTCTATAAAATGTTTTCACAAAAGTGAAAAACTTAGTGACATAAAAGTAAGCTATGTTTTGAATGACAACACTAAAAAAGGTTGGGAAAAATAAATTAGCCCAACCTTCCTAGTCACTTAATATTTTTAGTTTTTCTGTAATGAAAAGTAATCGCAAAAAAGCGGGTACTTAATGTACATATATCAATCTAAGAGTATTTTTTCTTTAAAACTACTTGAAAATTATAATTTTTCATCGCAACCCAGTCACTTTTTCTTGTCCCACTCATATCATATCTAGCCGTTTTGAACGTCTCATAAGACAAACCAGTCTCTTTATTCATCTGACTAGTACTATATATTTGTCCCGTTATATTTAGAATTGCATAATCAGCAGGAAAATCAATGGGTTCCCTTATATCCTCATTTGGATTTTTTATTTCAAATTCATCCCAACTACTTGCTTCTTGATGAATATATGGGATTCCCATCATTTGTGACTGTTCATCATTTTTCTTGGTCATTAATATATCAGTAAAAATCGAAATAGTCACTGGGTTATATACGTAAGATAATTCTAGATGACTACGCCACTGTTTCTCATTATCTTGCTCTACTTCTTCTGAGATAGTCTCAGAATATATAGCAATTACTTTGTTATTTTTTTTATTTGTTACAACAGCCTTTTTACCATTTTCCATTTCACTGTACTCAACATTTACTTCGTCTACTGGTATTGAAGTTGGTATGTCAAAATTGATTAATTCAATCCGTTCATTAACGTTGGTATCCGTTTCTACTAATTCTTGATTTTTTTGTTCTGTATACTTCAATTCTTGTGTTGAATCGTCCGTTTTTTTACTAATATTTGAACAACTAATAAGTCCAATTGAAACTATGCCCAAACAGATAGACAACCAATATTTTTTCATTGACTAATCTCCTTCTCTATAAATCATATCAGGAACAACACTGAAAAGCTATACTAAAAATTGATGGCTTCCCGTTTAGAAAAAAAATAAAAAATAACAATGTACTACTATTCAAAAAAGTATTAATAAACTTATGCAGCATATATATACAGGAATGAACGGTAAATAAAAAAAGACATAATTCTTTTTATCTCCAACTATATTAGCAACTCTACAGATTACAGAATTTCTTTTTAAGGTTATCTACAAGATGTAGGTAGGATATAATATACGTATCAGCTATATTAAATCAAAGGAGGTCATTTTTTGGAAATCAGTAAACAAATAAAAAAATATCGAACGTTAAATAACATCACACAAAGAGAATTAGGAGCCTTACTAAATGTTTCAGACAAAACCGTTTCTAGTTGGGAAACAGGACGAACATACCCTGACATCCAGATTATCGTAAAAATATCAGACATCCTAGAAATTTCTTTAGATGAGTTATTGAGAGGAGATCAAAATGTGGTAGAGAAAATTGCTAAAGATACAAAAAACCGGAAAAAACTAACTAAAAAAGTTCAACTTTTATGGATTGGTATCCTTTTGTTGATATCATTAAGTCTCTTTTTTGGCTATAAAAACGTTGAACATCGAGATATTTCTGAGGCTCAACAAATACAATCTGTCACTATCAAAGATAACGATACCATAGTAGTAGAATTAAATTTACCTTTTTATAGAAGTGTATCTAGTTATTGGATGAACAATACTAATCCAGATGATGATAATTCAGATGATAGTAGTGTAGAATTAACACTAGGAGAGAGCATCGATTGGACAATGACGAATAGACAAACAATTGAAGTCCCAATCGATAAAGAAACCTTTCCTAAAATGAAACGGATCAATATTATTGGAAAATCTGGTACGATAAAATCAATTCCAATTAAATAGCAATAAAAAGAAAATCACAAAAACTTAAGTGAAAATCCTATTTCCTTCTTAATTAAAATAAGGAGTAAACAACTTGGGACTTTTCATCATTTTTTTGTGATTCTCAGTTTATTTTTTATTAAATCTCTTTAGCTGTTTCATAAGCAGCCCAGATAGCATCCATTACATTGGTTGGTTGTTTGGCATCCCCAATCAAATGAACATGCTCCTTTTTCATCTCTTCATACAATTGATCATTTGATTGATAACCAACTGAAACTATAATATTATCAGTTGGGATTTCGTGAACTTTTGGCATTCCTTTTGTCCCCAAAGCAAACATATGTTGTGCTCTATTAGCGATGTTAGGATAATTTTTAATCGTTTCAGTCACATATGCCGTATCATTTTCAAATTTAGTAACGACTGAGTTTTTCAGAACCGTCACTTGATAATAGTCTAAAAGTTCCATAATCATATTATAATTCGCTGCGGATAAACCAAAGGCGTTAATAATAGTTTCGCTCGCTTCAACTATCGTAACTTTTTTATTTTTTCTAGCTAAATCATAAGCGATTTCACAGCCTGTTAATCCGCCACCAACAACAAGAATGTTTTCACCAGAAACATCTTTATATCTGAGTGTATCAATCGCATAAGAAACGCTTTGGTCATCAAAGCCTGGCGTGGTTAATTTTTTCTCTGTTGCTCCTGTAGCAATGATAATTTCTTCGTAGGATTGTATTTGATCTGCTGTTACTTCAACATTAAAATGGATTGGTACTTGTAAATCCAGCATTTGTTTTTTATACCATGCTAATAATTGGCGATCATCTTCTTTAAAATCAGGACTAGCAGCAGCCACAAAAACACCGCCTAGTTCATCTGTTTTCTCAAATAAATCGACCTGATGTCCACGGATTTTTGCCACTCTAGCTGCTTCCATCCCAGCAAGTCCACCACCAACAATAGCGATTTTTTTAATTTGTTTCGCAGGTGTTAATGCATATGCTTTTTCACGTCCACAGGCAGGATTAACTGCACATGAAATATCCTTTCCTTGAAAAATCCTTCCTAAACAACCTTGATGGCAATAAATACACGGACGAATTTCTGCTAAGCGATTTTCCTTAAATTTGTTCGCTAACTCAGGATCTGCCAACAATGGTCGTCCCATTCCCATCATATCAAGCTTTCCATCAGCAATTACTTGATTAGCTAAAACAGGATCATCGAAACGACCTGCACAAACAACAGGAATCGAAACAACTTCCTTTATTTTTTTCACATCTTCTAAATTACAGGCTTTAGGCATATACATTGGCGGATGAGCCCAGAACCATGAATCATAGCTACCATTGTCACAATTTAGCATATCATAGCCAAACTCTTCTAATTTTTTAGCTACAATCAATGACTCTTCCATATCTCGACCTTTTTCCTCAAAAATTTCACCTGGAAGCGCCCCGCGATTAAAATCCTTAACATAACTTTTAGCACTATAGCGCATTGAAACAGGAAAATCTGACCCGCATTCTGCCTTGATTGCTTCGACGATTTCTTTAATAATCCTCAAACGATTTTCTAGAGAACCGCCATATTCATCGGTACGATTATTGAAAAACGCAATTGCAAATTGATCCAATAGATACCCTTCATGCACGGCATGAATCTCAACCCCATCAATCCCTGCTTCTTGCACCAATTTTGCACCTTTAGCGAAGTTTTGAATATATTCTTTGATTTCTTCCTTAGTCATGCCACGATCAGTTTTAGTTGGATCCCAAACATTTTGAATTGGAGCAGGTGCTGGACAAATACCATTCAATCCATGATTTACACGTCCTGTCAAAGCCGTTAATTGAACAAAAACTTTACTGCCAGCTTCGTGAACACCATCAGCTAAATATTTCATCTCTTCAACATACCCTTTGGGATTGGATAAAATACAAAAGCCCATATTATTTACCACTGGCATTAAACCAGTAATAATTAAGCCTGTTCCTCCTTTTGCTCGTTCAATATAATAATCAGCGCCTTCTTTTGTATAGGCAACCGTTTCCATATTTAACAAACGAGGAGAAAATACACCCATAGGCATCATTGCAATACGATTGGGTATCTCAACTGCTCCAACCAATAACGGTGAAAAAAGTGCTTCAAATTCTGTTTCCATTGCTATCTTCCTTCCTATTTTATAATCGGCAGCAAAAACGAAAAGCTATTGTGAAATTTTTCTCAATCTTATATAATTCAATTATAGGAAAATGATCTTAAGAGAACTATCACTTTTACGCTGATAAAGTATAAAAATTATGCGAAAGAGAGTTGGAAAAACATGTTTAGTAGCAAAAAGACCACTGATGAGACTTTTTTAACTGCAAAAGATTATACCAACGGATTGTTCCAATTAAATTATTTGTATACCATCCAAACAGAAGCTAATAATAAGTTTTCACAATCTAATATCTATTCTTTAAATCATGCCACTTTAACTTACAGTCTTGTAGGTCCATCAACAGGAATCTTTGCCTGCAAAAAGGGGTTAAACAAAGCTTTTCTCGCACTACGTTTTATTCGCCAAGGAAAAGAAATTCATCACACAGGAGATAAAAACTATGAACTAACAGCCTATACAATCGGCATTTTTGATCTTCAGGAAACAAGCTATTACCAGCGACAACAAATTACTGAAAGTGTAAATCTATTTATTGAAAAAAACAATCAAACAAAGAAATTGTTCGATATTCTAAAAAATAGCTTTGTTTTAGATGCAAGCGCTGGGATGACTAGATATCTTCTAGATAGTATGTTTCATTTGATCAGTGAATTCCCTAATTGTAAACTTGCTGAACGGCAATTGATTATAGATCAATACATTCAACTTTTTTGTAAATGGTCTATTTGCCAAGAAGAAAACCAACAAATTAAGTATAAAAAAAATCTTTTAGAGCGTGCGACTAACTATATTCAGTATTATTGGTCCGACAACACGTTAACCTTAGAACAAACAGCCAAGTATTGTTTTACATCGATTCGTACGTTGCAACAAGTATTCGCACAGGAAAATATTCATTTCAATCAGTATGTAAATAACTTGAGATTATCAGCTGCCGCCATAAAACTATATAGTACAGATGAAGAGATCACAACTATTGCTTTTGAATGTGGATTTAATAGTTCCGCTTATTTTAGTAAGCGCTTTAAAGAACGCTATTTTAAATCTCCTAAAGATTACCGTAAATACTTTAGCAACTCACTAAAAAACAACAATTCTGACCGTTGCCAAAATTGCTGTTTATATAAATGATCTAGTCTAAATTTGACTAGTCTACCAAAATAATCAACTGATTTTGCTCATTTCTAAAACAAAATTTATAGTTTAATTACTCTAAAACAGCCATTTTTTTACGACTATATTTAGTTATATATCATATCTAATTGATTGATATATAATTGCTTTAAACCTTTACTTTGACACGCGTCGATAGCTTTCTTGCATTGCTCATATGTTTTCTCCCAGTCTAAATCCTTCTTGTTTCGTTGAGCCAATATACATAACTGAAACTCAGTGATATTTTTTTCCGCTCCATATTGAATAAATGTGGCTTCTTTAGAGAGGTTATCTGCTATACCAATATTTTTATGATATACGTAGAAATAATAACTGATGGTAGCTACAATGATAGTATAATAATAGGTGTATTTTTTATAACTATCTACTTTTTGAGATAGCTCATTCAGAAGAATCATCCCGTTCTCTATTTCAGTCAATTCTATTTTATGTATTGCTTGTTGCATCCTATTATAAGCTACATAGATATTTTCAAGATCATAATCTATCGGTAATTCGAAGTATTGTTCTTCTAATTTATCCATTTTCTTTCCTTGTTTCAAGTGAAAATCGATCATAAATCCAGAATGAAAGGCTCTTTTAGCACTTTCAGAAGAATTTACTAATAAAACATTTTTCATATCGTTCGGTAGCCCACCAATAACCAAAGGAATCCCATTTAGAACCAACGAATAAAAGTTGAAAACAGCAAGCAATATAAACAATACACCTATTATTTTTCCATGTTCAGTTAACAATAACAGAAGTAAACTGATAAGCATCACCATTAAATTGGCTAAAATACCACCTAAATTATATAAGATAAATGTAAATTTTTCATATTTTGTCGGTGTCATCAAACACTGATTTTTCGGATTAGAATCTGCTCGTTTAAAACATAATTTTTTATTTTCCACGATTGTATACCCGAATAGCTTAAGTTGATATATTTTATATCCTGATAACAAACCAAAAATGAAATGCCCAATCTCATGAACAAAAATCGAGAAAAAATACGTAGCAAAAAATAGAATTACCATCTGAATCATTAAAATAAACATTTATATTCTCCAATCTATTATTTTTCAATACTTCTATCGTTAGCATAACTTATATTATCAACTAGCTTAAATAGAGCTAGTTTCAATCCTAAATCTAAATTTTTCCAGCAAATTGCGCTCGTCCCCCCCCTTTTCCCTAAGCTCAATTGATGAATTAGAAATGACGCATGAGAACATCTTTTTAAACCTAAACGAGGAAGTGTCTGAAAACAATTGAGGAATTCGAATTTTTTGGAAATTTAGTTAGAAATCAAGAAGGAAAAAGCAGCTTATGAGGAACATAAGCAAGGATTTGTAAATTTTATTTCCAGCTAAATGAAAAAATATTACCCATTATCTTTTTTAGCGTAAAAAAAGCAAAGATCATTTGTCAGAGCTCTCTTTAACTAGTCTTATTTTTTCTTTTTCCATTCGGCTGCATTCTTTTATTGTTCATAAAAAAAACTTTGTATTTTTACAATACCATATTAATACTATAATAACTATCTATTTTGTCTAAATGGTAAAAAAATACACCAAAATGTTTATTCAACCAAAAAGATTTTTCGCTAATGAAAAACAAAAAAAGTAGCCCTATCAAGAACTACTTCTCCTCTCTTTTGACTCGATAGTCTTTTTATGGACTGATCATCTTTCATCAACTGTGCAAATTCTCAATTTTTTAAGATTTCTTTTACCACTAGAAATAATTATATGCTTTAACTCTTCGCCACTAAAAAAGCGCATAGACATCGTCTTCTCTCCATCACCAATAAAAACTTCAATACTAGAAATATCAAGCACAATTTTTACTTGCTGAACGTTACACTCTTCATCCAACCAACTACGATGATTACGATAGTCAGCTTCTTTGCCAGTAATTTGATGAAATAAACGACTTCGATCTAATATAAAAAGATTTTGTTCTTTTTTAAATAATAATTCTTCTTGTTCATTTGATAAACAAAGTGAAAAATCTGACTCTTGTTCAAATTCAAGCTGAATAATTAACGGTTCATTTGTTAGTGTTCTTTCAAATTTATAAAAAAATGTTTTTTCAACACTAGGGGGTTGACTAACCGGTAAAAGCGGTTCTTGAATCAGTCGGTCATCAACTAAACGAAGTTTTCTAATTAAGGTCATACAACCTGCCCATTGATGCCCTAATTCATGTGTCGGGATTGTTCGATCCCACATTTGCATCCATGCAACTAAAAGAGGGGTTCCGTCAGCTAATTTAGCAGTTTGTGGTGCATAAAAATCTAATCCTGCATCGATTTCATCATAAGATTCATAAGTATAGGTCCCTGTTTGCCAATCCATGGTACCGATGAAATATAAACAAGAAGATAGATTCCGATATTTTTCTTCTTTACTAGGCATATGAATTGCTGAAAAAAGCAAAATATCTTTACCATCTACTTCAATTAAATCTGGACATTCCCACATTTCGCCAAACTCAGCAGTTCCTGTCAGGACAATTGATTTATAGTTCCAGTGAATACAATCCTTTGATTCAAACAACACGATTCTTCCCGTTTTTTCTTTCGTTTTCGTTACAATCAAAGCATAATAATGATTGTTACGTTTCATAATTTTTGGATCACGAAAATCCTCAATCGAAATAAATGACGGTAAATCTTTTTTTGCAATTACTGGATTTTCAACTTCTTTTTCAAAAGCCAAATAATCCTTTGAATAGGCAATACATTGTTGCTGAATAGCGGTCTCATCTTCTTTCATGCCACCCGTATACATCACAATTAGTTCTTGTTCATTCATTATTGCAGTTCCCGAAAAACAACCACTTTGATCATAATTTTTATCTGGTGCTAAAGCAGGTGGTAAATCAATCCAGTGAACACCATCAATCGTTTTAGCATGTCCCCAATGCATCGGTCCCCAAACACTATCATAGGGAAAAAATTGATAAAAAAGATGAATTTCTTCGCCAATCACAATAAAACCATTGGGATCATTCATCCAACCGGTTGGTGGTTGCAAATGTAATTTTTGTCGGTACTGCGGATGAACATTTGATGCATTACTTTCAATAAAGTTTATTGCTTTTTCAATCGTATACATACAGTCACCTCAGCCTTCTTTTACTAAAAAATCTTGGCAAACATAAAAAACAACTATCATTTTTTACGTTTGCCATTAGTGGTTATTCTCATCTTAAAAATTAGCTAAAACAACACTTTCATATGGTTGTAATGTATAAAAAGAATGACCCTCTATTAATTGATTTTCGTAATTACTTACTACTAACTGTGTATATTTTGCCTCAAGAGCAATGTTTTGAATTTGATTGGTTGGATTGATAGCAACTATCATTTTTTGATCCTGCCACACTCGTTCATACACTAGCGTATTCAAATTGACTTCTTTTACTGGTACAAATTGACCGTAAACAATCACTTCTTGATAAACACTATTTTTTCTTAGTGCAATCAATTGTTTGTAATAGTTTAAAACAGAAGTTGGATTTTCTTGTTCCTGTTTTGCATTCAATTCTAAATAGTTCGGATTGACTTTCAACCATGTCTTTTCTGCTGATGAAAAACCGGCATTTTTTGAGTCATCCCATTGCATTGGTGTTCTAGAATTATCCCGACTACGATGATTAATCGCTGCAAAAGCATCTTGTTTCGGCATTCCTGATAGAACTGCGCGTCGATATTGATCATGGGTAGCAATATCATCAAAATCGTCCATCGTATCCATTTGGATATTAGTCATTCCTAATTCTTGGCCTTGGTAAATAAAAGGGGTTCCTCTTAAAAACATAAATAAAGTCGCTAACATTTTTTTACTATAGTCATTACGATCTTTTTCAGGAATATATTTGTTAATCGAGCGCGGTTGATCATGATTTTCTAAATACAACGCACCCCACCCATTTTCTTGGGTAACTAATTGATTTAAAAAAATGTTTTCCCGCATATCATCCCAAGTCCAACCACTAATTTTATACCATTCACCCGTTTGTGGCACATCAATATCTGTATAACTAAAATCAAAAACCATAGAGAAAAATCCATCTTGACCAATATATTCTTTCAAGCGATCATTTGGAACATCTGCTTCAGCAACGGTCATGCTATTGTGCGGTCTAAAAGTTAATTCATTCATTTCATTCAACCAGACCTCAATCCCCGGCTGATTTAAAATCCAATGACCAATAAAAGCCAAACCATCCTCACCATCTGGTTCAAATTGCTTTAACTCAATTCTTTTTTTAATGTTTAAAATCGCATCAATCCTAAAACCACCTAAGCCCTTATCTAACCAATAGTTAATCATCGTATAAATCTCTTGACGTACTTCTTCATTTTCCCAATTTAAATCAGGTTGCTTTTTCGAAAACGCATGAAGATAATACATATTTTTTTCTCCTGGTACTTCAGTCCAGGCACAATCGCCAAAGTAAGATCGCCAATTATTAGGCGCTTTTCCATCAATTCCTGCTTTAAAAATATAATAATCACGATATTTGCTCGTTGGATCTTTCAATGCTTGCTGAAACCACTCGTGTTCATCTGAGGTATGATTCACAACTAAATCCATTAAAACCTTGATTCCTAATTTCTCCGCTTTTTGCAATAATCGTTCAAAGTCTTCGTTTGTTCCGAACATTTCATCTACTGTATAATAATCAGAAATATCATAACCACCATCATCCATCGGCGATTTATAGATTGGACAAATCCATAAAACATCAATTCCTAATTCCTGTAAATAATCCAATCGATCAATAATCCCTTGAATATCTCCCATCCCGTCTCCGTTACCGTCCTGAAAACTTTTTGGATATAATTGATAAACAACCGATTCTTTCCACCAATTTTTTTTCATACACTCACCCTCAACAACATTTTATTTAATTGCACCATCAACAACACCGGCAATAATTTTCTTTTGCATAATAAAATAGAAAATAAGTACAGGAATCAGTACGAGTACTAAAGCTGCCATCGCTACATTATAGTTCGCAGTATACTTTCCAAAGAAATAGAAAGTTGATAGCGGCAATGTTCGCACATCATCATTGACCAAAACTAATGATGGTAACAGAAAGTCATTCCAAACCCAAAGTACATCCAAGATAGCGATGGTTGCAGTCGTTGGTTTTAAAATAGGAAAGACCACTTTGAAAAAGACTTGAAAACGATTCGCTCCATCTATGATCGCTGCTTCTTCCAATTCGACAGGGATACTTTTAATAAATCCATGAAACATAAAGGTCGCCATACTTAAACCAAAACCTAAGTAAAAATAAATCAACATGCCGCGACTATTTAACAAGCCAAGATTTCCAAAAATCGTTACAAATGGGATCATTAGCGATTGAAATGGAATAATCATTGAAGCGACCATTGCCATAAAAATCACTTTATTGATTTTTGAATCATAACGGACTAAATAATAAGCTAACATCGATGAAAATAGAATAATTACAACAACCGAAATAAAGGTTACAATTAATGAATTAATTAATGCGCTGCCGTAATTCATCGTTGTAAAAGCTTCAATAAAGTTATCAAAACTAAACGCAGACGGCATTGCTAATGGATCAGCAACTACTTCCATTCTTGATTTAAATGAGTTTAAAATAATCAGTGCAAAGGGAAAGACATAAAGTAAAAAAAGCAGCGTACATACGGTAAAAACAATGATTTTATTTAAATTTCGTTCTAATTTCATTCCCATTATGCCTCAACCTCTTTTCTCTTCATGACCACTACTTGTGTTAACGCAACAGCTGCCACAATTAAGAACAGTACAATCGCTTTCGCTTGCCCGGTTCCATAATTTTGGTATAAGAAAGCATCATTATAGACATGCATTGAAATCAGTTCAGTCGAACGATAGGGTCCACCTTTAGTGAGTGATAAGTTCGTATCATAAACCATGAAACTCTTTTGTAACGTTAAAAAGATACTGATTGTAAACGACGGCACCATCATTGGTAATTTTATTTTTTTCAAAATCTGCCAATTGTTTGCACCATCTAACGCGGCAGCTTCTGTTAACGATTTAGGAATTCCTGCTAAACCTGCTATGTATAAAAGCATCATATAACCTGAATTTTGCCAAACGCCTACAATCACGAGAGCCCACAAAGCCATTTTTGGATCTGATAACCACGAATTTTCAAATAGTCCTATTCCCATGTTGCCACCAACAGAAACCAAAATTCTTGCAAAAATAAATTGCCAAATAAATCCTAAAATAACACCACCAATTAAGTTGGGGGTAAAAAAGCCCATTCTGAAGAAATTTTGGCCTTTAAACCCACTAGTAACCATCAAAGCTAAAGAAAATGAAAGCAAATTCGTTAAAATCAAAGACCAAAATGTATAATTCAAGGTTAAGAAGATTGAATCCCAAAAACCAGAATCACTAAATGCATCAATATAATTCTTAAAACCAACAAACTCAGTCGAAATATCTGTTCCGGTTGAATTGGTAAATGTCATATAAATACCTAGAAAAAATGGGATAATAATAACTGTTACAAAAACAAATACTGGGATTGCACCAAAAACACCAAATGTCTTTATTTTTTCCAAGAAACTTTTTTCAGAATACATGTATTTCCCCCCTATTCTATCAATATGAAAGAAGAGCGCTTATTCAGCGCTACTCTTCCAATAGTCTTCAAGTTCTTTAGCAAGTTCTGTGCGATCGATTTCATCCCCTAAATATTTTTGTAGAGAAGCACCCATTGCTGGGAAGGCTGTAGCTGGATAATGAGCATTCATCCATTCTAATCCGCGATCGTCTTGTAAGTATTGTAAAATTTGTTTTGATAGTTCATCTTTCGGTTCTACCTTGGCATTATCATTGATTGGGATAAAGCCCATTTTATTTACATAATAATCTTGACCTTTTTCATCTTCATATAACCATGTCAAAAATTCTTTAGCGCCTTCTTGTTGTTCTTTAGAAGATTGTGTGCCGTCAATTGTCCACGTTTGAGGAACACCAATCGAAATTTGCGTATTTCCATATGCACCAGCTTCTTCTGACATTGGTACTGGTAGAATACCGATTTTTGCATCTGGATTTGCTTCTCTTAATTGTGGATACGCCCAATTTCCCATAAACCATAAGCCAATATCGCCATTTGCCAAACCTAAAGTTGCTGAATCATAGTCTGCTGAAAGAGGTGATTTTGCTGCAGTATTATATTTTTTCATTAAGTCGAAGGTATCGACCCAGTTTTTATACACTTGATTGTCAGAAAGAGTTTCAGAACCAGCTTTCATGCCATCCATAAACGCCATCCGTTCGTTGGCTTGATCTGATTGATCTGTAAATAGTAAGTTTGTATAATGCGCACCTAATGACCAATCCATTGGAGAAACTTCTATTGCTTTTTTATCTTTTAACTTATCGATTTGTATCATTAATTTTTCTAAATCTTTACGATTAGTAATACTATCTGGATCAAAATCGCCACCTGTTGCTTCATCCAAGACATCTTTATTGTACAAATAACCAAACGCTTCGATCGTTGTTGGTAAGCCGATGACTTTTCCATCAACTGTTCCAGCATCTAAGTATTTTTGATCAATATGTTTTACGATCTCCATATCAGATAAATCTAAAAATTTCTCTTTCCATTGAGAAAGTTCAGAATAAACACCCGTATTCATAATCACTGGAGCATTTTTAGAAGCATACAACGACGTGATTTTTTCAGTCGCATTTTGTCCTGCTAAAGGAATTATTTTTACTTGATATTTATCTTGTGACGAATTATACGCTTCAACGGTTTCATCAAGCTCTTTGGCAATTTCTTCTTTCCCGATTAACATACTGATTTCTGTTTTTTTGCTATCGTCTCCCCCAGCTTTTTTTCCTCCACTACCACACCCGACTAAGAAAACACTCGCTGCTAACGCTAGTACACCTAAACCTATTAACTTTTTCTTCATGTCAAAATCCCCTTTAAATTTATATTTACAATTATTATTTCATAATTGTAGCTGACTATTCAGATTACTTTTAGCGAAATCGTCCAACCAAATACGTATCCGCTTTCTTTATGAATTGAGTATATGTCAATCGTTTTCATATGTCAATCGTTTTCATAAAATTTATTTGTTGCTATCTATGAGATTTTAGCTATAATTAAATTATAAAAAGTACAAAGGAGTAACCTATGGCTACAATCGAAGATGTTGCGAAAAAAGCGAAAGTATCAGTTACAACTGTCTCTCGCATGTTGAATGATCATCCTTATGTTTCAGAGAAAACAAAGAAAAAAATTTATACAGTAATGGAAGAATTGAACTATTATCCAAATAACGTAGCACAACAATTACGTGGAAAAGGTTCCATGATGATTGGTGTCATTATCTCCTACATCACTAATCCATTTTTTGCTTATCTTGTTGATGCGATTGAAAAAGAAGCATTAGCAAAAGGCTATCATTTAGTTGTTTTACAAACACAGGGAAATCCAAATCTGGAAGAATTTTATATTGAGTTAGTCCAAAAAAAACAATTGGATGGCTTGATTATTACAAATTTAGAAACAGCTACTAGCAAAATTAAAACGTTGATTACTGAAGGAAAAGTCGTGATTTGTAATCGTTATATTGGAGAAGAAAAATTACCTGTAATTCATATCGATGAGGAAGAAGCAAGTTTTAGAGGAACGGAATTTTTGATTCAAAAAGGACATCAGAAAATTGCTTTCTGTACAGGCAATGTTTTAAATAACAACGACCAGCGATTTAAAGGCTTTTTGAAAGCATTGAAGGAATATGATTTAGATTTTAATGAAAATTGGTTTTTGGAGCATACTTTAGGGATTGACGGAGGAAGAAACTTTATAAGATGGTTTATTGATACTCCTGAAGAACGCCCCACGGCTGTTTTTTCAAACGGAGATGAGGTCGCGGCTGGAATCATTAGCGAAGCACGAAAAAATAACATCCAAATTCCAAAAGACTTAGCTGTACTAGGTTTTGATAATCAACCAATTGCTGCTTTAACATTTCCTGAGATCACAACAATTTCTCAACCAATCGAGCTATTAGGAAAGTATTCCGCGCAAAAGTTGATTGCACAAATCGAAGGTGAAACACTTGAGCAAAATATTGCTTTAAAAACTGAATTGATTATTCGAGATTCCGTTTGATTAAGAGATTGGGATAAGAAGGCCAGCGCCAAGAATCCAGTAGATAAGATAACTCACGAAATTGACAAGAAACACGAAAAAGTTTCCATTCGATGTTGAATAATTTCTGCTTGTTTCTTGGAGTTTAGCCCTTCTTATCCCAATGATTTTGATATTTTTGAAATTGACATACTTTTTTTAATTATCAAAACCAACTGGTACATAATTCGTTCCAATAGCCCCATACAGTAAAACATTGATAACTGTACCATTTTGTGGCAAGTATCTAATGTGGCTATTTTTTTATCAATTTTAAACCAATAGTTAGAAATGTATATAACGTAAAAATGACCCTACCAATTAAAATCTATCCTACCCCTTTACCATTTTGTTGATCATTCACCTTTTAACGCCCCTTTTCTTTTTAAATTTTTCTCCATACAACTAGTTTTTCATCAACATTTTACGACAAATACTTGAATCTTTTTTGTCGTTATATTCAATTTATCCATTTTCAGAATTCAAGTTCTTATACCAAAAACCGCTCATTTTTCGATAGCATTTTCATACAATGAAGAACATCAATCTCAATGAAATTGAATAGGTAAATTTATTACATACAAGATATTTTTTTTACCGTATTTGCCGTTCTAATGGTGATACTATTTTTCAGTTTATTAGTAGCAGTTTTTGACCACCAATTTGTCTTTTGATAGTTTTTACGATTAAATGACCAAAATACAGAATTATTATAACTAGCTATCTGTTCATATTCTGCTTTAGGTTCCCCAAGTTCATTAGAAAGTTCTTTTGCCGATAAGGGCGGCATCATAAAAATAAGATTATCATAAATTTCTTTATTGTCGTCTCCCCACCATTCAGGAGCATTTTCCAATAATTCATTTAGTTCGTTTTGAGAAATAATGTAAACTGGAATCATTAGATTAAATTTGTTCATAATTATTGCTTTTATTTGATTTGAAAGGATAGTTTTATCCACAATTGTACTTGAAAAAATGATATTCCCACTATTTAAATAAGTAGTAACCTCTGAAAAACCACTTTCTACTACTTCTTTTTTTAACAACGGCATAGAAAGCTTATTTTTCCCGCCAACGTTAATCCCTCGTAACAAGGCAACATATCTTTTCATTATTCAGCTCCTCCTTTCTATTTTGGGTATAGATATGATTACACTAAAGATAAATGACGTGCTCGTCTTTTCTCATCAAATGACCGCCTGATAAATTATTCAAGCAATAGCTGTTTTAATACCTCAGGATCTACCATTTCAATATGACCAGAAATACACAGTTTTGGCTTCATTTCGATATATTCAGATATTGTCTTTCTAAATATATTTTTTTCCACTTCTAAACTTGGAAGTAGTTCACTCAGGTCATCGCCAATATTATCACTGATATTAAGAATTTTTTCTTTATCATCCCATACACTTATTGTATCCACTGTATGTCCAGGGGTGTGATATAAATATAATTGATCTTCTGGAAAAATTAGTTGATCATTGAACGTTAAATTTGGTAAATACATTTCTACATTTCCTTCTTTAAACTGCCCATTTTTTGCAATCATTTGTTGCCAGTTATTGCTCATCAACTGTCTGCATAAATCATGAGATACAACCAAATGGTTTTTAAATTCGCCATTTCCCCATACATGATCCCAGTGATAGTGACTATTTATTACAATCAACGGCTTAGAATCATTGTTCAAAAACTCCTTTATAGGTTGCATACTTAATGAACCTAACCCAGTATCTATCAAGTAATTCTTCATTTCACCAATAATCAAATGATTGGTTAATGTCCAATCAACTAAATCATGTGTAAAAAGGATATGTCGCTCACTAATTTTGGTCATTTTTGTGTTATTCATAATTTCCCCCTTCTTTTCAACCATCATTAGTCATAGCCTCTCATAAATTCACGAGATTTCATGACATGCTACCAAGTTTGGTCTAATTTATCTGAGTAATAGACCAATGCTTTTGTGTATTCTTTGATATCTTTATCGTTAGAAGTTGAAGCAAGTAACTGGAGTAAAATCCCCATCGATTCAGAAGACTCTTTCAAATTGTGTAATACCATTGCATAAAATACTTTCAACGCATTATTTGAAGGAAATTTAACCATCGCCCTTTTTAATGTTTTCTCTGCTAAGTCATACTTTCCAACTACTCGATAAGTACTACCTAAACCAATAAATGCTCCTTCTAAATCTTTACCTTCTAAACCGTTTTCAATTGATTTTTCATAATAATAGATAGCTTCTGTTTCTTTTTCTAAAAGATCAAAACTCCATGCGATTTGATAATTGATACACGGATCGCTACTTTCTTTTAATGTGATTAGTAAATTATTGGATTCTACTAATTTTCCTTGAGTTCTTAATAATAAGGCGTTTTTTACTATATTGTTGATAACGCTACCTCTCCTTTAAAGTTCGTTTTCAATTTTCTCTTTGAGAATCGTTTGCTGATTAAACAACTTAGCTATCAAAGTTTCATATTTATCTTCAGGTCTTAGTTTGTATGCCCTATAACGTGGACAATCTTTCCCAGAAAACATACCATCAAAAGCTTGAGTTTTTAATAGTATTTGCTCCACTTTCTTTTTATTAGATATGCTCTCTAACTCCAATCATACTTTATTATTGATTGTATTTTTTTCTTATTAAAATAGGCCGGAATTCACCCAAAAATTTGCAGAACAATTTTCGTAAAATTACGGCCTATTTCGCGGAGTTATCCGTTCTTATCTCAATTCAATCGTATTCCTAACCGTTGTATTTTAACTATTCTTAGGTTCATACTTATTTTATTTAATTTTTATGACAGTTAAGTACTCCTATAATCTTTGTATGAAACTTTGTCCATATTTAATCAACAATAATTTGTCCTGAAATCCTACCAAATGTAACAAAATATTCCTTATCGAAATAAAACGTTTTAATCAATCATCATACTCATCAAATGAACGTCTAAAAATTCACCAGCATCAGTTTTAGCTCCGCGTGGCATAATAGCTTCTGTTTTAAAGCCAAGTTTCTCATACACATGAATCGCTCGTTGATTTCTATCTTGAACGGTTAATTCTAGACGACGAATCACCTGACTTTCTCTTGACCAAAGAATAATTTCTTCCATCATCAAACTACCTAATCCAAAGCCCCAGTAATCCTTCAAAATACTAATTCCAATCTCCCCGATATGCTCCATCCTACTCTTTGAAGAAGCTTTGACTGAAGCCGTACCCACAACTTCATCATTGGCAAGGGCTACAAGCAACACATTATTGGAAGACTCATATAGATTCGCAAGATTTTCACGCATCGCTTCAGAATTCATTTCCAATCCTTTTTCATCCATAATCAAAAAAGGGGTCTCACTTCCAATGATTTTCAATACAGATAATATTTTATCCCCGTCATTTGGAATGGCTTCACGAATCACAAAATCTATAGCGGTCATTTTAGTTCCTCCAATTTTTCAATTTTTTGCAACAGTTTTTCAGCTTTTCTACCATGAGCTTTAATTGTCATGATTCTTTTTTCAAGATTTTCGGACTCTTTCTCTAAATCAATCGCAAGATAATTTTCTGGTAAATTTTCTTCTAATAACTGTCCCCACTCAACAACACTAACGCCATCTCCTTCGAAATACTCTTCCAAACCTAGTTCATCAGCCTCTCCGCCAATTCGATAAACGTCCATATGATACAATGGCAAACGTCCAGTTTGATATTCACGAATAATCGTGTATGTCGGGCTTTTGATCATTTGTTCAATCCCTAATCCTAACGCCAAACTTTTAGTAAATGTTGTTTTCCCAGCGCCTAAATCACCTGATAAAATGATGACATCTCCTGCAGAAACAAGTTTGCCAATCACTAAGCCTAATTGCTCCGTTTTTTCTAAATTTTGAACTGAAATTTTCATGCTATCCCTACTTTTCAACTGATTTACCGTTTTTTATGTAGTGTTAGTATACCGAAATATGAGCCTTTGAGCAATTAACAATAAAAAAAGAGTCAAAACCCACTAAAAAATGAGTTTTGACTCTTTTAAATGAATTAATCGTTCATCAATGTTTGTGCAGCTGTAATGATTGATAATTTATAAATATCTTCTTCATTTGCTCCACGAGATAAGTCTGAAACTGGTTTGTTCAATCCTTGTAAGATTGGTCCAATTGCTTCAAAATTTCCTAAGCGTTGTGCAATTTTGTAGCCAATATTTCCAGATTGTAATTCTGGGAAAACAAATACTGTTGCTTTTCCGGCTACTTTCGAATCAGGTGCTTTTAGTTGTGCAACTGAGGATACATAAGAAGCATCAAATTGTAATTCTCCATCAATTTCATATTGAGGAGCTAATTCTTGAGCGATTTTTGTTGCTTCTACCACTTTATCCACTTCAGGTGCTTTCGCAGACCCTTTGGTAGAGAAGCTCATCATCGCCACTTTAGGCTCAATATCAAATAGTTCAGCTGTTCTAGCACTGTCAACGGCGATTTCAGCAAGCTCTTGTGCCGTTGGATTTACATTAATCGCGCAGTCAGAGAAAATATATTTTTCCTGATCACGACCGCGAACCATAATCATCGCACCACTTGTACGGCTAATACCTGGTTTAGTTTTAATAATTTGTAGAGCAGGGCGTACTGTATCGCCAGTTGAATGGATTGCACCACTGACCATTCCATCAGCAAACCCCATATAAGTCAACATTGTACCAAAATAGTTAACATCTTTTAAGATTTTACGCGCATCTTCTTCAGTCACTTTGCCTTTTCTACGCTCAACAAAAGAAGCAACCATTTCATCCCAACGATCATAATTATCTGGATCAATAATAGTAAAGTTAGATGTTTTGATTCCTCTAGCGTGAGCTGCTTTTACGATTTCTTCTGATTTGCCGATTAAAATTGGTTCCATTAATTCTTCTGCTTTCAAACGTGCAGCAGCTCCCAAAATACGGGGATCTTTAGCTTCTGGGAAAACAATTTTAATGTTACGACGTACGATTTTAAATTTTAAGTTATCGAATAATTCCACGATATACCCTCCAATATTCTATTTACCTTCTCATCATACACCATTCTATAGAAAAAAAACAGTTCTTTCTAACTGTATTAGTGAAAAAAAGTTAGTCTGATAATGGTTTCACAAACTTAATGATCTACACTATAACAGATAGACCTTGTTGTACTACACTGTATCAGGTAGTTTCCAATCAATTGGTGTTTCACCCAATTCTTCTAACGCTCGATTTGCAGATGAAAAAGGTTTCGAACCAAAAAAGCCTCGGTAAGCAGATAATGGACTCGGATGAGGTCCTTTCAAGATAATATGGCGTGTCGTATCAATCATTTTGATTTTTTCTTGTGCTGGTTTGCCCCATAAAATAAATATAACTGGTTTTTCGCGCTCATTTAGTTTTTGAATAATTGCATCAGTCAAATTCTCCCACCCTTGACCGCGATGTGAATAAGCTTGACCATTACGGACAGTCAACACAGTATTCAGTAGTAAAACCCCTTGTTTGGCCCAACTTTCTAAAAATCCATGAGAAACAGGTGCATAGCCCAAATCATCTTCCAATTCTTTATAAATATTAACTAAAGAAGGAGGAATTTTGACTCCAGGTTGAACAGAAAAACTCAATCCATGTGCTTGATTAGGTCCATGATAAGGATCTTGACCTAAAATGACTACTTTTACCTCTTCAAAAGGCGTCAACTCCAAAGCAGAAAAAATATGATACATATCAGGATAAATTCGTTGGTGTTGATATTCTTGCTTTAAAAACGCTCTTAGTGTTAAATAATATTTTTTTGAAAACTCATCTTGTAAAACATTTTGCCAGCTATTGTGAATAATCTCTTTCATTTTTTCACTCCTTAATGTTTTTTAGCTATTTTTTTCTTGACTTTCATTCTCCCTTTTAAGGATAGCTAATTTTACGAAAAGGTACAAGGAAATTTTATACACTGAAAACACGAAATCGTGGTAGAATAGACGTAAGACAATTTAACGGGGTGTATATAAACAAATGATAAAATTAATTGCTTCAGATATGGATGGTACATTATTAGATTCAAAAATGAGTATTTCCAGCGATAACGCTTCGGCAATCCGCGAAGCCAATCGTCTAGGAATCGAATTTATGGTTGCAACAGGTCGCGCTTATACCGAAGCAAAACCAGCATTAGAAGAAGCTGGGATTGATTGTGCGATGATTGCCTTGAACGGTGCTCAAGTCTTCGATAAATTAGGCAACTCCCTTTTTACTGCTGGAATCGAAAAACAAAAAGCAAATGCTATCATAGATATTTTAGAAGAAAATGATATTTATTTTGAAGTTTCTACAAATAAAGGAATTTTTTCTCAACAACAAGAACGACGAATCGAAAACTTTGCTTCTCATATCGCAACAACGATGCCTCACTTAACGTATAAAGTAGCCATTGCAATGGCAGCGGCTCACTTATCACTATTGGCAATCAATTATGTTGATGATATTCGTGCGGTCATTGAAAAAGACGATGTTGAAGTTTTAAAAATCATCGGTTTTAGTATGGATGGTCCAAAAGTCTTAGGACCAGCAAGTCTTGAAATTGAAAAATTAGGAGAACTTGCCATCACTTCTTCTGCTCAAAACAACATTGAAATCAATCATGTTCGTGCGCAAAAAGGAATCGCTGTTGCACAAGTTGCCAAAGAACGAGGCATCTTACCTGAAGAAGTAATGACAATCGGCGATAATTTCAACGATGTCAGCATGTTGCAATGGGCTGGTGTTAGTTTTGCTATGGGAAATGCTGAATTAGCAGTCAAAGACGAAGCAAAATATACGACATCAACAAACTTGGAAAATGGTGTTGGTGAGGCTATTTTAAGAGCTATCAGAGAAGATTTATAATCGAACAATTAACAACTAGGATGGGAGGGTCACTTTGTGTCTGAATATTTTATTCAAGAAAAACAATTAAGTAATATCACTAGGACCATCGTCAAAGATGAAGATGGAACATCCCTGTTTCTGCTTGTCGGTCGCTGGGGAACTAAAGGTGATGCCCTCTCTCTTTATACAATGGAAGGTGAATTAGTCGCCAGTATCAAACAAACCTCTTTTGTCTTTGGTAGTCGTTTTGAATTACATAAGGATTTTAAAAAGGTTGGCGTCTTAAAAAAAATTGTAAATCTTAGACCAGAGTTTTACTATGTTCATCATTTACATTGGGTGGCTATTGGTGATATCTACAACCATCGCTACTCTATTTATCACATGAAACAAAAAATCATGGAAATGGATAAAGCAACGCTTTTTTCTGGGGATTATTTTATTTTGAATGTTCCTGATGATGAAGATGCACCACTATGTATTTGTATTGCTGCGATTTTAGACTATTGGCTTTATAATAAGAAAAAAAATACGTATAGAAAATTTACCCTCACGCCTAAAAGCTGTTAATTCATTAGAAAAAAGTAGCACTGAACCATTGGATTTGTGAATACTCCAATGATTTAGTGCTACTTTTACTTTTACTAATTTTAGTCGATTTTTTTCTGCATATGATCATAAAGATGACCACTCAAAGTCATTTCTTCCACAGTTTCAAACCCTTTACGGGCATATAATTTTTTAGCCGCTGGATTTGCCTGATCAACGTTTAAGCCAATTATTTTTTTTCCATCTCTTTTAGCAATATCTGGTAACGCATTTAGTAATTTCGAACCAATTCCCGTACCTCTGAATTTTTCATTAACAGAAATCGTATCTAAGTACCACTCATCAGGAAGGGTCTCAGGATCGACAAATAATTGAACGTCTTCTGGTAAATCATACTTTTTTAGTACTTTTTTCAATGGTTCATCGATTTGAGGCTCATCTTCACTTGGATAGCCAAACGCTACTCCAGCAATTTCACCCTCTACTTCATACACAATCCCTCTTTCAAAACCATAACGATAGGTTGGGTCACCAAGCGCTTCACTCAAAATTTCTACTATCGTCTCTTCAGAAACAATATCTAATAACGGTAATTCCATATCTTTTAAAATAACCAAAATTAATGGTGCAATTGCTTGCCCATCCTTTTTTGTTGCAAAACGAATCATCAATATTCCTCTCTTTCATTATTTAGTGTAGCATCTTTTTTGATAATAAACGAATTTTTGCATCACAATAAAAAAAACAAACAAAGAAATGGCCCTTAGAATTTTAGAAAGTCATCCTAAGAACCATTTTGTTTATTTACAAGATTTCTACACGAACGTTATGTCTACGTCCCCAAATTCTACATTGATCTACCGTATCAAAATGCACATCAATGATATTTCCTTTGATTGCGCCACCTGTATCACCAGCAATAGCAATTCCATAGCCTTCAACATTAACCAAAGAACCTAAAGGAATCACACTAGGGTCAACTGCAATCACATTACTATTCGTACGAACATCAATCCCAGTCGCAGTAATGTATCCTGAACCAGCTTCACGCCAAGAATAGGCAGTCGATTCCATATATAATACTTTTCCATTGCCAGTTGTATTTCCTACATCAGTGACTGGTGCTTCAGGTTGAACCGTAGAATCAGTTGAAGAACCTGAGCTAGTTTCGGTAACTGGTGGTGTACTTGACTCAGCCTTTTTAGCCTCTTCAGCTTCTTTGAGAGCTGCTTCTTCAGCTTTTCTAGCTTCCTCTGCTTCTCTTTGCTTCTTCGCTTCCGCCAATTTCTTTTCATCTTCAAGACGTTTTTCTTCTGTTTGTTTATCTGTAGAAATTTGTTTTAGAACTTCTTCATTATTTGCTAACTGATCTTTCAACGTCGCAACTTGTGCATCCATAGCAGTTGCTTCTTCTTGTAATTTTGCTTTATTATCAGTTAATTCTGTTTGTTTACTCTTTACAGTTTCTTGAAGCTCTGCTAATTTCTCTTTATCTTCAGATAATTTATCGATTTTTTCACGCTCAGCATTTTGTAATATGGTCATCGCATACGCTCGATTAAAAAAGTCCGATAAACTTTCAGCTTCTAATAATGCTTGCAACGTTCGTTGATCGCCGTTCACTTGGACATCTTTCATCCGTTCTCCGACTGCTTCTTTTCGGCGTTCGATACTTTTTTCTGTAGCAGTAATTTCAGCCTCAGAAGTCTTGATTTGTTCTTCTGTGTTTGAAATATCTACTTTAATTTTTTCAATTTCAGCGTATTTTTCATTAACATCATTTAAAGCACTATTAATATCTTTATTCAGTTCATTCCCTGTCTCAGTTGCTTGAGCTTCTTTTTGTTTTAAAGCATCTAGCGACTCTGCTGAGGCAGTAAGTGGAAGAGAACTCAACATTAAACTAACAGCTAAAAATGGTATCAACTGCTTTACTTTCACTGAATCCAACACCTTTCTTACATAAATCCAACTCAATCTATTATACTAATCAAAAACCCGTATATTATTTCAATAGCGTTACAATTGATTACATTTTAAAGAAAATAACCCTTTCACTGTAATATTTATAGCTAAAAAAACAATGATTATCCCTAGAAATCCTATTTTATCAATTGTTATTTAATATTCTTAAACAAACATTAACTATTTACTAGTATGCTTGTTTTGTTGCTTTTCTTTCTCATTTTCTATTAATTTTTTAGATTTTTTCTCATTTTCACCCGATTCTCCATCAAATATTACAAATCATTTCACTGATTTCTTACTATTTTTTACAAATCAATGATTAATCTTGTTTATTTTATGATAAAATTTTAAAGTTTGTCTATAAACTATACTTTTCATTCTTACTCTACACTACACTAAAAATTTTAATAGCCTATTCATTTAGTGATAACTTACGGAGTAAACAATAATTCAACGCTACGTCGTACCTATTTGTTTCTCGGAGTCAGCCACTTTCGAAACGATTTTAAAAAAAGTGTATAAGAAAAGACACTTTTGGAGGCGTATCTTATTTTGTTCCAACCTCAATCCTTTGCCTTTATTTCATTAGAATAGTGAGATACAATAGAATTTAGTTTAATAATTAGGAGGAGCAGTATGTTAGGTTTACTTAAATATGCAAAAAAATATCGAAAGCAAATTATATTAGGTCCTTTTTTTAAATTTTTAGAAGCTTGTTTTGAATTAGTCCTCCCACTCTTTATGGCAAAATTAGTTGATCAAGGAATCCGGATGAATGATTCTAGTTATGTTATTAAAATGGCTCTTTGGATGTTTGCAATGTCATTGATTGGATTGGGATGCGTCTTGATTTGTCAATATTTTTCTTCTATTGCATCACAAGGTTTTGGAACAGAACTACGAAATCAAGTTATGAAAAAAATCAATCAATTTTCTCATACTGAATTAAACTTTTTCGGGACTGATACATTAATCACTCGTGTAACCAATGATGTCAATCAATTACAATTAGCGTTAGCAATGTTGATTCGTCTAGTTATCCGAGCACCTTTTTTAAGTATTGGTTCAGTTATTATGGCATTTTATATTGATGTTCAAGCTGGTTTTATTTTTCTATTAATGTTGCCAATTTTTTGTCTGATTCTTTATATCATTATTAAAAAGACTGTTCCTTTATACAAAAAGGTTCAAGGCAAACTTGACTTGTTAAACCGCCAAGTTAGCCAAAATTTAAGCGGAGTTCGTGTCATTCGCGCTTTTGCTAGGAAAAAAACAGAAAAAAAACATATGGACGAAGTTACAGACGACTTATCGACTACTTATATTCATGTCTCAAATATATCGGCTCTCTTAACACCAGCTACTACTTTAGTAATGAACCTAGGTATTTTATTGATTCTTTATATAGGTGGCATTAAAGTTAATATTGGGCATTTAGAACAAGGACAAGTTTTAGCACTTATCAATTATATGAATCAAATGTTACTTGCTCTGATTGTCGTCTCAAATTTAGTCATTATTTTTACTCGTGCTTCTGCCTCAGCTTCAAGAATTAATGAGGTCTTAGAGATTGACTCCAGTATTTCTAATGAATTGACTGAAATCGAAGAATCAGCGGATGAAATTTTCTTTGAACATGTTTCTTTCCGTTATCAAAAAAATGCAGGACTCGCTTTAAGTGATCTTACCTTAACTATTCCTAAAAACTCAATGTTAGGAATCACAGGCCCCACGGGTAGCGGGAAAAGTACACTTACTCAATTAATTCCTCGGTTTTATGATGTCAGCGAAGGAACGATTTTTGTCAACGGGGTCGATGTGAAACAGTATCCATTAGAAAAATTACGTCAGCTAATCGGAATTACTCCTCAAACAGCCGTGTTATTCACTGGAACCATTCGAGAAAATTTACAATGGGGAAAACAAGATGCTACGGATGAAGAATGTTGGCAAGCGCTGGAGACTGCTCAGTGTAAAGAATTTGTAGTTGGACTTGAAAAAGGATTGGATACTCCTATTTATGAAGGCGGGAAAAACTTTTCTGGTGGTCAAAGACAACGACTAACGATTGCTCGCTCTTTAATCCGCAAACCGCAAATTTTGATTTTAGATGACTCGCTAAGTGCCTTGGATTATCAAACTGATTTAGATCTGCGTACCGCATTACGAAGAGATTTAAAAGAAACGACTTTAATCATTATTTCTCAACGAATCAGTTCAATCCAACAAGCACAACAAATTTTAGTCTTAGATAGTGGGAAACAAGTTGGTCTAGGTACACATGACACACTCTTAAAAACTTCTCCACATTATCAACAAATTGTTGATTCGCAAAAGGAGGATTCTGCAAATGATGAATAAAAAGAAGAAAAACGGCTCATTAAAGCGATTCATGCCTTATTTACTGCGTTATCGAATCGAGATGATTCTTGCAATCATTTTAGGACTTGCTAGTGGTTTAACGACTGTTTTGATGACTTATTATATGGGGAAATCGATTGATACTATGATTGGAAAACAAGCAGTTGATTTTACGCGTTTAATGCAGTTACTTGTTTATTTAGCAGCAATCTTATTTATCACTGTAATCAGTCAATGGTTAATCCAACGGTTAGGAAATCGCGTCTCTTACCTATCTGTTGCTGAACTAAGAAAAGATGCCTTTGATCATTTGAATAAATTACCGTTAAATTATTTTGATCGCTCTTCTCACGGAGATATTATTAGTCGCTTCACCAATGATATGGATAATATTTCAATTGCTTGTTCGGCTGTCTTTAATCAACTATTTTCTGGCGTAGCCGTCGTGATTTTTGCTTTGTTCTTTATGCTTTATTTAAGTCCTTTATTAACTTGTGTAGTCTTAATTTCTACGCCAATCATTTTTATTGTCAACTGGTTAGTAGTGAAAGCTTCACAAAAGAACTTCTCTGCGCAACAAAAAATCGTCGGAGAAATTTCTGGATTTGTTGCTGAAATGATTAGCAATCAAAAAATCGTCAAAGCTTTTCAGCAAGAAGAGGTTTCGCAAAATCGATTTGAAGAATTAAATCAACACCTTTATGTTCGAGGACAAAAAGCACAATTTTCTTCGTCACTAACCAATCCCCTCTCACGTTTTATTGACCATTTAGCGTATTTATTGATAGGTCTTGTAGGCGGATTACTCTATTTAAGCGGAAATCAATTCGTTACGATTGGAATCATTTCAAGTTTTACTATTTATTCAACTCAATTTTCTAAACCATTTATTGAATTATCAGGAATTACTACCCAAATCCAAACGGCCATAGCTGGACTTGATCGAACCAACGAAATCTTAAATCAACCACTGGAAACACCAGATAGTGAAACCGCCAAAGTTTTAGAAAAAGTCGTTGGGGAAGTCACCTTCAAAAATGTTGATTTTTCTTATGTACCAAATAAACCTTTAATTGAAGATTTTAATTTAAAGGCTTTGCCTGGTGAAACGATTGCTATCGTCGGAAAAACAGGTGCAGGAAAGTCGACTCTCGTTAATCTTTTGATGCGTTTTTATGATGTAAATAGTGGTGAAATCACAATTGATGGAACATCCATTAATCAAGTTACCAGAGATAGTTTACGCCAGAGCTTTGGAATGGTTTTACAAGACACCTGGCTGTTTGATAGCACTATTAAAGAAAATTTGATTTATGGAAATCCAAGCGCTACCGACGAAGAAATTGAGACCGCTATGAAAAAATCATATATCTATGATTTCATTGGTCGTTTACCTCAAGGTCTAAACACCTTAATTGGCGAAAGTGGGATTAAAATTTCCGAAGGACAACGTCAATTAATGACCATTGCCCGAACGATGATTAGTAATCCGCCGATGCTGATTTTAGATGAAGCAACTAGTTCAGTTGATACATTGACAGAAAAAAATATTCAAGATGCCTTTCTAGAAATGATGAAAGGAAAAACCAGTTTTGTTATTGCCCACCGCCTTTCAACAATCAAAAATGCCGATAAAATATTAGTAATGGATCAAGGGCATGTGATTGAAATTGGGACACACCAAGAGTTGATTCACAAATCAGACGGCGCTTATAAATCGCTTTATGAAGCTCAGTTTAAAAATCAACAAATTTAGTTAAGTAAGCACTTAAAAACCCCGCAAACTTCTCAAGAATGTTAGGAAGTTTGCGGTTTTTTTTTACTCCTATTTGATTGTAATGAAAAACTACGTTTATCTATTTCAATTCACAAATATAAGCTATAAAAATCTTACTATTTTCCTAGCGAAAAAGTAAAAACATTGTAATTACTTTTTCACGATGATATACTTAAAAGTAGAAAAGTATGAACATGCTGAAAAAAATCCATAATAAAGGAGCATTCACAATGAAGACAAGAAAACAAGGAAATGCTATTGTTTTGACTATCCCAACAAAATTTGGAATTCAGGAAAATGTTGAGTATATCGCAATCATGGGTGAAGATGAATCAATCACCTTTATAAAAAAAACACCAAACATTTTTGAACAAGCATTCGCAAATAACGAAAAAATCGATGTAGGCGATAGTTTCCCAGAAGATATAACCGGAAGAGAGATGTTGTAATGGTCTTTAAATATAAAGGATATCTGCCAAATCAAGGAGATATAATACAAATCAACTTTAATCCCAGCGCTGGACGTGAAATTCAAAAAAGACGGCCAGCAATTGTGATAAGTAGCCATTATTATAATGGCTCAACTGGGTTTGTAGCAGTCTGTCCTATAACTAGCACAAATAAAGCCAACTTTATCCCGCTAGATCGTTCTCATGTTACACATGGTTATATCAATCCATTACAAATAAAAACACTAGATTTTATTTCCAAACAACGCGATATCCACTTCATAGAAAAAGCTACAACAGCAGAACTTGGACAAACCGCTCAAATTGTATCTATGATTTTTGATTTTCAAAATTTAATCGGGACATAAAAAAACAATAATAATTACTTAAAACCCCACAAACTTCTCAAGGATGTTAGGAAGTTTGTGGGTTTTTTTTTTATTTTAATTTAGCAAATGATTTTGTCAAAAATTGTTTATATGGAATTTTATTGCCAAGATAATAAGTCGATATTACTTGAATCGGGAAGAAAACTACAGATTTGATAATTCTGGGTACCCACCAAGCAAAAATAGAAAGATCGACACCATACAATAAACTCAACCATAAAGGTGTTAGGATTAGATGTACAATAACGGTCACTAAAAAAGTCGCCATTACTATTCGGTACCAAGTCAACTCTTTTTTGTAATAAAAAAAGCCATAAATAGCCCCTGTGATAAAAGCATTTAAAGTAAATCCTGGGAAATATGGCCCTTTCGGGAAAAGCATCATGCCCACTGTATCTGCAAGTGCTGCACCAATTCCTGTCCAAAATGGACCAAATAAAATAGCCATCAATGATTCTGGAATAAACGTCAGACTGATTCTTAAAAATTGTGTTTCAATCGAAAGAAATCGAGTAAACACAACAATCAATGAAATCAAGAGTCCCATCATCGTTAATGCACGTGTATCTAACTTTCTCTTCATGTCTAGCATCTCCTTTAAGAGTTGCTACATCAATCTCATGCAGCGAATGCGAAAACAAAACCGCGAATCAAAAAGCACGGAGACTAATACTTTGCTTAGTTCCCAAACTCATCATTCTTCGTCCAAAAGGCAACATCCCATCCTCTTAGCACTTAACGCTCTATTTTCTACTCTGTTTATTTTTAGGCATACGCCTAGTTGAAATATAGCATATTCCCTACTATAGTGCAAACAACCGATTTCATTTAAAGGGAAATTGGTTGATTGTCCATTTCATGAACAACCTTTCTAAAATCAGCAAAACCTGCATCTAAGCCTCTTAGCAAAATTTCTGCAGTTCCGATATTTGTCGCTAGTGGAATCTCATAAACATCACTTAAACGAATCAACGCTGTTACATCTGGTTCATGCGGTTGTGCAGCTAGTGGATCTCGCAAAAAAATAACCATATCTAACTTATCTTCTGAAATCATTGCACCAATTTGTTGATCACCACCTAGTGGTCCTGATTTAAATCGATGAACAGATAATCCTGTCGCTTCAGAAATACGTAAACCCGTTGTTCCTGTAGCAAATAATTGATGCTTTGCTAAAATAGGTTGATAAGCTAGAGCCAACTTCACTATCAACTCTTTTTTTCGATCATGAGCAATCATTGCGATTTTCATCCTAATCCCTCTCTCCTCAAAAAACATCTTTTATCTATTATAACAAAATTGACTCCTTAATCCTATGAAGTAAGTAGAAATAGCGAGTATATTTTGACAAACAAATTAAACCATTCATTTTTCAATTCAATTTCTACCTACTCAATCCACGATAAGGTTAATGTACTTTACTAACTTTTTTGTCACTTTGACGAAAAAGAGAACGTTTTCTTGTGCAGTCTACCATTGAGGTACTATAGCGCTTTCATTATACTGAGTACATAAATAAAAAAGAAATGAGTGACGAAAATGGTAGAAATGGCTTTAAAACATGTATATAAAAAATATGATAATGCAGAAAATTATTCAGTAACCGATTTTAACTTAGATATCGCAGATCGCGAATTCATCGTATTTGTAGGACCTTCTGGTTGTGGTAAATCAACTACTTTACGAATGATTGCAGGTCTTGAAGATATTTCAGAAGGAGAATTATTGATTGGCGATAAAGTCATGAATGATATCGCTCCTAAAGATCGTGATATTGCCATGGTTTTCCAAAACTATGCGTTATACCCACATATGACCGTTTACGATAATATGGCTTTTGGTTTGAAACTTCGTAAATACGATAAAGCAGAAATCAAAAAACGTGTTGAAAATGCCGCAGAAATCTTAGGATTAACTGAATACTTAAAACGTAAACCAGCTGCACTTTCTGGTGGACAACGTCAACGTGTTGCCTTAGGTCGTGCCATCGTTCGTGATGCTAAAGTCTTCTTGATGGATGAACCATTATCAAACTTGGATGCTAAATTACGTGTTGCCATGCGTGCAGAAATTGCTAAATTGCACCGTCGTTTAGAAACAACAACAATTTACGTTACCCATGACCAAACAGAAGCGATGACTATGGCCGATCGAATCGTTATCATGAAAGATGGCTTTATTCAACAAATTGGTACTCCAAAAGAAGTATATAACACACCAAACAATGTTTTCGTTGCCGGATTTATCGGATCACCAGCTATGAACTTCTTTAACGTTACATTGAACAATGGTGTCGTTCGTGATGGTCACGGCTTAGAATTAACAATTCCTGAAGGAAAAAATAAAATTCTTGTGGAAAAAGGTTATGAAGGAAAATCAATTATTTTTGGTATTCGTCCAGAAGATATCCACAGTGAACAAGTAGCACTAGATACAATGAGCGATGCTGTCGTTGGATCTGAAGTTGTTGTTTCTGAGTTACTTGGTGCCGAAACAATGCTTTATACTCGCTTAGGAGATACTGAATTCATCTCTAAAGTAGATGCTCGCGACTTCCACAATCCAGGTGAAATGGTTGATTTAGCCTTCAATATCAACAAAGCTCATTTCTTTGATACAGAAACAGAAGATGTGATTAAACTTCCTTAAACTGGAAAATTAGATGATTTGACTTGATAGCTAGCAATGCTTATCTTCCCTATGCCCCCTATTAAATTTAAATAAAAGTAGGAAAGTGAGAACAACGTACATGCACGTTTGTCCTCACTTTCTTATTTTTTCAATTAATCATTTCTTTAATCACTGAATCAGCTTTTTTTAATTCATTTTCCTTTTGAGCTATTTTCTTAGCTTTAGTAAAAACGGGGATATCAAATCGTTTACTCAATGCATAAGAAATATAATAAGCGATACTATAATCAACCAAACTATGAATCAGCCCACCGATTCCCATCAATAAAAAAATAGAATACATAAATCCGGCTGTGTAATAAGTATCTGGCATATTTCCCATGGTGTAAAAAATACTCACTACCACTAATTCAGTAATAGAATGAAGAATGGCAATCACTAAATTGAACAGCTGAAAACGACCATTTAACAAAATAGATTTCTTATTCGTTAAAACGATGGTTGGATGTTTCTCCAAATAAATAGAACCAATTACAGCAAAAATAATATGAGAAAAAGCTCTAAAAGCAATAATAGGTGTTGCTGAAAGAAAAAAACCAAACCCAGTTCCTATCCCTACGGCAATAGCAACTCCGGGTGAGAAAAACATTGCAATAAAAATCGGTACATGACTTGCCAATGTAAAAGAGGCTGGTCCAATCGTAATTCTTGGCATAACTAAAGGAATAATAATTCCCATAGCAATTAGTAATGAAGAAAGTGTTAATTCTCTGACAGATATTCTTTTCATTATCTTCTCCCTCTCGATGTGTCAAGACACATATGATGGGTTCATTTTACGCAAAAAAAGATTAGGTGTCAAGACACATATAGAATTAACATCTAATTATCAAACTAAGTTCAAAATTCTATAGCTTTTTCTAGCTAGAACTCTCTTCATTCCACCAACATAAAAATTTATTAAGTAAGATAGTGGGGAAATAAAATACCGTTAACTTTTAGAATCAAGTAGATATTCTGCAACCTCGGTTCATTTCATTCACTGTGTTTTACAACAATTCTTAATTTTAAAGCCTTCAGTCATTAAGATTTGTTGTGATTGAAGCAAAGCATAATAACTACTTTTACTCAGCTCATGAAACAATCATTTAGAATCGAGCAATTAGACGGAACAGCTGTTATTGCGTTCTTTGCAATAAATGATGGTTCGGAAATTGCCGAGATTCTGATTGTTTTATACCATTTATTAGGTTTTCTAAGATAGACTAAACTTTTTTTACTTTTGTCTTCCCACTAAACGTTTTCTTGATAAAACGTGTAATGTAATCAAAAATTCAATGTCCAACTACTTAGTAAAAATATCATATCTTCTTTATCTAACTCTGCCCTACGGGTAATCGTTTTAAGTAAACAGCCATTAGAATAAAAATAAATTTCCACAGGTTCAGTAGTATTCATGATAAATTTTTTAAGTAGCTCAAAATTAGAGGTATACACTTCATCTTTCAAAACTTCTTGATCCCCTATTTCTTTGACAACAAAAACATGATCCTTAACGCCATCTTGCCCATTTCCTAACATAGTATCGTATGCTGGCGTTTCTTCTTTCATAACACTTCTTTTTAATACCAGCTTTTCATTTTTCTTTTTTTCATCTGACATATCAATCTTCCCCTTTCACTTATTTATGAGGTTGGGACAAAAGTGGCTAGCTCTGAGAAATAAAAAGGAATTTCCGAAAATTGCTCTTCAAATTTTTGGTAAATTTCGGCTTATTTCCAAAAGAGCTACTTTTGCACCACCGTTTGTTCGGTTTTAAAAGATAAAACAAAAGTGTTTTTTACTTTTGTCTCACCCACATACTGCTTGTAAATTCCCTAATGGAAGTATTTTCCTTTGTATACGAAATTTCCATTGCTGTTTTCTAGCAGTGAATGTCCAAACAGTTACTAAAAATCCCTTTTGGATTATACTATCTGAAATTTCATTTTTGTCGAATTCAACTTTTTGAACTAAATTACTTGAAAATTTACTGATAAAAAGAATGATTAGCTTATTTTCACTTAATAATAACATAGCTTCATTCGTGTTTGAGGACATTCCTTGTGCAATTACGTACCCTGACAACATAGATGATTCACCATAGTTATTTTTTAAGTATTCAATAGTTTCTTTGCGAATTAAAAACATTTACCCTCTTTCTCGCATGTACAAATGAATTTATTATAGCTGAATTCAAATAACTCATTTTCACGGTTTATATTTATTTCAAAATTAGAAACTATTTGAGTTAATTTCATAATTCGCAAAAAAACATTGAACCCGAACAATGATACAAGGAAAATAAAATTCATATGCCATTTTAGTGATGAAGGTAGTTGGTTAACTCTTATATACCGGTCTCATTTACAGTTATTGCAAGCATTATTCGTCTTTATTTCAAAAAAATGAATTATGAAATTGACTCATTTAGAAAAAAATATGATTAAAAAATTTTTTCCTATTTAGTTTAAAACTATATTATCTATTTTTACATTGTTATAAATATAATACTATAAGGGAAGTAATCAATCAAATGCAATTAAAAAAAAGAGAACCTATTGATACACTTCAGTATCTAGTTCTCAATTTATTTAAAATAATTTCTCTCAATTAACTATCATTTGAAAAAAGTAACGTCTATCAGTTTACAAAAATAATGCTTCAAAATTTTTTACATCTATTTTACATTATTTATTTTTTTCTAACGCATTACTTAATCGTGCAAATTCCTCTAAAGATAGCGTTTCACCTCTTCTTGAAGGAACAATTTCGGCTTCTGCTAAACTTTCAGTCAACCAAGCTTTCGTTTGATCATCTTTTCCATAGAAATGAATCAAATTATTCCATAACGTTTTACGTCTTAATTGAAAAGAAGCTTTCGTTAATTTAAAGAATTCCTTTTCATTCACCACACTCACCGCTGGTTTTTCACGTTTAGTCAACTTGATAATTGCGGAATCAACATTTGGTTGTGGAATAAAAACTGTTTTTGGAACGATAAAGGCAATACTTGCTTCCATAAAATATTGTACCGCAATCGATAAAGAGCCGTATGCTTTTGTTCCTGGTTTTGCTGAAATCCGATCCGCCACTTCCTTTTGCATCATCACAACCATTTCTTCAACCTCTAAATCAGATTCTAAAAAATGCATCATGATTGGGGTTGTAATATAATACGGTAAATTAGCAACCACTTTAATCGGTAGCTCTTGTTTAAATACTTCTTTCGTCGTTCCAACTAAATCCGCCTTAAGCACATCACTATGCACAACCGTAACATTTTCATAAGGACTTAATGTATCTGCTAAAACTGGAATTAAACGATCATCAATTTCAAATGCTAAAACTTGAGCCGCATTTTGAGCCAATTTTTCAGTTAATGCACCAATCCCTGGTCCCACTTCAATGACATTCGTTTCTTCATTGATTGCCGCCGCTTCGACGATTTTGCGTAATATATTTGGTTCCGTCAAAAAATTTTGCCCCAGGCTCTTTTTAAATGAAAAACCATGTTTCTTCAATATCTCTTTTGTTCTTGAAGGGGTAGCTATTTCTTTATACTCTGTCAATTTGATTCCTCCGATTGTTTCACACTTAAATCCTGTAATTTGTCCATTGTTTCTCTCAATTCACGCTCCGTGATACGAAACATTTTTAGTCGTTTAGTAAGTTGTTTACTGTTTGTATAGCCAATTCGCAATTCGTCTCCTAGTTTTTCTCGGCGCTCTTTCGCATGAGTTCCAGCAATTAAACCATAATCAAGCAAAACTTGCCTAGGAATCTCTTGATAGTCATCTTGCTCGTGAGATGGCGTAACGACTTTCTCTAGAGCCTCTAAAATTGTTTCATCGCTCGCATGCTCTACACCTAAACTACTACCACGCTTTTTAGGTGTTGCCAACCGACGAGAAAGGAAGGCATGTTTAGCATCTGGAACAACTTCCATGATTGTTTTACGGATCTTTTCTCCTGAATAGTCAGGATCAGTAAAAATAATTACTCCTCGCATTTCTTGTGCATGTTCAATTTGAGCTAAAATTTCTTCATTAATCGCAGAACCAATTGTTTCAATCGTATCTGCATCAACTACCTCTTGAATTCGGCGCGTATCATCTTTTCCTTCAACGACAATAATTTCTTCAATTTTAAGTTTTTCTGTCATTGGCTTAACCTAAATAAACGATGTGCATTTTTAGTTGTTTGTTTTGCTATATCTTCAAAGGGTACTTCTCTTAGTTCGGCAATTTTTTCAACAACATAGCGGGTATACCCTGGTTCATTTCGTTTTCCACGATAAGGTACTGGGGCCAAATACGGCGCGTCTGTTTCAACTAATAAAGATTCTAACGGTACCTGTTTAGCAACGTCTTGAACTTCAAGTGCTTTTTTAAACGTCACCACTCCGCTTAAAGAAATATGCATTCCTAAATCTAAAAACCGTTCCATCCACTCGCTATCGCCACTAAAGCTGTGCATAATGCCCCCGATATCTCGAATATCTTCGTCTTTTAAAATCTTGTACGTGTCTTCTATTGCATCTCTCGTATGAATGCTAATCGGTAAATTCATTTCTTTCGCAATCGCAATTTGGCGTCGAAACACACGATCTTGAACCTCTTTCGGATCTTCCATCCAATAATAATCTAAACCGATTTCGCCTAAAGCCACAACTTTCGGCAATGTTAATTGTTCTTGTAATTGTTTTTCAACTGAAGCTGTATAACTTCCAGCTTCTGTAGGGTGCCAGCCAATAATACTTTGAATTTCAGGATATTGTTGACTTAGTTCCAAAGATTTACGAATGGTCTGCTGATCAAACCCAACAACCGCCATTTCAGTCACACCTAATTCTTTTGCATGCTGAATTGTTTCGGGAATGTCTTCATTAAATTGTTCTGCATTTAAATGAGTATGAGAATCAAAAATCATCTATCATTTCTCCTTATATCATTTTACGTCCGACTCTGCCAAGTTTTTTTCAAACAACGACTGATCTTTACGTCTTCTATACTGTATCATATTTTACTCAAAAGCTGAATGGACAGCGTTCAGAAATTAAACCCTTCTTATTAGAAAAATAAGTAAAAAAAGATTGTAGCATTCGAATTTCCTGAAAATTTTAGTGAAAATAAGAAAAAAGACGTAACTTATAGATAAGGACATAAACAAAACTGGATTTCTAATATGGTTGAATTTCAACAAAATTGAAAAATCCTTGCCACTAATATTTTTAAGAACATCCTAATTGCATTATTTTCTAATGTCATTTACACTATTTAGTTACGCACTTTTTCACCGGGAGGAATGTTTATGTCACAAGAATTAATCACAGAGACAAATCATTTAAAAGAAATCAATCAGGAATTACTAGCAGCCCAAAAAGTCTATTCAGAAGCATTACAATCAATCAACACAACTGGGCAATCCGTCTTAAAACAATTTCAAGAAGATACTAAATTAAACTTTGATAGTTATCTTGATAATCTTGATACATTCTCTATGATGGAAATGAAAAATAGAGAAATCGATCAATTGAATATTCAAATGGAAACATTCGTAAAAAAATTGGAAAAAGTTGAGCACCTACTTCCCAGTCCTTATTTTGGCAAAATAGATGTCACATTTTTAGAGATGGATTCTGATCATGATAGTTTTTATATAGGGATGAATGATTTTACTAATTTAGAAGATCAATCACGAATCTTTGATTGGCGTTCTCCAATCGCAGCGCTTTTTTATAATAATGAGATTGGAACTAGCAGCTACATTGCCAACCAAGTTAAAATTGCCGTAGATGTGACACTGAAACGACAATTAATCATTAAAGAAAAAAAATTACTTAACTTTTTCGATACTAATCTAGCAATTCAAGATGATGTTTTATTACAATCTTTGGAAGCTGATTCTTCTCAGTACATGAAAGACATTACGACAACCATCCAGCAAGAACAAAATGAAATCATACGAGATGAAAAACAGCCACTATTACTTGTAAACGGGATTGCTGGTAGTGGAAAAACATCTGCCATTTTGCAACGAATCGCTTATTTACTTTATCAACACCGAACAGAAATCACCGCTGACGATATTTTATTACTTTCGCCCAATTCAAATTTTATTGATTATATTTCTCAAGTATTGCCTAATTTAGGTGAAAGAAATCCTTTAAATTTAACTCTCTTACAATTTTTAGAAAGCTTATTTCAAGACAAGCATGATATTGAAACCGAAACAACCTACTTTAAACGAATTACAGCTGAAATACAGTCAAGCCAAGAAAATATAATTCAATCGGCAGATTTTGTGAATTTTATAAAAAATTTCAAAGAAACAGCGCTGATTCAAATCACACTCTTTCGACCGATTCACTTTAAGAAGAAAGTGATTTTCTCGACTGAAACTATTTTTAGCTTATATCAAAAGACACCTGATATACTATCTATTCGTGAACGACTATCAGCAACAAAAGAAAAACTATTGAGCCAATGGACTCACTATTTGCGGCAGCAAGCAAAATCAAGAAACATGATTGATCAAATTCAAAATCTAACCGAGGCTGAACAACTACGCTATTTTGATCGAACACTTTCTGATGAAGATGAAATGCAATTAGCACAACTTGCCTTTCTCAGATTGCAAAAAAAATATACGAAGATAATCAATAAAATTACTGATTTTACTTGGTTTGATCGGTGGGCACTCTTTCAATTACTATATGAAAAAGCTCAACAATCTCCCTATCAAAAAAACGAACCTTTCTATACAGTTGATGAAGCCGTCTGTCTATTATTGATTAAGCACACCTTTGTAACTGATTTAACAAATCGTCAAATGGCTTTTATTCTAGTTGACGAAGTACAAGATTATACCTCAGCACAAATTGCACTACTATTGGAGTTATTTCCCCAAGCAAACTTTACTTTAGCAGGAGATGAAAATCAAGCAATCTTTACGACTTCAATTGATTTTACTATGCTACAAACAATTTTATCTCAGACTAAGCGTTCTGTTGCTTATTATCAATTACTGAATAGTTATCGCTCAAGTAAAGATATCACAGAACTATTTCAACATTTAACAACAAATAAGCAAGCACTAGCGATTCGTCCAATTCGTAAAGATGGGGAAGTCACCCGCTATCTTTCTTGTGAAGATCAACAAATATACATGAACACATTACGTACCATTATTTCGGAAAGTTCTAATGAAGAAAGTCTTGCTATTATTACTAAAACAAACGCTGAAAAAGAAGTATTAGCGCAACAATTGCTAAACTTAACAACAATGAAAAACGTTCAAATTCTCTCAATTGAGCATGCAAAAGGATTAGAATTTGAACGCGTAATTGTTCATGATTCCTCTTCAGTACACTACCAAAATACTGAAAGAGATAAAAAAATTCTATATACCGCCATTTCTAGAGCAATGAAACAAGTTATACTACCTTATATTGGTGAAATTTCAACTCTTTTAAATTTTTAAAAGAGATTGGAAATGTAGTAGTTACTTTTGCACTACCGTTTACTAAGGTCATAAAACCATCGTTTAGAATCGAGCAATTGGACAAAACAGCAGGTATTGCTCTCTTTGCAATGAATGGTGGATTGGTAATTGCCGAGATTCTGATTGTTTTATACCGATTTTTCATTTTTTCAAAGATAGAACAAAGTTTTTCTTTATTTTCGGTCCACTCAATAAATTCAAAAATCCTTTTAAAAAATTTTTTATCCTATATAATTAATTTTAACACGACTTATTGAACGGAAAATTTTATCACAATTTTAAATAATGATAGGAGTATTTTAGTGTATGAAAATCGAGTTATTTCATGTGGGCATTGCCACTTGTGTTCTCCGTATCAATGAAAAAATCAAAATAGCAATTGATCCTGCATTATCTCCCAAAGGAACTGTTTTTAATTTTAAATTATTTAAATCTAAACGATTAAAAGAACCACAATTTGATATCGATACGTTCGCGGATATTGATCTTTGGTTGATCAGCCATGCTCATGATGATCATATCGATCAATTGGGTTTAGAAAAAATAGCGCCAGAAACATTAGTTCTCAGTAGTAAAAATGCCTTACCTCTTCTAAAAAACAAAAACAGTAAAAAAATCGGTTGGGAACAAAAACATGTTTTCCAAAAAAATGATTTGTCTGTAACAATCATGGCGATCCCAGCTTATCACGGAAGTTCGTATTTGATGCGTACGTTAGTTGGAAAAGTCAATGGTTATCTCCTAACGATCAAGGAGCATAACGATGCAAAAGAAATCTATTTTACTGCTGATACGATTTATAACAACGATGTAATCAATATTTTACCTAGTCATGTTGATCTTTTAATTGCTAATTTAGGCAATGTACTTGCTGATAAAAAAGGTGGACCCTTAACTATGAATATTCCTATGCTTGATTCTTTTGTGGATAAATCAACTCCAGAGATAGTCGTTCCTATCCATATCGATGACCTTTCTCACTATGATATGACTGAAGAACAAGTCAAACAGGCAGGTTACGATGTTTTAAGTGTTGGTAAATGGCATACATTGATCGACTAAACATAAATAAGAAAAAGAACATTCACTAGCTACTTGAAGCAAGCTAGTGAATGTTCTTTTCATTTAAGCAATACTTGATCCGTTTGGCATTTCTTTAGGCGCTTCAACTAATTGCAATTTCCCATCCGCTGATTCAGCAGATAAAATCATTCCTTGGCTGATTTGTCCACGCATTTTTCTTGGTTTTAAATTAGCAACGATCACTACTTTTTTACCAATCAACGCACTTGGATCAGGATAAAATTCGGCAACCCCTGATAAAATTTGACGATCTTGACTGTCACCAGCATTTAAGCGGAATTGTAATAACTTATCTGCTCCTTTGACTTTCTTACAATCGATGACTTCAGCAACTTTTAATTCTACTTTGTCAAAATCTTCATATTTGATTTCTTTTTCTTTTATTGAGACCAATTCTGTTTGTTCTGGATCCCATTTGATTTCTTCAGTTGTCGTAGGTGAACCTTGACTCATTTTCCTTTGAATATAAATAACTTCTGTTTCCATATCCAAACGTGGGAAAATAGGTGTCCCTTTCGCTGTCACTTTGATCCCAGATGGGAATTCCCCAAAATGAATAGCTTCCATACTCATTTTTTCAGCTTCCAAACCTAGTTGTTCAAATATTCGCTTCGGTGTTGTCGTCATCACAGGCTGTAAAAGAATCGCAACGATTCTTAAACTTTCAGCTAGATGGACCATCACACTATCCAATTCATTTTTCTTGTCTTCATCTTTCGCTAAAACCCAAGGTTGAGTTTCATCGATATATTTATTAGCACGGGAAACCAATGTCCAAACTTCGGCGATCGCCGTATTGAATTCCATTTTTTCCATATATTCATGATATTTCCCAATAACATTGGCTGCGGTTGTCGATAATTCACTGTCAAAAGGTGTTACTTTTGAAGCATAATCTGGAACAAAACCATCACAGTATTTATTGATCATAGCGATCGTGCGGTTTAATAAGTTTCCTAAATCATTAGCCAAATCATAATTGACACGTGAAACAAAATCTTCTGGTGTAAATACGCCATCGCTCCCAAATGGGATCGCACGCAGTAAATAATAGCGCAATGCATCTAAACCATACCGCTCCACTAACATTTCAGGGTACACGACATTCCCTTTAGATTTAGACATCTTACCATCTCTCATCATTAACCAGCCATGACCAAAGATTTTTTTAGGTAATGGAATATCTAATGCCATTAACATAATTGGCCAATAGATTGTATGGAAGCGAACGATTTCCTTTCCTACCATATGAACATTTGCCGGCCAATATTTTTGGTATAAACTATCATCATCTGAACCGTAACCTAATGCCGTAATATAATTAGACAACGCATCAATCCATACATAAATAACATGCTTAGGATCATTGGTCAATGGAATCCCCCAAGAAAATGTCGTTCTAGAGACCGCTAAATCTTCTAATCCTGGTTTGATAAAGTTATTGATCATTTCATTTTTACGAGATTCTGGTTGAATAAAATCGGGATGCTCATTGTAGTAAGCTAGTAGACGGTCCGCATATTTACTCATACGGAAAAAGTAAGATTCTTCCTTAACTAATTCAACTTCGTGTCCACTTGGCGCTTTTCCGCCAATCACTTTTCCATCTTCATCACGGTAAACTTCCTCTAACTGTGTTTCAGTAAAATATTCTTCATCTGAAACAGAATACCAGCCTTCATACTCACCTAGATAAATATCTCCTTGTTCCAACAACTGATCAAAAATTTGTTGTACACTTTTTTTATGATAATCATCTGTTGTACGAATAAATTTGTCATAACTGATATCCAATGTTTTCCATAACTTTTGAACATCTACAGCCATTTTGTCCACATATTCTTGTGGGGTTACTGATAATTCTTCAGCTTTATTTTCAATTTTTTGACCATGCTCATCGACACCCGTTAAGTAAAAAACGTCAAATCCTTTTAAGCGTTTGTAGCGAGCCATCGTGTCGCAGGCAATTGTTGTGTACGAATTACCAATATGTAATTGGCCACTTGGATAATAAATCGGGGTAGTAATATAAAATGTCTCTTTCTGTGTCATGCAGAAAAATCCTCCTTTAAGGTCCTTCGACTATATTCCTAAACAGTATACCATATTTCAATTTATTTAAACTAAAAAAAAAGAGTGTTTCACACACAATTATAATATTAGATCTACAAAATCAAACCAATAATTCTTTAGCAATCGAAACCAAAAATCTTTAGTGTTGAAAAATCAATACGACTTTTCAACACTAAAGACCATTTTTACAGCATCAAACCAATAGCATTTATTTTATGCTCGAACAACGTCGTCTTTTTCTGCTGCTTTTGCAACTTCTTCAATAATGACTTCAACTAAGTCCTTATTGAATGGTGAAGGAATGATATAGTCTGCAGTAAGTTGATCTGTTGGGATACTTTCCGCAATCGCTCTAGCCGCCGCTAATTTCATATTTTCTGTAATTTTAGTCGCTTTAGCAACAAAGGCTCCTTTAAATAATCCTGGAAACGCCAAGACATTATTGATTTGATTTGGATTATCCGAACGTCCTGTACCAACAACTGCAGCGCCTGCCTCAATTGCTTCTTGATAAGAAATTTCAGATTCTGGATTTGCCATCGCAAACACAATAGCTCCTTTATTCATCGAAGCAACCATCTCTTTAGATACTAATTTAGGCGCAGAGACACCTATGAATACATCCGCGCCAACAAAAGCTTCCGCCATATTTCCTGCAAAATCAGTTGGATTAGTAATCAAAGCAATTTCTTCTTCCAAAAAGGTCATCGGTTTTCCTGAATTTTTCGATAAAACACCATCAATATTGAATGCAACAATATTTTTCACACCAAAATCATGAAGCATTTTAATAATTGCACTACCTGCTGCTCCCGTGCCAGAAACAACCACTTTGATTTCAGAAACTTCTTTTTTAACAAGTTTTAACGCATTAATTAACGCTGCGATTGTTACAATTGCTGTACCATGTTGGTCATCATGAAAAACTGGAATATCTAATTCGTTCATTAAAGCCCGTTCTATTTCCACACATCTTGGCGCGGAAATATCTTCTAAATTGATACCGCCAAACGTTGGAGCCATCCCCTTAACAATTGCAATAATTTCTTTAGGGTCTTTAGTTGCTAAACAAATTGGTACTGCATCAATTCCGGCAAACTCTTTAAATAATAATGCTTTACCTTCCATCACTGGCAGAGAAGCTTCTGGTCCAATATCTCCTAATCCAAGAACAGCCGTTCCATCAGTGACTACTGCTACAGAATTACCTTTCCATGTGTAATCATATACCTTAGCTGGGTCTTTAAAAATTTCTCGGCACGGTTCTGCTACTCCCGGTGTGTATGCTAGAGAAAGATCTTTCTTATTATTGACCTTAGCTTTTGAGGTCACAGCTATCTTCCCTTGCCATTCTTTATGCGCTTGTAATGCTTCTTCGTAAATTGATGTCATTTTTTCTACTCTCCTAACATTTTTTCAGGACGAACCCATAAATCATATTCTGCCTCAGTCAAAAGCCCACTGGAAAGTGCTGCTTCTTTTAACGTTAGGCTTTCACTAAACGCTTTTTTAGCAATCATTGCGCCATTATCGTACCCAATATGGGGATTTAATGCCGTTACTAACATCAACGAGCGCTCCACATATTCTTTCATTTTTGCTTTATTCGCGCTAATTCCAGCTAAACAATTTTCATCAAAAGAAAGTAATGCGTCCGTCAATAACTCAATACTTTGAATAAAGTTATAAGCAATTAAAGGCATAAACACATTTAATTCAAAATTGCCTTGAGAAGCTGCGATACCAATCGTCGTATCATTGCCCATTACTTGAACAGCGACCATCGTCAAAGCTTCACACTGCGTTGGATTTATTTTACCTGGCATGATGGAACTGCCTGGTTCGTTCGCAGGAATGGTGATTTCTCCTAAACCACTTCGAGGACCACTAGCCATCCAACGGATATCGTTTGCCATTTTCATACTATTAGCAGCGAGAGCTTTTAAAGCGCCAGAAGCAAATACAAAGGCATCTTTACTAGCTAAAGCGTAAAACTTATTGGAATTTTGTTGATAATTAGTGGCAGTTTCTTCGTTTAAATTAGTAATAAAAGTCGTCACATATTCTTCTGAAGCATTTAAGCCAGTCCCGACTGCGGTTCCGCCAATCGCTAATTGTTTTAATTCTTTTAGGGTATCTTCCAACATAGCATAATTATGTTCAAAACCTGCCCGCCAACCACTGATTTCTTGGGCAAAAGTGACTGGTGTGGCATCTTGTAAATGAGTCCGACCAATTTTTATCATCTGTTCATTTTCAGTTTCTAACTGTTTTAAAGTTGTTATAACGGTTATCAACGCAGGTAATAAGCTCGTTTCAATCAGCTGAACACCGGCAATATGCATAGCCGTTGGGAAAACATCATTCGAGCTTTGGGACATATTCACATGATCATTAGGATGAACTTGAATTTCTTTGTTTGTCGCTAAATTCGCAATCACTTCATTAACGTTCATATTCGTTTGTGTTCCGCTACCTGTTTGCCAAACAGCTAATGGAAATTGTTGTTCTAATTGCCCAGCTAATATTATTTCAGCTGCTTGATTAATTTGTTGACTAATTTTTGTATCCAATTTACCAGTCTCTTCATTGGCTTTAGCTGCTATTTTTTTCACTAAAACCAAGGCACGAATCAATGCTGGTGGCATTTTTTCACAACCAATCGCAAAATTTGTCAAACTTCGTTGTGTTTGTGCACCCCATAATGCGGATTCAGGTACTTGTATCTCGCCCATAGAATCTTTTTCTATTCGATATGACATATAGGAACCCCTTCTCTTCTCTACTAAATTCTACTCTAACTATACTTTATTTGTTCATAGCTCTGCAAATAAATTTTTATACTTTCTCATTTCAATCCTATAAACAAAGAAACTGAGTGCCACAAAAATTTCTGTGATACTCAGTTTTTTAATTTTATTATACTCTTCAACCTCTCTGTTCATTAAAATAACTCAAGAACGGAAAGAATAATTTCATGGTTGTTCCTTGTCCTTCAACTGACTCTACAGACAACTGATGACCTAATTTCGTAGCTAATTGTTTTGCTAAATACAAACCGATTCCTGTAGAATGTTGCTCACTTGTTCGTCCATTTTCCCCTGTAAATCCCTTATCAAAAATACGGCGCTGATCCTCTTGAGGAATCCCAATTCCTGTATCTTGTAACAATAATGAGACGCCTTCTTTATTTTTTTCAAACAGTACCTTGATTTTTCCTCCAGTAGGAGTATATTTAATCGCATTACTAATCAATTGCCTAAAAATAAAAGCCACCCATTTGACATCGGTCAAAACCGTTTGATCATCGCCTTCCATTGAAAACTGCAAACTTTTTTCAATAAAATAATTTCCTTGTGTCCTTATCACCGATTGAACGATTTCCTTCAATGAATATTCTTGAATCAAATAATCTCTAGAAAAACTATCTAAGCGAGCATAATAAAGGACCTGCTCGACATACTCATCTATTTTTCCTAATTCATTTTCTAATAAATAATACTTTTTTTCGGGAATATCATCTTCTATCGAATGCAGAATAAGGTCCACCGCCGCTAAAGGAACTTTGATTTCATGAACCCATGAATCGATATAATCTTTTTGATCTTGCTGACTATCTACTGCTTGTTGCATCACTTGCTGATGTTCAACAACTAATCCATTAATATAATTTTGAGCTAATTTTTCTTCTGCTTTATTGGCTTCTGTTAAATAACTTTGTAATGATGGTGGTTGCTCAGAAATATCTAGCGACCTCCACCACTGCCTTTTCAATGAATAATCAATCGTTAAAAAAAATGCTAGTAAGAGCCCTTCTAATAAGACGATATAACTCACCATAGAAAAATCAACGTACATATTTGGCGACAACCATAAAACAAAACAAGTAATTGCTACAAAAGCCACCCAACCAATAAATAGCAACCAACGATCTTTTAAATAGTTTCGAATCGTCATATTTTCTCCAATCTAGGGAACAATATAGCCTTGTCCAACCTTGGTTTCAATGTACCCTTCAATCCCTGCTTGTTCGATTTTTTTTCGTAACCGATTGATATTTACAGTCAACGTATTGTCATCAACGAAACGTTCATCTTCCCAGAGCGCACGTAATAACTTTTCTCTAGTCAATATTTTCCCGTGTTTTTTTACTAATATATACAATAAACGATACTCATTTTTACTTAAATCGATTGTTTCGCCCTTAATTTCCATACTACCATTGTCTACATTTAACGTAATGCCATTGTGAGAAAGTAATTCACTTCCCGCCTCAGAATAATTATATGAGCGACGTAACAAAGCATTGATTTTGGCAATCAATACATCTAGCTGAAAAGGTTTTGTAACAAAATCATCCGCGCCCATGTTCATCGCCATAATCATGTCCATATTCGTATTTCGACTAGATATAAAAATAATTGGGACTTTAGAGGTTTCACGAATTTTTTGACACCAATAATAGCCATCAAATACTGGCAAATTAATATCTAACAAAACTAGTTGTGGATCTTCACGCTGAAAATCTTCTAAAACTTGATTAAAGTTGGTCGTTCCTATAGTTTCAAAGTTCCATTTTTGTAATTCTTCTGCCAAAAGCTCTCTAATCGTTGCTTCATCTTCTACAATCATAATCTTAGCCATAACCATTCCTCCACCCTTTTCACTTACTTTATTTTACCTTATCAAGAAACTTGTGTCATTCATACAGAATTATTTACTTAAATGCTATCTCACTAGTTTAACCGAAGACTGAATGGCTCTTGTGCCATTTGAATGATAATTTTATAGCTAAACATAACAATTCTTTCTTCAAAACTCTGGCATAATTTTAACAAACTAAATCTGCCAGTTACTCATCTTGAGATTATTCATAAAAAATTCCAAACTAAAATAATTATAATTAACAAAACAGTCCTATTAAAAACCCTAATATTATAAAATAATATCATTTAAAAAATAGACATTTATTGAAGTTGGAATTTCAGAAAAGGCTTTCAATAATTGTTCAGATTTTTTTTATTACTTTACAACAAAAAAAGTCATTTATTTCAAACAGTTTATTGACCGCAAATGAATTTTCCTTTACAATATCAATAGATAGAAACAGGATAAACAAAAAAGGCACTTCATAATCTAGCTACCAACTAAATTATGAAGCCTCGAAAAGTCAGTAGGACCTGACCCTTCAAGTTGCCAAGTCAATGTTATTCATCGACTATTTCATTCTACTCAATTTTGAGAAAAAATTCTAGTGGTAACCTTAGTTTTTTCGAATGAGATTGTCCATGGTTATTTATTGAACTCAACAACAGTGTTGGCAAAAAGTCCAACACTGTTTTTTGTTCTATTTTGTTTCTATCCTAAAAGAGCGTTCCTTTTTCATACAAAAATAGTATCAAACTAGCATTTGAGCTATAAAAGCTAATCCCAACTAGCTAAACCATTCTCCGGTATGCAAAAATAGAACGTCCTCTTTTATGTAGTCAAACCTCTTATCCCACAGAATAAAAAAGAATTATTCCGAATGTTTGACTATTTTTAGAATGTTGTTCTTTACGAACAACATTCTATTTTTTATGAAATACATTGGGCTAACGACCATTCTTCATATTCTGGCATTTCAAACAAATATTTTTCTTTCCTTGTTGTTTTATATTCATTTTCAATCAAATGAATCCGATCAATAGCACTCCATTCCTCAAGTCCCTTTTCACTACAAATATAGAAAATAACTAAGGAACACTTTTCATCGATACCCATCAATTGAGCTAAAACCGATTTTAGATTGCTTGGATTCACTTCACTAACTAAACGATTTCCAATTTCAGCTAGTTCAGCATAGTAATCTAAAAATTCTTTTTGAATTTTGATAGTTGGATTGATTTTTTTAATATACTCTTCTAAGTTTATATTCCATAAAAATGATCCCATAGTTTATATCCCTCCAGGCAAATGACTTGTCTTGTAAAAAATAAAATACTTTTTCCAAAATGAAATACGGATTATCGTATATCTTTTTATAATAAATCTTTTTCTTCTTTTAATCAAACAAAACTATCTCTTTTTTTATTATTTATTATTAATTTCTTGTTAATAACAATAAATATTAAATAATAAAAACTTAAAGAAAGATTTCCAGTCACTCTACTCTATAAATTAGCAATTTAGAGAATAACTTATTTGATTTTCAAATACGTAATAATTAGTTATACTTAATTTTAGAGGTTAAGAAAAGAGGCAAAAATTAATGAGGAATCATCTTTTTAAAGAAAAAATACTCCTAAGAAATCTCTTACCAGGTTTAGGGATTTCATTTCTAGTTGCTTTAGCTAGCAAAAAAATTGCGGTATTATTCCCTAGTTTAGGAAGTGCTACTATTGCTATTTTGCTTGGGATTTTATTAGGAAACACACTGCTGAAACAACCTATTTTGGCTAAAGGAACTAAAATAGCAGAAAGCAAATTATTAGAATTTTCTGTGGTTCTTTTAGGAACAACCGTGACGTTTCAAACGATTTTACAAATAGGCGCCAAAGGATTTTTCTTTATTTGTTTACAAATGACTTTGACAATTCTCGGCGCTTATTTTATTGGGAGAAAAATGAATTTCTCCGAAAATATGGCTTTATTAATGGCTGGTGGTAATGCAGTCTGTGGTTCATCAGCTATTGCTTCAATTGCTCCTGCTATTCAAGCTAAAGAGGAAGAAAAAGGACAAATTATTACTTTAGTAAACCTTTTAGGCACACTAATGATGTTGACACTTCCTTTAATCGGTACAGTACTTTATGGAACAGATAGTCTTGCAAAAAGTGCGTTGATTGGAGGCACTTTGCAATCTGTTGGCCAAGTCGTTGCTAGTGGAAATATATTAAGTCCGCAAATCGCCGAACTATCTATGCTTTTTAAAATAATGCGCATCATTTTGCTAGTCGTTGTCGTTTTTAGTTTTAGTCGCTTTAAAAATAGACATCCGCAAACACAGATGGAAAATACTTCTCAATCCACTACTCGCAACAAAGTACTCCCTTGGTATGTTATTGGCTTTATTTTATGTTGTATCTTTAATAGTCTATTTCATTTCCCGAAACTGTTGAGTGATACGACTCATTTTATTAGTAGCTGGTTTGAAATTACTGCCTTAGCAGCGATTGGACTACGATTAGATTTTCAAAAATTTTTTAAAGAAGGCAAACGTTTCTTGATTTATGGTTTATCCGTTGGCGCTGTTCAGATCACCTTAGCAATTTTACTTATTCTATTATTCAAGCTTTAATGAGTAACAAAATAAAACGGTAATCCTTTTCTAAAATCTAAACAAGAAATTAGAAAAGGATTACTGTTTTTCATTTTCAACAATTTATTGAAATAATTTACTTTACGCTACTTTCTATTAGATCTCCGCTATAACTCCCCATCGCCTTTTGATTTAAACCCAGAGTAAGATTTATTCCCACTTAAATTCAAAACAAAAAGAACAACCACCAATAAAAGAATAGATAACGATAATAAGAGGGTTTGAACGCCATCTCCATGCAGAACCATTAATTGTCTTAAAATAGCGGTAATACAGATTAAAATCAGGTATCTGATAGGAATATGATGTCCTTCTTGAATATAGCGTAAAACCATCATGATAAACTCAAACAACATAAAGAAGGATACCACTTCTTGCATAACCACCGAAAAATTCTGTGTTGTCATCGGTTTTAGAATATACGTAGTAATATCAATCAAATGACGAACCATAAAAATCAAAATAAGAATAGCTAATAAACCTAAAACAACATCCAACAAAATATTGACATATTTTTTTAAAATACCAAAACGTTTTTCTTCTTGCATACTTCACTTTCCTTCTATAATTTAATAAATAACTGAGCTAGAGTAAAAACAAAAACCTGCTTTTGCTACAAACTATAGCTAATTTTTTTCTGTCACTACATTTAAACTTTCTCTAGCTAGAAAATTTATTGCAGGATTTGTTTTATCAAAATAAAGACTATAAAACAATAAATTTCTGAGTTATTCATTCAATCTTAATATATCATTAATCAATCAAGATGTAAAAATGTTTCGTTTATTCATTCGCTGAAGCCATCCTTAGTTATTTACTTTTAAAGTTTGGGATAATCAATAAATAAACTAACTAAATAACTAATTTCATTCGGGGGAATCGTTACATTGTATCTTTTTTCAATTTCGCTAAAAGATTCTCGGATAAGCTGATGCTCAACAGGAAATTGGCTTTCATACTCTATCTGTTCTGGAAAAATATTCCGTTCACTATTTTGTTTTAGCGAATCGACTAAACACGATATATGAAAAATAGCACCAAAAATGGTTCGAATAGAAAATTGACGATTCATTTTTGTTTCAATAATCGGCAATAATTGTTTCACTTCTTTTACAATCGACCGACTATCGATTTCTTTTAATTCTTTTTCAAGCGTTTGGTCAATACTGCGATAGGTATAATCAATATCAATCAATTCTTGTAGGTTATGGATACTTTCCGTTTGAAACAAATCGTATAATTGAAATTGAGGAATCGTTGTCTTAATCGGTAAAGAAGTAACCACACATAGAATGTTATATTCTTTTTGTTTCGATCTAAGATAGTGGTCCACACTTTCATTATGCAGCAATGTAACCGGAATGATTTCTATTTGATCCTCTTCGATTGTTAATTTTTGTTCTAAAATATTTTTCATGGTGACTGCTGTCCCTTCACCTGTTAAACAAAAAGTAAAAATGACAGAGGGCTTATCGTCATTAGCTAATGACGTAGTAATCGGTTCTTTTGCAGCTAAATAATCATTGACTTGTAACGTCGTTCGGTAAATTTCATCCAAAGAAATTCCTAGCATTGCCTTTCTTGTTGCTTCAAGCACATGTGAAGTACTAACTAATCCAATCGTTGCACATCGATTCCCCAGTGCTTTTTCAATTTCATAGCCAATATTATTTAAAGAACCCATATCGACTAAAAAAAGTAAATCTTCTTTCGTATTACTTTCTACTAATAATTGTGTCAATCTTTGTAACGTTGTTTTAGGACTTTCTGCAATATCCATATTAATACCCCATGCCCCATTTTCAGTGCTTAATAACTCATTAACAAAGGTCGTCATTGAAGTTGCCGTAGAAATTCCATGAGCTAAGACAATTACTTGGACTTTTTTTGTGGTCTCTTGTTTCTCTTCATTATAAATAAAGAACATCGCTAAAAAGGCCGCTTCTTCATTGGGAATGCTAATATTCAATGAACAATTTAAAAATAGTAAACATTCATAGGCAATCGCCATATACTCTGGGTATTCATTAGCAATTTCGCTACTTTCTGGATGTATTTGTACAGCTTCTCCACGACGAATCCGATGATACGTATTCAACAGATGGATTGCTAAACCCAACCGGATTTTTTCATTCATGGTTCTATTCAATAAAGTTTCTGCCAATTGAATCGTTTGAATACATGTTTCATATAAAGGTTCTGAAAACACCGTTCGTAGTTTTTCCATTGAATGCTCTTCATTTATTTCACCAGAAAAAGCGCCATAGCTTTCTTCAACAATTTTAACTAATTCTTCATAGCTTAATTTTCCAGATTTAACTTCATCTGTTTTCTCATCCACTAATGCATAAACTTTACTTTGTTTCGAAAACTGAATTTGTTCCGTCTGCTCTTCTGGTTGAAAAAAGATGTAGTGCCCTGTCGTTGCTCGAATTTTTTGCCAAACAATCCGCTTTTCTGGTTCTTGATATAACCCAGTTAAAATATGTGGCATTAACTCTGGACTATGAATACGAATATCTTGCTGTCCATGAATTAAAAAATCGGCATAAGCCTTTGCACAGCATAATTGAATATCATTTTTTAATTGCCCAATATTATGAGGACATGGATAACTAACTAAGGCACGAAAACTATTTTCGGTAATTTTGATTGGTTCATTCAGTCGGTTTGATTCTTCTTGTAGAAAAAGTGAGACCAGTGCTGCTCGTTCTTCAATCGTTCGTTCTGCTAAATTGGGAATTTTTAGGACCATCGGAATCCGACGTTGAAAAGTTTGCAACAAAGCCGAATTAGGCGCTTCCGTTGTTGCAGCAATCAATTGAACAGTTGCCTTTCGTTCTTGCGCTGTTTCACCCAAACGATTATAAACACCATAATCAATAAACGTAAATAACATTTCTTGTCCTTCTGGCGGTAAACGATGAATTTCATCTAAAAATAAGATTCCGCCATCGGCTTTTTCAATTAATCCACTGCGGTCTTCATTCGCTCCAGTATAGGCATTTCTTGTTACACCAAACAGCTGTCCCATTAACAACTGAGGATTATTAGCGTAGTCAGCGCAATTAAAACGAATAAACGGATAATTTTCTTCTTTTCGCTTAACCGATTTAGCATAGTCATAAATATACGAAACAAACATCGATTTTCCTACACCAGTTTCTCCATAAAATAGCATATTCAATCCATTTGGAGGATATAGGATCGCTGCTTGAGCCTGATTAATAATCATTTTTAAAGAAGGATTATCTTGTGCAAACTGCTCTAACTCACTTACTTTTATAATCGGATGATATAATACTGGCTTACCATTTTCCTTTTTTGCCAACCCTTGAGTTGTAAGCTGATTTAACTCACTACTAACATTAGCTCTTGATAGTCCTAATTTTTCTGCAAGCTGATTCGTTGTGATCCCAGCTCCATTATAGACTTCTATCAACCCCTGATAAACTAGTTCAATCCGTTTCATAAATCAAACACCTCACTTTTTTATCTAGCTCTATTGTAACCGCTTTTTAAAAAAAGTAAACCTAATCTGCTTCAATGTGTTTCGTTAAATATCAAAAAAAGAAAACACTTTCATTTTAAATTTAATTTTCCTCTAGAAATAAGAACTTTCAGAATAAAATCTGTTTTGGCACGCTACTTGCTTTATAAAAAGTATAAAGATGCTCAATTGAAAGGAGGTCACCTAGTGAAAAATAACCTACTAGAGGAGGACTGTGTAATAGGATTAATTGTCTATGGAGGAAATGCACGTAGTTTAGCGATGCAAGCCATCGACCATGCTGCAGCAGGTTGTTACAGACAATCAATTGAAAAAATGGACGAAGCACGTGACGCACTAAATCAAGCGCATGATTATCAAAATCATTTAATGAATGTTGCTACTAAAGAATTAGAACTCAAACAAACTTCCATGCTGATTATGCATGGACAAGACCATTTAATGAGTGCAATCAGTACCATTGACTTGGCTGAAAGATTTATTCAGCTTTATCAACGACTAGATAAAGGAGAAAAGTAATGATTAGAATCACTATTGCTTGTGCTGCTGGAATGTCTACTAGTCTTCTAGTCACTAAAATGGAAAAATACGCTATTGCAGAAAATATCGATGTAAAAATTATCGCTGTTCCAGAAAAACAATTTGATCATCACTTATCAGAAACAGATATTTTGCTCTTAGGTCCTCAGATTTCATTTCTAGAAGAAAAATATAAAAGAGAACTAGCACCAAAATCAATCGCTGTTGCAACCATCTCAATTATTGACTACGGTCGTATGGATGGAAAAAAAGTATTAGACATGGCTTTATCTTTACAAACACAAGGAGGATAATCAAATGAACAAATTTTTAGATAAATTACAGGAAAAGTTAGGCCCAATTGCTTATAAATTAGACTCAAATCGCTATCTAACTGCAATTAAAAACGGTTTTTTTGTTGCTATGCCATTATTAATCATCGGTTCTTTATTCTTACTACTTACGCAACTTCCAATCGAACCATATACTAATTTTATGCAGTCCGTTTTAGGGGAAAACTGGATGTCACTTTTCTTACAAGTAAATGATATGACCATGAATGCGATGACAATCTTCGTTATCTTAGGGATTGCAAGCGAGATGGCAAAATATTATTCTGTCGATAGAGGCTCAACTCAAGCGATTGCAATGGTTGCGTTTTTGATTTTAACACCAATTACTTCTACTGACGCTGGTAAATTTTTACCTTTAGGTAACTTTGGTGCTTCTGGACTTTTCGTTGGAATGATTACAGCCATCTTAGCTTCAGAAATTTTCCGTTGGGTTGTTCAAAAAGGTTGGACAATCAAAATGCCTGACTCTGTTCCTTCAAACGTAGCCAAATCATTTTCTGCCTTGATTCCAGGCTTATTTGTTGCTATTATATTCAATTTTATTCGTATCGGCTTTACGTATACAGAGTATCAAACAGCGCAAAACTTTATTTTCGAAATTTTACAAACACCACTACTAGCTTTAGGTAGCTCCCTACCAGCTACATTGATTATTTTATTCTTTGAAGCTTTACTTTGGGCATTCGGAATTCACGGTTCAAACATTGTCGGAGCAGTTATGCAGCCAATTTGGATTGCTTTAACCGTTGAAAATGCACAAGCTTTGGCCGCTGGACAAGAATTACCAAACATCGTCAACTATCAATTTTACAGTAACTTTGTTAAATTAGGTGGTTCTAGCGCAACAATTGGTTTAGCAATTGCTTGTATGTTTTTCGCAAGATCAACTCAATTTAAAACATTAGGAAAACTATCATTCGCTCCAGCTATTTTCAATATTAATGAACCACTAGTATTCGGTGTTCCGATTGTACTAAATCCAATGATGTTAATTCCTTTTGTTTTAACGCCACTAATCATGTGTATCATCGCTTATGTTGCAATGGCAACTGGATTAGTTCCACTAGCAAATGGTGTCAACTTACCTTGGACGATGCCACCAATCATTTCAGGATTAATTGTTAGCGGATGGCGCGGTGGTTTACTTCAAGTGATTCAAATCGGATTAAGTTTTGCTTTTTATTACCCATTCTTCAAACTAGAAGATGCGAAAGCTTATACGATTGAAACAGAAGGTGAAAAAGCGTTTGATGCAGAAATGCAAGCAGAAATTTCTGAAAAAGCATAATTCTTCCCTCATTTATAAATAAAACTGAAGTTCATGTAGCAAAGGTACGCTTCATGAACTTCAGTCTTTTTTATAGATCGAAATAAATTTTCTAGTTATGATTTATCTTTCTAACACTGTCTATTCTCCTTAAAACAGCCCCAGTGCTAAGGCAATCGCTCCAAGAATATTATTCAAAAAGTGGCTTCCGATACTTACTTCTAGACGTTGTGTTTTATAGTATACCATTGAAAAAATCAGTCCTACTAAAGCATAAATCAAGAAGCTAATCAAATCGGTTGGTCCATGAATCAAACCAAATGAAATCGTACTTAAGGCGATTGCTACAACGGGATATTTTTTTAGCCAAAAACCAATGATAGCTCCTCGAAAAACAATTTCTTCCATAATTGGCGCAGAAACAGCAATCAGTAGAATAATCAGTAGCGGATTTTCGCCAGAAAAAATAGTTTGAATTGTCGCATCATTCGCCGTTAATTCGGTTCCCTGATCCATCAATAATGACGTCCCAACAACCGCAATAATCCGAGCTAAAATAAAGCTGCCAAAAATAATACCACAATTCTTAAGTGTCAAAAAATCAAAAGATGGTTTGAAAAAGCCCAACTTTCTAGCTAAATAAACTAATAGCGCAATATTCGCTAGTGTCACAATAATTAAAAAAATGGTTGTTCCCACGGATAGTTTAGCGAACCCATTTGCGACTGAAGTCAACTTCATAACCGTAAATATAGTGATACTAATTTGACTTAATAAAAATAAACCTACTACAATAAAAAATTTTTTAATATAACTCATTAAATAAATTCCTCTCTCCTTAATCAACAATAGACCTAATGATTGATAAGTCACCGTTTCTTAACTATTGCGAAAATTCGAATAACTCAATTTTTTCAAATTTGGTCTAAATAACTTTTATATACTGCCCCTTTGTAATTGCCTGCTTCGTCTCGGCAATTTTTTCCTTAGCTTTTTCTGAGCTACGAGAAACTGGCTGAACGACTTCATCTCTATAAATCCCTGGATCAACAAAACGAATTTTATTTTTTCTTGAAAAATCATACTGCTCATTTTCTTGTACAACAACTAATCTCGGTAAATTGTTTATTTTTTTCAAAAAAAACTGACAATCTTGCTCACCAGATTTTAGAATTTTGTTTAGCAATTGCGTTTCAGTTAGAAGAAAATCGGTTTCAACGATTACTTTTTGCTGTAAAGCAACTTCTAAAACTTTTTTTAATTGCTCTGTGCCATAGATATTTTTAGGATCATAAAAAAAATCAACGACAATTCGATAATATTGATCCACAAACCATTCGGCTTGATCGGTAGATTGTACACATAACTCGCCACTTTTAAAAATTAATTCATCAAGGAAGTCATAAATTTCATTGAGAGGAACCTGATAATAGCGATGAACTTCTCTCAACGTATAATCGATTCGATCCGCACAAAGATGAGGAGCTTCTTTTTCCAATAATTGCCAATTAGTATCGCAATACAAAAGTTGCTCTATATTAAAACCATAGCGTAGCAGAATTTCTTCAATTTCATTTCCCTTAAGAAAGTTCTTTTTAATCTGTTCATGGTAATCTTCTTCTGATCGTTCAAACACATAATCAACAAGATGAGAGAATGCTGTATGTGAAATATCATGCAATAGACCAGCGATTTGCTCTTCTACAGAACCTCCCAATTTTTTTATTAATAACATCACCCCTAAAGAATGCTCATATCGCGTTTCATTCCACTTAGGATTAGCCAAATAAGCCGCACCTGCCATATGAATATCTTTTAAACGCTGAAAAGTTTTCGTTTGAATTAATTCTTTAAGAACGGGCGTAATTTCAAATTCTCCATAAAGTTCATCATAAATTACCAACTATTTTTACCAACTTTCTATTTGTTTTCATTTCTCCCTCTAACTCTCATTTTTCGATTCGTTCATACTCCATTGGTTTACTTAAGCCTACCATTTTTGAATTAGTCGTTCCTCGATTTAAGATAATATTTCCATCATCTTTTAAAGTAAAATAATAACCCAACTCTTCTTCCTTATTTTCAAATTGATAATGAGTACTATTCAATTCTTCTGTTTTGGAGACAAATTCAGTAGCAGCTTTTTCTTCATTGTCATATTGAATCAGTAAGCCTTTTTGATTTTTCTCGATAGTTACTTCGCTGCCAGGAGCTTCTTTATCGATACATGACCAAGTACCAACTAATTGTTCATAGTCTTGTACTGATAATTGTACATTCTCCGAAGCGTTCGTCGATTCGTTCGTTTTATCTTTATCACCACAACCAACCAAAACAAGACTAATTACTATACAAAAAATGGTAAAGTATTTTTTCATCTAGCTCACTTCCTTCTTTTTAATCTTATCAGCAGTCTAAAAAAAATACTACTGCAAATAAAAAAACTTTCGAAACAAAACTAAAAATCTGTTTTGTCTCGAAAGTTATAACAAAAATCACTCATAAAAAAATTTAGTTTGTATTTTTAGATTAAAATATATTTAAACAATTAAAAGATATGGGTTTTCCAAATAGTACGTGATTGTCTTCAAAAATTCTGCCGCTGGAGCTCCATCTATCACTTGATGATCGAAGGTTAAACTTAATGGTAATTCATAAATTTCTGCTATTTCTTTTTCTTCGTTAAAAATCAATTTCGCAGAACTACTGCCAACTCCTAAAATTCCAACTTCTGGCGTATTTAAAACTGGTGTAAAGTATTCGACCCCAAGATTCCCCAAATTGGTGATTGTAAAGGTTGACCCACTATAGGCTTCACCTTTCAGCGTTTCGTCGATTGCTCCTGTCGTTACTTCTACAAATTCTGTACCAATTTGTGTTAATGCCTTTTTATCAACATCCTTTATGACTGGAACGACTAATCCCTCATCCACAGCGACAGCTACACCCATATGAATAGCTTCATGGAAAATATAGTCTTTACCATTATAAGATGTATTCATTTCGGGATGCTCTTTAAGCGCTTTTGCCACTGCCTTAATAAGTAAGGTATTAATACTTATGGTACTTCGGCCGATGGTTGTACCCGCTTTTTGTTTCAATTCTTCTCTAAAAGTTAGCAATGCTGAAATATTAGCTTTTTTATGCAACGTTACTTGTGCGGTTTGTCTTAAACTATTATGCATTCTTTGGGCAATCACTTTACGCATTCCAGTAAGTCCCGCACCAACCACTTCAACTTTTTCTTCGGTTCGAGTACTGGGAACGTATCGTTCTACATCTCTTCGTGTGATTCGACCATTTCCACCAGTTCCTACAATCTCTGCTAATGAATATTTTTTTTCTGCAGCAATTTTCTTAGCTAATGGTGTCGCAAAAATACGCTGACCTCTCTCTTGTCTAGCAATCCCTTCTTCTGTTTCTTCAGTCAACATATTTTCTTTACTTACTTCTGATTCTTCAGGTTCTGCTGCTTTAGTTTCAACAGACGGTTGAGCTGAAATAGATTCCCCTTCTTCACCTACATAACCGATAATTTCTTGACAAGGAACTTCTCCGCCTTCATCAACAACAATGTCTAAAAGTACCCCATCGATTGGCGCTTCTACATCATGTGTCAATTTTTCTGAGCTAATAGAAACCACAGCTTCCCCTTTTTTTACACTATCACCAATTTTTTTATACCACTGATCGACTGTTCCTTCAGTCATAGTTAAACCTAGAGTGGGCATTACTAATGTTTCTGCCATTTGTCGTCACCTACCTTCTATTTTAAGTCTTTAATTAATTCTTCCGCCTGTGTTAATACTTTTTCCTTATTTGGTAAATACAATGCCTCTAAATTACTTGCAAATGGAACAGGCGTATTTGGTGCACAAATACATTTGATTGGGCCATCTAAATAATCAAAAGCTTTATCACCGATGACTGAGGCAATATCGGTTGCAGTATTATTATGAGGATTGGCTTCGTCAATCACGATTAAACGACCTGTTTTTTTAACAGAATCAATAATTGTTGCTTGATCCCAAGGTGCAACTGTGATTAAATCAATCACTTCAACTGAAATACCCGATTTTTCTAATTCTTCGGCAACTTGCAATGCTACATAAAGCATCTTTCCTATCGTCACAATTGTTAAATCATTTCCTTCGCGTTTCACCTTGGCTTTGCCGATTTCAACTTTATAATATTCCTCCGGCACCTCTCCTTTGATACCGTACAAAGTTTTATCTTCTGAAAAAATCACAATATTATCATCTTCAATCGCGGAAATCAATAATCCTTTCGCATCATAGGGATTGGATGGCACCACTACTTTTAACCCTGGAATTGACCCGAACATTCCATAATAAGAACCTGAATGTTGCGCTGCCGCTGAAGCTCCAGCTCCATGACACGTTCGAACCGTCATCGGAATCATTGCTTTTCCACCAAACATATAACGCATTTTTGATCCTTGTGCTAATAATGTATCAAAACAAAAGCCTAGAAAATCATTGAACATCAACTCTGGTACAGGTCGTAACCCAGTTGCTGCTGCACCAACTGAAGCTCCCATATAGCCCATCTCAGAGATAGGTGTATCAATCACCCGTTCATACCCATATTTCTCTACCAAGCCTTTAGTTACGCCAAATACTCCGCCCCATGCACCTGCTCCTTCTAAATGCTCAATATTTGTCCCACCAGCGATATCTTCTCCTAATAGAATGACCCGCTCGTCTTTCTCCATCGCCATATCTAGTCCTTCATTGATTGCTTGCATAAATGTTATTCTTCTAGTCATTATTGTCACTCCTTGTCTTTTCTTTAAGATGATTAAACTGAAACGTCTTCATACAATGCTTCAGATCGTGGTACCGCACTCTCTCTGGCAAACAGAACAGCATTTTCAATATCTTTAGTTGATTCAGCTTCGATCTCATCTGCTTTTTCAGCAGATAACCATTTGTTTTTAATAGCTACTTCTCTAAATTTCATAATATTATCGATATCTGCAAAGTCTTTTTCTTCGCCCGTTTTTGCTTTATATTTTTGCTCGTCTCCTTCGAAATGACCATAATTACGGTACGTTACGCATTCTAAAATGGTAGGACCTTCACCGTTTCGCGCTCGATCAATCGCCTCTCCCGCTGCTTCATAAACAGCCACTAAATCCTTACCATCTACTCGAACACCCGGAATGCCATACGCAGCACTTCTTTCTGCTATTGTTTTGGAACCAGAAGCGTATTTAACAGACGTTGACTCCGCAAATGAATTGTTTTCACAGACAAATACCACCGGTAATTTCCAAATTGCTGCCATATTTATTCCCTCATGGAAAGTTCCTTCATTGGCAGCCCCATCTCCAAAGAAACAGATAGCGACATCTTTTGTCTTTAAATACTTATTTCGTAAACCAGCACCCACCGCGATAGGAAACCCACCACCTACCATTCCGTTAGCGCCTAACATTCCTTTATCAATATCCGCAATATGCATGGAGCCGCCTTTTCCTTTGCATAACCCTGTTTCTTTCCCAAAGATTTCAGCCATCATACCATCTAAATCACAGCCTTTAGCAATACAATGCCCATGTCCTCGATGGGTACTGGTAATATAATCTTTCTCTGTTAAATGGGCGCAGACACCCGTTGCAATCGATTCTTCTCCAGCATATAAATGAACAAATCCTGGAATTTCCCCTGTCGTAAATATTTGATGAACCGTATCTTCAAAATTTCTGATGTCATTCATTGTTTTGTAAATCCATTCCGCTTGTTGTTTTGTCATTTTTTCCATTTCTATTCCTCCTAAAAAATCATTTCATTTGCCAACTCACCGATCATTTCCGATAAAGTTGGATGAGCAAATATCATTTTTTCAAGTTCATCTAGACGTCCTTCAGCTTCTTTAGTTGCCAGTAAGATATGAATTATTTCTGTCGCATTGGTACCAACCACCACACCTCCTAAAATTTCATGGTATTGCTTATCCGCTATCAATTTAATAAAACCAGTTGTTTCATTTCCAGCAATAGCCCGACCATTAGCCGAATAAGAAATTTTTGAAACAATTACATCATATTCCTGTTCTTTTGCTTCTACTTCACTTAAACCAAAACTAGCAATTTCTGGATGAGTGTATACACATCTTGGAACATGATGTTTTCTTACTGGCTGTTCTTTTTTGCCAAACATATGCCTAACTGCCTTGATGCCTTCTTTACTCGCCACATGTGCTAACATATAACTATCAACAATATCTCCAATTGCATAAATATTTTTGATAGACGTTTGATAATGACGGTTCACATCAATAAATTTATTGTTCTTGGTTAAATCTAAGTTCAATTGTTCTGCTAATGAAAGATTGGCTTTTCGTCCCGTTGAAATCAATAATTGCTCAAAAGAAATCACTTGGTCCGCTAAAATAACCTCATTTTCTCTAATTTGATTGATTTTACTTGCTTCAAAAACCTCAATCCCAAGTTCCGCCAATTTTTTACGAATAATTCCTACTGCTTCAATATCTTCTGTCATCAAAATACTCGATGCTACTTCAATCACAGTCACCTTTGTTCCAAGAGGGGCCATTGCAAAAGCCAATTCAATTCCAATCACACCGCCACCAATAATTACTAACCGTTCTGGTAATTCTCTTAATTCGAAAAAAGTATCCGTCGTTAAGTAGTCGATTGTATCGATTCCTGTAATTGGAGGAACAAAAGGACGACTACCCGTAGCAAGTAAAATAAACTCACTTTCTAATTGCTTATCATTTACCAAAACTTCATGATTCGATTGAATTTTCGCCTCCCCTTCAAAATAATCAACGCTATTTTTCTTAAGTAGATAATGAATACCACTCTGTAATTGAGATACCACCCCATCTTTTCTTTCAACTAATTTCGGAAAATTAATTTCTAACAATTCATTTTTGATTCCAAATTGATTGGCTGCTTTTAATTCTTCTACCCAATTCGCATTTTTTAAATACGCTTTTGAAGGAATACACCCCACATTTAAACAAGTTCCGCCAATTTTATTTTTTTCTATAATGGCAACTTTTTGCCCTAATTTTGCTGCTTCGATTGCTGCTGTATAGCCGCCAGGTCCTGCGCCAATGACAATCAAATCATATTTCTTCATACAATTGCCCTCCTACTTTTATCTTTCAATTTATTATAAGCAACTAGCATGCCAAAAATGAAAGCGCTTTAAAATGCGTTTTTGATTTTCTATCCTGTTTCATTGAAACAAAAGTGTCTCATTTTCGTTGCAACAAAAACAAGATTCACGGACTGATTTGATTAAAAAAACCGACTTCTTTTCAAAATGGTATGCATTTTGAAAAGAAGTCGGTTTTTTTAATAGTATTAAGATCTACCTGAAAACAATAGTCGTAGCTACTTTCTGGATTTATTTTGATTATTTAGGGATTTCAATCTGATATTTTGCTATTTTTCTATATAGTGTACTTCTTGCCATGTTTAATTGATCTGAGGTCTGCGTCAGATGATAATTGGTTGCTTTTAAAGCTGTTATAATTTTTTTTCGTTCATCCGTCATATGATTCTCAATCGATTTTATTTTTAGCGCTCCCACGGAAATCAGCTCAATCAGCTCTTGTTTCTTCGGTTCTTTGAATGGAAAATAAAGGTATAATCGCTCTAAAAAGTTTTGAAACTCACGAATATTTCCATGCCATTCAAACTCTTTTGCCGCATCAATAATCTTCTTTTTCCAAAGTGGCGTCCATTTTTTTACTTCACAAAATGTATCCACCAATACTTCAAAATCCTCTTGTCGTTGTCTAAGCGGAGGCAATAACAATGGAATAACATATACGCGATAAAATAGATCTTCTCTAAAATCATTCTTTTTTACTAATTCTTTCAAGTCCTTATTGCTGGCAGTTACTAGTCTAAAATCCACTTCCAATTCTTCATCACTACCTAAACGACTGAATTTTTTCTCCTCTAACACTCTAAGTAGCGCAACTTGCATTCGTTTGGACATACTATCAATTTCATCTAAAAAGAGCGTCCCTTTATCTGCCTGTTCTATTTTTCCTCTATAGCCAGCTAGATTAGCCCCTGTAAAAGCACCCGCTACGTAACCAAATAATTCACTTTCTAATAGGGATTCACTTAGGGCCCCACAGTTCACAGAAATCAGTTTTCCTGAATTTCTAACGCTATTGTAATGAATCGTTTTAGCTGAAATTTCTTTCCCACTACCTGTTTCACCATAAATATGAATGGGTAATTCCGACTTTGCTGCCTTAGATAACTGGTCAAGATATAGCTGATAGGTTTTATTTTTAGATGGAATACCAAAGCTAACAAAAGTAGTCTGAGGTTTTTCTATTTTTAGACGATAGCAAAAACCAATCAATCGATTTTCCCGATAAATTTTTTCTTTTTCGTACGCCATTCTTTTATCGTTGATAATATCAGCGATCTGTTTTCCTTCCCATTCCTTATATCTTGCCTCTAGGTCTTCCGATACAGAAAAAATATTGCCATTCAATTGAACTAAAAAAGCTTGTTCAAATGGTGAAGTTAAAACATCAAGAAATTGCTTTTTTTGATAGTCTACTACTTTTTGCTGTACATTTTTAGCAATCATTTTTAATGCAAATAAGGTGTAGTTCGTTTCATTCAATTGCTCCATCGTTGACACGTTTAGACAAGCAACGACTTGATTCTCTCCATCAAAAATAGGGGTAGAAGTACAGGTAAATGGGTGAGAAGCTTCCGAAAAATGTTGAAATCGTTCAACTGAAACGCTTTCAGATGTTCTAAGGGCAATGCCAATCGCATTAGTTCCGACTGCTTTTTCTGTCCAAATACTTCCTTCTAAAAAGCGAATATCATTCGCTCTATTTCTTGTTTCATGATGCCCTTCTCGCCAAAGAACGACTCCCTCACTATCTGTTAAAATAAACAAAGGTTTTTTTACATTGAAAAATTCATTTAAGCGCTTAATTTCTTCCTTAACAAATTGAATAATATGAAGCATTTTCTTCTTTTGATACACTAATTTTTGCTTAGAAAGCTGTTCAATACCTCTTTTAGAAAAAGGATCAACCATATTTTCCGAGCAATAATTCCAAGATTCAATAATATATTCCGGCAATAAGTTTTGATTCACTTTTTTTGATTGAACATATGTCTGCCACAACGTTTTTGTACTCAACAGGTTCACACGCCCTTCCGATATATTAATCAGTCCTAGTATATCACTTTTTCACAAACTTTAGTATAGATTACTTTCTCAACTCACACTTTCTTTTGAAATCAACATATCAACTATTAACTACCAAATATAAAAAGAAAAAGTATGTGAAAAACCGATAAAAAGATTGCTCATTTTGATCTGTCTTTTTGGTCGTTTAAAAAATGTTTGGCTTCTTTGTTTACTTTTTTCAAATCTATTCCTTGTTGCTTAGCGGCAAAAACACATCCACAATAACATTGACGATAAATATCATATTCTTTACATAATTGAATCGATCGTTGGTACCCACTATTTTTTTTGAAATCACTTGGCAAATACTTAACATCATATATTTTTTGAATGTCTATACCAATCGTATTGATTAATTGTGCATCTTTTTTAGGAGAAATTGTCAGTGCACTACCAAAATAATCATACCCTTCTTGAACTGCTCGCTCAGCTACTAAATCTAAACGCATTTGAAAACATGATGTACATCTTTTCCCGCCTTCAGGTTCATGGCTCATTTCAGTTTCTTTTACTAGTGAAATGAATTCATTAGGTTTATACGTATCTTCAATAAACCCAACAGAACAATTATTTCTCTGATTGAATTCATCAATAAATGTTTTCTGAACCACTGCACGTCTGCGATATTCACTTTCCGGATGAATATTAGAGTTAGCAAAAAAAATCGTGACCTTAGCAAATTGAATCAAAAATTCCAATGTATAGGTGCTACAAGGTGCACAACAACTATGAATTAGAAGCGATGGCTCTCGTTCTTCTTCCTGCCAAGTTTCAATAATCTTTCTTAAAATTTTATCATAATTGATTTTTTGATCGTTCTTATTTTCTAAAAGGGTCGTTAGATCAATCATCTTTTCACCTCAAACGAATTATAGTATCTTAAAAGAAAGTAGAACCAAAAAAACGATACCTCACGAGTATTTAAAAACATGAACATCTCATTGAATTGGAATAATTTTTGTTTGATGCTTTAAAATTTTTCGAGATTTATCGCTTATTTCCGTTACAGTTCCTTCTATTCCGTCGATTAAGTACTTAAAAAGGATGAACTAAAAATGACTGACACTTTTAGTTCATCCCTTAATTATTGTTTAATCAATACTGATTATTTAGCTAAAGCACCTTTAGCTTGGTCAGCTAATGTTGTGAATGCTGCTGCATCGTTTACAGCCAAATCAGCTAACATTTTGCGGTTGATATCGATTTCTGCCAATTTCAAACCGTGCATTAATTTAGAATAGCTCAAGCCATTCATACGAGCTGCCGCATTAATACGTGCAATCCATAATTTACGGAAATCACGTTTCTTTTGACGACGATCTCTGTATGCATAACTATATGATTTCATTACTTGTTCTTGTGCTGTTTTAAATAATGTATGTTTTGATCCATAATAGCCTTTCGCTAACTTAAGAATCTTTTTACGACGTTTACGGGCTACTACTCCACCTTTAACACGTGCCATGGTTAATTCCTCCTAAAATATCTTTCATTTCTAATTATTCGATTCATTATTTGCCTACTTCAAAGAATTTTTTCGGCTTGTAAAACTAATCTAGTCTGTCAACTAGCTGTTTTTATTTCATTCCAGCTAATTGTTGACGAATACGTTTGTAATCGCCTTTTGATACCATGCTTGCTTTACGCAATTGGCGACGTTGTTTTTTAGTTTTACCGTGGAAACGGTGACTTGTAAACGCACGGAATCTTTTCAAACCGCCTTTACCAGTACGTTTGAAACGTTTTGCTGATCCGCGGTGTGTTTTTTGTTTTGGCATGACTAATTTCCTCCTCAAAATCTTTCATTAAACGGAACAAGTTGATTAACTTGCTCTAATTGAACTGCATAAACGCATGCATGTATTCAAGTTTTTTAGTTACTTGTCATTTTTTGGTGCCAGCGTTAGAAACATGCTGCGTCCATCCATTTTCGCTTTTTGTTCGACTGTCGCAATATCTGCCGTCTCTTCAGCTAAACGATCTAGAACTTTCTGACCAATCTCTTTATGGGTAATGGCACGGCCTTTGAAACGGATCGAAGCTTTCACTTTGTCCCCTTTTTCTAAGAATTTACGTGCATTACGAAGTTTGGTATTAAAGTCATTGATGTCGATTGTTGGACTTAAACGAACTTCTTTTACGTTGATCACTTTTTGTTTTTTGCGAGCTTCACGCTCTTTCTTTTGCGTCTCGAAACGGAATTTTCCATAATCCATAATCCGCGCAACAGGTGGTTTCGCTGTAGGAGCTACAAGTACCAAATCTAAGTTTGCATCATCAGCAATCTGTAATGCTTCAAATTTTGTTTTAACACCTAATTGTTCGCCATCTTTACCGATCAAACGTAACTCACGCGCACGAATGCCGTCGTTCACCATCATATCCTTTGCTATGGTCATTCACCTCCAAGTTTTTTAAAGAAATATCCAGCAGCCTACTCTGCGTAATTTAAACACAAAAAAAAGCTCTGTAGACAGAACCCGCAACTTACGCACTTATACCTAATGATATAAGAGAGTACTTTATCTAGCCCAGTGACAAAATCAGCTAAGGCGAGAAGCGGGGGCTTCTGCTTTTATTTCCCAACTTCAAAATTGTACTACACTATCCTATGTTTGTCAAACAATTTTTATAAGAATAGTATTCTCAAAAAATAATTGGAACAAGTAAAGTGAGACAAACAGTCACGGTGCTGCTTGTTCACTTTCTTGTTCCAATCTTAACTGCTTTTTTTCTAATCAATCTATCGCAAGAGGATAAAACCACTCATCGTGTTATTCTATCCTACTTAAAATCAATTAAAATAATAATTAGTGGACTATCTCTAAAAGAGATTTCCTAGAAACAGATAAATAATCGATTTAGATTTTAAAGTTATCTTATATCCCCTAGGCTAACCCTGTAATCCCTACAGTTTATTTTCATACTACGTAATTGCTTCTTGTATCCCTTTTGCAAGAATTTCGATACTCGCAGCAATTTCAGCATCTTGTTTCCCTCTAGATTCATCAACATCTTTGATAAACATTTTACTTTGAGAACGATTGACAGAAGATTCAGAATATTCATCGCAAACAGAAACTCTAACTACTTGTTTATTATGCCAAGTAGCTTTATACTCCAATTTTGAAACAAATAGTGCCCACGAAACATCTGAAAACCCATTATTCAGCTTAATATTACGACAAAAATCATCTTTATGAATATCTTCAACACAAATCAAATCATACTTCTGAACAATCTCAGTCGTAATTTTATTTAAAAAATCATTGCGTTGATTCATTAATTTTTCTCGCATTTTTGCAACCTTAATTTTTTGTTTTTGATAATTTTTTTGTTGCGTTAATTCCATCCCTTTTTGACGTCCCATTTCCTTTCGACGCTTCAATTTTCGTTCTTCTCGAGCTATTTTTACTGCAAATTCCTTAGTAAACTTATCATTATCGATTCGGTTTCCATTTGATAAAACAGCAAATTCATTGGTTCCTAATGTGATTCCAATGGCAGAGTTCGTTTTTTCAGCAATTAAAACTGTTTCTTCACACAAGATAGATACAAAGTACTTATTGCTTGATGTCAACGAAATCGTGACTGATTTTATCTTTCCCGTAATGGGTCGATGCATTCTTAACTTAATCAACGTTTTTAATTTAGGTACTTTAATATATTTATCTTTGATAATCTTGACCGTTCCTCTTTGATTATTCGTTGTATAAGACCGAACAGCATCTTTTTTTTGCTTTGTTTTCGGAAAACCGACTGATTTTTCTTTATGGAATTTTTTAAACGCTCGATCCAAATGAACTTGAGCATTTGATAAAGCAAGACTATCCACTTCTCTCAAACATGGATGAATTTCTTTATACTTTGCCGGAGTCGGTAATTTGAACGTCATTTCAGGATTCTCTTTTAATTCCTTATATAGCTGAACTCGATCTTGAAGCAAAAGATTATACACGAGTCGAACACAAGAAAAGGTCTTCTTTATAAATACCTCTTGCGCTTTTGTAGGATAGAGTCGAAACTTGTACGCTTTTAACACCTTCAATTATACCACCTACCCTATTATTCTAAAAGAGCAATAAAATAAATGAACGAATTCATTCTCAAAATATCGACTTTCTGTCCATCCCGCTAAAAATCCAAGTGCTTATTTTTTTAGAATGAATTGTTCAGAAAAAAGTTGATGATTCTCAATGGAGATTCTAAAAATAAATAGGCGAAAGCAAAAACTCCACTAGCGATTTCATATTGCTATTCTTATGCAGTTAAAACCTACAGACTATCGCCTAACTTTTTTCTCATCGACGTTATCCTTATCAGTAATTTTAAAATTTCAACAAAATTAGAAAGAAAAGCCGAAGATTTAAGCTATTTTACAAATTGATGGTACACCTAAGGTCACATTCAATCTATTCATAACATCAAACCATTATCGACTTTAATTCAAACATTTATTTTTAAGAACATCTTATTTTCAACTGAGTCTCTTTTAAAATAATAATATACACAACAACTTTTTCATTTTTCAACAACTATTTTACTTACTTTACTTGCGCTTTTTTTTCTTCAATTTTTTTCCGATACATTGCTACTTCATCCTCAGAACAGTAAACGAAATGTTCTGCTGTGATTTCCCGTAATTTTCGTTCTTTCCCATCTTCTGGTATTGGTTTATAAACAATACGTTTACGTGTACGTTCATAATCAGGATCAGGTAATGGAATCGCAGATAATAAACTTTCTGTGTATGGATGAACCCCAAAATTATACACATCATCACTGGAGCCCATTTCTAATAATCTACCGCTATTCATTACACCAATTCGATCACTGATATGTTTTACCATTGATAAATCATGCGCGATAAATAAATAGGTCAAGCCAGAATTTTTTTGTAAATCTTGCAACAAGTTAACGACTTGTGCTTGAATTGAAACATCTAGTGCCGAAATCGGTTCATCACAAATAATAAAACGAGGATCCACCGCTAATGCACGGGCAATCCCAATCCGTTGACGTTGACCACCTGAAAACTCATGCGGGTAACGTGTTCCATGGCTAGGATCAAGTCCAACCGTTTTCAACAAATCATTAACTTTAGCTTCACGTTCAGCACTATCTTTAGCTAAGTGGTTGATGTCAATTCCTTCAGCGATGATATCATTAACTTTCATACGCGGATTCAACGAAGCATATGGATCTTGGAAAATCATTTGTACTTCGCGGCGGAAGGCTTGCATATCTTTTTTAGAACGAATTTTACTGATATCTTCCCCATCAAATAAAATCTCTCCTGCTGTCGGATCATACAAACGGATAACACTACGTCCAGTAGTTGATTTTCCGCTTCCTGATTCCCCAACTAAACCAAATGTTTCCCCTTCATAAATATGAAAACTAATATCGTCAACTGCTTTTACTTCATCAGGACGGTTTACATTAAAATATTGCTTTAATCCTTTTACATCTAAAAGAACTTTTCTATTGTCGGTCATTTAGCAGCACCTCCTGTTACTTCTTTATTGTGACGTTCTGCGTAAATAGCCCAACGTCTTGCAATTTCAGCTGGAGGTGTTACTTTTGGTGCTTGTGGAGCTAACAACCAAGTTGCAGCCGTATGCGTTGGAGAAACTTGGAAATAAGGTGGCTCTTGCTCTGCATCGATTTTCAATGCAAACTCATTACGTGGATAAAAGGCATCCCCTTTTGGTGGATCTAATAAATCCGGTGGTGAACCGGGGATTGCATACAATTTATCTTCTGTGCCCTCCATTGAAGGCATTGAACCTAATAACCCCCATGTATAAGGATGTTGCGGATTGTAGAAAATTTCTTCTGAAGTTCCTACTTCTACTAAACGTCCGCCGTACATTACAGCTACTCGATCAGCTACATTTGCTACTACACCCAAATCATGAGTGATAAAAATAATCGATGTGCTTATTTTTTGTTGTAAATCTTTTAATAACTCTAAAATTTGTGCTTGGATCGTTACATCCAATGCAGTCGTTGGCTCATCCGCAATCAAGATTTCCGGATAACAAATCAAAGCAATCGCAATAACGATTCGTTGACGTTGACCACCAGAGAATTGATGAGGATAATTTTTCAATCGTTTTTCAGCATTTGGGATACCCACAAGTTTCAGTAATTCTAACGCTTGTGCCAATCCTTCGCTTTTAGAAACTTTATTATGTTTGATCAATGACTCAGCCACTTGTTTACCGATTGGCATTGTTGGATCTAGTGAAGTCATTGGATCTTGGAAAATCATCGCAATTTCTTTTCCACGAATAGTTTGCATTTGTTTTTCTGATTTATTAACAATATCTGAACCTTTAAATAAAATTTCACCATTATCGATATTCGCATTACTGCTCAATAAACGCATGATACTTCTAGTCGTTACGGATTTACCACTACCAGATTCTCCAACGATTGCTAACGTTTCACCTTTATATAAATCAAAGCTCACACCGCGAATCGCATTGACTTTTCCAGCGAATGTATCAAAAGAAATTCTCAGGTCTTTTACTTCTAGTACTTTTTCCATAGTCATTCACTCTACTCTTTCATCTTAGGATCGAAGGCGTCGCGCAGTCCATCAGCTAATAAATTGAAACAAATCATGATCACTGATAGGGTCACTGCAGGAATCCACATCAAATATGGAAGGAATCGGAATGTTTTATATCCTTCATTCAATAAAGTTCCTAACGAAGCGGTCGGTGGACGTAGTCCTAACCCAATAAAGCTTAGGAACGCTTCAAAGAAAATAGCTGATGGGATACTAAACATCATTTGAACGATGATCACACTGGAAATATTCGGTAAAATATGTTTCACCGCGATTTTAAGACGTGATTCACCTAATGTTTGCGCAGCTAAAACAAATTCTTGATCTTTTAGCTTCATCGTCTGGGCTCGAACAATTCGAGCCATTGAAATCCAGTTGGTAATCACCATCGCTAAAACAATAGAAAGAATCCCTGGATCAAAAACAGTAAGCATCAAAATCATAACAACTAAGTTAGGAATTCCTGAAAGAACTTCTAAAATACGTTGCATAACGGTATCTACTCGACCACCTAATAAACCTGAGATCAGTCCATAGGTAACCCCAATCGTAATATCTAACAATGCCGCAATAAAAGCGATCAATAAAGAGATTCTAGTTCCCATAAACAAACGGCTAAGAACATCACGACCTAATCCATCAGTTCCTAGATAAAAGTTTAAATCATCTGGAACTTTCGCTTGTGCATATTTATCGACAACTTTTCCAGCAACCGTTGTTTTACCATTTAAGCCATTCACACCATCTAAAAATGGAATACGTGGCGGTAAATTGATATAAGAAACATTTTGTTGCGTTGGATTATGTGGAGATATCCAAATAGTGATGATTGAAATAAAAACAATTATCCCTAAAAAGACTAATGAAATTACTGCAGCGCGATTTTTTTTCAATCGACGCCAAGAATCTTGTAAGAAACTTAGTGAAGGAGTTGCGATACGCTCTCTTTCTTTTGTTGTCGAAGTATCCAAAGGTTGGAATTCACTGGTTGGGATTTCTTTGATTTTCTCAGGTACATCTTTTAAATTAACAGTATCCATTACCCTTTGCCACCTCCTGAAACACGAATTCTTGGATCAATCAATCCATAAAGTAAGTCAACAATCAAAATTACAACAACTAACATAGCAGAATATAAAATAGTAACCGCCATAATTGTTGGATAATCATTCGTCATAATTGATTTTACAAATTGTTCCCCAATACCAGGGATTGCAAAAATATTTTCAACAACTAACGAACCAGTCATCAGTCCAACAGCTAGTGGCCCTAACAGAGTAATCAATGGAATCAAACTATTTCTTAAACCATGTCTAAACGCTACTTGCCAACGGCTTAACCCTTTAGCCTTGGCTAATTCTACATAATCACTATGTAATACTTCTACCATCTCGGTTCGAATAAACCTGGCGGAATCGGCCATTGGACTCATTGCTAACGCAATGGTTGGTAAAATCGTATAGGCAAAACCGTTCCACATAGCAATTGGTAATACTTTCAATTTCATTGCAAAAATGTATTGTAGTAATACTGCAAAGACAAAGTTTGGTATAGAACGACCCAAAATTGCCATTAATGTAGCAGTTGTATCTACCCATGTATTTTGTCTCATCGCTGCAATGATTCCTAGTAAAATCCCTACTAAGGTACCTAAGATAATAGCTTGTCCCCCTAGTTGTAAGGATGGACCAATACGACCAGCTAAAAGTTTTGCTACTGGTTGGTTTTTAAATTGGAACGAGATACCAAAATCACCAACTACTAGATTTTTCAAGTAAATTCCATATTGAACAATAACTGGTTTATCTAAGCCAGATTGTTTATTCAACATAGCAATGGTTTCGGGACTAAGTTTTTCTTGGTTTGTATAGGGAGTACCTGGCAATAATTGCATTAAGAAAAACGTAATCGTAGCGATCAACCATAGTGTGATCACCATAAAGAAGACCCGTTTAAGAAAATATTTTCCAAAACTGTTCAAGAATGACACCTCCGCGATTATTTTGACTTCATCAGTTTTTTTAGATAAAGTAAGAATAGAAATTCATTTAGATAAGGATGAGCACATGAAAAATATGAAATGGCCCTTAATTACCTCTGTAGTCTCAAGCATTGGTATTTTCACTTACCTACTATTGAAACACTCACTAACTATCCGCGCTTTATCAGATACTTATTTTATTGTTTCACTTTTCTTTCTGATTATTGGGATTGCACTTTGGATTATGTCTTCGGGTTTTTTCGACACTTTCCAGCGTTCTATGAAAATGCATTTTCGTCTCAAGAAAAAAAAGGGACAAGAAGAATATATCCCATTTTCAGTAATTGGTAAAGAACATCGATTTTTTTGGTTACTGACAGGGAGTATTTTACTGACTTTAGCCGTTATTTCTTTACTATTTTACTTTTTATGAGTGAAGATAGCAAGAGGACCTCTGCCTTTTTTAATAATTAAGAAGGCAGGGTCCTTTTTTGCTACTTACTACAGTTTTAGATTACTCTGAAATATATGTCCATTTGTAATCATATTGAGCACCTGCTGGATGAGCAACTACGCCTTTAACTTTATCCGCACGTAAATGAGCTTCCGCTTTTTGGTAAATTGGAATGACACCCATCTCACCCATGATCAATTTCTCAGCATTTACCATATCATCCCAACGTTTTTCAGGATCATTTGCATTTGTTGTTGAAGCTGAATCAATTAGTTTGTCATACTCAGGATTACTATAACGTCCGCGGTTATACGAAACTCCTGTTTTAAATAAATCTAAGAAACTACTTGGATCTGCGTAATCAGCACCCCAACCGCCGATAACAGTGCTGAAATCACCTTTATTCGAACGATCTAATCTAACTGAGAATGGTACTGGACTTACTGTTACTTTCACTCCATCTAAGGTATCTTGAATAGCTCCTTGGATATATTCAACTACTTTCTTAGAAGAATCTGTATCCGATGAAAGAATGTCCATATCTAGAGAAGTGATATTCAAATCTTTTTTAGCTTTTTCCCAATGTTCTTTTGCTTTTTCTTGATCATAAGAAAGTTTATCTTCAGCAGCAGCACTAAAATCTTCTTTCCCATCTGGACTTGTGCTCATTTCAGCTGGTACTAATCCTTGTGGTGCCACGGATCCATCGCCCAAAATTTGATTTGCTAATGCATCTCTGTCAATAGAATAAGAAATAGCTTTTCTTAAATCTGCATTTCTAAATGGTGATTTTTCATCAATTTGATTTAATTCAATATAATAAGTAGTTGCTTCTTTTTGAATCGCTAATTGCGGGTCGTTAGCAGCTTGTTGAGCAAGTTCACCAGTTAAAATTACGTCATCAGCTTGTCCATCTTGGAACAAGTTGTATGAAGTAGGTGCTTCTTTTACAACATTGACATTGATTTGATCTAACTGTACAGTATCAGCATCCCAATAATCTTTATTCTTTTTATACGTCCAGTTTGTATCCGTTCCTGGACCATCAAAATCAGCTAATACAAAAGGACCATTATAGACAGCATTATCACTATTTGCAGCATAATCTTTCCCATATTTCTCAACAATATCTTTTCTTTGTGGGAAGTATGATGGGAATGCTAACAAGTAATCAAAATAAGGTGTTGGTTTTTCTAGAGTAATTTCTAACTCATTATCATTTACCGCTTTGATCCCTAGTTCTGATTTATCTTTTTTCCCCTCAGCAATATCCGCACCGTTTTTCACAGCTGCAAACATATAAGCATATTCAGATGCCGTAGCAGGATCTACTGTACGTTGCCAACCATAAACATAGTCTTCTGCTTTAACAGGTTCGCCATCAGACCATTTAGCATCTTCATTTAATTTGATTGTGTAAGTTAAACCATCATCACTCGGTTTTACCACTTCTGCCGCTCCAGCAGCAATTGGTTTATTATCTTTATCTAAACGATATAGCCCTTCATATACATTGTTTAACGCTGAAAAACTAATTGTATCTGTCGCAACTGATAAATCAGCACTTGGCATTTCTTGTTGGACATTTACGTTGAAAATTTGTTCACCGCTCGCTTTGTCATTGGCCGTTTTACCACCGCCTGAATCGTCTGTTGACCCACCGTTACCACATGCAGCAAGTGATACACTAAATAAAGCAATTAACCCTAAAGCAAATGATTTTTTTAACTTCATCTTAATTCCTCCTATGGATTAAATCAGTATTTTCTGAAAACTCAGAATTTAATAATTATTAAAGCTATGAGGTATAGTGTACAATCATTAAATTAAAAAATCAAGAAATATCTTATTTTAATTTAATTTTCCTAGACACAAAATTAGATTTCTCTCATTAAAGGAAAATTTATATTTCAAAATGAATAGTTTTATTCAAAAATTTTAAAAGTACCTATTATCCCATGTCACTTAACCTATCATGCTACAATAGAGAAAAAAGAATGATTTGTCAAAAATTATCTCCTGAGTCAATAAAAAAACTAGAACTAAACTTAAATACCCTCTAATCCATTTGAATAATCCCTTCACTCTTTTTACTTGAAATTAACTTAAAAAGAACGGTTCTCTTTTGTTTTTTTTACGAAACCATTCTTTTTTTTAAGCTATAATAAGAATCAGTAACAGGTTATCAAATACAACTATCAATCAAACTATGTAATTATTATATATACGGAGGAAACTACTTTGAAAAATAAAAAACCATTGGGCCCAACTTTTACAGAGCTAAAAGAAAGAGACTTTCTTACTATGGAAGACGAAGGATTGATTGAAAATGTCTTAGTAAAAAACCAAACCCTCAGTCCTCAAGAAGCTAGAAACCTTTTCATCAATGAAACGACTTTAGAAAAAGTCACGATGACTCGTAGTCATTTAGAACAATTAGAAGTCAGCAATGTTCTTTTTGATCGCTGTGATTTCTCAAATTCCGAGTGGATGGGAGCAAGTCTTCATTCAGTCCACTTCAAACAATGCAAACTAACAGGAACTAATTTTGCTGAAAGCTACTTAAGGGATTGTTTTTTTGAAGATTGTATCATTGATTATGGTTCCTTTAGCTTTTCTAACCAAAAAATGGTGACCTTTGAAAATACTAGTTTGAAGCAAGCAGAATTTTTCGAAATGACTTGGAAGGATTTATATTTCTCAGACTGCGAACTTTCAGACAGTAATTGGTTCAATACAAGCTTAAAAGATTTGGATCTAACAAAAACAACATTTGACAAAATAGCTTTTTCACAAGAATTGTTACGCGGCCTAAAAGTTTCAACAGAACAAGCAATCATTATTGCTGTTGGCCTGGGTTTAATCGTTCAATAAATAATACTGTGAAAAAATCAAAGTTTATGACTCGTTCAAAATGATTTTTTCACAGATTTTTACGCTCTTTTTCAATAGTACTCTCCAATTCAACTAACATCACTTTATTATGTCGCTTTCTGATCCTTCTACCTTTTTTATGTCATTTTCTTATTAGTCACTATTCGTTTCTTTGCCTTTTTTGATTCAGCAGGACAAAATAAGTATTTTCTCATCTTAACTACTAGAAATTGATTTTTATGGGTGAAACTTCGTGCCATATTCAAGCTAAAATGAGCAATACACTCATCTTATTCATCAGAACATCTAATTTAATCCCTTCAAATTTTAAATTTTCCATAATCCATCTATTTTATTTCAATTACCCTAAGTTCTACTATTGATTATCAAGGCGATAAAAGAATTGCTAAAATTCCGATTGTTTTAGACTATTTATTCAAATTTCGGAATTGAAATTGGTTTTGTCTCAAGCTCACTTTCGCATGTTTTCTCAATACTCCCTAATTAGATATACTAATTTTTCTTTGCGCAAAATCTTATAAATTTCACTTCAACCGTTTTTTTGGTACACTAGTTAAGCTGAGAACAATTCTCAATAAGAATATTCTCTTAATTCTCAGTAATAAAATAGTTCAAAAATAGATGAATAAACGCACTTATAGCGTTATGAGGAGGAACATTGTTGAAAAAGAATCTTGTAGAGATTTGGGGCGATTTAGTTAATTTAAAAGACTTGATTGTATCGATCCTAATTTGCAGTACAACAACGATGAGTGGTTTCTTTTTAGCACCAAAAACCGACACAACAAAACAATTATTTTTCGGATTAGGCGGTGCTGTTTTGGGTTTTATTATCAGTACGATTTTAATCAAGCCAAAACGAATCGTGATTGAGGAGGAACAAAAATAATGGATTTTACTATACTTTTCCAAATGGTCTTAGCTGTTTTGGGCGCAATTGTTTTATATACTTTTATTGGCTTTATTCCAGGAACGGATGAAACATCTGTATTAATGCCAGTCACCTTGGCAGTGGTTTTGGCTGGCACAAAACCAATTGTTGTGTTAACTTTTTTTATCGCTGCCATCATTACCTTAAATTTGATGAATGCAATCCCTACCGCATTAGTAGGGTTACCTGGCGGCGTGATGTCAACACCGATGATCGAGCATGCACTATATTTGAAAGATCAGGGAATGGCTGCTACAAGCATTAAAAAAATGGCAACTGGTTCTGTGATTGGAACTTTAGTGGCAGTACCCATCAGTCTATTATTAGCAAATGTTTTGGCTCCCTTCTCTGAATCAGTAAAAGATTACGCCTCACTGCTTTTTGTTTTTGGTGCGATTTTTCTATCATTGATAGGTAAAAATAAAATTCTAGCATTGATCAGCATTATTCCTTTAGCGCTATTATTTCAAGGTTTACGCTATTTATATTGGGGAATTGGCGTTTTACCACAAGAAAAAAATGTCACGATTTCTTTCTTTTTGGGAATTACGATTGGCCCCTTAATTGTCTCATTACTTAGCTTACTAAATAAACAAACAAGGGAATCGCTACCTTTACACGAAAAAAAAGAAATTGTGTTGAATCAAGTGGATGAAAAAGAAGCACTTCGTCATCCTTTAAAAACAATCACTAAAAAAGAGGCTGGAACTAGTGCTGTTGTTTCTTTTTTATCTAATTTTCTATTTTTCTTAAGTCCAGTAGGATTAACCATCCTTTTTGGTGAAGCTGTTTCAAATAAAGAAAGAGATCCAGTCAAAAAGGCCAGTATGGCGATAACATCAATGAGCGCCTTATCACATGCTACTTATCTATCTGGTGTAATTATTCCTTTAGTCGCCTTAGGAATTCCTTTATCTCCAGTAGCAGTAGGACCAGCGAATGCTTTATTTAATGCACCACCTGTTTTTACGTTAGAGCATAACTTGCATCATTTATTAAGTCGTTCAGAATTTATTTACGCTATTGTTTTTGCCGCAGTAATTACATCGTTTATCACATATTATATTGCCATGAAATATGCGCGAAAAATGACTGCTTTCGTTTTAGAAAAAATTCCACATGAAGCCATTTTAGGTTTGTTTATTGGGTTTATTTTATTACTTGCGTATATGGATGCTGGATTTGTGAATATTTTTGGTGTTTTACTTGTAGGAATCGTCTGTGGTACGCTTAATAAGATGGGCGTTAATTATGGTGTTCAATTTATGATCCTTTATGCAGCTCCATGGATCGCTACTCATTTGATATTTAATTAGAAAGGTCGTTTACAATGCAAAAAAGAAAAATCGGACAAGGAATGGCATCTGGAAAAATTATTTTGATGGGTGAACATGCCGTTGTTTATGGTCAGCCAGCCATTGCCTTTCCTTTTAATGAAACAAATGTCATTACAACCGTAGAAAAAAATACTGAATTAACCCTTAACTGCCATTATTTCTCAGGAAAATTGGCGCAAGCTCCCGAAAGACTGGCTAGCATTAAAGAGACCGTTTTAAACGTACTAGAACAATTAAATCAATCAAACTGTCCCTTAGCCATAACCATAACAAGTACCATCCCTGCCGAAAGAGGGATGGGTTCTAGCGCGGCGGTGGCAGTGGCAACGATTCGCGCCTTATTTAATTACTACGACCATTCTTATACTCAGGAAGAATTATTGACATTCGTTGATTATGCTGAAAAAATTGCTCATGGAAATCCTAGTGGAATTGATGCAGCAGCAACGAGCGGCAAAGACCCGATCTTTTTTATCAAAGGAACCCCATTGAAAAACTTTCCCATGAATCTTACTGATACTTTTTTAATTATTGCGGATACCGGAATTAAAGGACAAACACGAGAAGCAGTCAGTGATGTAGCTGTTTTATTAGAAAAAGATAAACAACAAATCACTAAAAAAATAGCTGAATTGGGTCAATTGACTTTATTAGCAAAAACAGCCATTGAAAATAATGATGCCGAAAAACTTGGGATTCAAATGAGTTCTGCTCAAGCTATTTTAAGAAGTTTAACTGTCAGCAACCAACAACTGGATCGATTGATTGAAACCGCTATTCAACAAGGGGCTTTAGGCGCTAAATTAACTGGTGGTGGACGGGGCGGTTGTATGTTAGCCCTATCAAACTCAAAAAAACAAGCGTATCATATTTCACGAGAACTACAAAAAGCAGGAGCTATTTCAACTTGGATTCAACCATTAGGAGTGACGGATAAATGAATATGGGAAAAGCGCGTGCCTACACAAATATCGCTTTAATCAAATATTGGGGTAAAAGAGATGAGCAATTGATTCTACCAATGAATAGTAGCCTTTCCTTGACGTTAGATGCTTTTTATACAGAAACAAGTGTTTATTTTGATCCAAATTTAAAAAATGATCTTTTTTTCTTGAACGGACAACAGCAAGTCTTAAACAATAGTAAAATTAATACTTTTTTCAACTATATTCGTAAAGAGTATGGTGGTGGTTATGCTAGAATAGAAAGTACTAACTTCGTACCAACTGCTGCTGGATTAGCCTCTTCTGCTAGTGGATTTGCGGCGCTTGCAGGAGCTAGTGCCGCTGCATTAAAACTCAACTTATCTGACACAGAACTTTCACGATTAGCCCGGCATGGTTCTGGTTCGGCTTGTCGAAGTATCTTTGGCGGATTTTCAGAATGGCAAAAAGGAACCTCTGATCAAGACTCTTATGCGGTTCCTATTTTATCCAATGATTTTGAAAATGAGTTGGCTATGTTGTTTGTCCTAGTAGATAGCCGAGCGAAAGATATTTCTAGTCGTGACGGAATGAGACGAACGGTACAAACCTCTAGTTTTTATGATGGTTGGCTTAGTACAATTGATCAAGATCTTGTAGCCATAAAAAAGGCGATTGCTGAAAAAGATTTTCAAAAATTAGGCGAAATCACTGAAGCAAATAGTTTAAGAATGCATGGAACAACTTTAGCAGCTTCTCCTCCTTTTACTTATTGGGTTCCCGAAAGTTTAAAAGTGATGCAAATCATTCGCCAGCTTAGAAATGAAGGAATTCCTTGTTATACGACGATGGATGCAGGCCCTAATGTAAAAATTTTAGTTAAAAAAAGCGATTTAGCCGCTTTAAAAACGGTCCTGCTCAATGATTTTTCAGAAGAACAATTGATTACTGCTCACGCTGGTCCAGGAATTGCTATACTCTAAAAAGAAAGGTCGTGTACTACCCATGATAGAAGTCTCCACCCCAGGAAAATTATTTATTGCCGGCGAATATGCAGTTGTAGAAGCAGGACACCCTGCGATTATTGTCGCAGTCGATCAGTTCGTAACCGTCACTGTTGAATCGGCAAAACAAACTGGGAGTATTCATTCAGCACAGTATCGTTCGTTACCCATTCGTTGGACTAGAAAAAACAATGAACTAGTGTTAGATATTCGTGAAAACCCCTTTCACTATGTACTTGAGGCCATTCGATTAATTGAAAAATATGCACAAGAAAAAAAGCGGTCACTTTCTTTCTATCATTTAAAAGTAACCAGTGAACTGGACAATTCAAATGGACGAAAATATGGTTTAGGTTCAAGTGGTGCCGTCACAGTAGCTACGGTCAAAGCGTTGAATCAATTTTATCAGTTAAATTTAACCAATGAAGCTATTTTTAAACTTTCAGCTTTAGCACATTTAGCCGTTCAAGGAAATGGTTCTTGTGGAGATATTGCGGCTAGTTGTTATGGTGGTTGGGTTGCTTTTTCCACCTTTGATCACCAATGGGTCAAAGAACAGCAACAACAGCTGACCCTTGAACAATTATTACATACGACTTGGCCCAAATTAATGATTCAACCATTAGAAGTACCGAAAAAATTACGCCTTCTAATCGGTTGGACGGGAAGCCCAGCTTCCACTTCTGATTTGGTGGATCAAGTAAATAAGGCAAAAAGAACCCAACCTGCTGCTTATCAAGAATTTTTGCAAGCAAGTAAAGACTGTGTCGAAATAATGATTACAGGGTTTAAAACAAACGATATTTCACTGATTCAAAAACAAATTCAGCAAAATCGTAGTTTATTGCAAAAATTAGCAACTACCGCTAAAGTACCCATCGAGACGCCCGCTTTAAAGCAACTTTGTGATCTTGCTCAAACTTATGGTGGAGCAGCCAAATCTTCTGGGGCTGGTGGAGGTGATTGTGGTATTGTACTTTTCAAACAAAAGTCAGGTATCTTACCTTTAATGAGTGCTTGGGAGAAAGAAGGAATCATCCCATTACCATTACATGTATATTTTTACAGAAAGAAGGAAATCAATGAATCGAAAAGATGAGCATCTCTCTTTAGCCAAAGCATTTCATAAAGAAAAAAAGAATGATTTTGACCAAATCAGATTCGTTCACCATTCATTTTCGGAAGTTGATGAAAATGATATTGACCTTTCAACCAATTTTCTTGGCTTTTCTTTTAAATATCCATTTTATATCAATGCGATGACTGGCGGTAGCGAACGAGCAAAAGCGATTAATCAACAAATCGGAATCATTGCCAAAGAAACGGGGCTGATGACAGCGACTGGTTCAGTCAGTGCTGCACTCAAAAATCCTGAACTAGCCGACACTTATCAAATTATGCGGAAAGAAAATCCTAATGGTATTATTTTTGCCAATATTGGAGCTGGACTTTCACTCGAAGTGGCTCAAAAAGCAGTCGATCTAATCCAAGCAGATGGCTTACAAATTCATGTCAATATTCCACAAGAATTAGTTATGCCTGAAGGCGACCGAAGTTTTAATGGTTGGTTAGATTCTATTGAAGAAATCGTTGCTCGACTTTCTGTCCCAGTGATTGTCAAAGAAGTCGGCTTTGGTATGAGCAGCGAAACGATTGAACAACTGATTTGGCGAGGGGTTAAAGCCGTAGATGTTAGCGGTCAAGGTGGAACTAGCTTTACTCAAATTGAAAATGCGCGTCGAAAAAAACGAGAACTTAGCTTTTTAGATGATTGGGGACAATCAACAACTATTTCCTTATTAGAGTCTACAAATTGGCAACACGATTTGACTATCTTAGCGTCCGGTGGCATTCGGCACTCACTCGATATTGTCAAAGCACTTAGTCTAGGAGCAAAAGGTGTTGGCATTGCGGGAACTATTTTAAATCAATTAATGACAAATGGTGTCGACGAAACAATCCAACTGATTCATCAATGGGAAGAGGAATTAAAGTTACTTTATACGATGCTTGGAAAACAAAACACCTTAGCATTAAGCACCACCGATCTTATTTTCTCAAGCGAAATCAGCCATTGGTGTGAAAGTCGTGGAATTCCTTATCAAAGTTTCGCTAAAAGAAACGCCCATTAATAAAAAACTAGACGAGGCTAAAATTCTTCCAACCTCGTCTAGCTTATATTTATTTTTCTTCGTATGCTTTTCTTAAAGCTGCAATATCAATTTTTTTCATTTTATATAATTCTTGCATAACCCGATAAGATCGCTCACGATCCTCATAATCAAATAACTCTTCCATCTCTTTAGTTACCGTTTGCCAACAAACGCCATATTCATCTTCCATCCAACCACAAGGCCATTCTTTCCCTTTAGTTGTTACAGCATGCCATAGTCGATCGATTTCATTTTGATCCTTACAATAAACATAAAAAGATGTTGCCATTGAAAATGTAAATTGATGATCTTCTGAGCTGTCCATTACTCGAAATGGTTGTCCATGCATCGTAAACAATGCTTGTAGCACACTGCCATCTGAATTTTTTTCAATATAGTCAATCTTTCCTTCTCCGAAAACCTCAATCCATTGATTCATTGCTGCTTCTGCTTTACCAAATTGTTTTCCTGTAAATAAAAAACTTGGCGTAATTGATTGTGTGGTTCCAGATAAAATCAGTTGCCATGAAACGCCATACTGATCTTCCAACCAACCATATTTTTCACTAAAAGGATAGCGCCCGTACTCCATCAAAACCTGTCCATTTTGGCTTAGTTTTTCCCATAACTGATCAATTTGCGCTTCCGTTTCACATTCCACAAACAAAGAAATAGCTGGTGTAAAAGAAAATTCAGGCCCGCCATTTAATAAAATTACTTCTTGATCAGCAAGCGTCAATGCAATAGTCAGAATAGATCCTTCTGGTTGGTGTTCACTATCAACATAATAATCCGTTCGACCGATACGACTATTCTCAAATGAATTTACATAAAAATTAGCCGCTTCTACAACTTTTCCATCAAACCACAAACAAGGCGAAAATTTAGTCATTCTACTCATCCTTTCTTTTTAGCAAGTTTTATATTTGTTACTTTCTATTATATAGAATCCCTTGCGTTTACGAAAAGATTTACCCTTTAAAATTATACAGTGGTTTAATAATTTCTTGAACCTCTGCAGTTTCCTTGATGTCTTCCAGTAATTGTTTCATTGATTTATAGGCTTTAGGTGCCTCATCAATTGTTTTTTTAGAAACCGAGGTGGTCCAAACATTTCTCATTACTCGTTGATAACTTTCTAGACTAATTCTCGCTTTTGCCTGTGAACGGCTCAGTTGGCGTCCAGCACCATGAGGACCAGAATAATTCCACTCAGCATTTCCTTTGCCGATAGCTAAAATACTACCATCTTTCATATTTAAAGGAATAATCATCTTCTCTCCCTTTTGCGCTGATGCTGCTCCTTTTCTTAAAAGCTTATGTTCTAAATCAATATAATTATGGGGACAATCAAACTGATCAATAACTGCTTTTTTCCATTTCATTCCTTTTAAAATAATCTCTGCCATCAATTGACGATTTTCAGCTGCATAAGCTTGAGCAATTTTCATGTCCGTTAAATAGTTTTCAAGATCTTGTTCTGTTACATAAGATAGCTCATAAGAAACTTTTATTTCTTCTCTCAATCGAGAGAATTGCTCTGCTTCGTCTATATTGCCTTTTGCTTTGGCATTTTTCAGTGCTATCTTCAATTCTTTTCTTTGTTGTGATAATTTTTGATAAGCGACCTCTTGGTGATATTCAGCAATTTCTTTACCTAATATGCGACTTCCACTATGAATAACCAAGTAATAACCTGATTGACCTTCAGCGATTTCAATAAAATGATTCCCACCACCTAATGTGCCTAAACTACGTAAAGCCCATCCTTTATGGATTGGTGCATGGATCTTTCCCAATTCAAATTCATGCAAACTTTTATCGTGCGTATGATTACCACTAGGAATTTTAGTCCGAATCACCCGATCCAATTTATCAAAATTAGTTTTAATCGACTTGTTTAATTGAACCACATAAACTCCACAACCAATATCGACACCAACTAAATTGGGAACTACCTTATCTTTGATTGTCATTGTCGTTCCAATAACACAACCTGTTCCAGTATGTGTATCAGGCATGATCCGAATTTTACTTTCCTTAAAATACGCTTGATTGCATAAAGACATAATTTGTCCAATCGTACTATCTTCCACATTATCTGTATAAACAATGGCGTCATTATATTTTCCTTTAATTGTTAACATTTATTTCCTCATCTCTTTCATGTATGTTGAAGATGGTAAAAAATCACTTTATTCTAAAAATAATTTTTATCATTTTCACTCTGTCTATTCAGAACATGAAACAAATGTTATTGCCTCATATTCCATTTTTACTTCTTTCTTCTTTTCCTTTTCCTTTTCCACTCATTGGAAACACCTCCATTAATCTATCAAAAATCTCTAAATCAAAAAAGCAGAAACAAAACTAGAAATCAGTTTTGCTTCCGCCTATAGTCTAACTAAATTTGAAAAAGAGTACATTTAAAATAACCAAGAAATTTTTCTTAATTATTTTCATACCTTAAAATCTTTTTCAATTAACCCATCTATTTATCTAAAAGAACATCCTTAAAAGCAAGAATGACACGTTCAGATAAACATTGTATCCAGTGACTATTTACCAACTGATTATTTATTTGCTTATGACTCATTACTTGACCCATCAGATATTCTCCTTTCATCATTTTTTCTAACACAACGAATAGTATCATCTTTTTTTCTATCTGTCAATTTTTCATAAAAAAAGCACTTAGAAAACTAAGCTAGTCTTCTAAGTGCTTTTCTAATTTAACTATTCATTGTTATCTTGAATGATTAGCCATTGTAAGCATCAACAATGATTTGTTTCAATTCACTGATTAATGGTTCTTTTGGATTTGCAGTTGTACATTGATCTTCGTAAGCAAGTTCAGCCATACGATCAACTGTTGTATCCAAGACTTTTTGTGTAACGCCTTGTGCTTTCAAGTTCATGTCGATGCCAACTTTCACACCTAAATCATAAACTGCTGTCGCAAGAGCTTCAACTAACTCAGCTGTATTTTTACCTTTAAGCCCTAAGAACTTAGCGATATCAGCATAATCTGTATCTGCACGGAAGTAATCATATTTAGGGAACATCGCATGTTTTGAAGGATCTTTCGCATTGTAACGGATAATATGCGGTAAAAGAATCGCATTTGTACGTCCGTGTGGAATACCGTATTCTCCACCAATTTTATGCGCTACAGAGTGACAAATTCCCAAGAATGCATTGGCAAACGCCATACCAGCCATTGTAGAAGCATTATGCATTTTTTCGCGAGATTCCATATCTGGTGTCTTCACTGATTTTTCTAAATAGTCAAAGACTAATTTAATTGCTTGTAAGCTTAAGCCACGAGTGTAATCAGATGCCATAACTGAAACATAAGATTCAATTGCGTGTGTCAAAACGTCCATCCCTGTATCAGCTGTTACAGAAGCTGGTACAGACATTACAAATTGAGGATCCACAATTGCTACATCTGGAGTCAACGCATAGTCAGCTAATGGATATTTTACGTGTGTATCACTATCTGTAATAACCGCAAATGGTGTTACTTCTGAACCAGTACCTGAAGTTGTTGGAATACATACAAATTGTGTTTTTTCAGGTTTTTCAATTTTGTACGTACGTTTACGGATATCCAAGAATTTTTGTTTAGCGCCAAAGAATGAAGTATCTGGGTGCTCATAGAACATCCACATGCCTTTAGCAGCATCCATTGCAGAACCACCACCTAAAGCGATGATTGTATCTGGTTGGAAGTCAACCATAACTTTTGTTCCTGCATAAACAGTATTTGTTGAAGGGTTAGGTTCAACATCTGAGAAGACTTCAATTTTCACGTCGTTTTTACGTTTTTGTAACTCTTTACGAACAGTGTCAGCATAACCAAATTGAACCATTCCTGGGTCACAAACGATCATTACACGTTCTACATTTTCCATTTTTTGTAAATATTGTAATGAATTTTTTTCAAAGAAAATTTTTGGTGGTAATTTAAACCATTGCATATTATTTCTCCGTTTCGCTACAGTTTTCACATTGATCAAGTTTACAGCAGATACGTTTTTAGAAACAGAGTTTTTACCGTATGAACCGCAACCTAATGTTAATGATGGAATCATTTCGTTATAGATATTACCAATTCCGCCTTCAGCAGATGGTGAGTTAACTAAGATACGACAAGCTTTCATGCGTAAGCCAAATTTCACTTGTAAATCTTCATCTTCAGTATGAATAACCGCTGTATGTCCTAATCCACCTAAATCAAGCATTGCTTCACATAAATCAAACGCATGGTCTGAGTTTGTTGATTTAATCATTGCTAAAACTGGTGATAATTTTTCACGAGATAATGGATACTCTGCTCCAGCTCCCTCTAATTCAGCGATAAGGATTTTTGTTCCTTTTGGTACTTTGATACCTGCTAATTCAGCAATATGTTCTGCAGAATAACCAACGATTGCAGGATTTACTGCATATTTACCTTCGTTCATCACTGCATTTTCTAATTTTTTCAATTCGTTCGGTTTTACAATGTATACTTGATGTGCTTCAAATTCAGCTTTAACTGCATCGTAAATATCTTTATCAACGATGACTGCTTGTTCAGAAGCACAAATCATTCCGTTATCAAATGATTTAGAAACGATTAGATCATTGACTGCACGTTTGATTTTCGCTGTTTTCTCGATATATGATGGTACGTTACCTGGTCCAACACCTAAAGCTGGTTTACCAGTAGAGTATGCTGATTTAACCATCGCAGCTCCACCTGTTGCTAAAACGATTGCCACACCTGGGTGGTTCATTAATGCAGAAGTTGCTTCAATTGATGGTTGTTCAATCCATTGTACACAGTTTTCTGGAGCGCCAGCTTCGATTGCTGCATCACGAACGATACGAGCTGCTTCAGCTGAACATTTTTGAGCGCTTGGATGGAAAGCAAAAATAATTGGGTTACGTGTTTTTAATGCAATCAATGCTTTAAAAATAGTTGTAGAAGTTGGGTTTGTTGTTGGTGTAACACCACAAACCACACCAACTGGTTCTGCGATTTCAATCAACCCTGTTTGATCATCTTGATTAATCACACCAACTGTTTTATCATGTTTAATACTGTTCCAAATATATTCAGAGGCATACATGTTTTTGATTGCCTTATCTTCGTAAATTCCACGGCCAGTTTCTTCAACAGCCATTTTAGCTAGTGGCATATGTTTATCTAACGCAGCCATTGCCATTTGATGAACAATGTAGTCTACCTTTTCTTGATCAAAATTTTCCATTTCTTTCAGTGCAACATTTCCTTTTGCAGCTAGATCATCAATCATTGCTTGTACATCAACTGTTTCTGACTTCTTTTCTTTTACCGTTTTAGCCATTATAGTCCTCCTAAAATAATTTTAAATTAGTTTGTTAACTATTTCACATTTATATCATACAACATCTTTCGAACGATGTAAATAGTTTTTTGTGATTTTTTTCACAGTTTTTCATAAAAAAAATCGCACCAAAAAAGAGAGCGTTTTCTTTTATCTTGATGAATAAAACAAGATACTCAATCTACTTTTTCAGTACACGATTAAGCTCTTGTTTATCTATATCTGAGTTTTAAACGCTCTGCTTTTTTAGAATAAATCTTCTAAGTCATGCCAATCATTAATTTTAACGTATTTAGTTTGCGCCAATAATTGTTGATAATCAAAAAAATCATTGGATTTTATATGTAAAATGTCTTCACGACACTCTTTAATTGAAAGTTTTGGTTTTTTCTTCCACCGATAAGACAATAGATAATTTAACAATTCTGCTTCGTCTACTGCTAAGTATCCTTGTTGCTTAAAGTTAGAACATTTTTCTTTAATATCTTTTTTCAATAATAGTTTTTGATGCCATGATAACTTTTCGATGTTACTCTCTCCCTTCTAAAAACAGAGCCTTCTTTTCTTACGAACGGAAGATCAGCGAAATAGACATACAGTTAAAAAATGACTTTCTAAAATCATTTAATTCTGAAAAATAAGATAAAATTCACAAAAATCTAAAAAACGATTCTTGTGAATTTCATCTCAATCTCTTTTTTTACTATCGATTTATTCAAAATAAAAACAAATGAATCAATCGATTACTACAGAAATAAATAACTGTTATTTTGTTTCTTCATTCTCAGCAGTTTCATTTGAATCTGCTTCTTGTACTTCAACCACTTCTTCTGTCACCGCTTCAACTGGTTGTTCTTCTACGATTGTTTCTGTCGTTACTGTTTTAGCAGGCGTTACAGTTTTAATTGCAGCTCGGTCAAATTCAAGAATAATCCCTTCACAATCAATTAGAATTGTTTTTTTTGTATCATCAAAATCAGAAATTACACCATGTAAGCCACCAATCGTTACAACACTGTCACCAATCTTCATACTATCTAATAAAGCTTGACGTTGATTTTGCTGTTTCTTTTGGGTACGAGTCATGAAAAACATCATTCCTCCAACAGCAACTAACATGAAAATCATTGAAAATCCACCCATTATTTGTTCACCTCATTATATTTATATACGCACTGTACTTACTTTAACAAAAATCACACACTAAAACTAGCATTTTAGTCCAATTTTTAAAAACTTTTTGCATTCTCTTTATTAAACCCATATTCTTCAAAAAATGCTTGTCTGAAATCTAATAAATTATCATCCATGATCGCTTGACGAACTTGTTTCATCAAGTTCAATAAGAAGTAAAGATTATGATAAGAAGTCAAACGAATTCCAAATGTTTCATTACATTTGATTAAATGTCTAATATAAGCTCTTGAATAGTTTTTACATGTATAACAATCACATTTTTCATCGATTGGACGGAAATCTCTTGTATATTGTGCATTCTTCACCACTAAACGACCTTTAGAGGTCATACAAGTCCCATTACGAGCAATTCTAGTTGGCAAAACACAGTCAAACATATCAATTCCGCGAATCACACCATCAATCAATGAATCTGCTGTTCCTACCCCCATCAAATAACGCGGTTTATGGTCTGGTATCAACGGTGTCGTGTAATCTAGCACACGATTCATCTCTTCTTTCGGTTCACCTACAGATAGACCACCAATCGAATAGCCTGGAAAATCCATACTAATTAAATCTTTGGCACTTTGTCTTCTTAGATCTTCAAATCCGGCTCCTTGAATAATCCCAAATAAGCCTTGACGATCTGGGTTAGCGTGCGCGTTTAAGCCACGTTCTGCCCAGCGAGAGGTTCGTTCAATTGATTTCTTTACATAATCATAACTCTCATCAAATGGTGGACATTCATCAAAACTCATCATGATGTCAGAGCCTAGTTTATTTTGAATCTCAATCGCTTTTTCTGGTGACAAGAATAATTTCGAGCCATTCAAATGGTTTCTAAAATGAACGCCTTCTTCTTTAATATCACGAATATCACTTAGTGAGAACACTTGAAATCCACCAGAATCAGTCAAAATGGGCTGATCCCAGTTCATAAATTTATGTAACCCACCAGCTTCTTCAACTAAATCTTCCCCTGGTCGTAACCAAAGATGGTAGGTATTGCTTAAAATCACCCCTGCACCCATCTCCTTTAATTCCTCTGGCGAAATAGTCTTCACTGTTGCTAAAGTCCCCACAGGCATAAACATCGGTGTTGGGAACGTCCCATGAGGCGTAATCAACTCACCTAAACGAGCCCCTGTATGTTTTTCTTTCTTTATTAAACGATAACGAATGGCTGGTTCCGTCATTCATTTCCCTACTTTCTTCTATATCATCTAGCGCAAATTTCTGCCCCAATCATCATACGTTGTTTTGATGGCTATTGCAAGAAGTTCCGTCATTTTTTACTTTTATATAACGATTTCTTCAATTTAATAAAAGCGCTGATTTTTGTTGCTGAGAAAAATAAAGTGGATGAGACACAAGCAAAGAACACTTTTGTTCTATCTTATAAACCCGAACAAACGGTGGTACAAAAGCAACTCCTTAAGAAATAAGCCGAAATTTACTAAAAATTTGAAGAGCACCAAGTAGGAATCATTCAACATCGAAAGGAAACCTTTCGTGTTTCTTGTCATTTTCGGAAATTCCTTCTTATTTCTCGGAGCTAACCGCTTTTGTGCCAACCTCATCAATTCTATTCTACTTTCATTTATATGAAACCTTAACTACTTTTCGATAGCTTGTAACCGCCAGGCGGTGATTTCCTTGATCAACTCATAAGGAATCGGCTGGTTTGCAGCAAATTGTATGGCACCTTTACTCGTTTTATAGGCGGTCAAAGAGTTTTCAAATACAACGATTGCTTTAGGCCCTGGATAAAAACCAATATGATGCTTTGCTTGAGCGAAATGAACCAGATTTTCTTTTTCGAAATAAGTGGGCATGCCATATTTAATACATTCTTCTGCATTTGGTAATTGTCCTTTGATTACTGCTCGAATCTGCTGTAATGTTTTTTGTTGTTCTAAAGAAAATTGTGCGATATATTCATCGACTGGACTCATTCTCATTCCCTCCAATTTTAATAAAAATCACTTGAAATATTTTTCGTAAATAGTTACAGCTTCTTCAGCTAATAGCCCTTTCTCAACTATTGGTTTATTAGGACTACTTGCAAAAATTTCTTCACTACCAATCATAATATTAAAGCCTGCAATATCCGCAAGTGTTTCATGAGATAAGCTATAAACCATTCGTCCTAAATTACTCCAAACCATGGCGCCTGAGCACATACAACAAGGTTCACAACTCGTATATAATGTATACTCTGCTAAATCACTAACCTTTTGCTCTGAACAAAATTTACGAATCAAACCCAATTCTGCATGATAAGTTGGATCGCTTTCTGTATGGATTCGATTAACTCCTGTCATAACAACTTGATTATTTTTCACTAAAAGTGCTCCAAACGGTTCATTTCCCGCAGCGGCAGCTTGTTCCGCTAACTTAAGCGCTTCTTTCATAAACGTGATATCCAATTCTTGCTGTGTCTTTTGATTCATTTTATTTCCTCCTTTTGATTTCCACTACGTTTCATTTATTTTTATATCTTTTGGACTAGCTTAGCAACCAGCTCACATACCTTATCAGCAATCATTTCTTGTAATTCTTCAGTAGTATGTACAGCTTTTTCATTTGCTTTATCACAGATTCCTCTAAGTGAGATATAACGAATCTCATTTAAATAACAACATTGCGCAATTGCAGCCGATTCCATGTCAACAGCGCTTATAGCAAATTCACGCCAAAGAATCTCTTTCATTGCATCATCTGATACAAACCCTTCCCCAGAACCAAATATTCCATTTTTCACATTGGGGAAATATTGATTCGTCAGTTCAATCATGCTAGGATCGCCCTGATAATATAATTTTTTAGGAAATGTATATTGTGATTGCTTTTTACGAACATCATAATGACAATACTCTGTTCCAACATAGATATCGTAAATTTTACTCTCTTCAGCAATCCCGCCAGAAACACCCACGTTAATCAAAATATCTGGCGTAAAATGAGTAAGTAAAAGCTGCGCATAAATCGTCGCATTTACTTTCCCGCGCCCCGAACAAACTGCCACAATCGTCTGATCCTTCGATTCATTAATATAGAAAGTATTTTGACAAATCTCCAACTGCCTTGAAAAAGAAAATTTTTGTAAAAATGGCCGTAATTCATTTTCCATTGCTGCAATCATTCCAATAATCATACGAACTCCTTCATTTTAACCTTTACTAGAGTAAAGATAAATCTTTTTGTTAGCTTTACCAATTAATTATTCTTAATAACTCATCCATTTATTATAAATGAAGAAACAGAAGCAACTCCTATAGCAATAGACGCTTCTGTCTCTCTTTATTAGTATTTAATTTTAAACTGGTGTACCATACTCTACCGGCTTATCAAATTCTCCTGGGGCACTATCATAGATATGACCATAAATAATAACGGCCATTCCAGGATAAGCTTCATTAAAGATTTGAGTAACAGCTTCAATCGGTGTATTAATACAACCATTACTTCCTGCATCAGTTTGATACGCTGTCTTATTCCCAAAATAAGGTCCTTTATCAGAATCATGAATCCCGATTTGAGTAATTACACCACCCAAACTCTTCAATGGCATCCAATATTTTACTGGCACACTATATTTTGAACCATCTAACATTGAGCCTTCTAATTTTGTATCTGTTTGTTTGTACAAAATCGTATGGAAACCAGGAACTGTGGCCGTTCCTTTATTATAACGACCTGTAATTACATCTGTTTCTACAACTTTAACACCATTTTTAAAGAAATACATCTTTTGATCGTTTAAATCAACTTCAACATAATCTTTATTGACAACATTTGACTGTGTAGCATCACCATCAATTGGAACAACGATTTCTTCAACTGCTTTATCACTATTCAATGCTTGGATAATTAAGTCGCGTGTCTGCGGCATATTGATATCCCAACCATAGCTTCCATTGTTAGTGTACTGTAATGTTTCGCCATGAACATTCGTAAAAGTAATTGGTTTAAAAATCGAACCACGTTGTTGATTGACTTGCTCTACCCAAGCATAAACCTTATCACCATCAACATCACCATTTTCATTCATAAATGACAAAATCTCATCTTTCGCTATTTCAACTTTTTCACCATTAATATCTAATGTAATCTTCTTATTTTCTTTTTTAGACATTAAAGCTAATTTTTCAGTTAACTCTTTATTATCTTTTAAAACTTTCGGTTTTTCGTAAAAGTTCTGCACTTCATAAACAGTGTTCACCTTATTTTGTTCCACATCTGTAGAGATTTGATTAATCAAGGCTTCTTTATCGACGACTGTTCCGTTTTGTTCAGGAACGATTTGATAATTGCCATCTACTTGTTCGATGCGGGCATCTTGACTAGGGGTGCCTTCATCAAAAGTAATCGCATTAATACTATTAGTCAATTCTTCTTTAAATTTCTGATTTTCAGGTAAAGTAATCGATGTTTTATTAAGTTCCTTCGTTAAAAATTCTTCTGTGATTTCATATCTTTCAGGAAACTGAATTTTTTCTTCACGATTAGCCATTTTAATCGTTAGTTCACCAGAGTTATTTTGGTCCTCTAGCTTTTGCTTCGCATCCTTTACACTTAACCAACCAATCGATGTATTACCAGCTTTTGCAGTGGGTAAAAAATGAGATTGAAAATAAGCATAGGCTCCCCCACCTGTTGTAAGAGCTAAAATAATCAATACTATAGCAATAGGGACTAACAATTTTTTTCCATTTTTAGAGGCTTTCTTTTTTCCATTACCTGTCGTTTGACTTCTTGAAGTCCGTGTAACTCCATCATTATTGTTCATTAAACATTCTTCCTTTTATCTCTATTTATGTCTGCAAAGTATAAAATCAAGTGTTCAATCATCTTATCACTAATCTGACATTTACGGTAGTAATTAGTTTCTCTCCATGCGCTTGCGTTCCATAATGAACACTATTACTTTTATTCTATGTGGTAAACTCATTAAAATCAACAGAATAATGTAAATTTTATAAAAAATACCAGTTTTTTTTAAGTTCAATATATTTTTTATATTATCCGAAAAGAAATCACTTAAAGACAAAAATCACTCTCTTGCAAAAATATTTTTCTTAAGAATATTTTCATTATACTAAGCTTTTCTTAATTAATACTTAAAAATAACTAAAGCTTGTATCTTCGGCTCCAATTCATTTACTTTCTATAATAAACTAAATTCTAAAGGGAGTGATCAATGTGAAGTGGTTCAAACGAATCGTTATTTTGTTGGTAAGTATAGGTATCATATATAGTCTAACAGTGCTTTTTTTAATTTTCAGTGGGAAAAAGGAACAGCCTAGCTCTGAACCTGATACAATCCTTATTTTAGGCGCCCAGGTTAAAGGAAACTCGGCGGAAACGGCGTATCCTAGTACCGTTTTAAAGGAACGATTAGATACAGCGATTCCATATATAAATGAACACCCTAAGGCTACGGTCATTGTTTGTGGCGGAAAAGGAACAGATGAACCCGATTCCGAAGCAGCTGTTATGTCTAAGTATCTAATAAAAGAAGGCATACCTGAAAATCAAATTTTAATTGAAGGAAAGTCCACCCGTACAAAAGAAAATATCCAAAATGCGCAAAAGAAAAAAGAGCTTGGCGAAACGGTGATTGTGACAAGCGATTTTCATATGTATCGTTCAGAACTATTAGCTAAACGCTTAGGAATTCAAGAAGTCAGCGGCTTACCTGCCGTTTCTCATTCTTCTGCTACATTTAAATCAAATCTCAGAGAAATCATTGCACTTGGTTATGGTCTAATTTTTGATCATTAACCAAAACTTGATGCTAACACCAATAAATAAGGTATATCTGGAGAATTTGGGTTTTACCAAATTTGCCGGATATACCTTATTTATTGAATTACACACAAAATTGGTTAGCTTCGAAACACAGAGAAGTCAGCTCGATTAGCCAATTTCTCCATAACTTATACTGATGTCTTTTATCGTTCCTAGGCTTGAAACTGTCCAATTATCACTAGACTCTTTCTTATAAAAATTCATCGTCATGGTTACAGGACCATCAGTAAAAATTTCGATTGAAGAAGTGTCTCTGAAAAACTCTAAATGCAGTTGATCACTTTTCAATGGAACTTTTACTTTCCGTGTATCTAAATGCTCAACTTCTGAACCAGTAATCGTATCCCCAACCATTGCTCGACTTATGGACAATAATTCTTCTGCTACATCATAGTTCACAAGCACAAATTCATTTTCTGATTTGGCGATTTCAAAAGTCACTTGCTGTGCTTCCTTAATCGTTGCTACAAATTTCAAGTAAGAAGCATCTGTAGTCAATCCCTCACATAGCAATGTCGCATTTGTCAATTCTTTTTCTTGTATATTCTTTTCATTTTGAATAAATGAGTAAATCGACTGAATTGGTTTTTGTACTAACTGATTTTGTTCAATTGATAACTCTCTCGGTAAAGTCATTGCACCTGCCCAAAGATGTCCTAAATCATTGGTCGGCATATTTCTAGCCCACATTTGCATCCAAGCCACCATAATTCGACGATTTTGTGCATCAAGACAAGTTTGTGGTGCATAGAAATCTAATCCTGAATCAATTTCATGATAATTATCAACCGTTAACTTCCCTGTCGTCCAATCAACCATCCCAATAAAGGCTACAGTCGAGTTCATATTGTGATACGCATTTCCTTCTCTTTGCATTTCGATTGGTGACATCAATAATACATCTTTTCCATCTAATTGGAATAAATCTGGACATTCCCACATAATTCCTTGGTGCGCTTTCCCTTCAAGTAAGACTGATTTAAACATCCAATTTAATAAATCATTGGATTGAAACAACAAGATTTGTCCTCGTTCATCCTCCGTTTTCGAAGCGACCACGCTATAGTATACATCATCTTTTTGAAAAACTTTTGGATCACGAAAATCTTCAATTGCCGCAATACCTTTAATGTGAGGTTCAGCAATTACTGGATTCCCAGCATATTTTTCAAAATGAATGCCATCTTCAGAAACTGCCATACACTGGACTTCTTTTTTGATGCCATTTCGTTCGTAATGACCAGTGTACATTAAATACAATTTACCATCTTTTTCAATTGCACTACCTGAAAAACAACCATCTGCTTCATATTCTTCTGTTGGGGCTAACGCAACTGGTAAATCTTCCCATTGAACAAGGTCTTTTGATTTTGCATGTCCCCAATGCATGGGTCCCCATACACTATCATAAGGATAAAATTGATAGAACAAATGATATTCTCCTTTAAAATAAACAAAACCATTCGGATCATTTATCCAACCAATCGGAGCCATCAAATGATAATGATGTCTATATAATTCATTTACTCGCTCTTTATTCTCTGCAATAAAATTATTCGCCTGCTCAACTGTTGTTCTCATCGTCTTCTCTCCTATTTGATTCCAGTACCAGAACCACCTAATCCTTGTAATATATATTTTTGTGCCACAATGTAGACAATAATCAATGGAATCGTTGAAATCGTCAAGACTGCCATCACTTGATTAATGTATACTGGTTGCGTTGTGTTAATCGTTGTAATCGCCACTTGCATTGAAAATTTGCTTTTATTTGTCAAGACCATCAATGGCCAAATATAATCATTCCAACTACCGATAAATGATAAAACACCTACTGTTGCAATTGCCGGTTTTGACATCGGCAACATGATTGTAAAGAAAATTTTAACAATACTCGCACCATCTAATTTTGCTGATTCAATAATTTCTTCTGGAATTGCAATAAAGAAATTACGGAATAAATAAATGTTAAAAGCACTAGCCATCGCTGGCAAAATTACGGCAATCCGTGTATTGACCAAACCTAATGAATTAACAATTGTAAATTGTGGAATCAAAATAGTTTCCATTGGCACAATCAACAAAGCTAACAAGATACCAAAAATAACTTTTTTACCTGAAAAATTGATTTTAGCAAACGCAAACCCAGCCAATGAATTGACTAAAATAGAACCTGTTGCAAAGGTGATTCCATAAAATAAACTATTAAATAAATAGGTTCCAATACTAAAACGTTCAATAACTTCTTGATAGGTTTTAAACCAGTTAGCTGGATTTAAACTAGGTAAAAAAGCTCTAAAAGATGTTAAGTTGTTGAAAACATCCGCTTCTGATTTCATCGAAGAAACAATCATCCACAACATTGGGAAAATGAATAGACAAGCTAAAAGGATCAATGATACGTACTCTATTATGGTTAATGGGCCAATTTTTTTCCTCATGCTTCTTCATCCTCCTTGATTAGTTTTCTTTGGGCAATTGTAATTAATCCAATCATGGTTGTGAAAATTAACGCAATCGAACTTGAATACCCAACCAATCGATCGGTAAACCCAGTTTGGTAAATATAGTAAACCATGGTCATTGTAGAACTCATTGGTCCACCTTGTGTCATAACCATTGGTTGAATCAATAGTTTGAAAGCTGAAATTAACGTCGTCAATAAGACAAAAATAGCTGTTGGTTTTAATAATGGCATCGTAATATAACGGAATTGTTGGAATTTTGAAAAACCATCAATTTCAGCAGCTTCGTATACATCTTGGGGAATGTTTTGCATGCCTCCTAGTAATAGCAACATTTGATACCCAGCACCTTGCCAAGCAGAAACAAAAACAATCGTGTACATCGCTTGTCTAGGACTTGTCAAAAAGGGTTGTGCTGGCAAACCAATTTTAGTCAATAACATGTTGATTAATCCTTCATTTGGATTCAACAAGTATAACCATAAAATAGAAATAACAACTAAAGACATTACCACTGGAGCAAAAAAGGCAACTTTGAAAAAGATATTTCCTTTGCGTTTTTTATTGATTAACAATGCCATTCCTAAAGCAGCTCCTAATTGAACAGGAATGATCCACACAACAAATTTTGCGGTATTCCAAATACTTTTTATAAATGTCGGATCGGCAAACAAACGTTTAAAATTATCTAATCCAATAAATTGGCGTGCATCTGGTGTTAGTAAATAATAATCCGTAAATGAATAATAAATGACCATACAAACAGGGATAATTAGAAAAACAGTCAATAATATCAATGCTGGTGCTAAAAAACCATACCCCAGTAGGTTTTCTTTTAACGTCGGCTTTCTATTCATGTAAACTCCTCCTTTTGCTTACTTAATCATGTTATCAATAGCTTGCTGCATTTCAGCAGCACGTATGTCTGCTACTTTTTGAACACCTGGACTGTCTTCGTAATAGCAAACATCCTGAATCGCTTGTTGGAAAGCTCTTGAAACTTGAGGATAAGCGACTACAACGGGACGAGCGTGACCAGAGCTTTGGTTTTGTTCCATTAAAAAGCGCATACCATCATTAACCTCATCTTTGATTAAGTCAATCGTCGAACGGCGAACTGGCAAAACACTATTTCCTAAACTCATGATTTTGCTTGATTCCGTACTTGTTACATATTTGATAAAAGCAGCTGATGCATCTTTCTTTTCCGTGTTTTCAGTCATCGCTACTTGCCAGCTTCCCGTTGGTGAAACCAATTTTTTCGTTTTATCAGAGACAGGGTATGGCAACATTCCATAATCGATATCTTGATAGTTCGTATCTAAATCAGCCATTGTCCATGACCCACTCAACAGCATTGGATATTTGCCTGTTTCAAATCCTTTTTCGACTGGAGTGATTGTTGTATAGCCTTCTTTAACTAAGTCTTGAATAAAAGCAAGGGCTTCAACTGTTTCTTGCTTATTGAAATATCCTTCTGCTTTTGTTCCATCTTCATTGACTACCTCACCGCCATTTGACCAAATAAATGGTGTATATGCATAAGTGGCCATTTCATCTTTTGAAGCAAGCTGCATATTAATTGCCGGAGTATTGTGTTTATCAACCAAGCGTTGACAAATATCTTCAAACTCTGACCAAGTCCATGGATTTTCTAATGTGGGTAATTCACTTTCCTTAATTCCTGCTTCTTTAAACATTTTTTTATTGTAGTAAACCCCTACATTCGATTCTGAAAAGCCAAATGCATAAAACTTGCCATTGTATGTTCCTTGCTGAATGATACTATCTAAGACATCGTCCATATCATTATCTTCTAAATAATCATCTAAAGGAGCAATAACTTTGGCATGCGCGTATGCTGCTGTATTTGGTCCATCCAAAGTAATCACATCTGGTAAAGTATTAGTAGTGATTGCTGCATTGACTTTATCTTCATATCCGCCACCACTTCCACTTCTAGGAATATATTCTGTAACGGCTTTATACTTTCCTTCATTTTCCTTATTAAAATTATCAACAATTTCTTGCCAAGCGATTCCTTCTGGCGTTTCATCAGAAAATTGGACCCAAATAGTAATTTCTCCTGGGCCACCACTTGTTGCTTGAATCTTTTTTTTGCCACACGCTGTTAAAAAATTAATTGAACAAAACAATAATAAGAACATCAAAAACCATTTCTTTTTCATTTTTTAACCTCCATTTTTTGAAACGTTTCCAGTTTTCCATGTCATTTCTGGAAACGTTTCATTTATAAAAAAAGGATAACATTGAAAGCGATTTCTGTCAACAATGTTTTTTCCTTTTTTTAATCGATTTTATTTTACTAGACTCAAAAACCTTATTATTAAGCACTTTTGTTGTTATTTCACAAAAAAATTTTTTTACTTTCAATCTATCCTCTTTAAACTTCTTTCACAAAATCACTACTTTATTTCATTAGTTGTTCCATTAGGCACAAATTTTACTGGCAAAACAATGCGTTTCGCGACTTCTTCGCCCTTTATTTTCTTTAAAATCGACTCGACGGCTGCCGCTGCCATCAATTCAACTGGTTGTGCAATACTTGATAGTACAAATTTACGTTCAACGGCCATTCTGATTCCATCAAATCCAATCAACTGGTAATCCTCTGGAGCTGTTAAATTAATCTTTTCCAAACTCTCAATCACATTCAACCCCATAAAATCATTCACTGTAAATAGACCATCAATTTCCGGATTTTCACGCATAAACGTTGTTACTTGCTGCTCTAAATCACTGATTGGTTCTGGCATATCCAAAACTTTATAAGAAATATTATTTTCTCTACAATAATTAAAAAAGCCTTCTCTACGATTAATCGTTTCATTTGGATAGGGAGAATGTCCACCAATATAAGCAATCTGCTGACAACCATGTTTAAGTAACTCTTCCGCTGCCATCATCCCACCAAAATAATTATCTGCGGTTACATAAGTAACATCTTCAGAAAAATGACGATCGATACTGACAAACGGTAAATTAGAAGAAACATACTTATCCACATCAGAATAAGTGATACCGATAATCCCATCAACTTTATTTTGCTTGACCATTTGGATATACTCATGCTCTTTCTCTGGATCTCCATCTGCATTACAAATATATAACTTATAATTTTTTTCACTTAATTTTTCTTCAACATAATAGGCAAATTCAGAGAAAAATGGATGCCAAATAGTAGGTAAAATCAACGCAATCGAATAGCTGCGATTTGTCTTGAGTGCGCGCGCATACTCATCTGGTTCATACGCTAACTCAGTAATTGCTGCTTCGACTTTTTCTTTCGTAGCAGCTTTAACTTGCACACCATTAATCACTCTTGAAACGGTTCCAACCCCTACACCTGCTAAAGCAGCCACATCTTTCATTGTTGCTTTCATCATATTTACCCCTTTCTTCTTTATTTACAATTGTATCATAAAAACCACTCGAAAAGGAAACGATTCCATTTTTTTGTTTAATAATTTTTATTTTTTGATCTATAAACTTCATTGCTACTCTATTTGGGTATTATAGGTTTTTTTATCCTCTTTTTTAAATATAAAAAATCAAGGCAGAAACGAGTATTACACATCGCTTTTGCCTCGATTATTATTTACTAAACCATACTAATTTGAATTTTAATCATTTATTAGCTTATTCAATTAATTTAAAACATTCGCTCCATTCGTTGCAATAACTTCTTTGTACCAGAAGAAACTATCTTTGCGCGAACGATCAAAACTACCATTTCCTTGATCATCTGCATCTACATAAACAAATCCATAACGTTTTGACATTTCTGATGTTGAAGCTGAAACTAAATCGGTACAGCCCCATGGCGTATAGCCCATTAACTCAACACCATCTTCAATCGCTTCATACATTTGTTCAATATGTGATTTCAAGTAGTTGATACGATATTCATCATGAATTGAGCCATCTTCTTCCACTGTGTCTAAAGCACCTAATCCATTTTCAACAATAAATAATGGAATTTCATAACGGTCGTATAGGTTATTTAAAGTGATTCGTAAACCAACAGGATCAATCTGCCAGCCCCAATCAGACGCTTTAAGATAAGGATTCACTTCACCTATAAGGAAATTACCCGCTGTTTCTTCGCCATCTTCTTTTGGTGTAAAACGAGCAATCGAACTCATATAATAAGAAAATGACATGAAATCTACAGGATATTCAGCTAATAATTCCAAATCTCCTTCTTCAATCTTAATTTCAATATTCTTCTCACGGAAAAAGCGTTTCGCATACGCTGGATATTTCCCACGAACTTGAACATCTGAGAAAAATAGATTTTCATGATCTTTATTAATTTCTTCCATCACATCAAGTGGATTTGGTGTTGCTGGATAAGATTGCATACGTGCTAACATCATCCCCACTTTGATTTCTGGATTTACTTCGTGTGCAATTTTTGTTGCTAAACTTGATGCAACAAATTGATGATGAGCTGCTTGATACATATCAGAGATATTTTGTGTTCCATCTTCTGAAATCAATGCCCCACCAATATAGCCAGAAATACTCATCACATTTATCTCATTAAACGTCAACCAATATTTTACTTTGTTTTTATAACGAGTTAAAACTGTTTCAACATACTTAACGAATAAGTCAATCACTTTCCGATTTTTCCAACCACCATAATTTAAAGCAATTCCGATTGGTGTTTCATAGTGAGACAATGTTACTAAAGGTTCGATCCCATATTTTTTACACTCATCAAAGACGTTATCGTAAAATTTTAGTCCTTCTTCATTCGGTTGTGCATCATCTCCATTAGGAAAAATACGAGACCAAGCAATTGATAGACGAAATGTTTTAAAACCCATCTCTGCATATAAAGCAATATCTTCTTTATAGCGATGATAAAAATCTGATCCCCAACGTTTTGGATATAAGCCCTCTTTATCACTCAAAGCGAACTCAACAGCTTCTCTACTCATTGGAGCTGCAAAGTCTTCGGTATTTTTTCTATTTTCTGGAAGAACAGCAATTGCTGTATCAGAAGTTGCTGGTCCACGTCCATCTTCGTTCCATGCTCCTTCAAATTGATTTGCAGCAGTAGCTCCACCCCATAAAAAATTCTTTGGAAATGTTTTTTCTGTCATGTTTTTTCCTTCTTTCTAGTAATTATTCATTTATTTTTTTAAATCCAATAATGGATCGGTTGCATGAAGTTGAGAACTAGTTGTTGCTGTGATTTCGCTAAAACTTGGTGTGTTTGTAACAATAATCGGCGTCACCAGCGAATAACCTGCTGCTTTTATTGCTTCGGTATCAAATGAAATTAATTTTTGTCCTGCAGTTACTCTGTCTCCTTGTTTAACAAATGCTTCAAAATATTTACCATCTAATTCAACAGTATTCATCCCAATATGAATTAAGAGTTCTGCTCCTTGATCAGTCATAATACCAATTGCATGTTTCGTCGGGAAAAGTAATTTAACAACGCCATCAGCTGGTGCAACGATTTCACCGACTGTTGGTTCGATGGCAATTCCATTTCCCATCGCTTTTGATGAAAAGACCTTATCTTCAACATCTTCTAAAGAAACTGCACGACCTGATACTGGGCTAACAATTTTTTGATCTTCAACTACTTCAACTGTAACTTGTGGTATTTGATTTGTTGTGTCATCTGCTACGATAACATCGTTGTTTCCATATAAAGTTGGAATTTTTAGGAACATCATGATAGCAAAAGATAATACAAGAGCTATCGCTGTACCAATCACTAAGTGAATGACACTATGAAAATTCCCAGTAGCTGGTTCAATGTATGAAGGGTATAAGAAAATCCCCATTCCACCCATTGCATAAGAAGTTACATTAAAGATGGATAAGTAAACACCTACGATTGCTGAAACAATACAAGAAACAACAAATGGCGTTTTCATCGGTAATGTATACCCGTAAATTGCTGGTTCTGTTACTCCAAAAATACCAGAAATCAAGGCTGGCATTGCACCGCGTTTCACTTTAGGTTCTTTTGTTTTCAACCAAATAGCTGCTAAAACCCCAACTTGAGTAAAACATGGTAAAACGGCTGCTGTTAAAAATACAGAATGTCCGTTTTGAGCGATATCCATGATTACTATTGGCACAAGTCCCCAATGAAGACCAAACATTACTAGAATTTGCCACATACCACCCAACACAGCGCCATAAATTATCGGACTAAAATTATAAACTGCTTGGAAACCAACGCCAATCCAGTTAGAAGCCGTATTTGCAATTGGACCTACTAAGAAAAAGGTCAATGGTACTGTAACTAGGATTGTAACCAAAGGAACTAGAAACATTTTAACTACATCTGGTGCTATTTTTCTCATGAATTTTTCAATATGAGAAGCAACCCAAATGGCAAGAATAACTGGAAGAACTGTATTGTAATAGCCACCAGTAGGAATCGTTAATGTCATTCCAAAAATTTTACTTGCTCCTGCAACTAGATCTGACAAGCCTGGATAAACCAATGCGCCTGCGATTGCAATTGCCGTATAGACATTCATCTTAAATTTCTTCGCTGCCGTTACCGCTAAAATGATTGGTAAATATTGAAACAGACCATCGCCTAAAGCGTTCATGACAACATATATGCCGTTAGTCGCTTCCATCCCAGAAGCTGCAAGTAACGCTGTAATTCCTTTCAAAATACCGGCAGCTGCCAAAGGTCCCAAGAATGGTTGGAATAAACTAGAAACAACATCGATAAAGCGATCAAATAAATTTCCTTTAGCTCCGTCTCCTTCATCGATGTCTAGCGAACCGCCATCAGCTAGTCCACCAACTTTTAACACCTCTTCGTAGACATCTGGTACATGATTCCCAATTACGACTTGATACTGTCCTCCAGCCTTGACTACTGTCACGATTCCGTCTCTTTGTTGTAAATAATTGGTATCTGCTTTGTTCTCATCTTTCAAGTTAAAACGTAGTCGTGTCACACAATGTTTCACTGTCGTAATATTTTCTTTCCCACCAATGTGATCGATAATATCTTTTGCTAAATCTGTATACTTAGCCATATTTTTCTCCTCTTTCTGGATATAATTTTTATAAAAAATAAAAAGACCAACAATTTCTACAAATATCCCGTTAATCCTTTTGCTTCAATACAAAAGAACGAACTACTTGTCAGAAAATGCAGGTCTTGCCAGCCGAACTGTAACGAATCCTTTAAAATTCTTGTTTATTTAATTTTAGAGTGTGCTGCTAAATTTCCAATATGCATAATCAAATACATTAGTTCCATATCATTAACTACCCATTTTTTTTGTTCATATAAATAATCTTTGATATACTCAGCCGTTTCCTTTTCTTTTGGATAACTGCTGAATGCTAACGCTACCATGGAAGAATTCGTGATTTCTTCTGTTGTTGGTTGGCTTTGGCGAATCAAATAGTAACGTATGTGAGTTACAAAACGTTGAAAATAAGACGAGTTTTCATCAAATTCAATATTCATACTATATCGAACGATTTTTAAAATATTGTTGGTTAATTCTGTGTGTTCATAAGCACTTTGGTCGATTCCATTTTGAAGCTGAGCATTAACAAAGTGAAACGCAATAAACGCAGCTTCTTCATCTGAGAATTTTGAATAAAGTTCTTTACGGACGAGCTCCACGGCCTTCAAGCCCATTGCATATTCCTTTGGATAAATTTTCTTGATTTCCCATTGAATCGGACTAACTAAAATAAGATCTTGTTTCTGTCTCTGAATCGCATATAAAACATGGTCCATTAATGTGAATAAAATATTGGGATTAAAGTCGGCTGTGACTTCTTCTTTAAAAATACGAATAATTTTATAAATAACTGCTATTTCCTTATCTGTTGCTTTTGTCATTAACATCAACATCTGATCAATTGTTAAATCATTCTCTGGGTAATAACGTTTTTCTACGATTTCAGAATTGATTTCATCTCCTTGTTTACTTTGAAACCCAAGACCTTTTCCAATTAAAATAACTTCACGTCCATTATCTTCAGAAAGAACAACATTATTATTGATTCTTTTTATGATTTTCAAAGTTATTCACCTTTCCCCTCCTTTTTGGATGGAGCATCAAGTTAACGAGATAAAAAAAAGACCCAAACAAAAAAGTATCTCCACTCACCTTAAGACAAGTAGCCATCTAAACTCTTTTGTTCTGGTCATGCCAGCCGAACTGTAACGAATCCAGTATTTAAAACACTCTCATGTTCTACACCCATATAATACTCGTTGGAGAAACAAATGTCAACAAATTAAGTAACCGTTTTCTATTTTTATAATTAAAACGAATTTTTCGTTATAAATAATTACTTATTAGAACTATTTTTCTCTCTTTTTTTTGATAAAAACTAAAAAAAATTGGGTAAGACAACATAAAAAGTGAGTGTATTCGATTAATACAATCGAAAAATTCTCTTTTTTGTCTTACCCTAACTTTCTTGAACCTGTTAAAATTGATCACTTTTCAATCAGAGATTACTCCCCTAAATCGACATTATGATACACTTTTTGAACATCATCTAGTTCTTCTAAAACATCAATCATTTTTTCGAATTTTTCTAAATCATCACCGGCTAAAGTCACATCATTTTGTGCAATCATTTCCAATTCAGCTACAGAAAACTCTTCAATGCCTTTTTCCTTCAATGCTTCTTGCACTTCATGAAAATCTTCTGGCTCTGTATAAACAATGATTTGTCCTTCTTCATCCATTACATCTCTGACATCGATATCCTTTTCCATTAAATATTCAAGGATTTCATCCGCATCATCACCACCAAACCCGATTACGCCAGTATGATCGAACATATAAGCTACTGCACCACTCACGCCCATATTTCCACCATTTTTCCCAAACGCCGCACGAACATCGGCAGCTGTACGGTTCACATTGTTCGTCAACGCATCAACGATTACCATTGAACCATTTGGACCAAAGCCTTCATAGCGTAATTCAGAATACTGCTCATCACCAGAGCCTTTCGCTTTTTCGATTGCACGATCAATAATATGTTTTGGAACATTATATGTTTTAGCACGTTCGACCACAAACCGTAATTTTTGATTTGTATCGGGATCAGGATCACCTGATTTTGCTGCAACATAGATTTCTATTCCGAATTTTGCATAAACTCGACTATTATTTGCATCTTTAGCAGCTTTTTTCTCTTTGATATTTGCCCATTTACGGCCCATATTCTCACTTCGCTTTCACTGATTTATGTTTTTGCATTGCGCCATTTCTATTATACTTGTCAGAATAAATTTTGTTAAGTGTTTTCTTTAGAATCAAGTGATCGAATCGGGAAACGACCATAGTTTTGTTCAGAAAGCTGTTGATTTCCTAAGCGATAAATTTGATCACTTCTTAGCGATAAAGCGAGTTGCTGGTTTGCTTCTTTAGAAACACGTGAAATCACTGGTAATTCTGTTTTTTGTTTCCGTTCTTTTAAAAATTGTTGTCCTTGTTCAGTAAAACCTAAAATATGTAAATAACTTTCCTGCCAAACTTGTTCGATTTCAGCCTGTTTTACTTGATTCAAAACATAGGTTGCTAATCGTTGCAATCTAGTCCATGTATATCTTTTGGTCTTTACTTTATTGATAAAGTCGTTAAAATCTTTCGCTTGATTACTCGCTTCTTTTAAACGAAATTCGATTCCTTCTTTCATTTGATAAATTTGAGCCAACTCTTTTGCTGATTGACTAACCAATGTATACTGTAATAATGGCCAATAATTTTCCCACGTAAGTAATGGCTTTTGTTGTAGATCTCTGTAAGTTTGGTTAGGAACAACGGTTTCAATTGCAGACCACTCCTTATTCTCTAAGGCTTTTCTGATAGCTGTTGCGCTAGACACAGAGCTTTTGATTGTTGTATCATGATACCCGGCTTGTTCTCGTTTTAAAGGAAAAAGTTGCATTGGTTGCTTATAACGGGCATTTTCTTTTGCATAACTTAGTCCTAAAATATGATTGGGAGAAGTAAAATCTAAGGTCATTTCTGGATACAATTCTCGAAATACTGCTGTCATTTGCTGCGGATAACTCATCGTTTTTTGAGCCATTTTTTGATAAAGAGCATCGATTTTCGCTTGATTTTCCACTACAAAATGACCAAATTCGGCATAATTAACAGGTTGTTCAATTTCAGTTCCAAAACATAACGAGTCGCAGCCAATCGCTTGAAGTAACTTGATTCCTCCACGTGCAAAATAATCTGCAGACTGGACTGACCAAGCAAAAGGTAATTCAATCACTAAATCCACGCCATTTTTTAGCGCTTCTTCAGCTCTTGTCCATTTATCCATGATAGCGAGTTCGCCTCGTTGCAAAAAATTACCACTCATTACAGCAATCACTACCTCAGCGCCACTTAACTTTCTCGCCATTTCAGCATGATATTTATGACCATTATGAAATGGATTATATTCAACAATAATTCCACATGATTTCATCTAAAGCTCCCCTCCTTCGTTCTATCATCTAAAAATAACTAAAACCGAATAAACAGTATAAAAAACGCAGAATTCCAGTAATTTCCAACCTCTCATTCATCACATAAATTGCAATAAACAACTCATCATCTAATTACTGGAATTCAACCGGTTTTTATACCATTTGTTCGGTTTTAAGAGATCAAACAAAAGTATTTTTACTTTTGCTTCATCCATACTTCATCTTGTCTTGAAATTCATTTTTTACAAACGAAAAACCAACGCAAGCTTTCATCCACAGGCGCTTCATCGGTGAAATCTGCATAGACAGAGACATCCATAAAGCCTGCACTTTCAAGCATTGTTAAGTAGTTTTCCAAGCTATAGGTTCTTTCTTTGTGTAGCTCATCATAACGTGTAAATGAATCAGATTCACTACCGTCTTCTTTAACAAAAAAAGTCAGAAAATGTTCGATACTATGTTCTTTTTCCCCTTGATAACTATCCCATAAAAAGGCAAATTCTTCCGTTTGATAGTGATAGCTATACTCAGGAAAAATTTTATCGATTTGATACGTCGAATGAACATCAAAAATAAATGTTCCTTCTTCTTCCAACGCTTGATAGACTTCGTCAAATACCTGTTGAACTTCTTGTCGATTTGCCATGTAGCATAATGAATCAGAAAAACAAGTAATCGCACTATACTGACCCATTTCTGATAAATCTAACATATTTCCTTGTACAAATTGGACCGTAGCCTCTTCATCAGCTGCACGTTTACTCGCCATCATCAACATTTCTTCGGATAAATCCAAAGCTGTTACTTCGTACCCATTTTTTGCAAAGGCAACAGCCAAAGCCCCGGTTCCACAAGCCATTTCTAAAATCGCCGAACTTGCTGGTAGATGACGTTTAGAAAAAGTCAGCCATTGATCATATAGTCCGTCGTCCATCACTTCATCATAAACAAAGGCAAATGTTTCGTATGCCATCTAATCGACCCAAGCATGTAGGTCAACCAACGGTGCATCTGACCATAATTTTTCTAAATTATAAAAAGAACGTTCTGATGTTTGGAAAACATGAACAATCACATCCCCAAGGTCAATTAAGACCCATTTTCCGCCATCTTTCCCTTCAACACGTTTAACTTCAATCTGAGCTTCTTCTTCTTTTTCAATGATTTCGTCAATCACTGCATTAATTTGACGTTCACTAGTTGCCTGACAAATCATAAAATAATCTGCTAGTAATGATAACTCACGTACGTCTAATGCGACAATTTCTTCTGCTCTTTTTGAATCTGCTGCTTTTACTGCTATTTCTAAAATTTGTTGACTATCGATGATTATTCCCTCCTAATTTTCCTTAAAACTTTCTAATTACTTCTCATGTTTTATTTTACTACCCAACGATTATAGGTTTCAATCGTTTTAGGATAAATTTGTTTACCTTGTTTTACTAAGTGTAACAAAGTTTGCTGTGTTTCAAAAGCAACCGCTACATCTAAGTCTCGCATTGCTAATTCACGCGCTTCTTGAACACCTGGAAAATCACGTCCCGGCTCAATATAATCAGCAACATAGATGATTTTATCTAACAAACTCATCTTAGCTGCCCCAGTAGTATGTAAACGGATTGCTTCTAAAATTTCAATATCATTGATTCCTAATTCTCGTTGAACAATACTAGCACCCACAACACCATGCCAAATGGCATTATTGTACTCTAATAATTCTAAATCAAAGCCATCACGCTCAATAATCAGCTTAAACTCCTCATCAGGGCGTTCCTTCGCATAATCATGAGTTAATGCCGCAATACTAGCCTTTTCTTCTGAAGCACCGTATTTGGCTGCTAAAGCGATTGCCATCTCTTCCACACCTAAAACATGTTCAAAGCGACGTTCACTCATTTGCATTTGAACTCGTTGCATCAATTCTTCGCGTTCAAAAGAAGTATATTTTTTACTAAAATCCATCCAAATACAGTCCTTTCTCCTGAATATAGTTTATCACATTATCAGGTAGAAGATAGCGAATCGAACAACCATTTTTGATTTTTTCACGAATTAACGAAGAACTAATGTCCATCTGAGGTACATCAACCCATATCAATGGGTATGTCGTCTCCAAGCCATAATTAGGTCGGCGAATCCCCACAAAATTCACTAATGTCAGTAATTCATCGATTTTATACCATTTCGGTAAATAATCAACCATATCACCGCCAATTATAAAGTAGTAATCCGTGTCAGGATTTTGTTCTGTAAGTAATTTCATCGTGTCGTACGTATAACTTTTTCCTTTACGTACTAGCTCGATAGGTTCAATTGCTAATTGTTCATTTCCAGCAACCGCTAATTCCAGCATTGCTAAACGGTGTTCACTAGCAATTGTCTTTTTTTCATCCACGTGGGGAGGTAAATAGCTAGGCATTAAATAAACTTTATCCAAGCCCAGTTGCTGCTGAACTTGATCAGCGATTACTAAATGAGTCAAATGAACTGGATTAAAGTTGCCACCTAAGATCCCCACTTGTTTTCGCTTAGGAAAAAGTTCAAGTTCCTCTTCAATAAGAACTTGCGCATTTATTCCTACATTTTTATTTATTCCCATGGTTGTGCCTCCACTTAAATTGCTTTCACTTCTTGTGAAATTTTTTGATATTTTTCTTTGGTAGAAGGTTTGAATAAAACTAACACTCGACCAATGATTTGAACAATCTCACAATGAATTTCTGCCTCTAATGACTTCGCTACATCTTCAGCAATTTCATCGGTATTTTGCAATAAAGTTACTTTAATTAATTCTCTTTTTTCTAATGCTTCATTTATTTGAACGATCATCGCACTATTTAAACCGCCTTTACCAATTTGAAAAATCGGTTGTAAATGATGTGCTTGACTACGTAAAAAACGTTTTTGTTTTCCTCTTAAATCCACTCATTTTTTCCTTCTCTCTATTTAAAGTCACTGCTAAACCAGTGCTTTTCTTCTAAGAACATCTACGCCTTTTGGAGCCCAACCAGCTACGACACCAGGTTCTGTAACTGTAATCCAGCCTAATCCAGCAAAAACAATATCGGTTTTTTCTTTAATTGAAAATTCAAAACGGACAAGTTCTGGAAAATCTGCTACTTCATCTGGTCTTGGTGGTTGTAATAAGCCCCCCACATGTTTTTGATAAAAGTCATCTGCTGTTACCATTTTGGTCCGATGAATAGATAAATCATTTGAAACATAGGCTATGAATGAGCTTCGTTCACCTTGAATAAAATCAAAACGGGCCAGTCCACCTAAAAACAATGTTTGCTCCGCGTTTAGTTGATAAACTTTAGGCTTGATCTCTTTTTGCGGCGCAATAATTTTTAAATCTTTTTTCCCTAAGTAATGGGCCATTTGATGACGGTGAATAATCCCTGGTGTATCGATTAAAAAGTGCCCATCATCTAATGGAATTTCAATCTTATCTAACGTTGTTCCCGGGAATTGAGACGTTGTAATCACATCTTTAATTCCAGCAGTATTTTTAATAATTTGATTAATCAATGTTGATTTCCCAACATTTGTCACACCGACTACATAAACATCACGGCCTTCACGATACGTTTCAATGGTAGCCAAAAGTTCTTCCATTTCATGCGGCTTTTTAGCACTAGTTAAGACAATTTCTTCAGGTCTTAATCCTGCTTCATGCGCTCGTTCTCTCATCCACTGGATCATTTTTGGCTTCTTTAATGACTTAGGTAAAATATCGACTTTATTTCCCACTAGTAAAACAGGATTATTCCCGACAAAACGATGCAAACCTGGAATCATCGAGCCATTAAAATCAAAAATATCAACTACATTGACGATTAATGCATCTTCTTTTCCTAGTTCATTTAATAACCGTAAAAAATCATCATCCGTTAGATGCACATCTTGAATTTCATTATAATGTCTTAAACGAAAACAACGTTGACAATAAATTTCTCCTGTTTCGATGCCTTTTTCATAGGCGGCTTTTGGTGTATAGCCAAGTTCATTCGGCGTATCCGTTTGAATAACCGCACCACAGCCTATACATTGAATTGCTTCACTCATTCTAATCCGCCTTTCCATATCATATCTGGATGTTTTTTTGCCAAATGTTTCATTATTTTCCGCTCAAAAAAACGATTGATTTGGGTTTTCCAACTGTCTGTATTAACAATTGGTTTAACTAAAATATTACGAATCCCAGCTGCATTCGCACTACGAATATCGGTCATGATTTGATCTCCGACCATCACAACTTCACTAGGTTTCATATTTAACATTCTCAAGGCTTCTTTGAGTCCTCTTGTAAATGGTTTTAACGCACGAGCAACATAAGGCAAATCAAATTTCTGGATTGCTCGTCCCACTCGCTCAGAATTATTATTAGAAACGACAATAACTGGAATTCCCGCATTTTTCATTTCTAGAATCCAGTTCATCAATTCTTCCGTTCCATCGGGATTATCCCAAGCAATCAACGTATTGTCTAAATCAGTCAATACCGCTTTGATTCCTAATTTTTTTAATTGCAATGGTGTGATTTTGTATATCGCATCCACCATCCATGTTGGTTTATATTTCGAAAACATGAATACTCCTCTTCTTAAAAAAGTTTCCTTTTGATTTTAAATTTCCCACTCATCGCAGAGCAAGAAAAATCATTTAGTTATCTATGGATCATAAAAGTATCCCGCCTAGCACTCACTCAAATAAACAGAAAACCAAACATCGCTCTTTTCAACATAAAAAAGAATTTATTCGAACAATTGAAATTGATTTTCAGAAATCTCACTTATCTGTCGCCTCTACTTTTGGCTCGATCTCTCGTGGTTTATTATACTGTATTTTAAGGAAAATTTCTATAAATGCCTGTAATTACTTTCACTCTCATCGTTTTGTAGTTACCGCACAAAAAAAACAGTCAAAACAAAACTACAATTGAGTTTTACCTTAACTGTTCTTTTTATTTAGTGATTTAATTTCAAATCAGTCGTCCGTTTTCAAAATCTTTTATAATACTTTAGATAAGAAATCAATCGTTCTAGGATTCTTTGGTTCTTCAAAAATTTCTGTAGGAGTTCCTTTTTCCATAACAATTCCTTCATCCATGAATAAAACTGTATCCCCTACTTCTTTTGCAAAGCCCATTTCATGAGTTACAATCACCATCGTCATCCCTTCACTAACTAGCTCCTTCATTACACCAAGAACTTCACCAACCATTTCTGGATCTAAAGCTGAGGTCGGTTCATCAAACAACATTACATCTGGTTCCATCGCTAAAGCTCTAGCAATTGCGATTCGTTGCTGTTGTCCACCAGATAGAGATTGGGGATAGGCCTTAGCTTTGTCTGTCAAACCAACTTTTTCTAATAACTGATAGGCCTTGGATTCTGCTTCTGATTTTGACATCTTTTTAACTTTAATTGGCGATAAAGTAATATTATCTAAAATCGTCATATTAGGAAATAAATTAAATTGTTGAAAAACCATCCCCATTTTTTCACGCATTGTAAAAATATCATTTGATTTATCCGTAATATCTTTCCCTTCAAAAAAAATATGACCGCCTGTCGGTACTTCTAATAAATTCAAACAACGTAAAAACGTACTTTTTCCAGAACCAGAAGGGCCGATGACCACTGTTACTTCACCATTTTTCACTTTATAGTCAATCCCTTTTAACACTTCGTTTTTACCGAAACTCTTATGTAGATTTTCAACAATAATTAATTCATTCGTCATTTACTTTGTCCTCCTATCGTTGATATCCTTTTCCCAATTTCTTTTCAAATAAAGACAGCACTCTAGAAGTTATAAAGGTCATGATGAAATAAATGATGGCTGCAACATAATAAGGCTCTAGCGGGATATATGTACTTGAAATAACTGTTTGGGCGCTACTTAATAATTCGTTAATCCCAATAATCGATAATAGAGACGAATCTTTGATTAAGATAATAAATTCATTCCCTAATGCTGGTAAAATATTTCTCAACGCTTGTGGTAAAACAACGTAACGCATTGTTTGCAACGGTCTCAACCCTAATGAATGTGCCGCTTCGGTTTGACCAAAATTTACTGCACTAATCCCCGCACGTACGATTTCTGCTACATAGGCACCTGAATTTAAAGACAACACAATCATCCCAGGAATCAAACGGCCCAAATCAATTGTCAATATCCCAATGGGTACATTAATCGATGGAAAATGATTTTGCAACATACCAAAACCAATCAAAATTTGAATCAACATTGGCGTTCCACGAAAAATCTCAATATAGATATTCGCTATCCAACGCAATGGAGATAATTTTGATAATTTTAAAAGAGCAATCAGGACACCTAATAGTGTCCCGAAAAAAACTGTAATAACTGAAATGATCAGGGTCACAATTGACCCTGAAAAAAAGTATTGTCCATATTGACTTAAGAAAGAAAAATCCATGTTATTTCTCCATTCTATTCCGCATTTTTATCTGCAAGTTCCATTGCATTTTTTACATAAGTATCGATGGAGCCATCTTTAATCATTTCTTTTAAAATATCATCAATCTCAGTTTTTAAAGTTCCAGCATCTTTTGGCATTGCAATCGCAAAGGCTTCATCTTCGCTAGATTTCAATTCAATATTAGCAAACATTAAATCTGGATTTTGGCTGATATAAGATTCTGCAATCGTTTCTTCAAGCACTAATGCATCGATTGATCCTTGATTTAATTCAACAATCAAATTAGGTACACGTGGAATTGCTACCGTTTGAACATCTGGTAATTGCGCTTTAACTACACCCTCTTGAATTGAACCTTTTTGTGCCCCAACTTTTTTACCTTTTAATGAATCAATTGAAGTAAACACATCTTTATTCTTTTTATTGATTACTACACGTTGCGGCGGATTGTAGTAAGGTGTTGAGAAATCAAATGTTTTTTGACGCTCTGGCGTAGCCGAAATCCCCGATACCGCAATATCAACTTTTCCTTGTTGCAACGCCACTAATACAGCATCAAACTGCATGTCCATAAATTCTACTTTAACACCCATTTTTTTAGCGATTTCTTTAACCATTTCGATATCTGAACCGACAATCGTATCTTTGCCGTCCACTAAAGTTTTAAATTCAAAAGGAGCGAAATCTGCTGAAGTTCCGACAACAATCGTTCCTTTATCTTTGATTTTCTTTAAAAGATCTTCACTACTTGCTTTATCTTCATTTTTAGAATCCTTTGTTCCCCCACTACTGCCGCATCCTGCCACCAAAAATAGTAGTACACCCAATATTGCCATTATTTTAAACTTTTTCATTAGTCATTCTCCTTCATTTTTTATTCAATTATTCTCTTGATATATACATCATAACATACTCTAAATGAAAATTCATCCATTTTATTCAATTAAATGAATTTTTATTCAAAAACATGCAATTGTAATCAAAAAAAGTAAGCGACAGATTGAAAAGACTCTAGCGAAAAAGCTTTCTCAAAGCTGAGATTGAGGTAAAAGCAGTTAGTTCTGAGAAACTTCGACTTATTTACGAAAGAGCTACTTCTGTCCCAACCTCCCTACCTAAGTTTACAAATAATAAAAACAACAAAAAAACCTAGCGATTTGATTCGTTATCTTATCGTCTAGGTTCTTGAAATCATCCTACTTCTTATTGTAGTCGATTATTATTAATATTTACGAAAACGCTGATACCGTTTTTCAATCAATGATTCCTTATCGATTTGAGCTAATTCATTGAATTTACCAATCAACGCTTTTTGAATCATTCGATTTATTTTCGTTCTCTCTAATGGTTTGCCGTTCATTTCTTCAGGAATCACACGATCAACCACACCTAATTCTTTTAACTCTTGTGCTGTAATCTTCATCAATTCCGCTGCTTCCTTGGCACGGCTACCATCTTTCCACAAAATAGAGGCAAAACCTTCCGGTGATAAAATAGCATAAATGGTATGCTCTAGCATCCAAACTTCATCAGCCAAAGCTAACGCTAATGCTCCACCACTTCCACCTTCGCCAGTAATAATCGAAATAATTGGAACCGATAAATCGGACATTTCTAATAAATTTCTGGCAATGGCTTCGCCTTCACCACGTTCTTCCGCTCCAATCCCGCAATAAGCTCCCGCAGTATTAATAAACGTCACCACTGGACGATTAAATTTTTCGGCTTGTTTCATCAAACGTAGCGCTTTACGATACCCTTCTGGGTTAGGAGCTCCAAAGTTTCGCTCAATATTTTCAGGTAAATTACGACCTTTTTGAATTCCTACTACTGTGACTGGTTTACCTGCTAGTGATGCAATTCCACCAACGATTGCTAAATCGTCAGCAAAATAACGATCTCCATGGAATTCTATAAAATCATCAAAGACTGCTTCTACATAGTCTAAAGTCGTCAAGCGATCTTGCGCTCTAGCTAGGGTGACAATATCATTGGCTGTTTTTTCCATGTCTAATTCCACCCTTCCATACTATGCAAACGAACTAATTTTGTCAGAACGTCTCTTAACTGATTTCGTGGCACGATTTTATCAACAAAACCATGCTCCAATAAAAATTCTGCTTTTTGGAAATCATCTGGTAGCTTTTGACGAATCGTTTGTTCAATTACACGACGACCAGCAAAACCAACTAAGCTTTGTGGTTCAGCTAAAATAATATCGCCTTCCATCGCAAAACTCGCCGTCACACCACCCGTTGTCGGATCAGTCAATACAGTAATATAAAGTAACCCTGCATTACTATGACGTTTAACAGCAGCTGAGATTTTTGCCATTTGCATCAAAGACAAGATTCCTTCTTGCATTCTAGCACCACCTGAGGCAGTAAAAATAATCACAGGTAGCTGTTCTTTCAAGGCACGTTCGAATAAACGAGTGATTTTTTCACCGACTACAGTTCCCATACTACCCATGATAAAGTTAGCGTCCATAATACCAATCGCAATTTTTTGACCGTCGATTGTTGCACTACCAGTCAAAACTGCTTCGCTTAAATCGGTTTTTTCCTGCATTTGTGCTATTTTGTCTAGATAGCCAGGAAAATTTAATGGATCTTTGGTTACTATATCAGAATCCCACTCTTCAAAGCTTTTTTCATCCACAGTTAGCGAGAGACGCACCCATGCTCCAATTCTAAAACTATACCCGCAATAGGGACAAACTTTTTCAGTTCCCATATCCTTAGTATAAAGTGTTCGTTTACAAGAAGGACACTTTGCCCACATATTATCAGGTACTACAGGTTTTTTTGAAGAAAGTTGATCGACTTCACGATTTGGATTGATTCGAATGTAGTTTTTCTTTTTAAATAACCCCATCTACTTACTCCTTGCTCTTCTTGTTGGTTCATAAAATTCATCTATCTGTGTAACCGGCAAGAATTAATCACTTATTTTTTAGTTTTCATTGACTGGTTTCCAATTAGGTAAAAAAGTTTCTTGTAAAAAACTCGTATCATAATCACCAGCGACTACTTGGTCATGAGCGATTAAATCTAATTGAAATTCAGCATTTGTAACGACACCATCCGTAACAATTTCTGTTAATGCTCGTTGCATTTTCATTAACGCATCAAAACGATCTTCTCCATGAACAATCACTTTAGCAATCATAGAATCATAGTATGGTGGAATCGTATAACCAGTATACATCGCACTATCCACTCGTAACCCCATCCCGCCACTCGGTAAAAGTAAATTATTGATTTTACCTGGTGATGGTGCAAAGTTGAAGGCTGGATTTTCCGCATTGATGCGACATTCAATTGCATGACCTGTCATTACAATATCTTCTTGTTTGATTAGCAACTCTTCGCCAGCCGCAATTTTTAATTGTGCCTTGACCAAATCGACTCCTGTTACCATTTCTGTTACTGGATGTTCAACTTGAATTCGAGTATTCATTTCCATAAAATAAAATTCGCCCGATTTATCCATCAAAAATTCAATTGTACCAGCATTTTGATAATTGACTGCTTTCGCTGCTCGCACAGCTGTTTCACCAATCAATCGACGTTTCTCTTCAGACATGATCACAGAAGGAGATTCCTCAAGAACCTTTTGATTATTCCGTTGCAATGAACAATCTCGTTCACCTAAATGAATCACATGCCCATAATTGTCACCTAAAATTTGCACTTCTATGTGTCTCGCTGGATAGATAATTTTTTCAATATACATATCATCATTGCCAAAAGCAGCTTTTGCCTCTTGTTGAGCAGATGTAAAATGTTGGGGTAATTCTTCTTTCGTTAACACTTTTCGAATTCCCTTACCACCGCCACCAGCCGCAGCCTTAAGCATCACAGGATAACCAATCGAACCAGCAATTGTCAATGCTTCTTCGACGGAGTTAATTACCCCTTCACTTCCAGGAATTACAGGAACTTTTGCTTCTTGCATCAAGCGTCGTGCATTGATCTTGTTTCCCATCGCATCAATCGTTTTGGCACTTGGACCAATAAACGTGATATTACATTCCTCACACATTGCTGCAAATTGACTATTTTCAGATAAGAAACCAAATCCAGGATGGATTGCCTCTGCGTTAGTTACGATTGCAGCACTTAAAACATGCTGCACATTTAAATATGAATCCACTGCCTTAGCAGGACCAATACAAATTGATTCATCCGCTAATTGTGTATGAAGCGCATCTTTATCTGCTTCTGAATAAACAGCGACTGTCTGAATACCTAATTCTCGACATGCACGAATGATTCTGACTGCAATTTCGCCACGATTAGCAATTAAAACTTTTGAAAACATATGTCACCTATCCAATCATAAAGGTTAATTCGGCCTCCGCAACTTTTTTTCCATTAACTGTTGCGATTCCTTTACCGACTCCTGCCATTGATCTTACTTTAATGATTTCGACTTCAAAAATCAATGTATCACCAGGAACTACTTTTTGTCTAAATTTTGCTTTATCGATGCCACCAAAATAAGCGGTTTTTCCTTTAAAATCTGGTAACGACAATAATGCAACTGCTCCAGCTTGAGCCATTGCTTCCACAATTAAAACACCTGGCATCGTTGGGTTTCCTGGGAAATGCCCTTGGAAAAACTCTTCATTTATCGTTACATTTTTTTTAGCAATAACTTTTTCGCCAGCTACAAGTTCCTCAACCGTATCTAATAAAAGAAAAGGGTAGCGGTGAGGGATAATATCCATGATTTCTTGTGTATTCATTATCATTCTCCTTTAGAAACGCGGAATAGCGGTTGATTAAATTCAACAACTTCTTCATTACTAACTAAAACTTCAGTAATCACGCCATCTACGGTTGCCGTAATTTCATTCATCAACTTCATTGCTTCAACAATACAGATAATCTCACCTTTTTTAACTGTATCGCCAATTTTTTTGAAATTATCTTGATCAGGTGCAGGTTTTAAATAAACAATTCCAACAATTGGTGATACAATATCCTCTGTATTCCCTGATGGTTTAGTTTCTGTTGTTACTGGAGTAGTTTTTTCTTCCGTTACAATAGAAGAGGTAGGAATACTAGGTTCTTGAACAATCGTTTCTGTCACAGTAGCTACATTTGGCACTGGATTTGAAACAGATTTTTGAGAAAGTTTATTTTTATTCATATATAAAGCAAATGAACCCTCTTTTAATTCAAATTCATTTACGGTTGATTGATCGAATTGTGTTAATAATTCTTTGACTTCTTGAATATTCATGTTAATCCTCCCAGCGTTTTAAACAAAGAACTGCATTATGACCACCAAAACCAAATGAATTAGTCAACGCATAATCAAACGTATGATCTTGAGGTTCGTTCGTCACAATTTCGATTTCGATTTCTTTATCTACTTGGTCAACATTAATGGTCGGTGGAATAAATTGATGTTGCAAAGCATTTAATGTTGCAATGGCTTCAATTCCGCCCGTTGCCCCCAAAGCATGCCCTGTCATACTCTTCGTACTACTTACTTTAACCTTTTTAGCTGCTTCATCACCCAAAGCTGATTGAATTGCTTTTGTTTCTGCCACATCATTTGATGGTGTACTTGTTCCATGAGCATTTATATACCCTACATCAGTACCTTCGATGCCTGCTTCTTCCATAGCTAATTTCATCGCTTTAGCAGCACCACTACCATCAGGTCTTGGAGAAGTCATATGATAAGCATCACAATTAGAGCCATAACCAGTAATTTCACCTAAAATCTTAGCACCACGTTTTTGAGCATGTTCTAAAGATTCTAAGACTAAAACAGCTGCTCCTTCGCCCATTACAAAACCATTGCGCTTTTCATCAAATGGAATAGACGCTTTGTTAGGATCTTCTTCAGATGTCACTGCTGTCAACGAAGCAAAACCAGCAATCCCGATTTCAGTAATTGAAGCTTCAGCGCCACCTGCCAATAATACATCTGAATAACCATGTTTAATATTTCTAAATGCTTCTCCAATTGAATTATTAGCCGTTGCACATGCCGTTACAGTTGCTGTACAAATCCCTCTAGCACCTACTCGTAACGCAATATTTCCCGCAGCCATATTTCCAATCGCCATTGGAATAAATAAAGGTGCCACACGTTTCGGTCCTTTTTCATTCATTCGCGTCACTTGATCTTGAATTGTTTGTAAACCACCAATTCCAGAACCAACCATTACACCAAAACGATCAACATCGATTTTTTCAGTATCTAATTGACTCATTTCTAACGCTTCTAATGCCGCATAAATGCCAAAAAGAGAAAATGAATCCATTCTTTTAGCATCTTTTTTGACAAAATATTTATCGAAAGGAAAATCTTTTACTTCAGCAGCCACTGTAATACCAGTTTCAGCTGCATCGAATTTAGTAATTGGACCAATCCCATTTTTTCCTGTTTTTAAACTTTCTAAAAATGTGTCTGCATCATTTCCAATTGGTGATGCCACACCGTAACCTGTAATCACTACACGATTCAATTTTATTGCTCCTTTCAAAGTTATCTATCCTTGCATAACTAATCCGCCATCCACATTCACTACTTGTCCTGTAATATAAGGACTTTTAGCTAAAAATAGCGCCGTATTTGCAACATCTTCTACTTGTCCAAAAGAATTTAATGGGATTTGTTGAGCCATTTGTTCTTTGATTTTATCTGATAAAACATCTGTCATCTCAGTTTGAATAAATCCTGGCGCAATTGCATTACAGGTAATTCCTCTTGCTGCTGCTTCTCGAGCAACTGATTTAGTCAAACCAACTACACCAGCTTTACTAGCTGCATAATTTGCTTGTCCAACATTTCCTGTCAAACCAACTACACTTGTCATGTTGATAATTTTTCCGCTACGTTGCTTCATCATTCGTTTAATCGCGTGCTGAGTCATATTGAATGTCCCTGTTAAATTAATTTGAATACAACGAGAAAAATCAGCTTCACTCATTCTTAGTAGTAATTTGTCATTTGTTACACCCGCATTATTTACTAGTACATCAATCGAGCCTAATTCATCTACTACTTTTTGAATCATCTCACCAGCAGCATCAAAATCAGCAATATCTCCAGAAACTCCAATGCATTTAACGCCTAGCGCTTCGATTTCAGCTATTTGTTCAGCAGCGATTTCTCCTCGACCATTCAAAGCAATATTTGCTCCTTCTTTTGCGAAAGCTAATGCGATGGCTTTTCCAATGCCACGTGTACTACCTGTAATAAATACATTTTGCCCTTTTAAACTCATCATTTCCCTCCATTTAAACAGTTAATTGCTTCTTCTAACGTTTCACGATCTTCTACACGAGCCGTTTTTATTTCCTTATCAATTTTTTTTATGAAACCAGTCAATGTTTTACCTGGGCCGATTTCAACAATTGTATCAATCCCCATCGATTTCATCGTCTCTATACTATCCGCAAAAAGAACAGCTGACATAACTTGTTTTTCAAGTAAATTTTTGATTTCCGCTTGTTCCATCACTTCAGCGGTTGTATTACTAATTACTGGAATCTGTAAATCAGCAAAATTAGTTTTTGCTAATTCAGTAGCAAGCTGATTTGCCGCAGGTTGAAGCAACGCAGTATGGAACGGTCCACTAACTTTTAAAGGAATCATTCGTTTTACGCCCTTTTCTTTTAGCAATTCAACCGCTTTATCTACTGCACCGACTTCTCCCCCAATTACGATTTGTTGTGGTGTATTGTAATTTGCAGGTGAAACGATTCCTTCTGTACTAGCCTCATTACAACATTCTTCAATCAACGAACGATCAGCATTCATGATTGCAACCATTTTTCCAGTCCCTGTTGGAGCTGCTTCCGTCATAAAACGACCACGTTTAGCAACTAATGCAACAGCTTCCTTAAATGAAAGTCCTCCGCTTACAACTAACGCAGAGTATTCACCTAAACTTAATCCCGCTACAACATCTGGCTGATAGCCTTTCTCTTTTAACAAACGATAAAAAGCAATACTTACCGTTAAAATCGCTGGTTGTGTATAACTTGTTTCATTTAGACGATCGTTTTCGGTAAAACATAAATCAGCCATATCATATCCTAAAACGTCACTAGCTTCCTTAAATGTTTCTCGAACAATTGCTTCTTGTTCATAAAGTTCTTTTCCCATATCAACATATTGAGCGCCTTGACCGCTAAAGACAAAAGCTGTTTTCATGTACGTATCTCCTTTTTCTAAACAAATCACTACTTATTATCTATTCATCTATCATTTTTTTCTTAATTAAAATTCTTTCAGGCAAAGCTTACTCACAAATTTTTGAGTTATTTTCTATATATATTTAATTGAACGAAGACTATCTAATTACTAAGGAATTTATTTGTTTTCGTTACAATGATTTTTCAACTACCGATTGTTTCTATGATTAAAATTTTTATAAATACGCTATTTATACGAATTTGGTAAATAAAATAATGGCAAGTTTTCTAGTTCGATATTTCTATTTATTAACGTAAAACAAAGGAGTGGGATTCATATCTTCCCACTTCCTTCATTTACTTTTTTTATTATTTTGCTTGTTGACCTTCAACATAAGTTACTAGATCTTGAACCGTTGTAAAACCATCTTCTGTTTCGATTTTCACGTCGAAAGCATCTTCTATTTCATTAATGATTTGGAATAAATCTAAACTATCTGCATCTAATTCTTCTTGAATATTTGTTGTTAATGTAACTTCCTCAGGATCTTTACCTAACTCTTCTACAATAATTGCTTGAATTTTTTCGAATACCATGTGTATGATTCCTCCAATAATTTTTTAATTTAATTTATATAGCAACAGGTTTTAAAGTGTAACTAAGAGTGATCCCCAAGTTAAACCACCACCATAACCTGTTAACACAATTTTTTGGTTGGTTCCTAATTTTAAAATGCCGCTTTCGATTGATTCATCGAGTAAAAGTGGAATACTCGCAGCAGAAGTATTGCCGTTCGTTTCCATATTCGTTAAGAATTTTTCTCTAGGAATAGCTAACTTTTTGGAAATTTTATCAATGATTCTTTTATTCGCTTGATGCAACAAAAGATAATCAATCGTTTCTTTTTTGTCTGTCAAAATATCTTGAATATTTTTAGTGACATCCTTTAATGAAAAATCATAAATATGGCGACCATTCATTTTTAAATATTTTGAAGCTTGTTGTATTTCCTTATCCTTATAATAAGGATTGGCATTTTCTGCATAACCAGAAGTCAATGATTCACTGCGCGTGCCATCTGAACAAAGCTGTTCATTCAAGAAGTGCTGCGATTTATCAGCTTCGACTAAAACACCCGCCGCACCATCGCCAAACAACACAGCTGTCGTACGATCTTGCCAGTCAATAACTTTAGATAACGTCTCGCCGCCAATCACCAAACCGATTTTTTTACCTGTTTGAATCAATTTATCGGCAACGCTTAGGCCATAAACAAACCCAGAACAAGCCGCACTAATATCGAAAGCAAAAGCTTGATGCGCTCCAATCCGTCCTTGTATTTGGCAAGCTACAGAAGGAGTTCCAAAATCTGGGGTCATTGTAGCTACAATAATAAAATCTATTTCATTCGGCTTTTTACCAGATTTTTCAAGTAACTTCTCAGCGACTTTAGTACATAAATCAGATGTATTTTCATCAATTGAAATGTGTCGAGAACGAATTCCTGTCCGACTAGATATCCATTCATCTGAAGTATCCATTATTTTTGAAAGTTGATCGTTTGTCACTACATTATTTGGTACATAGCGCGCCGTACAACTTATTTTTGTATACTGATCCATCTTGGTCCTCACTTTTACTTATATTCCTGTAAAAAATCATGTAGATTTTTCAATGCTTTTAATAAGGCTTTTTCTTCATCTTTTTCCATACCTGCTAAGATATTTTTAACCATTTCTCGATGGAAATGCTGATGGATTCGATAAAGTAGTTTTCCTTTTTTCGTTAAACCAAGTTTGACCACTCGACGGTCATCTTCACTTCTAATGCGTTCAACATATTCTTTCTTTACTAGATTATTGATAGCTACTGTTAACGTACCAACTGTAATTGATAATTCACGAGCAACTTCTGTAGACGTTTTTCTTTTATACATACCAATAGCTTCTATCGTGTGCATCTCAGTGATGGATAAATCTTTAAAGCGTGATTTTTTTAATTCTGATTCTTCGATAGTCAAGATATCGTTAAAGACATTGACTAAGTAATCATTAATTGTTTCTAGATTAGGTTCCATTTGAGCACCGTCCATATAGTTTGATTATCAAAACATTTGATGTTCAAACTATATCGCATATGAAAATAGAATGCAAGTAAAAAATTTGTTTTTTATATTTTCTTAATGACAAAATGAACTTTTTATAAAAAATCGTTGATATTACCTAAAAACATTTGACAGACTTCAAACGCTCAACTATATTTAGAATTAGTTTGATTATCAAAATATTTCTATTTTTTACTTAATTTTAAAAATAAAAGGAGCAGATCATGTCTTTAAAACCATTAGTAATAGGCAACCTTGAAGCAAAAGTTCCGATTATTCAAGGCGGTATGGGAATCGGTATAAGTTTAGCCAATTTAGCAGGTGCTGTAGCTCGAGAAGGCGGTATTGGTATTTTATCGACAGCTCAAATTGGCTATCGAGAAGAATTATTTGAGAAATCTTCCATGAGAGCAAATATGGAGGCAATAGAAAAACAATTTGATCAAGCAAAAAAAATTGCTGAAGGCGGACTGATTGGTTTTAATATCATGGCTGCTACGTTTCATTATGACCGTTATGTGAAAAAATGTGTTGAAGTTGGTGCTGACGTAATTATTTCTGGTGCTGGACTTCCTGTTGATTTACCGGAATTAGTTGCGGGAAGTAAAACCAAAATTGCTCCGATTGTCTCTTCGGATAAAGCGACAAAGGTTTTACTGAATTTATGGAAAAAACGTTATCAGCGAACGGCTGATTTTATTGTAATCGAAGGGCCGAAGGCTGGTGGTCATTTAGGTTTTAAAGCCGATCAGCTTGATAAAAATATTGAAACTATGGATCAAGAAGTCCTTAAAATTTTGGCTACTGTTCAACTTTATGAAAAAGAATTTCAACAAAAAATTCCAGTTATTTTCGCAGGAGGCGTATTTGATCGGTCTGATATTGATCATTATATGAATTTAGGTTGTTCTGGTGTTCAGATGGCTACCAGATTTGTCACAACAGAAGAATGTGATGCCCCTAAAAAATATAAAGATGCTTACGTTCATGCAACAAAAGAAGATATCATTGTAATCAAAAGTCCAGTTGGTATGCCTGGCAGAGCTATAAAAAATGCTTTTACTGAAAGAATTCAAAAAGAACAAATTCCAGTTGAAAAATGTCGTAGCTGTCTTTCGTACAAACATTGTGATCGGAAAACAATTCCTTATTGCATCTCAACTGCTTTACTGAATGCCGTCAATGGTGATCCAAGTCAATCCTTAGTTTTTGCTAGTACAAATGCTTATCGATTAAATGGAATCACAACCGTTAAAGCTATCTTTGAGGAACTGACTGTCGAATCAGCTTAATAAACAAATAAACGATAAAAACCTGTGAACATTAGTAACTTGTTCCTAACAGGTTTTTATCGTTTTCATTAACCAATTTATTCATTTAATTATTGAATTAAATCATAAATTTCCATTGCCACAATATCAATATTATCAAATTGATAACTTTGTTGTGAGTCAGTTTCAGTTAAATCAAAAGTTTCTGTTGATTTATCATAGTTTACGATACATTTCTCGACACCTTCGCGCTCAAAACGACGAACTTGAATTTCGTTATCAGTTGCTTCCGTCATTGCTTCGAGTCTCTTAATAATCGCCACAAGTTGTGAATGTTTCATGAATGGGCCTCCTTTTGCAAACTAGTTCTGTACCATTGTATCAAAACATTGGCAATCGTGCATGATTTTTATCCAAATTTTTTTATTTTTTTTCTATTCTTTAATCTTCCATATTTGGGACGATTCCATCAGCCCACCATAATTTGATCAACGCTTGGGTCCCGTCATCAGAAAAGCCTTTATTTGCAAGCTTTACATACAGTTCTTCTGCTAATTTGGTTGCAGGTAAAGATAGGTTCATCTTCTTCGCTTCGTCCAAAGCAATCTTTAAATCCTTAATAAAATGTTTAACAAAAAAGCCAGGAGTATAATCTTCTTTTAAAATCCTTGGACTATAATTACTTAATGACCAATTTGCTGCACTTCCACCAGAAACCGTTTCAACGACTTTTTCTAAATTCAAGCCAGCTTGATTTGCATAAACCAACATTTCTGTCATCCCTGTCATTGTACCGGCTACCATAATTTGATTAGCCATTTTGGTATGTTGTCCCTTGCCTGCACCACCATGTAATTCAAACGTTTTTCCAATCACATCAAAAATTGATAACACTTCTTGATACGCTTTTTCTGACCCACCTACCATAATTGTCAATGTCGCATTTTTAGCTCCTAAATCGCCTCCAGAAACAGGCGCATCCAAAGCCTCTCCACCTAGTTCTTGTGCTCTTAATGCAATTTTTTCAGCTAATGTTGGCGTGCTCGTTGTCAAATCAACTGCTATTTTCCCTGTAAAATCAGCTTCAAAAATACCAGTTTCGCCAAAATAGATTGTTTCTACATCCGTAGGGAAACCAACCATGGTGAAGATAATCTCACTATCCTCTACAATCTCTTTAGGTGAGTCCTTCCAGACTGCTCCTGCTTGAACTAACTGATCAGTTTTGCTTTTTGTACGGTTGAAAACATTAACGCTTAAACCACTTTTTAGCATATTTTGAATGATTGAAGCGCCCATTACGCCAGTTCCAATAAAACCTATTTTCTTCATCTAAATTTCCCCCTATCGATAAAAAAACCTCTATCACTCAGTATAAACTAAGAACAGAGGTTTTACATTCATTTTATATTTATTTTCTTAAAGAAGTAAATTTTACTTTAATCTTTTCGATAGAATCAGAAGCTTCTTTTTCAAAAACCATACTTTGATAATAATCAATCATATCTTCATAATAATTCAATATCTTTTCACCAAAATATTCAGCAGAAATTTCATGTAACTTATTTTCCAATACCGCTTGATCCATTTCAATCTTAGATTCCACATATTCAATAAAAGTCTCTGCAAACTCTTCATCTGTTTCAAAGGTTTTTCCTAATGAATCATCATCAAATAAATTATTTAAATACGCATTTCCTTCTACCACACATTGAACGCCAGAAGCCATCGCCTCAGTATAAGTCAACCCTTGTGTTTCCGATTTTGAAGCACTAACAAAATAATCAGCCGCTTTGTAGTAAATTGCAACTTTATCATTTGCAACTTCTCCAACAAAATAAACAAAATCAGCAATATTCAAATCTTGAGCTAATTCTTTGAGTGCCCCTACATAAGGACCATTTCCTACTACCACAAAACGAGCATTCGGGAAATGTTCGAAAACTTGAGGGAGTCCATTCATAATAGCTTGAATATTTTTCTCATAAGAAATTCGGCTTAACGATAAGATCATTATATGATCTTCTGTTAATCCTAGCTCATTTCTCAGTTCATTTCTCATTGCTACAGTGATATCGGGTCTTTTAAATTTTTCAATTTCAATCCCCGTTGGAATAATTCTCATATGGGTTTTTACGCCATATTCTTTTAATTTATCAATAACACGTTCACTTGGACAAACAACACCCGTAGTATGATTTGTAAAGATACGTGAAAAATATTTTACGTGGGTTGGACGAAGGACTTTTCCTTTAGCTATATAATGCAAATAATCCTCGTACATTGTATGGTATGTGTGAATAACAGGAATTTTCATTTTTTTTGCAACCATTTTTCCTAACATACCTGCACCAAATTCAGTATGCGTATGAATCAAATCTAACTCTAGCTCTTTAGCTATTAGGTAAGCATACCACATTCCACGTACCACAATCCGACGATCTTTAAAAGATACAAATGGAACACTAGGCATGCGAATAACATCTTCTTCAAATTCTTTCGCATTTGGATCTGTTGTTGTAAAAATATAAACTTGATGACCTCTTTGTTCCAACTGATCTTTGAGGGTTTGAATTGATGTTGCCACTCCGCTGACCTGCGGAAAGTATGTATCTGTAAAAAAACCGACCTTCACTATGTTTTCCTCCATTTTACTTTTTTTACTTCTATGAACTTTCTTCTACTAAATTTGAGCTTAAAACTTTTTCATAAACTTCTTTTAATTCATGTCCAATTCTTGTGATGCTTTTTGATTCTGCCACTTGATATCCAGCATTCGTCGTACTTGGTAATTGGTGATCAACAAGCTGTTCGATTAATAGTTGAAATTCGTCATTATTTTTACCCATATAACAATTAACTTCATCTTCTAACCAGCCTTCATAGACAGGAATATCTCTGACTAATACTTGTTGTCGACTCGCTAAAGCTTCTAATATAACAATGCCTTCTGTCTCTTCATAAGATGGAAAAAAGAATAAATCAGCTGCAGAATAAGCTCCCTCAATGATGTCTCCTTTTATATAGCCTGGAAATTCAACATTACTAGGATGATCTTCCTTAACGATTGTGCGAATATTTTTTGGGATAGAATACATAGGAGTATGCCCAAACCAAATAAAACGATAATCGGGAAAGTTCTTAGCTAACTCAACAAAATCAATAAGACCTTTTCGCTCAAAATATAATCCGACTGAGATGATAACTTTTTGATTAGATTCAATTGAAAAATATTCTCTAAATTTTTCTTCTTTTACCGAAGAAGATTGGAATCTATCTAAATCAATTCCATTAGAGATTGCTGATATTGGAACTTTTATACCGTAATTTTCTAATAATTTTTTCGAGTATGGCGTAGGTGTTATTAAATAATCTGCTTTTGTATACAAACTAATTAAATATTTTTTAACTAAAGGGGATAATTGGTTAGAGCCCACAAATGAATTTCTAAAATCCTCTTCTGTTGAATGTGCATGATAAATAATTTTCTTACCATGTTTTTTTGCTTTATTAACCATATTGTGGCTATTAATACCATAAGTATTAATATGCAAAATATCATAATCTAAACAGTTAGCATCTAACGTATACTCGATTCCCACATCAGAAAGTGCTCGTTTCTGATGATCTAATGCTCGACCTATACCTGACTTTGCTAAAATTTTTTCGCCTTCAAAATAAAGCAGTACTTTCAATATTACATCTCCTCATTAAAACCAAACTCATTATATCATAATTTGAACAATCTTGATTCAAACTAAAGTCTCATTATTTATTATAACAAAAAAAAGGAATTACTCACTACATTTCAGAAAAAACAGACACAATATGACAAAATTGTTAGATTGACTTCTTTAATGATTTTTATTTTGCTTAACCATTTACCATTCAAAAATACCCTAAAATGAAAAATATAGCAAAAAAGAACCCCTTTAATCAAAAATTATTCTGGAAAATATTTTTTCAAATATAAAAATATAGCCAGTACTACTAAAAGCTTTGGATTTTGTTCTTCATCAATACTAGTTGACATAGAATCATTTACTTGGTTATGCTCTTATAAACAAAAAAAAAGCGAAAAAATTAATTTTCGCTTTAAAACTCCGGCAGTAGGACTCGAACCTACGACATCATGATTAACAGTCATGCGCTACTACCAACTGAGCTATGCCGGAATAACACTTAGCGTGGCGACGTCCTACTCTCACAAAGGGAAACCCTTCACTACAATCGGCGCTAAGAAGCTTAACTTCTGTGTTCGGCATGGGAACAGGTGTATCCTTCTCGCTATCGCCACCACACTGGGTGT